>CAVCLB010000004.1:0-80989 GCA_963602915.1 Dysosmobacter segnis | reverse complement strand
TTATTTCTCGCAACTGTTACGCTTTGCAGAAAAACAGTTCGCATGTGACACTACAACATTCTCTGAGCAGGAACGCCGCTGTGCCGTGATGCTTTATTATGACCTCTACGACCAAGCCGGCAACTACTCTAGCATAGCAGATATGTTCCGTGACTTGGCCAACGACAAATTGTTCGTCGAGGAGTTCATCGAGGTTGTCTCGTATCTGAAGGACAACAGTTCTGCTCCCGAGAAAGCCGACAATTCTGTTTATAATGAATGGAATCCACTCCGTCTGCATGGTGTTTATACAAAAGCGCAAATACAGGCAGCCCTTGGACTTTCCACCATAGCCCGAAAATCTCCTTCACGGGAAGGTGTAGAACGTCTGAGAGACATCAAGTTGGAGGCAATGTATGTGGATATAATCAAGGAGCGTGAGGAAGGCTCGCAGACTGCATATAAAGATTATGCGCAAAACCGAGAGTTCTTCCATTGGGAAACACAGAACCGTGTGCGTGAGGGGAGCAGGGAGGCTGAGGCCTATCGCAATGGCGACAACAACATGCTTCTTTTTGTAAGACAACAGGCAAAGCATCCAGAATACGGATGCAGAATGGGATTTACATATCTAGGGCAAGTAACAATGAGGCAAATGGAGGGCTCCAAACCAATACAGATAGTGTGGCAATTAGCCACTCCAATGTCAGAAGCCACCTACGCCTTTGCAAGTCAGTATAAAGCTATAGGATGAGAATATGGAAGTAAAGAAGAAAATAGAAGTGGTCGCTGCCATTATCTGCGATGGTGACAAGATGTTTGCCACACAGCGCGGATATGGTGAATGGAAGGACTGGTGGGAATTTCCCGGAGGAAAGATGGAAACTGGCGAAAGTCCGCAGGAAGCTCTTCGGCGCGAGATTAAAGAGGAACTTGCTGCAGAAATCGAGGTGGGCGAACTGATTACTACCGTAGAGTATGACTACCCGAAGTTTCACCTCACTATGCACTGCTTCATCTGCAAGGTAAAAGCGGGCCAACTGATACTCATGGAGCATGAGGCCGCCAAATGGCTCACGATGGAAACGATTGATACGGTGAATTGGTTGCCTGCTGATAAGGAAGTTGTGGACTTAATGAGTCCACCCAAGCACTAATCAATGCCAAGGCGGATATGAAACACCACTCGTCTGCGGCTCTACAATCCGGCAAGGCCATTATAGAAGGTGCGGTTAACTCGCTCGAAAAGCACCGTATCAAGTTGTCTACAACAAGTTGCAGTCCCACTATTAGAATATAAGAACTGCCATGATAGGTGTAAGGGGCAGTTCCCCAAACAAACGCTTCGAAATACAGGCTATGACTTGACTGCATGGTCTATTAGGCACATCAATGTATTTGATGTCAACCGAAACAGCAGGTTCGAGGCCACTCAACGCTTGGACAATCTCCCTTTGCGTGTTGTCAGTAACCTCTTGTCCGAGAATCTTGATAGACTTTGGAGACAACACCGAATACGAGCCAACCACCAGCACCATTCAGAAACGCACAAGCGGTTGCATCCCTTCCTTTAGCTCACCTGTAGTCTTCTCCAACTCCAGATGCACGTTCTCGTCATTGGCTATAAGCCTTTCAAATTCCTCGATGTTCCTAGTTTCCTTTTTACTTCTTCTTCATTTTCTCCCGAAGAAAGGTGTCATATTCCCTTACGATGAGTTCTTTGATGTCAATCTTCAGCAGGTCGGTGATTTTCAGCACAGTGGCCAAATCAGGCTGCGAAGAGTTTGTACACCATTTCGACACGGTAGAAGGGTTCACGCCCAACTCATCCGCCAACCACTTGCTGGTCTTCTTCTTTTCAACCAGTATCAATTTCAAACGATTTATGTCTTCTGCCATAAGAAATATTTTGTGCAAAGATAATGAATTTGTTTCCTTCACAACAGAAGACCGCATGATTTTTATAAATTCTTAATGCCCAAACACGGTTTTATTTACATATAATCAATATTTTAAGAGTTCTTTTATTGCACAAATACAATCATTTTTATTGCATATTCCGGTCGATACCCGGTCACCAATTCCGGTGATATCCGTTCAGTGCGTGGGTGATTTCATGTATCTATGGCAAAGTTAAGACTTCTTTCTTAAACTCGCGCCCCAAAAGGCATACTTCATCGCTTTATGCACGATTCTGTCCAGGCAAGCCTCTGCAATGAGCTCGCTTTGAAAGACATTGTACCAGTCAGCCATCGGTAACTGACTTGCGAGGACGGTTGCCTTTCGGTTGTGCCAATCATCAATGATTTGTTCAAAGTCATGCAGTAGTTTACCATCCAGTTTTTCTAGTTCAAGTCGGTTGTCATTTTTAGGGAGTTTACAACATATCTTCATCTTACTCGCCGCGTGCACCAAAAGGAATACATGCGTAACGCAGACGGTCAACGCTCGTGCAGCAGCCGCCATAAGCAACGGCTACGCATCCGACGTCAACCAAATCCCGCAAAACTTCGTGGGATTTAACCATTATACGAATCCGGACTTTTCATGTGTTTTGCTATATTTTGCGCTTCAATATAACCGCAAAAACTACGGGTGCGCCGATTACCGGGGTAATGAAATTTATTGGGAAACAGCCGCCTTCTGACGGAAGGTAGCAACACAAGCAACACAAAAGCGACAATGCACCGCCCACAAGTGCCGACGCCGGCAGCAGCGTTCTGAAGTCGTCGCACCGCAAGGCCATGCGCGTGATGTGCGGTACGGCAAGCCCCAGAAAAGTCACCGGACCGCAATAGGCCGTGGTGACAGCCGACAGAAGGCCGGCAACGACAAGCACCTTATTGCGCAGACGGCGTGTGTCGATGCCAAGATTTTCGGCATAGTTTGTGCCCAGTAAGGTTGCGTTGAGCGGTTTCACAAGCATCATGCACAAGGCGAGACCCACCAGTATGATAATAGAAAAGCACGGCAATTGACTTGACGACACGTTGTCGAAGCTGCCCATGCCCCAAACTACAAACGACTGCAAGCCGTCTTTCGATGCGAAGAAATCGAGTAGAAGAATTACCGACGAAGCCAGATAGCTTATGATTATGCCGAATATGAGCAACACGACATTGCTTCGCACCACTGAAGCAAGCGAAAACATGAGGAAAGCCACTGCGGCTGCCCCGGCAAAGGCCGCCAAAAGCACAGCCAATGTGCCCCCCACACTGAGAGCACCAATGCTTATACTGCCTCCAAACAGAAGCATTACAAAAGCAACGCCTATGCCCGCACCGCTGCTTATGCCAAGCAACGACGTGTCGGCAAGGGGATTATGGAAGATGGTTTGGAGCATGAAACCGCACACCGACAATGCGCTGCCGCACAAAAGAGCTACTACCGCCCTTGGAAACCGTGACTGGAGGATAATGAACGACAGGCTTCCGTCGTCGTGCCCACCCGATACAAGCACACGCAACACATCGCCTATGGGAATGTGCACAGCTCCATAGACAATGTTCAAGACAAACAATGCGAGTGTGAGAAGAACAAGCACAGGCCAAAACACCAACCTGTTACGCATAGGCCAACGCATTTTTGCAAACGGCAAATGTGCAACGTTGCCCCATGCCTAGATGCAGTCGCACCGACACGGCATGGGGTGTTGCCTTACGAATTCAAATCTTCAATGTCTTCAATATGTCAGACATTTTCTGCAATGTGGTTATGCGCGTGGGCACAAGCGGCAGGCGCAAAACATTCTCTATAAATCCCATCTCGTGCAACAGAGCCTTCACTCCGGCCGGATTTCCATCGACAAACAGCAGAGTGTAAAGCTCGGTGAACCTATGGTGTATCTTGCGTGCCGCCTCATATTCGCCGTTAAACTCAAGACGTATCATGCGCGAGAATTCCTTTGGCAGGGCATTGCCTATAACCGAGATAACTCCTGCCGCGCCACTTGCCACCATTGAGAATGTCAGAGCATCGTCGCCGCTTATTACATCAAAACGCGACGGCTTGTTCTTTATTATTTCGTCAACCTGCTCCAAACTTCCACTCGCTTCCTTTATGGCTATGATGTTTTCGCAATCGGTAGCGAGCCTTACAGTCGTTTCCGGCTTCAGATTGACACCCGTACGCCCCGGAACATTGTAAAGCACTATCGGCAGCGGGCTCGACTCGGCTATTGCCTTGAAATGCTGGTAAAGTCCCTCCTGCGAAGGTTTGTTGTAATAAGGGCATACACTTAGTATGCCCGAAATGCCGTTCCAGTCGGTATCGTGTATTTCCTGAATAACGGCGCGCGTATTGTTGCCTCCACATCCCATAAGAATGGGCACGCGCCCGTGATTGATTGAAACCACAAGATTCTTTATCTCGAGCTTTTCCTCTTTTGTAAGGCAAGGAGTTTCGCCTGTCGTAGCAAGTATGCACAGAAAATCAGCACCGTTCTGTATCTGATATTCAACCAAGCGTGCAAGTGCCTTATAGTCAACATCCCTTTCCGAAGTGAAAGGGGTTATCAGCGCGATGCCTAAGCCTCTAAAAATATTTTGTGCCATAATATATCAATAAATAAAAATACGCGATGTTGACACACGCATTAAAACCGTTACCCGTTAGTTTACATGAAGAAACGGCTATCGCTACGTTTTCTCCATTGCAGACAAGGCTTTCTTTTGTTTACAAAGTTAATACTTAAAATTGAAAACATGAATATTTGCCGAAGAAATTATTTCAGCCCAGTTAAAGTTTGGCAATAACATGTGGGAAATCGTAAGCAATTATATGCCCGCGCATAAACCGGCCACCATGCAAAGCTATATAATATAAGGTGTAGACACACTATTTGAGTGGCCATGGCTGCACGGTGCTTTTCCACGAAACGCTTTTGTGGGCAACAGGCAACCACTTGTTAAAATAGTATTAGCATCTATTGAAATTTATGTGTATCTTTGTGCAAAATCTCCAACCAACAATACAAAGCCTTGAAAAGGTTTTTGTCAAACAATCAAACAAAATGAAAAATAACTGGAAACACTTAATCGTTGCATTACTTGCCTTGCCCATATGCACCACGGCGCAAGCAGAAAAGCTGAGTTTGTCGACACCGACGACATCAATAGTTGTCGATGCCACAAAGGGCGAACCACTGAAATTTGTCTATTACGGTTGCCGTCTATCGGCATCCGACATTGAGAACCTTACGTTCGGCAATCCTACCACACACGATGCCTACCCGACATTCGGGTTGAGCGGTGCGTCGGAGGCTGCATTGTCCGTGCGTCACGCCGACGGAAACCTTACTCTGAAACTTGGGGTAGAGAGCATCGACCGTGCACAGGACGGCCATTCGCAGACGCTGCGCATAAAGATGAAAGACTTGGTTTATCCGCTTTATGTCACCGTGTGCTACCGTGCCTACTCTGACGTGGACATCATCGAGAGCTGGTCTGAAATATCAAACGAAGAAAACAAGGTTGTTACCTTGCGGCAGTTTGCCTCATCTTATCTTCCGATAAGACGCGGCAACGTATGGGTTTCACACCTTTACGGGTCGTGGGCCAACGAGGCTCAAGTGAGCGAAGAGCCGCTGAAACCAGGAACGCTTGTAATAGAAAACCGCGACGGAACGCGAAATGCGCACACTTCGCACGCCGAAGTGATGTTTTCGCTCGACGGCAAAGCCCACGAAAACGACGGACGGGTTATAGGCGCGGCCTTGTGCTACAGCGGCAATTACAAACTGCGCATCAACACAAACGACAGCGAATACCACCAGTTCTTCGCTGGCATCGACGAGTATAACTCCGAATACCGGCTCCGTAAAGGCGAGAAATTCGCCACTCCCGTCACGGCATTTTCATACAGCGAAGAGGGATTAAGCGGTGTGAGCCGCAATTTCCACAAATGGGGACGCGAATATATGCTGGCCCATGGAGACAAGCAACGCAAGATATTGCTGAATAGTTGGGAAGGCGTGTACTTCAACATAAATGAAGAAGGCATGTCACAGATGATGGACGACATAGCTTCTATGGGCGGCGAACTGTTTGTTATGGACGACGGATGGTTTGGCGACAAGTATAAGAGAAACACCGACAATTCGTCGCTCGGCGACTGGGTTGTTGACACCAGCAAATTGCCCAACGGCATTGACGGACTGATTTCGGAAGCCAAGAAAAAAGGAGTGAAATTCGGAATATGGCTCGAACCCGAAATGACCAACACCACAAGCGAACTGTTTGAGAAACATCCCGACTGGGTGATAAGGGCTCCGCGCCGCGAACTCGTGCTCGGACGCGGCGGCACGCAATTGGTGCTCGACCTGTCGAATCCAAAAGTGCAGGATTTTGTTTTCAGTGTAGTAGACGACATGATGAGCAAACATCCCGGCATAGACTATATAAAATGGGATGCCAACATGGACATGAGCAGCTATGGCTCACAATATCTGTCGGCCGATGAGCAAAGCCACCTCAACATAGACTATCACCGTGGCTTCATAAACGTGTGCAAGAAGATAAGAGAGAAATATCCCGACCTCACGATACAAGCATGCGCTAGCGGCGGCGGCAGGGCCAACTGGGGCATTCTGCCATATTTCGACGAGTTCTGGGTGAGCGACAACACCGACGCGCTGCAACGCATCTACATGCAGTGGGGCACTTCATATTTCTACCCGGCCATAGCCATGGGATCACACATAAGTGCTGCTCCCAACCACCAGACATTCCGCACCATACCGCTGAAGTTCCGCATTGACGTAGCCATGAGCGGCAGACTCGGCATGGAGATACAGCCAAAGAACATGACCGACGAAGAGAAAGAGTTGTGCAAACGCGCAATATCTTCCTACAAACAGATACGCCCGGTGGTGCAGTTCGGCAACATCTACCGTCTGCTGTCGCCCTACGACCATCTCGGAGCAGCGTCGCTCATGTATGTAGATGATGCAAAATCGAAAGCAGTGTTCTATTGGTGGAAGACAGAGACATTTGTAAACCAGCACATACCGCGTGTAAAAATGGCCGGACTCGACCCCAACAAGCAGTACACTGTGAGCGAACTTGTGCGCATAGACAACAAACCATTAAGCTTTGAGGGCAAGACTTTCAGCGGAGAATATCTTATGAGCAACGGTCTGGAAATACCCTACACGCACGATGTAGACTACAACAAGCTCAACGACTATTCAAGCAGAGTGCTTTTGATTGAAGCAAAATAATAATAACCAATGTTCGAAAAGAGCCGACAACGCATCATTGCATTGCCGGCTCTTTTGTTTATTACAGTAAGGATGAATTATCCAAAGACGATGGCCAAGGTTTCCCAAATGCCATAAACAAGCATGTTGCGCGAATTCTCGCCAAGAATGCCGTTCAACGCCCTACCCTTGCCTATTTGTTTCATCATTAAATATGTCTTTATATGCAACGGCAGATACAACACCGGCAAAAAAGAAAGGACGCTTAACCGATGTCCGCAAAAGGCCACATTGATAATAACGGCACAAAACGGAAGCAAGAGAAACAGAATTTCGGCAGGTCTACGGCCAATCCGCACAACCAAAGTGTTCTTGCCTGAACGCCTGTCGTTGTCGATGTCACGGTAATTGTTCACCAACAACATGGTGTCAATCACCAGACCGCAAGCCACCGAATTAGCCACCACCCCAACGGGTATGCCCGTGGTGAAGGGATGCGGCGACATCAGCCAATATGTGAGACACACCGGAACAATGCCGAAAAACACAAGGACCAGCAAATCGCCAAGTCCGAGATAAGAAAACGACACAGTGTAGACAAAGCAGAACAACAGGCAGGCAAAGCCCACCAATATCATGTAAATTCCGCCATACATCACCAAGGGAAGCCCCACAAGACAAGCAAGTATCGACACGGCGGCAATGCCGCGACGCATTGCAGCGCCCGTAATCCACCCCTGAGCACAGGCACGCTTAGGTCCGAGCCGCGTTTCGTCGTCGGTTCCCTTCATGTAGTCGAAATAGTCGTTCACGAAATTAGCGTCGATCTGCATGACAAACGCAAACAGAAGGCACAGACAAGCCGGTATAATCCTCACCTGTTGACCGAAAGACGACACCGCACACCCTATTCCTATCATAACTGGAATTACTGCACCTATGAGAGTTTTAGGTCTGGATGCAAGCAGCCAAGCCTTTGCCGAATTAACTGAAATCTTTTTGTCGTCCATAAACAATTGGTTGATTGTTCTTGCAAAATTAGCCATAATAGATTAATTTTGCAAATTATTGTAATTGCATCACTATGACAAGACGCACCGTAAGCCTCGATTTAATGGAGTTTGTCGAACAGAACATTCTTCCAAGATACAACGCATTCGACAAAGCACATCGACTGGGCCATGTAAGTCGGGTCATAAAAAACTCGTTGAATCTTGCAGTATCGGTTGGGGTTGACGTTGACATGGCATACACGATAGCAGCCTACCACGACTTGGGGCTGTCGGGACCACGCGCTGCGCATCACATTCTGAGCGGCAAGATACTGCTTGCCGACAAACGACTGAAGCGTTGGTTCAGCGACGAACAGATACGCATAATGAAAGAGGCAGTGGAAGATCACCGTGCATCTGCTTCGCACACGCCTCGCAACATATACGGAAAGATAATAGCCGAAGCCGACCGCGACCTTGATCCGAGAGAGGTTTTCACGCGAGCCATTGAATATGGGCTCGAACACTACCCCGAAAAGAACGGCGAGGAGCAATGGTTAAGGTTTGTGGCACACATGGAAGAGAAATATTCCAGCCACGGCTATATACGCCTTTGGATTGCACACTCCCCCAACGAAACCAAGCTCAACGAAATAAGAAACACGATAAACGACCGTGTTGCACTGCGACGCATATTCGACGAGATATACCTGCAGTGCACAACATCATTGCAAAGCCCTGCAAAAGGAGACAGCACACATACATAATAAATATTGTGACATTGTTGCATGGAGGCACAATATTAATAATGTAACAAACAATATATTAGAAAGAAAATTTGTAACTTTGTGCCCGATGGTCTGTCGGGGATGTCTACTACACCCCTACGCCTTGCCAACAAAGTTGTGCAAGGTTGCCGTAATGACAAATGCCAAACGCGAGAAAACTGAAGCCACAGGCTTACGGCAAGACAACTTAACTGGAAAAGGGGTTAGTATGTTAATAGAATATCAAGAAGCCAATATATTTCAAGCCGACGAGCAGGTGCTCGGCAATGTAAATTTGCAAGTGGACACCGACCAACTTGTGTACATTATCGGCAAGGTGGGCTCGGGAAAGACTTCGTTATTGAAGACCCTGTATTGCGAATTGGATTTCAAGAAAGCCAATTCGGTAAAGGCAGAGGTGCTTGGTCACAATCTCCTATCAATAAAACGTCGCGAGATACCTGCACTGCGCAAGAAAATGGGCATTATATTTCAAGATTTTCAGCTTCTTCACGACCGCAGCGTCAAACAGAATCTTGAATTCGTACTGCGCTCAACAGGATGGAAAAAGCGTAAAGACATTGATGAACGCATAGCCCAAGTACTGTCGCTGGTGGGCATGGCCGAAAAAGAAAACAGATTTCCGCACGAGCTTTCAGGCGGCGAACAGCAACGCGTGGCTATTGCCCGCGCACTACTCAACAGTCCGCAACTGATTGTGGCCGACGAACCAACGGGAAACCTTGACCCCGACACTGCCGAACAGATAATAAGTCTTTTATACGACATAAGCCATACCGGGACATCCGTAATTATCTCCACCCACAATTTGGGAATAATCGGTAAATATCCAGGATACGTCTACAAATGCGAAAACGGATGTTTCACCGACATTACAGACGATTACAACAAATAGGATGAAAACAGAAAAAAAACAATGACACGCTGCTGTGTAGAATGTGGCAATTGGTGCAGATGCAACGTAACTGCCGCAACATAACAGCACAAATAAACAAATATCAGGATGAAAGTAATGAAATTTGGCGGTACGTCAGTAGGTACCCCGGAACGCATGAAGTCTGTTGCATCAATGGTATGCGAAAGTGGTGAACAGACATTCGTTGTCCTGTCCGCAATGTCAGGAACGACAAATTCACTTGTGGAAATTTCCAACTATCTCTATAAGAAGAACTCCGACGGGGCGAATGAGATTATAAACAGCCTTGAGAAGAAATACATGCAACATGTTGAAGAGTTGTATTCCACCGAAGAATACAAGTCGATGACACGCGAATTTCTGACAAGCGAGTTCAATTACCTGCGCTCTTTCACAAAAGATCTGTTCACGAGCTTCGAGGAGAAGAATATCGTGGCGCAAGGCGAAATACTAAGCACCAACATGGTGACCAACTATATGTTGGAGAAAGGAGTAAAGGTTAAGCTTCTGTCGGCATTCGATTTCATGCGCACCGACAAGAATTCCGAGCCCGACACACATTATATAAAAGAGAAGCTCGGTGCTGTAATGAAAGAAAACGAAGGCTACCAGATTTATATTACACAGGGATTCATCTGCCGCAACGCTTACGGCGAGGTTGACAACCTGCAACGTGGAGGAAGCGATTTCACAGCTTCGCTGATTGGTGCCGCGCTCCCTGCCGATGAAATTCAGATATGGACCGACATCGACGGTATGCACAACAACGACCCGAGAATCGTAGACAAGACTGAAGCCATACACCAGCTGAACTTTGAAGAAGCTGCTGAATTGGCCTATTTCGGAGCGAAGATACTGCACCCAACATGTGTGCAGCCGGCAAAATACTCTGGTATTCCCGTCAGACTCAAAAACACTCTCGACCCGAAAGCCGAAGGCACAATCATCGACAACGTGCTGATAAAGGGTAAAATAAAGGCCGTTGCTGCAAAAGACAATATCACGGCTATAAAGATAAAGTCGAGCCGCATGCTTTTCGCTACGGGATTTCTGCGCAAAGTGTTCGAGATTTTCGAGAGCTACCAAACTCCCATCGATATGATAACAACCAGCGAGGTGGGCGTATCCATGAGCATAGACAACTGCTCGCACCTGAACGACATCGTTGACGAGCTGAAAAAATACGGAACAGTGACTGTCGATACCGACATGTGCATTGTCTGCGTCGTGGGAGACTTGGACTGGAGCAATATCGGATTTGAAACCATTGTGCTTGATGCAATGAAAGACATTCCCGTAAGAATGATTTCATACGGCGGGTCTAACTACAACATATCGTTCCTCATAAAAGAGTCTGACAAGAAACGGGCTCTTCAAAGCTTGAGCAACACCCTTTTCGCCAAAAGCGACAAGGCAAAATAAAAAGCAGAGAAAACACACTACAGCATGACATGTGACACCAATAACGGTGTCACATGTATATTGTTTATCCAATTCACATTTAACACCGGCACACCGATGTGTGCATTACCATACAAAAGATGTTTCCAGTAGATAATTTCAACAAAATCAAAACCCCGTTCTATTATTACGACACCGACTTGCTGTGCAAGACTCTTGACACGATAAGCAAAGAAGCAGGAAAGCACAAGAACTTTGTCGTGCACTATGCAGTAAAAGCCAATGCCAACGAGAAAGTGTTGCGGCTCATAAGCCGGTATGGCTTCGGTGCCGACTGCGTAAGCGGCGGTGAGATAAATGCCGCTATCGGTGCAGGTTTCCGTCCAGCATCAATAGTGTATGCAGGAGTAGGAAAAAGCGACTGGGAAATAAACCTCGGACTTGACAAAGACATTGCCTGCTTCAATGTGGAGAGTATTCCCGAACTGGAAGTGATAAACGAACTTGCCGGTGAAAAGGGAAAAATTGCGAAAGTGGCATTCCGTATCAACCCGAATATCGGGGCACACACACATGCCAACATCACCACCGGATTGGCCGAAAACAAATTCGGCATTGCCATGGAAGATATGGAAAATGTCATTGAAGAAGCCTCAAACATGAAGAATGTGGAGTTTGTCGGACTTCATTTCCATATTGGTTCACAAATAACCGACATGGGCGATTTCGAGGCTCTGTGCAACCGTATAAACGATTTGCAGAACAAGTTGGAACGTGCCGGAATAAAGGTTGGAAGCATAAATGTAGGCGGTGGCCTTGGAATAAGCTATGACCACCCGCAAGAAGAACCTATCCCTGACTTCAAGGCATACTTCGACACTTATGCCAAGCACCTCAATCTGCGCCCCGAGCAAACCCTTCATTTCGAATTGGGACGCTCGGTAGTTGCCCAGTGCGGCACTCTCATCACAAGACTGTTGTATGTGAAGCAGGGCAGTTTCAAGAAGTTTGCCATTGTAGATGCAGGTATGACCGATTTAATTCGCCCTGCACTATATCAGGCATTGCACAAAATAGAGAATCTTTCAAGCCACGACGAGAAGGAAACATATGACGTTGTGGGGCCAATCTGCGAGTCAAGCGATGTATTTGCAAAAGCCATCGAGCTCAACAAATGCCATCGTGGCGACTTGATGGCAATACGTTCGGCAGGAGCCTACGGCGAAATAATGGCGAGCCAATACAATTGCCGCCCGCTTCCCAAGGGCTACACATCTGAAGATTTATGATTATAGATACACTTACACTGATTTTTGGTAGCGTCGTCATTCTGTCCGCCGTGCTCTCAGTACTTGCCAATCCGTTTCTGCGAAAAACAAGCAACAACGGCAAGTCAACGATTTCGGCAGATAGCTACGAGCCCATATCGGTAGTAATACTTGCACATAACAATGCAGAAGCATTGGATTTACACCTGCCTGCTATACTGACACAGGACTATGAGCCAGGCTTTGAGGTGATAGTGGTGTCGGAACAGGGCGATTTGGCAACAGAAGCCATAGTCAGCCATTACAGCAATAGCCCGAAACTGCGAAGCACTTTTGTTCCGGCCCACTCCTTGTTTATGAGCAAACAGAAGCTGTCGGTTTCACTCGGAGTAAAAGCCGCAAAGAATGAATGGGTTATTCTGCTTGACGCCGAATGCGCCCCCCAAACCGACACTTGGCTAAAAGCCATGGCACGGAACTTTGGAGAAGACACAGACATGGTTATCGGGTACAGCAACTACGCCTCAACTGCAAAACCGTTCTACCGTTTTGTGAGACTGCACACGATGTGTTATCTTATGAATCAGGCGCGGCGCGGCACTGCATACCGCACAAACGGAACGAATATTGCATTCCGAAAGAGCATGTTCGTAAACGGAGATGGTTACAGAGGCAACCTTCAATACCGCAACGGAGAATATGATTTCGTCGTAAACAAGTATGCCAAGCAAGGCAACACCTTGGTAGAGACATCATACGAAGGCTCGGTAAGAGAAGACGCACCCACGAAAAAAGGTTGGACTGACAAGAATATGTATTACATGCACATAAGGCATTATATGAGGACACCGTTCCCCTATCGTCTGCTTACATTTGCCGACTGCTTCGCCATGCACTTCAACTACATCTTGGCTATTGGTGCTTGTGCATTCTCGGCAGTTACTCACAGGTGGATTTTGCTTGCAGTTTCCATATTGTCGATAGTCCTTTCGGTCACAGCAAGGACGTTAATCGCCAACAAAAAATTCAAGTCATTCAACGAACCAATGCAGAAAATACGGATTGTGCCCTATGAAATCAGTCTTTTGTGGAACGGTGTGAAGGACACACTAAAATACATAAATACAGACAAGACTGGCTTTACAACGCACAAGTTATGAGAATAAGTTTCATAGCGCCAACAAGAAACAAGCGAGAATACATAAACTTTGAAATGTATGAAACGCTTAAGCACACATCAGAAAAAGCAGAAGGCATTACCGTAGCCGACGATTTTCCTGATGTAGTGCATATCTTTGGCACATGGAACAGCTCATACACCCGAATTTGCAAGCATTTTGTCAAGCGCGGAATACCTGTCGTATTCACTTGCATAGAAGGTCTTCCGGCCTCAACAAGACTTGTAAAATCGCCAAGAAGACAATTTTTCAACCGTAAAATCAGTCGTTTGGCAACGGGACTGCATGTATGCGGCGACACAGAAAAGACCTTGATAAAAGGCCGCGGCAACTCAACCAAAATATATTGCATAAACAACGCATGCCAGACTTCGCTCATTTCCAGTGAAGAAATGACGGACAAAGCGGTTGAGATGTACAAGAAAGTAATTGACGACAATGAACGCCTGACAAGAAAACACATCGTTTCTTTTCTGAAACGCAAGAAAGTCAACGACGACACAATAAAAACAATCTGTTTCAAGTTATTATATATAAAACATCTGCTACGGCGTGGTAACCTACCACGGCAATTATTGCAAGACCTTGCCGACTATCTGACATCCAACAACTACGACGAAGACAAGATGTCAACAACGCTCAAAAAAGCAGGTATAATAACATTTGCGTCGAGAATGATGTATGTCTTGAACAACAACTCTACACTTACAGAAGGCTTTATGCCTATTGCCGCAACCGACGACAAACAAGCAAGGCACATAGAAAGCCTCATCACCAACTTTTAAATATGGCCGACATGAAGAAGAACAACATCCCAACAATAAACGACTTAAAGTATCTGCAGCTTCTGTCGCAATCATTTCCGAACATCTCCGAAGCAAGCACCGAGATAATAAACTTGCAGGCAATTATGAATTTGCCCAAAGGTACTGAACATTTTCTGGCCGACATACACGGAGAGTTCGAGGCATTCCAGCATATTTTAAAGAACGCCTCGGGCAACATACAGAGGAAAGTGAACGAACTGTACGGCAACACTTTGCGCGAAAGCGACAAGCGTGAGCTGTGCACCCTTATATATTATCCCGACCAAAAGCTTGAATTAATCAAAGCCACAGAAAACGATCTCGACGACTGGTATCACATCACAATCCATCAACTTGTGTCGATTTGCCGCCTCGTGTCAAGCAAATACACGCGTTCAAAGGTAAGGAAATCGTTGCCTAAAGACTTCAGCTACATCATACAAGAGCTCTTGCACGAGCGCACCGACGATGCCAACAAAGCCGACTATGTGAATGTCATTATCGACACCATAATATCAACAGGCCGGGCCGACGATTTCATCATCGCCATTTCCAATGTCATACAGCGTCTTTCTATCGACCAACTGCACATCCTCGGCGACATCTACGACCGAGGCCCAGGGGCACATATCATCATGGACACCCTTTCGCGCTATCACAGTTGGGACATACAGTGGGGCAACCACGACATTCTTTGGATGGGTGCACTTGCCGGAAACAACGCCTGCATCTGCAATGTCATACGCCTGTCGCTGCGCTACGCCAACCTCACGACACTTGAAGAGGGCTACGGCATAAACCTCGTGCCTCTTGCAACATTCGCAATGGAAACCTACGGAGATGATCCCTGCAAGGAATTCATTCCCAAATTGTCTTCGTCGGAATCGCTCCATATCGACGAAAAGTCGCAACGTCTCATTGCCTTGATGCACAAGGCAATAACCATTATACAATTTAAAGAGGAGGCGGCAATCTACGAAAAGCATCCGCAATGGGGCATGCAAAACCGTGAACTGTTCAAGTTTATCGACTACGAGAAAGGAACGATACAACTCGACGGCAACACCTACAGTCTGAAAAGCAACTCCTTCCCCACCATTTCACCCGACAATCCCAACGAACTTACCCCGGAAGAAAAGCAACTTATGGCTAAGTTGCACCACTCTTTCCAGATAAGCGAGAAATTGCACAAACACATCAGATTGCTTCTTCAGCATGGTTGCATGTATGCAATATACAACAACAACCTTCTTTTCCATGCCTCTATTCCTTTGAACGACGACGGTACACTTAAAGATGTAGAAATAAGCCCATCAAACACATTCCACGGAATGGATTTGTTGCAGAACATCGGCATGATGATACGCTCTGCTTTCCAGGACGACACTACCAAAGAAGAACGCTCTTATGCCACTGACTATTTCCTTTATCTGTGGTGCGGCCCAGACAGCCCGTTGTTCGACAAATCGAAGATGGCCACATTTGAGCGGTATTTCATTGCCGACAAAGACACGCATAACGAGGTGAAAGGAAATTATTTCCGCCTGCGCAACGAGGAATGCATAGTTGACAGAATTATGGATGCTTTCGGACTTGTGGGCAACAATCGGCACATAATCAACGGACATGTGCCCGTACATGTCTGCAACGGCGAAAACCCGATAAAGGCCAACGGCAAACTCATGGTTATCGACGGCGGATTTTCAGAGGCCTACCACAAAGAGACGGGCATCGCCGGCTACACTTTGGTTTATCACAGCCGTGGTTTTGTGTTGGTGCAGCACGAACCTTTCACGAGCACTACCGATGCCGTGCAGAAATGCACCGACATAAAAAGCACCACACAAATAGTGGAAATGGCCTCGCACAGGATGCGTGTGGCCGACACCGACATAGGCATGGAACTCGGAAAGCAAATTGCCGACCTTGAAAGTTTGCTCTACGCATACCGCCACGGACTGATAAAAGAAAACATACCCAACAAGTAGCAAGCCATTTTTCATGCCCCATACCCCGAGAAACGGCCAGGCATGGAAATTGAATTGCACAACAAATTTCTTAAATGCGACAATATATGAACCTTTGGTTTGTTTTTTACAACGACGAAGTTCTTCTTGAAAAGCAAGAGGATGACACCTACACCATTCCTTGCCAGGTTGACGCGCCGACACAAATAAATGCCGACACGCATGTAATGGACATATCGTCGTCAGACGACGGCGTGCAAATGAAGGCCTACAGAGTAGACTCTCCCATACAACAGAGCAGCCGTTATGAAATGTGCGGTTTGCGCAAGTCTTACTACAAGCTGCCCTACAAACTTTACTTAAAGGCCGGAAAATGCCACGAATTGCTTTATTGGGACTCCAACACACGCTTCTGCGGAGCCTGTGGAGCACCGACCACAATGAATACCGAGATTTCAAAGAAATGCACAAAATGCGGAAAAACCATGTGGCCGCAATTGGCCACAGCCATCATCGTGCTCATACACAAAGGCGATGAACTGCTGTTGGTGCACGCAAAAAATTTCAAGAGCAATTTCTACGGTCTAATTGCAGGCTTTGTTGAAACCGGCGAAACGCTCGAAGAAGCTGTCTGCCGCGAAGTGAAAGAGGAGACATCGCTTACAATCAAAAACCTGCAATACTACGCATCGCAGCCTTGGCCATACCCATGCGGCTTGATGGTGGGGTTCTATGCAGAATATGAGAGCGGCGACATACATCTGCAATACTCCGAACTTGCCACCGGCGGTTGGTTTCACAAGGACGCCCTGCCTACAATACCCGAAAAACTGAGCCTTGCACGCATACTTATCGACCATTGGCTTGAAACCCATAACAACCATAAATAAAGCCCTTCACAACATGAAAGAAATAAAATGGGGATTCATAGGTTGCGGAGAAGTGACCGAAAAGAAATCGGGGCCTGCATTCAACGAGGTTTCCGGCTCGCATGTTGTTGCCGTGATGAGCCGCAATGCCGAGAAGTCAAAGTCATACGCCAAGCGCCACAACATAGCCAAATGGTACACCGACCCGCAAGAACTTATCGACGATCCCGATGTCAACGCCATTTACATAGCTACACCACCGTCAAGCCACGCCACATTTGCCATAATGGCAATGAAAGCGGGAAAGCCCGTCTACATTGAAAAACCATTGGCTGCCAGCTATGAAGACTGTGCGAGAATCAACCGCATAAGCGAGCTTACCGGAGTGCCGTGCTTTGTTGCCTACTACCGACGTTACCTTCCTTATTTTCAGAAAGTGAGACAGATTATTAATTCGGGCACAATAGGCAATATCGCAAACGTACAGATAAGATTTTCGGTTCCTCCCCGCGATCTCGACTACCAAAGCTCGCACAACCTGCCATGGAGGCTACAACCCGACATTGCAGGCGGCGGATATTTCTACGATTTGGCTCCCCATCAGCTCGATCTCCTGCAATATATATTCGGAGTTATAACAAGAGCGCATGGATATTGCGCCAACAGAGCACATCTTTACAAGGCAGAAGACAGCATAAGTGCAAGTTTCATGTTTGAAAACGGAGTTCCGGGCAGCGGTTCATGGTGCTTCGCCGGCCACAAAAGTGCCAAGGAAGACTGCGTTGAAGTGATTGGCGACAAAGGCATGCTGTCGTTTTCAATCTACAACTACGACCCCATTTTGTTGGTGACAAGCGACGGTGCCACAAGCATAAGCGTGCCCAATCCGCCCTATGTGCAGTTGCCCATAATCAAGTCGGTTATTGAAGACTTGCAGGGTATAGGCATCTGCAACTGCACGAGCGTTAGTGCCACTCCCGTTAACTGGGTTATGGACAGAATTCTCGGCAAACTCTAACAACCGTTCTCATGTCGTTGCGCCACATAGCACTGTCCTTGTTGGTTGCAGCTTTGGCATCGTCAGGATGCAGGGCACAAACCGACAGCACACGCCTGAAACGTCCATTCTTCAAGCGTGCGGTGCAGAACGTGTACAAATTTGTGAAGGAATTCAGCAAAGTAGACACCAACTATATTGAGCCGCAACACTACAACTTCACGTTCATGCTGCAAAACACCAACAGTTATGAACGCTACCGCATCAGAAGCCAACGCGGCAACGACTTTTCTTTTTCTCCCAGCCTCACGTCGAAAGTTGGCCCATACTTTGGTTGGCGTTGGATTTTTCTCGGATATACGCTCGACTTCAAGCATCTGAAAGGCAATAACAACAAAAAGGAATTCGACCTTAGCCTATACAGTTCACAAATTGGCATCGACCTCTTTTACAGAAAATCGGGTGCCGACTACCGCATTAAAGAACTTTCGCTCGGCGACGACATCGACACAAGAAACATAAGAAACCGAAAATATGACGGACTTCGTGTCGGCATCAAGGGTTTTAATCTTTACTACATATTCAATCACCGCAAGTTTTCCTATCCGGCTGCCTTCAGCCAAAGCACAGTGCAAAGAAAAAGCTGCGGTTCGCCTCTCGTGGGGTTAGGCTATTCACACCACACGTTAAGCGTAGACTGGAACAAACTTTACAACCTCGTGGCCGACGAGCTGGGCGAAGGCATAGCCAAAGAGAGAATGGACAGCAGTCTTACTTTCGGAAAGATACGCTATACCGACTACTCCCTGTCGGGCGGATATGCCTATAACTGGGTCTTCGCCCACAACTGGCTGTTTGCCGCGTCGTTGTCGTTGGCAGTAGGCTATAAGCAAGCCACAAGCGACACCAAGCACAAAGGTTTCTCGCTGCGCGACTTCTCGATGAAAAACCTCAACATCGACGGCGTGGGACGGTTTGGCGTTGTGTGGAACAACACCAAATGGTATTGCGGAGCAAGTGCCATAATACATTCATACAATTACAAGAAAAAGCAGTTTTCCACAAGCAATTTCTTCGGCAATACGAATGTGTATGTCGGTTTCAACTTCGGAAAACAAGGAAAGAAGAAAGTGAAGAAGAAATAACTTGGTATGATTTTCTCACCATCACTAAAAAGACAAAAGCCATTAAACATGAAAGCAAAACTCATAGTCCTCATTGCATTTCTGCTTTCGTTTGCCGCAGTAAAGGCAAACGCACTAGCCGCCACTTGCGACACCGACAGTGCCGTCATCATGCGCATCATGCACGATGCGGCCAAACAGCCACAATCCAACAACCTCATTCTTTACATAGCCCGGAAACTCATAGGCACTCCTTATGTGGCAAAAACCCTCGACCGCAACACCAAAGAGACGCTTGTAGTAAACATAAAAGAGCTCGACTGCACAACTTACGTTGAAAATGTGCTTGCCATTTACCATTGTGTAAAACAGGCAAAGACGTCGTTCAACGACTATCTACATTTTCTGCGCATGATAAGATATGCCAATGGCGAAGTGTCGTATGTCAACCGTCAGCATTATTTCACACAATGGATAGAAGAAAACACCAGAAAAGGTTTTGTGAAAGAAACACAGTCGTCGGCCTATCCGTTCACCGCTGTCCAAAACATAAACGTCAACTACATGTCCACACACCGCGACCAATATCCCATGCTTGCCAACGACACGGCATTGACCAACGGCATACGCAAGGCGGAGAAGGCAATTTCAGGACGCACCTACCGATACATTCCTAAAAAAGCGATTGCCAACAACCGCACTTTCAGAAACTCCATACACGACGGCGACATACTTGCCATAGTAACCAAAAAGAACGGTCTTGACACATCGCACATCGGCATTGCCGTGTGGCACAGCGACGGGCTGCATCTTCTCAACGCATCGATGATTCACAAAAAAGTCGTGGAAGAACCCATGACGCTTTACCAGTATATGCAGAAACATCCGTCGCAAACGGGCATAAGAGTAATACGCATCCTTTAACCTGCGTCAGCCGAACTTTCGGTCAGCTGCATTTCAAACCGTCCAACGACACAAACGGGGAGGCTTCAAAAGCCTCCCCGTTTGTGTTTTCACAGGAATGGAGCGAGCAGATGTGCGAACCAACCTACAAATTTCTGCCAAGGCGTGCGGAATTCATCCCATGTCTGCGGTGTAAGTTTGAAGCTTTCTTTTTTGTCGGCATCAAACATCGCGTCCAGTTGTCTCGTTGTGCAACGGTCAACAATCACGGCATTCTCCTCATAGTCAAAGCGCAAGCTGCGCGAATTGAGGTTGGCACTGCCCACCGTGCAGAACTTTCCGTCAACCATTATCACTTTCGTGTGGTGAAACCCGGGCTTGTATATATAAACGTCAAC
This sequence comes from Dysosmobacter segnis, assembly GCA_963602915.1. GTDB lineage: Bacteria > Bacteroidota > Bacteroidia > Bacteroidales > Bacteroidaceae > Prevotella. The sequence goes on along the minus strand of CAVCLB010000004.1, from coordinate 60,205 downwards.
GCCGTGTTTCATCAGTTTATGCACATTGTAGAACACACAGTCGGGCGTGAGCGGAATGTCGCTGTGTGCCGATACCATTACCTCTACCTTCACACCACGTTTCACGGCATTGCGCAATGCCTTCTTCAATTTCCGGTTTAACGTGAGATAGGGGTTAACTATTTTTATGCTGTCGGCAGCGTCGTTTATGGCATCGACATAAAACGTGCGTATAATTTCGTTTGAAACCAGCGGTTCACGGTTTACGATGCCAATTGTCTTTTTGCCCGCAGAGGCACAACTGTCGGCTTTCAGTCCTGTAAAGTGGCTGGAGTTTCCATACGGTCTGAAATATTTGCTGCCGCTTATGTTCTGCCGTGTTGTCTTGTTCCATATACGCAGGAATATCGACTGCAGACTGTTCACCCCGTCGCCTTCAATGCGACAGTGCATATCTCTCCATTCGCCCACTTGCTGTGTGCCGTTTATGTAATAGTCGGCAACATTCATTCCACCCGTATAAGCAATCTCGCCATCGATTACCACAATCTTCCTGTGGTCGCGGTGAAACACATGGTTAACCCACGGAAAGCGAATCTTGTCAAACTCATATATTTCCACTCCCGACTGTCTTATTGAGTCGAGATGCACTTTCCGCAGCGGACGGTTGTTCGACTCATTGCCAAAACTGTCGAAAAGAGCCCTCACCTCAACCCCTTCGCTCGCCTTTTCGGCCAGCAATTCGAAAAGGATGTGGGCAATGGAGTCGTTGCGGAAATTGAAATACTCCAGATGCACGCTGCTACGGGCCTGACGTATGGCCTTGAACATGTCGTCGAATTTTTCCTGACCGTTCATCAGCAACACGACACTGTTGTTGTGCGAGAACGTGATGCCCTCATTCTTGAGTTGGCTGACAATCAGCGAGTCGCTCGTTGTAGAGTGGCTTTGAAATGCAATACACGACAAAAAGAATACAATGAAACTTCGCAATTTCATATTTGTCATGTTAAAGCATACAACTATAATGGTCAACGATGCCTTTCAAGCGGTTCTCCTCGTCCACCACCAATACGGTGTGTATCTTATAGCGGTTCATTATTTTCTGTATTTCGCTTATCTTCGCGGTGGGCAGCACCATTTTCGGCGTAGTGGTCATAATGTCGGCCACGGTTTTGTCGAAGAATTTCTCCTGCCATTTTTCCATTGCCCTGCGAATGTCGCCATCGGTTATCAGGCCTATGACACGGCCTTCGTCAAGAGCCACGCCAAGTCCGAGTTTGCCTTTGCTTACGAGAATTATGGCCTCGCCAAGGTTCATCGTTTTCGGAACAATGGGCAAGTCTTCGGTGCGCATCACATCGGCTGCCGTTGTGAGAAGGCGTTTGCCGAGCTCGCCGCCGGGATGGAACTGTGCGAAATCCTTGGGCTTGAAATCGCGCACCTCCATTAACGCCACGGCCAGCGCATCGCCCATGGCCAGCGTGGCAGTGGTGCTGCTTGTCGGGGCAAGATTCAACGGGCAGGCCTCCTTTGCCACTTTTATGTTAAGGTGTGCCGTGGAATATTTGGCAAGAAGCGAGTCGGGATTTCCGCTCATGCCAATAATCGGTATGTTCATGTGCAACACCATGGGAATAAACCGCAACAATTCGTCGGTCTGCCCAGAGTTGCTTATAGCCAGCACCACATCGTCGTGGGTCATAACTCCCAAGTCGCCGTGATAAACGTCGAGCGGGTTTATGAAGAACGAAGGTGTGCCCGTGCTCGACAGCGTTGCGGCAATTTTCGCGCCGATGTGTCCGCTCTTGCCCACGCCGGTAACAATCACCTTGCCACGGCAACTTATTATCAGTTCAACCGACTTGTCGAAATTTTCGTCCAATTGCGGCACGAGCTCAAGAAGAGCCTCTGCCTCGTCTTTTATGCACTGTGCGGCATACTCACGCACATGCTTCATTTTTTCCATGTATTTCACGTCCATCGCATCAACTGTTCAAGGTTTTCACCAAATCTTCAAGGTCGTCAATTTGCAACATGTTAGGGCCGTCGCTCAAAGCATGGTCCGGGTCGGGGTGAACCTCAAAGAAATAGCCGGTTGCGCCGAAAGCCTTTGCCGCCATTGCCATTGCCGGCACAAAGCGGCGGTCGCCCGATGTGCATCCACCGCCGCCTCCGGGCCGCTGCACACTGTGCGTGCAATCCATCACCACACGGGGCACTATGGAGAGCATGTCGGGGATGTTGCGGAAATCAACCACTAGGTTGTTGTATCCGTACATGTTGCCCCTCTCGGTGAGCCACACCTCCTTGGCTCCTGCATCAAGAGCCTTTTCTACGGGATAGGCCATATCCTTGCCGCTCAAGAACTGCGCTTTCTTTATGTTAACCACACGTCCTGTCTTTGCAGCCTCAACGAGCAAGTCGGTCTGTCGGCACAAGAATGCCGGTATCTGTATCACATCAACCACTTCGCCGACAGCTTTCGCCTGCCAGCTCTCATGTATGTCGGTCAGCACACGCAGTCCATACCGCGACTTAATGTCGGCGAGCATCTGCAAGCCTTTATCAAGTCCCGGTCCACGGAACGATTTCAATGAAGTGCGGTTTGCCTTGTCGAATGAAGACTTGAATATAATATCAATGCCAAGACGACGGTTTATTTCAACGAGTCTTTCAGCCACTGTGTCAAGCAGCTCCTGCGACTCTATGACACATGGGCCTGCTATAAATATAGGTTGCATATCAGTTTTCTTTTTAATTGCAAATCACGCCGTCCGCAAGCCCTAAAAGGCATTGTACCCTAACGCCGCGAAACAGTTTTTGACTTGCAAATATAATCAAAAAAAATTGTTGTAACAAAGCTTTAACGGATATTTGCGCCAACCGACACATATATAACGAAAAAGAGGAAACTTCATAGAAGTTTCCTCTTTTGTGCGTCCTTAGGGGCTCGAACCCTAGACCCACTGATTAAGAGTCAGTTGCTCTACCAACTGAGCTAAGGACGCTTAATACATTCAGTCGTATTCAGCATTTTTCCTGAAATGCGGTTGCAAAGGTACGCTTTTTCTGAAACCCCACCAAATTTTTTCGCCACTTTTTTCATCCAAATCACAAAAACAAAAAACTGCCGCCGAACCACAAAAGCGCACATTTCACTGTTGTTCAAAGGGTTCCGCCCGAAACAACATATATTTGATTTTCATGCAACAAAAGCCATAAAACACGACTTTGCATGCAAGATACCCGCAAAAACGGCCGTTTTCTGCCAAAGCACACCATACGAAGCATGTGCGTGCAGCATATGAAGAACGCACATGCTCCATGCGCAACACACATGCCACGCAAATGCACATCCACCCCCAAAAATTGTCAGCGTGGTGGCCAAATAGTCTACATCGGCATAAACAATCGTTCTTTTTTCAAAACTTTTGTTAATATCTGCACGACCAAATAAACCTTTTTACGCTTTTTCGTATCTAATTTTCAAAACGGGACAAGCACATATATGCGCAAAAAGTGCATTACACGCCAGAAACGTTGTAAAACGGAACAGTTGTAACACCAAACGTTAAACAAATAATATAAATATGAAAACAAATGGGATAACTTGCCTCGCGGGGCTGTTTTTTATGTTGCCCTTAGGAGAATGCGCGGCAAGACAATGGTCGCTCAAAGACTGTGTTGACTACGCCCTCGCCAACAACATTACCCTCAAAAAGGCGAAATTGCAGGAATATTCCGCTATTGAAGACGTGAAGCAGAGCCAAGCAGCACTCTTGCCTTCGCTCAGTTTCTCAACATCACAGAACGTGACCTACAACCCATGGCCCGAACGCGGACGTGCAACGGTGTCTGACGGTTATGTGCAGTCGAGTGTAGACAAGGCATACTACAATGGTTCATACAGCGTGAGCGGCAACTGGACTGTATGGAACGGCAACCGCAACACCAACACTATAAAGCTCAATAAAATTACAGCCGAGCAGGCTAAGCTCGACTCTGCAACCACGGCCAACAACGTGCTTGAACAAATAGCCCAGTTGTATGTGCAGATTCTATACTCCAACGATGCGATAAACGTAAGCCGCGAAAGCTACAAGACAAGCAAGACAAATGAGGAGCGCGGCGAAACCATGCTCAAGGTGGGCAAGATGAGCAAGGCCGACTTGGCACAGCTCACGGCACAGCGGGCACAGGACGAATATAATATTGTGGAAGCAGAAAGCAACCTGCGCAACTACAAAAGACAACTGAAACAGCTGCTGCAAATTGCCGACGACGAAGAATTCGACGTAACCATACCCACAACCACCGACGACATGGCCCTACAACTCGTACCCGCCCTTAACGACGTGTATGCAGCCACACTCGAGCAACGCCCCGAAATAAAGAATGCCAAGTTGGGCGTTGAGAGCAGCGAACTCAACATGAAAATAGCCAAGGCCGGACATTTGCCCACGGTGAGTCTCAATGCAGGCGTGACAACATCTACCAACTCCATGAGTCAGAAAGCGTGGGGCAACCAGATGAAAAACAATTTCAACGTTGGTGCAGGCGTGACGGTAAGCATACCCATTTTCGACAACCGCCAGACAAAAACAGCCGTGAACAAGGCCATGATACAGAAGCAGAACTATCTGCTCGACTTGCAGGACAAGCAAACCACACTCTACTCCACCGTTGAGAACTACTGGCTTCAGGCCGTTACCAACCAGAACAAGTTTAAGGCAGCCCGCGTGTCAACAGAAAGCGCACAGGCAAGCTACGACCTGCTGTCGGAGCAGTTCAAGCAAGGTTTAAAGAACATCGTGGAGCTTATGACCGGCAAGAACAACTTGCTCAAAGCCCAGCAAAACGAGTTGCAGAGCAAATACCTTACTATTCTCAACATCAACATGCTCAACTTCTATGAAACGGGAGAGCTGAAGTAAGCAAAGCTCAAAGATGGCATTTTCTACCAAGGAAAAAGATTACGAAAAAAATAGATAATTAATTAGAGAGATGAAAAAATTAAACAAGAAATGGACGATAACTGCCGTGGTGGTTGTCGTTGCCATTGCGGCCGTGTGGAAATTCTCCAGCGGCAAAGAGGAAGCAAAGATTTCGTTTGAGACGGCATCGGTGGCCCCTGCAAACATCCAGAACAGCATCACGGCCACAGGAACTATCGAGCCTGTGACTTCGGTGACCGTAGGTACGCAGGTGAGCGGTATCGTGAGCAAACTTTATGTTGACTACAACAGCGAGGTGAAAAAGGGACAGGTGATAGCCGAACTCGACAAGACAAACCTCACAAGCCAGCTCAACACCGCAAAAGCTACGCTGACAAGCGCTGAAAGCCAGCTCAACTATCAGAAAGCAAATTTCCAGCGTTACACCACACTTTACAACAAAGGACTTGTAAGTGCCGACGACTACGAGAACGCACAGCTCTCCTACAAGCAGGCAAAGGAGCAGGCTGCATCGGCTCGCGAGGAAGTGCAACGCGCCCAGACCAACCTCGGCTACGCAACCATCACCTCACCCATCGACGGCATCGTGCTGTCGAAATCGGTTGAAGAAGGACAGACAGTGGCCGCCAGCTTCTCTACCCCCGAACTGTTTACCATTGCAAAAGACCTTACCAACATGCAGGTTGTGGCCGATGTTGACGAAGCCGACATAGGCGATGTGCGCAAAGGCGAGCGCGTTTCGTTCACCGTGGATGCCTACCCCGACGACGTTTTCGAGGGAACAGTGACCCAGGTGAGACAGGAAGCAACCACAACCAACAACGTGGTGACCTACGAAGTGGTTATATCGGCACCCAACAGCGACTTGAAACTGAAACCCGGACTTACGGCAAACGTAACCATATACACAGCCGAACGCAAGGGTGTTCTGGCCGTTCCGTCAAAGGCATTGCGCTATACGCCGACAAAGGAAACCGTAGGTAAGATGAAAATCGTTGACGTAAGCAACGCCAAGAACAAAGTGTGGACAATAGAGGGCAACTCGATTGTGGCCCACAAGGTGAACATCGGCATGACCGACGGCACCAACACACAAATACTCAGCGGCGTGAATTCGGGCACGAAAGTGATAACCGGACTTAGCGTCGTAGAAGCCACCAACGAAGCACCGACACAGGAAGAAGGTGAAACAAGCCCGTTCTCGCCAGGCCCTCCCGGAAAAAACAAGAAGAAATAAAGGAGGAATGAAATGGACGAGAAAAAAGTCGTAATAGAACTCGACAACGTTAAGCGCGACTTTCTCGTTGGCGACGAGAAAGTACACGCTTTGCGTGGGGTTTCATTCAAGATATACGAGGGCGAGTTTGTGACCATCATGGGCAAATCGGGTTCGGGAAAATCCACCCTGCTCAACCAGCTCGGCTGCCTCGACACGCCAAGCAGCGGTGAATATTACCTCGACGGTGTGTCGGTGCGCAAGATGTCGAAGTCGCAACGGGCTGTGCTGCGCAACCGCAAGATAGGCTTCATATTCCAGAACTACAACCTGTTGCCCAAGACTACAAGCGTTGAAAACGTGGAGTTGCCACTGATGTACAACTCTGCTGTCGGCGCCAAAGAGCGGCAGGAGCGCGCCATAAAGGCACTCGAAGCCGTGGGATTGGGGAGCCGTCTGTATCACAAGTCAAACCAGATGTCGGGCGGACAGATGCAGCGAGTGGCCATTGCAAGAGCACTTGTCAACGACCCCGCAGTGATACTCGCCGACGAGGCAACCGGTAATCTTGACACCCGCACATCGTTTGAAATACTCATTCTGTTCCAAAAACTGCATGCCGCAGGACGCACAATAATATTCGTGACGCACAATCCTGACATTGCCAACTACTCATCACGCAACATCATGTTGCGCGACGGGCACGTAATATCAGATGAATACAACACGAACATTCTTTCTGCCGAAGACGGACTGGCAGCCTTGCCGGCCAACTCCGACGAATGACACGTGCAAACAACACAGCAAAGGCGCAACAAAAGGCGCAATGAGTAACAACAAACCAAAACAATGAGGCAACCAAATGAATTACAGCAATTTGTTTAAGATATCCATAAGGGCGATTGCAGCCAACAAGATGCGTTCGTTCCTGACAGCCCTCGGCATCATCATCGGTGTGGCTTCGGTCATCACGATGCTTGCCATAGGCCAAGGTTCGAAGAAAAGCATACAGGCGAACATTGCCGAAATGGGTTCGAATATGATAATGATTAGTCCGGGTGCCGACCGTGGCCCGGGCGGTGTAAGGCAAGATGCATCGTCGATGGAGACATTGAAGCTCACCGACTACAATACACTTAAAGACGAGTGCAACTACATCAAAGGCATAAGTCCGACGGTAAACAGCAGCGGACAATGGATTTACGGCAACAACAACACCCCGTCGTCAATCTATGGCGTAAACCAAGACTATCTCGACATACGCCAGTTGTCGGTTGACGAGGGCGAGATGTTCACCGACGCCGACATCAAGTCGAGCGCAAAGGTGTGCATACTCGGACAGACTGTCGTTGACAATCTCTTCCCCGACGGTTCCGACCCCGTGGGCAAAGTGGTGCGTTTCAACTCTATTCCGTTCAGGGTTATAGGCGTATTGAAGAAGAAAGGCTACAACTCAATGGGCATGGACCAGGACGACCTTGTGCTGGCTCCATACACAACGGTAATGAAGCGCATACTCGCACAGACCTACCTCGGCGGCATAACCTGTTCGGCCATAACCGAAGACCTTACCGATAAGGCCATTGAAGAAATCACAAGCGTGCTGCGCCGCAACCACAAATTGAAGGATGCCACCGACACGCAGGAAGCCGACGACGACGATTTCAACATACGTTCGCAGGAAGAGTTGGCCAGCATGATGAACTCCACAACCGACATGATGACCATTCTTTTGGGCTGCGTTGCAGGCATTTCGCTCATCGTGGGCGGTATCGGCATTATGAACATCATGTATGTGAGCGTTACCGAACGCACGCGCGAAATTGGTCTGCGCATGAGCGTCGGAGCACGCGGCATCGACATTCTGAGCCAATTCCTCATCGAAGCAATCCTCCTCAGCGTCACTGGCGGTCTGATAGGGGTGGCCATAGGCGTAGGTTCGTCGTATGCAGTGAAACTCATAGCCCACTGGCCCATATTCATACAGCCTTGGAGCATAATAATGAGCTTCGCAGTGTGTACGTTTACCGGAGTGTTCTTCGGTTGGTATCCGGCAAAGAAAGCCGCGAGACTCGACCCGATAGAGGCCATAAGATACGAATAGCCGCAACGGCACACATTATCTACAAGACAAAGGCATTCAATATCCAATGGTATTGGATGCCTTCGTCTTTTTCATTCTCCACACCATGCAAAGGACAAAAACATAGAGTTTACACACTATTTTTTCTTTGTAAACATTATGTTTTTTCCCCTATTTTGCCTACATTTGCATTGAAATGAAATTGCAGAAATGCACCGGTTTGCACAAAAGCGGCAATCTTTACGCTTTGCGCACGATGCCAGTAGAGAACAGATGCAATAAGACAGGCGGTGGACTACACTCCACCGAGACAGAGAAAAACTTATGAAACAGGACATTATCATTTCAAACAATCTGGAAAAGGATTTGCAAGAGGCTATTAATAAATGTGAGCATGACAAGGTGTTCTTATTGACCGACGAGACAACAAGAGCCAAATGCTTCCCAGTGTTGCAAAACATCCCGTGCCTGACAAGCGCAACTCTCATAACAATAGGAGTTTCCGACGAACAGAAAAACATCGAGTCGCTGGCCAAAGTATGGAGCGCGCTGGGACAGAACGGAGCGACAAGGCATTCGTGCATGATAAACCTTGGAGGCGGAATGGTGACCGATCTTGGAGGTTTTGCCGCTTCAACATTCAAACGCGGCATCGATTTCATAAACATACCCACGACACTTCTTGCTATGGTCGATGCATCGGTGGGTGGAAAGACAGGCATAAACTTCAACGGACTGAAAAACGAAATAGGCGTGTTTAACGACAGTAAGGCGGTAATTATAGACACGCGCTTTCTGAAAACCCTCGACCTTATGAACATAAAGTCGGGCTACGCCGAGATGCTTAAACACGGTCTCATAAGCGACAGAAGCATGTGGGCTTCACTCGTAAACTACGATTTGGAGAATCCCGACCTTGCAGTTCTGCAAGAAATGGTTGCCGCATCCATCGCCGTAAAGGAAAAGGTGGTGGAAAACGACCCGCATGAAAGCGGCATAAGAAAAGCTCTCAACTTCGGACACACCTTGGGTCATGCCTTCGAGTCGCTTGCCCTAAGACGGCAGAAGCCTATTTTGCACGGCTATGCCGTGGCCTACGGCATAATCGGCGAACTGTATCTGAGCGCGACGAAGAAATCGTTCCCCACGGAAAAGATGCGGCAAACCGTAAGTTTCATAAGGGAACACTACGGAAAAATGGACATTGAATGCAGCGATTATGACAACATTATCGAACTGATGACACACGACAAGAAGAACGATTCGGGCAAGATAAATTTCACATTGCTGTCTGACATAGGCGAAATATGCATCAACCAAACCGCCACAAAAAGTGAAATAGCCGAAATGCTCGACTTCTATCGCGAAAGCATTTAAGCCCGTTGCAGTAAATGCAACAAGACTACGACAGGAAAAGAAACAACCAACATGGACATAGAAAGAGTTAAAACAATAGGACTGAAGCACGACGGACTGTCAAAAACACTTGGAATGGAGTTTTTGTCTACTCCCGATCCCGACACTTGCCAGGCTCGCATGAAAGTTGACGAGCGCAACCGCCAGACATTCGGATTTCTCAGCGGAGGCGCAACATTGGCTCTCGCCGAAAACATTGCAGGCGTGGGGTCGATGGCATTATGCCCCGACAAAATATGCGTGGGCATAAACGTAAGTGCCAACCATGTGAAAGCCGTGCTCGAAGGTGACTGTGTTACAGCCACCGCACGCATCATACACAAAGGCAGAACCCTGCATGTGTGGCACATAGAGATTGCCAACAACAAGGGCGAACTTATTTCGGCCGTTGACGTGACAAACTTCATTCTCAACAAAAGCAAGAAATGAGCGAAGTTTTATTCAAGCTTCCCAACGAAAAAACGTTCATGCGCAACACTCTGCATGACGAGCCGGAAGAATTCAAATCATTGTCACATACACACGGACGCAACGGTTATATCATCGCGCCGTTTGCCGTATCTGAAACATCGCCTTTACTCATCATCCCTGCAAAATGGGAGAAGTTGCCGCTCATGCCATTGCCGAAAGGACAGAAAGTGGGTCTGTTCAGAAAGCATTGCGAAGCCGATAGGGAACGTTATGGTGCAGATTTCAGAAAATTCCACGCAAAACTCGCCGACAAAACATTCAAGAAAATAGTGTTGGCACGCCGTTCCACCATATATTCCGACGCACCAATTGAGCCAGAAGCATTGTTTGCCCAAGCATGTCTTTTATATCCCGGCATGTTCGTGTCATTGTTTTCGTCGGAGAAAAGCGGCACATGGCTTGTCGCCACTCCCGAGAAATTCATCAGCGGCAATGGTTCTAACTACAGTACTATGGCACTCGCCGGGACAATGAAAGCCACAGAGTCCACCACATCTACAATGGAAAACAAGGCCGACAATGACATACAGGCACCGTTATGGAGCGAGAAGAACCGGGCCGAGCAGCATTACGTTGAAGAATATATAACCGACTGCATAAAACAACACACCGAAGAAATTGCGGTGAACGGTCCATACACCACCCAAGCAGGAAGTCTGTTACACTTGAGAAGTGACGTCAGTTTTAGCACAAGCACCGGCTCAAGCATTTATTATATAGCCGAAACGCTCCACCCCACCCCTGCCGTATGCGGCATTCCAAAGGCCGAAACCAAGAAATTCATAACCGACAACGAGTCGGCAAACCGACAATACTACAGTGGTTTCTCTGGCATCTTAAACCAAGATTCTGCCACCGAACTGTTCGTTTCACTAAGATGTATGAAGATAAGCGGATGCAAATATGAGTTGTATGCAGGCGGAGGTTTACTGGAAGAAAGTCAGGAACAAGCCGAATGGGAGGAGACCGAGGCAAAGATGGAAACCATGATGTCGGTGCTGAGGAGCATTTGCGGCACTCAGCCGAGCACCCTCTTGACATCCGATCCCGCTTAAACAACCGTAGCAGCATTCTAAAACAAACACTATGTTCTGCAACAAAAGAAATGTAAACATACTCACCTCTATTCTTTTAGAAAGGGGCATCACCAATGCAATAGTGTGTCCCGGCAGCCGTAACGCGCCCATAACACACAACTTCAAAGAAACCGGCATCATAAAATGCCACTCTGTAACCGATGAGCGCACAGCTGGATTTACAGCCTTAGGCATTGCGTTGGCAACAAGAAAACCTGTTGTCGTGTGCGTCACATCGGGTTCTGCGTTGCTCAACACGGCTCCGGCCGTGGCAGAAGCCTATTATCAACATGTGCCGCTCATCGTCATTTCGGCCGACCGTCCATTACAGTGGATTGACCAACTCGACGGTCAGACAATAAGACAGGCAGGTTGTTTGGAGAAATTCACAGCAAAATCGGTTACCCTACCTGAGCCCGTTGACGATGAAACGGCATGGTTTTGCAACCGGCTAATAAACGAGGCCATATCATGCGCAACGCAAGGCCAATGTGCGCCCGTGCACATAAATGTGCCCATCGGCGAACCGTTGTTTGGCTTCACAACGCCTGCATTGCCTGCCGAAAGGGTTATAAAGACTACTAAATTGCCCGTACTCCCGTGCTTGCCTGATGAACTTCGCAAGAAAACGAATGCTGCGAGCCGACCTATATTCGTAATCGGACAAGTGCAGAAAGGTGTTATCAGAAGGCAAACCATGAAGGCACTACAGAACAAATACGTCACTTTCTGCGAACCGCTTGCCAACGAATGCTATACAACCATACATTTCGACGAAGCCATAAGGGTTGTCGGCGAAAGAGAAGAGTATCTTCCCGATTTGATTATATATGTTGGAGACAACATCGTAAGCAAGGCCACGCGCCGTTTTCTGCGCCGTGCGAAATGCGACACTTGCATGCTCACGCTGAGTGACAATGCCTTTTCCGACCCTACTATGTCGCTAACTGACATAATACAATGTCCTGATTGGAAATCAATAGACATGATATTGACGGAGTTGTGCAAGCCAGAAAACTGCGAGCACGGTGCAGAAACAGGAAAAGAAGGCCAAAACAGAAATGCGTTGCGCCAATCGTTCTTCGGCAAATGGAACCGCATTTTGCAGGCAGCTGCCTCCGTATCGGAGAATTACGAGCCCCGGTATTCGCAGATGTCGGCAGTGAAATATTTCGAAGAACAGCTCGACGACCTTGATTTCAACATAAACATACACTACGCCAACAGCACCGCCATACGCTTGGCATGCATATATTCAGCACATTATGTGTGGTGCAACCGTGGCGTGAACGGCATAGAAGGCAGTCTGTCAACCGCTACCGGTTTCTCAATAGCTACCGACGAGATGACCGTATGCGTCATTGGCGACCTGAGTTTTTTCTATGACCAGAATGCACTTTGGAACAGACATGCCGGCGGCAATCTGCGCATCGTGATGCTGAACAATGGTGGCGGAGGCATTTTCCGCCAAGTCCCGGGCATTGAAGATAGTCCGGCTGCCGACGAATTGATTGCAGCCACGCACGATACTACCGCCGAAGGCATTTGCTCGCAAAACGACATCGGCTACATTAAAGCAAGCAACACACAAGAAATGCAGTGCGGCATTGTTGCCTTGCTCACAAGAGAAGCCACACGCCCAATGCTTCTTGAAGTGATAACCAACGCCGAAGACGATGCCGAAGCTATGGCCGAATATTTCAAGCAAACCAAGGAACACTTGGCACAGATAATGCAAACATTACAATAAGACAGAAACAAAACACCACAACAGAATATGGAAAAGAGAGAATGGAAAAAGATAGAAGATTTCGATTTCAAGGAAATCCTGTTCGACGAGTATGACGGAATTGCACGCATAACAATCAACCGGCCGCGCTACCGCAATGCCTTTACGCCTCGCACCACTTGGGAAATGTCGCAGGCATTTGCATGGTGCCGCGAAGCACAACGCATAGGTGTGGTGATACTCACCGGTGCCGGTGACAAAGCCTTTTGTTCAGGAGGCGACATGCATGTGAAAGGCCGTGGCGGATATGTAGGCGACGACGGTGTGCCACGCCTCAATGTGCTCGACGTGCAACGCCAGATCAGGTCGTTGCCAAAACCAGTCATTGCCATGGTAAACGGCTATGCAATAGGCGGAGGCCATGTGCTTCACCTCGTTTGCGACCTTACGATAGCAAGCGACAATGCCATTTTCGGGCAGACAGGACCCAAAGTCGGCTCTTTCGATGCAGGTTTTGGCGCAAGCTATCTCGCCCGAATCGTGGGACAAAAGAAAGCCCGGGAGATTTGGTTCATGTGCCGACAATATAGCGCAAAAGAAGCCGAACAAATGGGAATGGTGAATGCCGTGGTGCCATTCGACAAGTTGGAGGACACCTGTGTGGAGTGGGCACAAACCATGATGGAACGTAGTCCGCTGGCATTGCGCATGATTAAGGCAGGACTGAATGCCGAGCTTGACGGTCAGGCTGGCATACAGGAGTTGGCCGGCGATGCCACTATGCTCTACTATTTCCTCGATGAAGCTCAGGAAGGCGGCAAGGCTTTTCTCGAAAAGCGTAAGCCCGATTTCAAGAAATATCCCAAACTTCCATAAAGACTCAGCACCCGATGAAATACAAGATAAGCATAGAACCAAGAACATTCCATTTCAAGCAACCCGCAGGAACATCACGCGGAGTCTACACGACACGCAAAAGCTGGTTTGTTGAAATTACGGCCGATGAATATCCGGGACTTAAAGGTATCGGCGAATGCGCTCCCCTGCCCGACCTCAGCTGCGATTTCCGACCTGAATATGAGCAGACGCTCAACTCGATTTGCGGAATTATTGAAGCCACCGGGCAGATAAACTATGAGATGTTGCGCCCCTACCCTTCAATAATGTTCGGTATAGAAACGGCAATACGGCATCTGGAATGCGGAAATCTTTGCTTGGCCGACACTCCATTCGGCCGCGGCGAGGAAGGAATACCAACAAACGGACTTGTATGGATGGGATCGTTCGACGAGATGTCACAACGATTGGAACGGAAAATCGAAGAAGGATTCAGCTGCATAAAGCTGAAAATAGGTGCCATAGATTTTGAGAAAGAACTTGAACTGGTGAAGCGCATACGCAGCCGTTTCAGCAAAAACGACATCGAACTGCGCCTTGATGCCAACGGAGGTTTCACTCCACAAAACGCTAAAGAGCGTCTTGAACGTCTTGCTCAATACGACATCCACTCCATTGAGCAACCCATAAAGCAGCACCAATGGCGCGAAATGGCCGCACTCTGCGCTTCGTCGCCGATACCGATAGCTCTTGATGAGGAACTGATTGGGGTGAATCTGCCTGCTATGAAAGACGATTTGCTCGACACGATACGCCCTGCTTACATTATTTTAAAGCCCTCGCTGCACGGCGGAATGAAAGGTTCTGCAGAATGGATAGCCAAGGCAAGAGAACGCGGCATAGGTTCGTGGATGACGAGTGCGCTCGAAAGCAATGTCGGACTAAACGCCATTGCACATTTTGCAGCGCACACCTACGGCCCAGACATCAAGATGCCGCAAGGACTGGGAACGGGGATGTTGTTCACAGACAACATCGAAGCCCCCATCGCACTGCATGGCAACCGGCTATGGTTTACGCCCGAAAAAGCAGAATGACATAACTTCACACACACGACAATGACACTGCAAGAATTTTGCCAACAATGGAATGATGCCTCACCACAGCTTCTTGTGCACACAAGCGGCTCAACCGGAAAGCCCAAACCGATATGGGTTGAAAAGAAAAGAATGGAGGCAAGCGCGAAAACCACCTGCGAATTTCTGCGCCTTAAAGAGGGCGACACGGCACTGTTGTGCATGCCTTTAGACTATATTGCGGGCAAGATGATGGTAGTGCGCTCCATAGTTGGAGGCCTGCAACTCATTGCCGTTGACCCGAGCAGCCACCCCTTGCGCGGTTTGCACGAGCCGCCTGTCTTTGCAGCAATGGTTCCCTTGCAGGTGTATGGCACGCTTCAGGTAGCCTCAGAGCGCGAAATGTTCAAGAAAACAAGGCATGTAATTATCGGCGGCGGAGCCCTTGACAAGAAACTTGAAAGCGAACTTCGCTCATTTCCAAATGCAGTATGGAGCACATACGGCATGACCGAAACCCTTTCGCACATAGCCCTGCGTCGTGTCAGCGGCAAAGAGGCAAGCGAATGGTACACTCCTTTCAACAACGTAGAGGTGTCGTTGACTGCCGATAGCCGTTTGATTGTCAACGCCCCACTCGTTTGCGAGTCGCCTGTCACCACAAACGACATTGCCGAAATAGCCCCTGACGGGAAACACTTCCGCATACTCGGACGTGCAGACAACGTGATATGCAGCGGAGGAATAAAATTGCAGATTGAAGAAATAGAGACGGCTCTGCACGAAGCAATGCCTTGTCCGTTTGTGATAACCAAAAAGAAAGACAAGAAATTCGGCGAGACAGTAGTCATGCTCACCACCTCGGAAGACATCGATAAGGTGAAAGCCATTTGCAAGGAGCACCTGCCCCGATTCCAACAGCCGCGCCATTTCATACATATCGAACGGATTCCCCTTACCGAAACCGGCAAACCGGCACGGGGCGAAGCGCAGAGAATTGCCGAAAACGCATGTTGACCTCGGTAGCGTGGCGTCAACGTTAAAAGACGCGGCAGACTTTTCTGCCACATTTTCAACCTGCCGACAACGAAAAAATCCCGCCACTGACGCTTGCCAGTGACGGGACTTTTTCGTTATATCAATGTCAGAAACCTATCAGTTCTCCATAAACTTTTTGGCCGCACGCAACTGATGGCGCATATTGCTGAGCAACTGCTGGCTCTCCTGCAAGATGTTAAGATAAACGAGCGACACCTGCAGACGGCTATTGTCGTGGCTCTCCTGTATGCGGTCGATGTGCCGTTTGCGCACCACCGACAGTTCATCCTTGCACTCGTCGGCAACTGCAAGAATCTCGCGGTAGTTGTCAAACTGAGCTGTCGAAATCATTGTCTCGGTTTGTTTCATCAAGTCGTTTATTGCACTGCGTATCGGGGCAAACTCCTCAATGTATGCCTTTGGCAGCGGATTGAAGTTGTTGTCAACATGCTCCTTAATGGGGTCGAGCATGCGGAGCAAGCAATAGATGAACTGCTCAGAAGAGTTTATGCCCAAATGGAACCATGTGTTGCGTTCTATGGCGATTTCTGTGGGCACGCGTTTCAATGCGAGCAACTCCTGACGACGGAATTTCTTAAGCAGTTCCTGCTCACCCTTCAATTCGTTTTGGCAACGGCGCAAAACCTTCGGTTTCTCGTTCTCGAGTCCATCTATTATATTGTTGAAATTGTCGAGCACAAACTTCGTTACAAAACTTTGTGTGCGTCCAACATGTTTGAGCAGCAAGTCCCACACGATTTCCGGGTCGCGCGTACGCATCATAAGTCTGAACACATCGCTCTTCTCGGCACTCTGCGATTTCTTGGCATACTGACGGTTGCTGCGTATGAGCAGGAACACCACGAGAGCCATGAACAACACCTTGGCAATGATGCCTCCGTAGAGCATAATCAGGCACACAACCGCACAGGCGATGAAGGCTACACCAGCAGTGATAAACCATCCGCCGATTACGCTTATCACACCCGTCACGCGGAACACTGCACTCTCACGGCTCCAGGCACGGTCGGCAAGGCTCGAACCCATTGCCACCATAAAGGTTACATAGGTTGTTGACAGCGGAAGCTTGTAGTTTGTACCGATTGTGATGAGCATCGATGCGAGAACCAGATTCACGGCAGCACGCACCACGTCGAAGGCAGCACCATCAGCAAGTTCCACCTCATTTTTGTTGAAACGGGTGTCGATCCATTTCGATATGCTGCGCGGCACATAACGCGACACCACATCGTTGGCGTCCTGAGTGAAACGCACTATGCTGCGTGCTACACGGCTCGAACCGAACATCTCGTCGCCTTCGTCCTGACGCGAAAGGTCAACGCTTGTCTTAATCACGTTGCGTGCCTTCTTTGATGTTGCCATTGCAATAATCATCACCACGCCTGCGGCAAACAGATAGTAGGCCGGTGTCTGTGCACTGCCTTGCAACGATTTCATCATAAACTCGTTTGGAGCAACGCCGTTGGCATTGGCCATGAAGTCGTTGTAGGAGTCGAGACCTGCAAGAGGCACACCTATGAAGTTAACCAAGTCGTTGCCGGCAAAAGCCATAGCCAAACCGAACGTGCCCATGAGCACGACAAACTTAAACACATTGACATGCAGCAAGTGAAGGATTTCCATTATGATTGTAGAAACCACGAATGTAGCGCAAAGCACAATCTGCGTATTGTTCTGCACCCAATCACGAATGCCGGCATCGAGATGAGGCGACTTGAACAGACCCTGAATGAAGATGAAATAGGCAAGAGCCGTGAAAGCGATGCCACCAAAGAGAGCTATGCTGTAACGGGAGTGTTTCTTGTAGTTGAATGTAAACACCACGCGCGAAATCCACTGCACCAATGTTCCGAACACGAAAGCCACCGCCACGCTCACGAAAATAGCGACAATCACGCTCAAAGCCTTGTCGGTGTTGAGACAGTCGCCGTAGCCGAGCCCGTTGTCGGCAATCATCTTTATGGTAGCGATGACAAACGTTCCACCGAGAAGCTCAAACACGAGAGAAACAGTGGTGGATGTAGGCATGCCCAAAGTGTTGAACATGTCCAACACAATGACATCTGTCACCATAACGGCAAGGAATATCGTCATCACCTCGTTGAACGAATAGTTGGATGGCTGCATAATGCCATGCCTTGCGACATCCATCATGCCCGACGACATAACCGCTCCGAAGGCGACACCCACCGATGCCACAATCATAACGGTGCGGAACTTGGCAACCTTAGCGCCTATGGCACTATTCAAGAAATTGACGGCATCGTTGCTGACACCGACAAACAAGTCGAATACTGCAAGACATAGCAGGAAGACGACAATACACAAATAAATTGTTTCCATTCAGCTTTAATATATTATTGTTACGTAATTTCGGCCGCAAAGTTAAGCCCTCGCTGTTACACGGAGTTTAAACACATATTACGATAATGTTACAAAACCCACAAATGCAGCATCGTGCACACGCAACAAGCGCGGCAAGCTGCACTATGGCAGAACTTTAAATACCATATATTGTACATTTAGTTAAATGATAGTAAAATAGACAACGCCGCCAACTCAATTCGCCGGAAAATGCGTAAATTTGTATAAACCAAATTTTCTCAAAATGATTATAACCCTAATTATTCTTGCTGTTTCTGCAATATTCTTCGCTGTCGGCAAGGTAAGGTCCGACCTTGTTGCGCTGTGTGCGCTCGCCTGCCTGCTGCTCACCGGCGTGCTTACGCCCCAAGAAGCCCTGTCGGGCTTTTCAAACTCGGTAGTAATCATGATGGTAGGGCTGTTTGTGGTTGGAGGAGCCATATTCCACACCGGGCTTGCCAAGATGATAAGCGGCAAGATAATGTCGCTCGCAGGAGCCAACGAAACCAGACTTTTCATTCTGCTCATGGTAGTCACCGCCTTCATAGGAGCTTTTGTGAGCAACACCGGCACCGTGGCACTGATGATGCCGATAGTGGTGAGCCTCGCATCGAAAGCCAACACCAACCCCGGAAAATTTCTAATGCCGCTTGCATTTGCGAGCAGTATGGGCGGAATGCTCACCCTGATAGGAACGCCTCCCAACCTCGTCATACAAGACGTGCTAACCGAAGCCGGCTACGAGCCGCTTTCATTCTTCTCGTTTTTCCCCGTAGGCATCATCTGCATTGTTGTCGGCATCATAGTGTTGTTGCCGCTAAGCCGCGCGTTTTTGTCGGGTGGCGAGAAGAAAAGCAAAAAGAAAAAGCGCGGAAAGACGCTCAACGAGCTGGTTGAAGAATACCGTCTTGCCGACCAACTTTCAGTGTATTATGTAACGTCGAAGTCAGCTGCCGTAGGCAAAACCCTTGCCGAAATGGACATACAGAACATTTATGGGCTCACAGTTCTTGAAGTGCGCAACGAGCAGACGAAACAAAACGGCATAATAAGAAATGTGGAACAGAAGATGGCCGGGCCCGGCACGACGCTTCAAGAAAACGACATCATTTATCTAAGCGGCGACCGCAAACAGGCGCAGAAGTTTGCCGACGAGTATGCACTCAAATCCTCCCAGCGCAAAAACGGGCAGAACGGCAGCACCGGCAACAAACTTGCATTCTACGAAATAGGTATAGCCGAAATTCTGCTCATGCCCAACTCACGCCTCATCAACTGCCTGCTGAAAGACGCAGGGTTCAGAGGCATATACAATGTGAATGTCATCGGCATAAGAAGAGATGGCGAATACATCACCAACGAACTGCCCGAAATGAGACTGCTGCCCAACGATATACTCCTCGTGCAAGGCACTTGGGAGAACATAGGCCGCTTGAGTAGCGAGGCCGACAACTGGGTTGTGCTGGGACAGCCATTGGAGGAAGCCGCCAAAGTGACGGTTGACTACAAAGCACCTATAGCCGCCTGCATAATGTTGCTTATGATTGCAATGATGGTGTTCGACTTCATCCCGGTAGCACCGGTTACTGCCGTGATTGTAGCCGGCATTCTCATGGTGCTCACCGGATGTCTGCGCAACGTAGAAGCAGCCTATAAAACCATAAACTGGGAGAGCATCGTGCTGATAGCCGCCATGCTCCCCATGTCGGTGGCACTTGAAAAAACCGGGGCATCGGCACTCATATCGCACGCCATTGTGGACAACCTCGGAAGCATGGGACCGTATGCCATACTCGCAGGTCTGTATTTCACGACCTCGCTGCTCACCCTTTTCATCAGCAACACAGCAACTGCCGTGCTCATGGCACCGATAGCAATGTCGTCGGCAACCGACATGGGCATAAGTCCCTATCCACTGCTTTTCGCAATAACATTGGGCGCAAGCATGTGTTTCGCATCGCCGTTCTCCACCCCACCCAACGCCCTTGTGATGCAGGCCGGACAATACCGCTTCTCCGACTATCTGAAAGTTGGTCTTCCGTTGCAGATAATAATCGGTATAGTGATGATTTTCGCCCTGCCCTTACTGTTCCCCTTTAAGGCATAAAATCGCCTTGACTACACTTTTCACACCCTGTGTTTACAGCGTAAAGGCACATGGCACACGCCCGTACAGCAGATGATGCACGAGCGTGTGCCAACCGCTGCACACACGCACTGCATACGCTACGACACGGAAACGAGCACACATTGTGCACGGCGCAATCGCATAATAACGCATCGGAAAGCTGCGTTAGCTGCCAAGAAACAAAGGCAAGCCGCACCAAGGAACAACCAAACGATACGTCGATTTATCACAACCCGCCTTTAACGTTTACTTAATAACGCCAATCCTTTGCTACTATAAAGGAATTTTACTAACTTTGCAAGCAGAACAACGGCCAAATATTTTGACAGAAAAGCATATCATATTGGACGACATTGACCCCATAACATTCTATGGGGTTGGGAATTGTCATCTGCAAATAATAAAGTCACTTTTCCCGAAACTACGCATTGTCGCACGAAACAATGTGATAAAAGCTTTTGGCGGCGAGGACGACATGGACATCTTCGAGAGAAATATGGAATCAATAAGATGCCACATTCTTAAATACAACTCAATAAACGACGAGGACATTCTCGACATAATAAAAGGCAAGCACCCGAAGGCCGATGCCGTGAAAGGGGTAATCGTGTACAACCTCTCAGGCCGCCCGATAAAAAGCCGGAGCGAAAACCAGCAACGCCTTGTCGATGCTTTCCAGAAAGACGACATGATATTCGCCACCGGTCCGGCCGGCACCGGAAAGACATATCTGAGCATTGCACTGGCAGTGAAGGCCCTGAAGGAAAAAGCCATACGCAAAATCATTCTCAGCCGCCCCGCTGTTGAAGCCGGCGAAAAACTAGGATTTCTGCCGGGCGACATGAAAGAGAAAATCGACCCCTACCTGCAACCGCTGTATGACGCGCTAGAGGATATGCTGCCCGCCGTCAAACTACAAGACCTCATAGAGAAAAACGTCATTCAGATTGCCCCGCTCGCCTTCATGCGCGGACGCACACTCAACGATGCAGTCGTGATACTCGATGAGGCACAGAACACCACCCCTGCACAAATCAGAATGTTTCTCACGCGCATGGGCTGGAACACCAAGATGATAATAACCGGCGACATGACGCAGATTGACCTTCCACGGGGACAAAAAAGCGGACTGCCCGAAGCGATAAGCATACTGAAAGACGTGGAGGGCATTGCATTCATCAACCTCGATGGAAAAGACATCGTAAGGCACAAACTCGTAACCAAGATTGTGAATGCCTATGAAAACCACGACCGCAAAGAGCAGACTGCAGCCGGGGAAACAAAAGAGCCAACACGCATAGGAAAGAAATTTTCATAATAAAAACAAACATTAATATGAAAGCACTTACAAACACAGATTTTCATTTCGAAGGACAAAAGAGCCTGTACCACGGAAAGGTGCGTGACGTTTACGACATCAACGACGACATCATCGTAATGGTTGCTACCGACAGAATATCGGCATTTGACGTGATTCTGCCCAAGGGCATACCCTTCAAGGGACAGGTCTTAAACCAAATCGCCGCCAAATTCCTTGATGCCACAAGCGATATTTGCCCGAACTGGAAACTGGCCACTCCCGACCCAATGGTTACACTCGGTCTGAAATGCGAAGGCTTCAGGGTTGAGATGATTATCCGATCGATACTCACCGGGTCGGCATGGCGTGCATACAAAGATGGATGCCGCGAACTGTGCGGAGTGAAACTCCCCGACGGCATGAGAGAAAACGAACGCTTCCCCGAACCCATCATAACCCCGACAACAAAGGCCGACTCCGGCCACGACCTCAACATCTCGAAAGAAGAGATAATAAAGCAGGGACTTGTAAGTGCCGAGGACTACGCCATTGTAGAAGACTACACACGCAAGCTCTTCCAAAGAGGTCAGGAAATTGCAGCACAGCGCGGCCTTATCTTGGTTGACACCAAATACGAATTCGGCAAGCGCGACGGAAAGGTGTACCTCATCGACGAGATACACACACCCGACAGCAGCCGCTATTTCTACGCCGACGGATATGAGGAGAAATTGGAAAAGGGTCTTCCGCAGAAGCAACTGTCGAAAGAATTCGTCAGACAATGGCTCATCGAGCACGACTTCATGAACGAGCCTGGCCAGAAGATGCCCGAAATCACCGACGAATATGCCAACAGCGTGAGCGAGCGCTACATAGAACTGTATGAGCACATAACAGGTGAGAAATTTGACAGAACCGTGGAAGAAGGCGACATAGAAAAGCGCATAGAAAACAACGTGAGCAACTATCTCGCATCGCACAAATAGTGCCTGCCACAAAAATTGCGCGATCGGTATAACCAAGAATATACCGATTGCGCATATTTCGTATTTAAAGAAAGCCCCCTTGCGAGGGTATTCAGCGCGGCAACGCGCACTTTCTCCACACCGCATTCCAAGAAGAAAACACCAGAAATATGGTTTATCGACAAGAACAAATCAAGCCCTATAACAAGAACGAAGAAAAAGGCACGCAAGTGGAACGCATGTTCGACAACATTGCCCATTCCTACGATGAACTCAACCATCACCTGTCATGGAACATCGACAGAATGTGGAGGAAAAGGGCATTGAAGAAGATTGCCGCATACAAGCCTCAAACAATACTCGACATTGCTACCGGAACGGGCGACTTCGCAATATCGGCTGCCGAGATGATAAAGCCACAGAAGATTGTCGGAGCCGACATAAGCTCCAACATGCTCGAGATAGGAAAGGAAAAGGCACGGAGAAAACATCTTGACAAGACGATATCGTTCTGCAAAGAGGACTGCATGCACCTGTCGTTCGGCGACGACACATTCGATGCCGTCACGGCAGCGTTCGGCATACGCAACTTTTCCGACCTCGACAAGGGATTGCGCGAAATGCACCGCATACTGCGTCCAGGCGGACACCTGTGCATCGTGGAGCTCACTTCGCCGGTGACATTCCCCATGAAGCAGCTTTTCAGGGTCTACTCCCACACATTCCTTCCGTTCTACGGAAAACTCCTGTCGGGCGACAAAGCCGCCTACCAATATCTCACGGCCACAATCGAAGCCTTTCCGCAAGGCGAGAAAATGGTGGGGATATTAAAGAAAGCAGGGTTTACGGAAGCGGTATTCACAAGATACACGCTGGGCATCTGCACAATGTATTTTGCAACAAAATAATTTAATTCATAACAGCTTATGGACAAGTACGGATTAATTGGCTACCCATTGGGACATTCATTCTCGGTGAACTATTTCAACGAGAAATTCGCCAACGAAGGCATCGATGCCTGCTACATCAACTATGAAATACCGAGAATCGAGGACTTGACCGAGGTTTTGGCTGCCAATCCCGAGCTTCGCGGACTGAACGTCACAATTCCGTACAAGCAAAAGGTCATAAGCTATGTCGATGCCCTCAGCCCCGAAGCACGTGCCATAGGGGCAGTGAACGTGATAAAGATAAGGCACGAAGGCAACAAGGCAATTCTGAAAGGCTACAACAGCGATGTGATAGGCTTCACACGCAGCATAGAGCCGATGCTCGAGAAAATACACAAAAAGGCATTGATACTGGGCACCGGGGGCGCATCGAAGGCAATAAACTACGGTTTGAAATCGCTTGGACTTGAAACACTGTTTGTGAGCCGCAACAAGAAAGAAGGGTGCATAACCTATGACGACGTGACGGCCGAAACGATAAAGGAATACAACGTGATTGTAAACTGCACCCCTCTCGGCATGTATCCCAATGCCGAAACGTGTCCGCAATTGCCTTATGAGGCAATGGACAACCACACCATCTTATACGACTTGATATACAATCCCGACGAAACCACTTTCATGAAGCGCGGAGCACAGTATGGCGCAAACACGAAAAACGGCCTTGAAATGCTTCTCCTGCAAGCATTTTCGAGTTGGGAATTTTGGAACGAAGACGAATAACTGACATAAAAAGAACATTGATATGGAAAACTCAAACAGATACATGATGCGTGGTGTAAGCGCAGCCAAAGAAGACGTGCACAACGCAATAAAGAACATTGACAAGGGAATATTCCCGCAGGCATTCTGCAAGATTATCCCCGACATCCTCGGCGGTGACCCGGAGTATTGCAACATCATGCACGCCGACGGCGCCGGCACAAAATCGTCGCTGGCCTATATGTATTGGAAAGAAACTGGCGACCTAAGCGTTTGGAAAGGAGTGGCACAAGATGCGCTCGTGATGAACACCGACGACTTGCTATGTGTGGGCGCGGTTGACAACATTCTCGTGTCGAGCACCATAGGGCGCAACAAGATGCTCGTTCCGGGAGAGGTAATTTCGGCAATAATAAACGGCACCGACGAATTGCTGGCAAACATGCGCGAGATGGGAATAGGCATTTATGCAACTGGAGGCGAGACTGCCGACGTGGGCGACCTCGCACGCACCATCATCGTAGACTCGACAGTGACATGCAGAATGAAGCGCGAAGATGTGATAAACAACGCCAACATACGTCCCGGCGACGTGATTGTGGGAATGGCATCGTTCGGCAAAGCTACCTACGAGACTACCTACAACGGCGGCATGGGAAGCAACGGCCTCACAAGCGCACGCCACGATGTGTTTGCAAAATACCTCGCCGAGAAATATCCAGAGAGCTACGACCACGCAGTGCCGGAAGAACTGGTGTACAGCGGAAGCTATAAACTGACCGACAAGATTGACGGTCTTGACGTGGATGCAGGCCAGCTCGTGCTGTCGCCTACGCGCACCTACGCACCCGTAATAAAGAAACTGCTCGACCTTATGCGCCACGACATACACGGAATGGTGCACTGCACGGGCGGCGCACAGACAAAAGTACTGCATTTCGTGGGCGACAACTGCCGCGTGGTGAAGGACAACATGTTTGCTATTCCGCCACTGTTCAAGATTATACAGGAACAGAGCAAGACCGACTGGAAAGAAATGTACAAAGTGTTCAACATGGGACACCGCATGGAAGTGTATGTAAGTCCGGAGCACGCAGAGAAAGTAATAGAGACGAGCAAGAGTTTCGACATCGACGCGCAGATCGTGGGCCATATAGAAGAAGGCAAGAAATCGCTGCTCATAAAGTCGGAATACGGAGAGTTTGAATACTAACAGACACACATTATTATATATAGACTATACCGATGGCCGAACAAAGCAACATTCTTGAGAAGCTGGAAGGACTCGAAAGCCGCTACGAAGAGGTGTCGACACTCATCACCGACCCTGACGTAATATCCGACCAACAGCGTTTCGTGAAGCTTACCAAGGAATACAAAGACCTGAGCGACATCATGGACGCGCGCAACCGCTACATAAAATGCATCAATGCCATAAAAGAGGCAAAAGACATTCTGGCAAGCGAAAGCGACCCCGACATGAGGGAAATGGCAAGGGAGGAAATAGCCACCAACGAACAGCTGCAGCCCATCATCGAGGAAGAAATAAAGATTGCACTTATACCCAAAGACCCGGAAGATGCCAAGAACGTGCAGATGGAGATAAGAGCTGGCGCAGGCGGAGACGAAGCTGCACTGTTTGCCGGCGACCTCTTCGGCATGTACAAGAAATACTGCGACACGAAAGGTTGGACTCTGTCAGTAACAAGCGTAAGCCCTGGAGCTGTTGGAGGCTACAAGGAAATTGATTTCGCAGTAAGCGGCGACAACGTTTACGGCACGTTGAAATATGAGTCGGGAGTGCACCGCGTGCAGAGAGTTCCGGCTACCGAGACGCAGGGACGCATGCACACAAGTGCAGCAACTGTTGCCGTGCTGCCCGAAGCCGACAAGTTTGAAGTGAAAATCAACGAAGGCGACATTAAATGGGACACATTCAGAAGTAGCGGAGCAGGCGGACAGAACGTGAACAAGGTGGAATCGGGCGTTCGTCTGCGTTATCCGTGGAAGAACCCCAACACCGGAGAAACAGAAGAGATACTCATTGAATGTACCGAAACCCGCGACCAGCCCAAGAACAAGGAGCGTGCGTTGTCGCGACTGCGCACCTTCATATACGACAGAGAGCACCAGAAATACATCGACGACATAGCCAACCGCCGAAAGACTCTGGTATCTACGGGAGACCGAAGCGCAAAAATACGCACATACAACTATCCCCAGGGACGCGTGACCGACCACCGCATAGGCTACACTACACACGACTTGCAGGGATTTATGGACGGCAACATACAGGACATGATTGACGCCCTTACTGTAGCAGAAAATGCAGAACGAATGAAAGAAACCGAACTATAAATTATGAACAGAACAGAATTATTCAACCAAATAAAGACAAAAAGGACATTCCTTTGTGTAGGTCTTGACACCGACACAAGCAAAATTCCGAGTTTCCTGAACGAAAGCGAAGATGCCATTTTCGCATTCAACAAAGCCATTATAGATGCCACCGCACCATATTGCGTGGCCTACAAGCCCAATCTAGCATTCTATGAGGCCTACGGCATAAAGGGAATGATTGCCTTCGACAAGACTGTAAAGTATCTGAAGGACAACTATCCCGACCACTTTGTCATAGCCGATGCTAAACGCGGCGACATTGGCAACACAAGCAAGATGTATGCTCAGACATTCTTCAAGGAATACGACCTCGATGCACTTACCGTTGCACCGTATATGGGCGAAGACAGTGTTACCCCGTTTTTGGGATATGACGGCAAATGGGTTGTTCTGCTTGCCCTTACAAGCAACAAGGGAAGCCAGGATTTCCAGTTCACCGAAGACAAAGAAGGCAACCGACTTTTTGAAAAAGTGCTGAGAAAATCGCAAGAATGGGGAAACCGCGACAACATGATGTATGTGGTGGGCGCAACACAAGGCAGAATGTTTGAGGATATACGCAAAATAGCACCCGAACATTTTCTGCTTGTACCCGGAGTAGGTGCGCAGGGCGGTTCGCTAGAAGAAGTGTGCAAATACGGAATGAACGACCAATGCGGTCTGCTTGTAAACAGTTCGCGCGGCATCATCTATGCAAGCAACGGACATGACTTTGCAGAAGTGGCAGCAGCAAAGGCCAAAGAACTTGGCGAGCAGATGGATGCCGAATTGAAAAAGCGCGGTATTTAAATTCCGTGTCAGAAATATATAGCATTTTATCTGTGTTTCTGAATATAATTTCTTATTTTTGCAAAATTAACTTATAAAGATTGCAACAAATGGAGTTCACAGCCGAACAAATAGCCAGCTTTATCGGTGGCAAAGTGGAGGGAAACCCACAGGCTACAGTCCACACATTCGCCAAGATAGAAGAAGGGACAGAAGGTGCTTTGTCCTTCCTCTCCAACCCTAAATACACCCACTACATCTACGACACTAAATCTTCTGTTGTCATTGCCAATGAAGATTTGGAGCTTGAGAGCAACGTTTCAACAACAATAATAAGGGTGAAAAACGCCTACGAAAGCATCGCTAAGCTTCTGCAGCTATACGAAGCAAGCAAGCCCAAGAAGAAAGGCATTTCGCCCAAAGCCGACATCGCCGACGATGCGACAGTAGGCGAAGATTGTTTCGTGGGGGCATTTGCATGCATCGGCAACGGAGCAAACGTTGGAAACAACTGCCAGATATACCAAAATGTGGTAATCGGCGACAATGTAAAAATGGGCGACGGATGCATCATATATCCAAACGTCACCATCTATCAGGGCTGCAAGATAGGCAACAATGTCACGATACATGCTGGTTCGGTAATCGGAGCCGACGGTTTCGGATTCGCTCCAAACACTGAAGGCTACGACAAGATTCCGCAAATCGGCATCGTAACGATTGAAGACAACGTGGAAATTGGTGCCAACACTTGCATCGACCGATCGACTATGGGCAGCACCGTAATAAAGAAAGGTGTGAAACTGGACAACCTTATACAGATAGGTCATAATGTTGAAGTCGGCGAAAACACCGTAATGTCGGCCCAAGTAGGAGTGGCAGGAAGCACAAAAGTGGGTGCATGGTGTATGTTCGGCGGTCAGGTAGGCCTTGCCGGACACATACACATCGGCGACAAGACATTCCTTGGTGCACAATCGGGCGTACCGGGAAGTCTGGAAGGCAACGAGACTTTGATTGGCACTCCGCCGATGCCACCGCGCAACTATTTCAAGTCGCAAGCAATATTCCGCCGTTTGCCGGAGATGTACAAAGACTTGAATACCATGAAGAAAGAACTAGAAGAACTGAAAAACAAATAGAACAAAAGATATGCTTAAGCAAAGGTCATTGAAAGGCAGCTTTTCGCTGTGTGGGAAAGGCTTGCACACTGGATTAAGCCTTACCGTGACATTCAACCCGGCACCCGAAAACACCGGCTACAAGATACAACGTATTGATCTTGACAACATGCCGATAATAGATGCCATAGCCGAAAATGTAGTTGACACCCAACGCGGCACAGTATTGGGCAAGGGCGACATACGCGTGTCAACCGTAGAGCACGGACTGTCAGCCTTGTATGCAATGGGAATTGACAACTGCCTCATACAGGTGAACGGTCCCGAATTTCCTATCCTTGACGGAAGCGCAATAATGTATGTGAACAAAATCAACGAGGTTGGTATTGAGGAACAGAATGCGCCGAAGGACTGGTATATAATACGCCATAAAATCGAAGTAAAGGACGAAGAAAGCGGCTCGTGCATAACGATTCTTCCCGACGAAGAATTCAGTTTGACGGCTATGTGCTCGTTCAACTCAAAGTTCATCAACAGCCAATTCGCCACACTTGAAAAAATGACCGACTTCGCGGCAGAAATAGCCCAAGCTAGAACATTCGTGTTTGTGCGCGACATCGAGCCACTGTTAAAGGCAAACCTGATAAAAGGAGGCGATTTGGACAATGCCATTGTTATCTACGAACAGCAGACATCGCAGGAACGTCTTGACGTGTTGGCAGACATGCTGAAGGTGGAACACCGCGACGCTACCGAGTTGGGATACCTTCAACACAAGCCTCTCGTATGGGAAAACGAATGTACAAGGCACAAACTGCTTGACATAATCGGCGATATGGCACTCATAGGCAAGCCTATCAAAGGACGCATCATAGCCACTCGTCCCGGACACACCGTCAACAACAAGTTTGCAAGACTGATGCGCCGGGAAATCAGAAAGCACGAGATTCAGGCTCCAATATACGACCCCAACGAAACACCTATTATGGACAACATACGCATACGCGAACTGTTGCCACACCGTTATCCAATGCAATTGGTTGACAAAGTAATAGCCCTTGGAGCGACAAGCATAGTTGGTATAAAGAACATCACGAGCAACGAACCGTTCTTTGTAGGCCATTTCCCGCAGGAACCCGTCATGCCTGGCGTACTGCAAATAGAGGCCATGGCACAATGCGGCGGCCTGCTTGTACTGAACACTCTTGAAGAACCCGAGCGTTGGTCAACCTACTTTATGAAAATCGACGATGTGAAATTCAGACAGAAAGTTGTCCCCGGCGACACACTCATATTCAAAGTAGACTTGCTCGCCCCCGTAAGACATGGCGTATCGTCAATGAAAGGATATGTGTTCGTAGGCGACCATGTCGTATCGGAAGCCACATTCACAGCCCAAATAGTAAAGAACAAATAATATATGAACCAAATAAGCCCATTAGCCTACATACACCCAGAAGCAAAACTTGGTGAAGACAACATCATAGGCCCGTTCTGTTTCATCGACAAAAATGTGGAGATTGGAAACGGCAATATCATGCAAAACAGTGTGACAATAAGCTCTGGGGCAAGAATAGGCAACAACAACGAGATATTTCCAGGTGCTAGCATATCTACGAAACCGCAGGATTTGAAGTACCGGGGCGAAGATACGCTGTGTATTATTGGCGACAACAACAGTATCAGAGAGAATGTGACCGTTTCAAAAGGTACTGCTTCGAAAGGAAAGACTGTTGTGGGAAGCAACAACCTGCTCATGGAAAACATGCATGTTGCCCACGACTGCGTATTGGGCAACGGACTGATTATAGGCAATTCCACCAAATTTGCAGGAGAAGTTACCGTTGACGACAACGCCATTGTGAGTGCTTCGGTCTTGTGTCATCAATTCTGCCATATCGGCGGATATGTTATGATTCAAGGAGGCAGCCGTTTCAGTCAGGACATTCCCCCGTATATCATCGCTGGGAAAGAGCCTATAAGATATGCCGGGCTAAACCTTGTGGGACTCAGAAGACGCGGATTTTCAAACGACCTTATCGACCATATCCACAACGCCTACCGCTTGTTGTATTCAAAAGGTGTTATCTCGGAAGGTATTCTTGAAATAAAGAAGAACCTCCAAATCACAAAAGAAATACAATATATCATCGATTTTGTCGAGACATCAAAACGCGGTATAATCCGATGATTATTGCCACGGCAACATGCCGGAAACGAAAGAACGACTTATCTTGATGAAGAACCTATTTGTTATACTCGGCCCAACTGGCATCGGAAAAACAGATGCAAGCATACAACTTGCCGAACATCTGAACGTGCCTGTAATCAATGCCGACTCAAGACAAATATTTGCAGAAATTCCCATAGGCACAGCAGCTCCTTCGAAGGAGCTGTTGTGCAGGGTAAAACATTATTTCGTCGGCAACCACCACATTGACGATTATTACAGCGCATCATTATATGAAAGTGATGTGATAGCATTATTGAATGCACATTTCAAAGACCATGACCACGCACTCATGTCTGGAGGAAGCATGATGTATATCGATGCTGTTTGCGACGGAATTGACGACATACCGACAGTAGACGCAGAAACAAGACAATTGATGAAATGCCGACTGGAAAAGGAGGGTCTACCAAAACTTGTCGAAGAACTTAAAACGCTTGATTATGCCCATTGGAATGTTGTCGACAAAAACAACCCACGCCGCGTAGTGCATGCTTTGGAGATATGCCACATGACGGGCAAACCATACTCTTCGTTCTTGAACAAGACAAAGACTCCAAGAAATTTCAATGTGGTCAAAATCGGGCTTACCATGAAACGCGAAGACCTTTACGACCGCATAAACCGAAGAGTTGATGCGATGATTGCCAACGGACTGATTGAGGAAGCCCGAAAAGTATTCCCGAAAAAAGGGGTTAATGCTCTAAATACCGTGGGATACAAAGAATTGTTTGAGTATTTTGAGGGAAACATGGCACTGGACGAAGCTGTTGAGAGAATAAAAGGAAACACTAGAAAATACTGCCGCAAGCAATTGACATGGTTCAAACGAGACGGTAGAACGCGTTGGTTCTCACCAAACGACATTGAAGGATTTATAGAATATGCCGACAGTTTCCTGTAAAGAGATATATTTTTCATACACAATTTTGTAAGAACATAATATTTTAAACCAATAAATATCCTTAGAAGATGAACAAGGTTAAAAACATATTAAGTTGGTGCATCAAGAAAATACAAGCCTTTTGGAAATGGTATAAAGGTTTGTATCAAAAACGGGCTTGGTACACAAAAACCCTTGTAGGCATTGTTTCCTGCATTGTCGCATTTATCGTCTATCTGGGAATGGTAGACTGCAACTTCCTATGGTTGTTCGGCAAATCGCCCGGTTTCTATACCATTATGCATCCTGAAACCGAAGAAGCTTCTGAAATATACAGTGCAGACGGTGTTCTCATAGGCAAATTCTTCAACGAGAACCGCACTCCTGTCAAATACTCCGATGTCAATCCCAATTTTTGGAAGGCGCTTATCGACACCGAGGACGAACGTTTTTACCAACATCACGGCATCGACTTCCCCGGACTTATAGGAGCAGCCAAGGATGCGTTGTTGCACCATGGAGCTCGCGGTGCATCGACAATAACCCAACAATTGGCCAAAAACATGTTCCGGGTGAGAACCGACTACAGTACTGGTCTGTTGGGCTACATCCCCGGAGTGCGCATGCTTATTATGAAAAGCAAGGAATGGATTATTGCCACAAAGTTGGAAATGACCCACGACAAGAACGAAATTTTGACGATGTATGCCAACACCGTGGATTTCGGTTCAAACGCATTCGGCATAAAGACTGCCAGCAAGACATATTTCAACACCACACCGCGCGACTTGACAATCGAGCAGAGTGCGGTGCTTGTCGGCATGCTTAAGGCCACCACATACTACAATCCTATCGCCAATCCCAAGAACAGTCTAAGACGAAGGAATGTCGTTTTGGGCAATATGGTGTCGCACGGCGACCTGCCACATGAAGCCTACGACTCACTTTGCCAAATAGCTATAAAGCTGAACTACAACGTTGAAAGCAACTACGACGGCAAAGCCTTGTATTTCCGCAATGCCGTTTCAGACGAATTGAAGAAATGGTGCGAAGACAACAAGTATGACCTTTACACCTCAGGACTGAAAATCTACACCACATTAGACTCACGTCTGCAGAAATACGCCGAAGATGCAGCCATTAAGCAGATGAAACAGGTGCAGAGAAATTTCAACAACCACTGGGCCAACCAAGAACCTTGGCAGGACGAGAACCACCAAGTGATACCCGATTTCATTGAAAAAATAGCCCAAAGACAGCCCGAATACAAGAATCTTGTAGCGAGATTTCCCAACAATCCCGACTCTGTGAATTATTATCTCAACAAGCCGCACAAGGTAAAGTTGTTTGATTATGAGAAAGGAACTATTGAGAAAGAAATGTCCACTATGGACTCGATACGCTATATGGTGCATTTCATGCACTGTGCATTCATAGCTATGGAGCCGCAAACCGGCGCAGTGAAAGCATGGGTAGGCGATATTGATTTCAAATCATGGAAGTATGACAAGGTAACTGCCATGCGCCAGCCTGGATCAACATTCAAGTTGTTTGTCTACACAGAAGCCATGAACCAAGGTCTCACCCCTTGCGACAAGCGGCGCGACCAATATTTCAGCATGCAGGTGTATGACAAAGCTCAAAAGAAAGAAGTGACTTGGACGCCCTCAAATGCAAACGGTTCTTTCTCGGGCGACTCCATCCCGCTCAAGGGAGCATTTGCCCGAAGCATAAACTCCATTGCCGTAATCCTGGGACAGGAAATGGGAATTGCAAGCATTGTTGAGACCGCCCACAAAATGGGCATCGAAAGTCCGCTTGACGAAACGCCTTCGTTGGCATTAGGGTCGAGCGACGTTAACCTGCGCGAACTGGCAAACGCATATTGCACAGTTGCCAACGACGGAAAATACTGCAAGTCATATCTCGTTACAAGGATAACCGACAGAAACGGCAAAGAGGTTTACTCCAACCCAAAGAACGAAGAGCAGGTGATACCATACAAGAGCGCATTCCTCATGCAGCAGCTTCTCATGGGAGGTCTGCGCGAACCCGGCGGAACATCGCAAAGTCTCAATGGCTATGTAGGCGACTTCAGAGACTGCGACTGGGGAGGCAAGACAGGAACATCAAACAACCACTCCGATGCTTGGTTCATGGGTGTCAGTCCGAAGCTGGTAGTCGGTGCATGGGTAGGCGGCGAATACCGGTGCATACATTTCCGCACCGGTGCACTTGGACAAGGTAGCAGGACAGCCCTTCCCATTTGCGGATATTTCCTGAATGCGGTGTTGAAAGATCCGGCATTCAAACAATATCACGAAAAGTTCGGCAAGCCAAAAGACTCCGACATAACCTCGGCCATGTACAACTGCCAAAGCTATTATTCAAAAGCCAAGGCCGACACCACACGCCATGACAGCATCTCGATTGAAGAAGAAATAATTCTTGATGAAGAGGGAACACCCATTGAACGCCCTGCAAACGAGAGCGCAGAAACACCTTCGTCAAACGAGAAAAGCCAAAGCCACAAAAAGCCGAAAGAACAGGCAGTAAGTCTTGAAGACTTATAAAATGGACAAATTGTGATGTGCGGATTCTTGATATTAAAACCAAAAATCAAGAATCCGCCATCAACAATTATCCTGATACATAAAATCCTTCTCTACCAGTACCTACAAACTACCACTACCCAATGACATTCAAGGCAATAAGAAAGCACACACTACTAACAGTGTGCTTAGTTTTATGCAATTTGGTTTCTATTGCAAGCACACAGCAAACATTCAAGCTCGTAAAATCAATCGACGAACTAAGCAACGGCGATGTAGTGATTGTTGTGAATACAACGCACAGTGTTGCAATGAGCACAACACAGAACACAAACAACAGAGGCCAAGAAACGATAACCATCGAAAACGAAACTGTAACCACTGCCAATGACAAGGTTCAAAGAATTACGATAGAATATGATGCATCAGCAAAATGCTATTATTTGGCAACTGAGGAGAATAAATATTTATGCAACAACTCAACGAAAAGTAATTATAATTATCTTATCACTGGAAGCAAAAGCAATACTAGCAAAACAAAAATCACAATAGATGCCAATGCAAATGCAACCATAAATTTTCCTAAACAGACATCCACCGAAATATGTCTTGAAAAATGTCTTGGTTACAATAAGAGTTCAACAATATTTTCATGTTACGATCCAACTTCTTTCACCAACGACGACAGAAGAATACAACTCTACAAACTGACAGATTCGCGCAAAGCCACCTACACGTCATTTGCGGGCAACACATCATACGACATTGAGCAAGGCGACGAGCAAACCTTCGTATCGCCCCAAGCCACTGTAGCAGATGCAGACAACAATACAATAGAGAATGCGATTCTGACATACACAAGTAGCAACACATCGGTTGCTACGGTTAACGAAAGCACGGGAGTTGTCACATTCAACCAAGACAACACATTCGGAACAACGACAATCACAGCCGAATTTGCAGGCGACGATATTTACTCTGCATCGTCAGCTTCTTACACGCTAAACTACAAGGAAAAGCAGAAGACAAAGACCACGGTAAGCTTTGGCAATGACACCGACGGCAAAACATTCACCGTATATAAAGACAAGGAAAGCAACTTCTCAAACAACAAGAAAGCCGTGCTTTCGCCTTCTGATGCAGGAATCATAACTTACCGAAGCACTAATGAAGACGTGGCAACAGTTGACGACAACGGCACCGTAACCTTCAACTCTTTGGGCAAAACAGAAATCATTGCCGAATTCTCCGGGGATGACTACTATGAAAAATCGTCTGCATCATACTATATCTCATACGAAAATGAAGCATTGGTGTTTTCATCTGAAATCAACTCTTTCCAAAACGTTCCCGAAGGTAACAACTACACAACCCAAAAGACATCTTTTGCCTTCATCGCCAATGACGGAAAATCATATACATTTTCCACCGACAAGGTTAAACGCACAAACGACTTACTGTATGTATCAAGCTCTACCTCAATAACATCGCCAAAATTCGACAATGCTACCAATGGATATAAAGTAACCGTAAAATTTTATCAGGCTGCGTCTTCTTCAAGCTCGAAAATGCTGACCATCAACTCGGGCAACATCAAAGCCACGGCCCAAAAAGACGAAACATCAGAACAAAGCGAAGATAAAGGCACTGGCTTTATTGCTGAGTTGGAAACAACTGGCACAAAAGCTTTCACCATAACAAGCGGCAACATAGCCCGTATTAGCGAAATTATAGTGAAATATACTGTCAAAAACATATCACTCGACGAAACCATTGACAATTCACAAACAATAGAAGAGAACATCGGGAAAGTTGTTGACGTTGCATTAAGCCGCAAACTTGTTGCCGAGAAATGGAACACATTTTGCGTTCCATTCAACATAAACAATGCGAAAGACCTGCTGCCGGAACTTGGAGACATCGAGACTTTCGACCGACAGGAAGGAAACGTCATGCACTTCAAGAGCACAACTGACATTGTTGCCGGACATCCATACCTGATAAAGCCCACGAAAAACATTGAGAACCCCACATTCAAAGGTGTGGTCTTCACAGCTTCAGAACCGATTGAAGTAGGCGACGAAACATATAGGTTCGTCGGCGTTTACAGTCCAAAAACATTTTCCGAAGACGAGGCCAACACGGCATTGTTTCTTACTGCCGACAATCAACTGTTCACCCCCATTGCCAACACAACGATGAAAGGCATGCGTGCCTATTTCATTGTTCCGCCCGGTGAAGCAAATGCCGCAAAAATAACATTGGATTCCGACGAGACAACCATAAAAGGCATAAGTGTACTAAAAGAAGAAACAAATGGTGCTACATTCAACCTTAACGGCATACACGTGAACAATGTTACACAAAAAGGAGTGTACATCAGAAACGGCAGAAAATTCGTCGTAAAATAAACAATATCTCAAACTATCTACAAAACCTATTATGCAAGAACGCAAAAAAACAAAATACACAAAACCGCAAACCCATGTAATCATAGCCGAAGCCTGTTCATTAATGTCAGGAAGCGAAGCGTATAAACTGAACGGCAATGGAAAAGGCGATGCAAGTGAAGCAATGTCAAATCGCCAAAACAATTTATGGAACGACAACTGGGACGAAAAAACCGGCAACTGGATGAAATAAACAATCTATCGCCCGTTACGTTATTTCACAGAAAAGTGTTCGCGTCATAACCATAAGAAGGTAAGGCCAATATCGTGTTGGCGAACAATTCATCTGCATCTCCGGCATGGTCGCTGGCATAGTAGCACATAAGTTGCATGACACAATGCTTTGCTTTTCATCTTCTGCATACGCCTAACGAGAGTTCTGCGTATGGGCTACGAGCGTATTGCATACGGTTTACACGTATGTTGCATATCGCGTGTCACCCCCGTGTGCATTCCGCTTGCTTTAAACGAAACTATTGGTGTCCGGTAAAATTTTGGTCTAATATGGTAAAACACTATATGGTTGTTCTCTACTAGATTTTGGAAAATACGGGGCTTCTTTTGTCTATTGCATGGCTTGCACTCCATTGCCCATGAAAGGGGCGCAGATTATAGGATAGGGACTTGCCCCTATCTATTAGGTATTACAACATCTTGCCCCTGTAAGGGGCGCAGAGTTCAATGTCACAATGAATTATGCGCCCCTTACAGGGGCAAATTTAGTAAAAAACATAAACGCAGGGGCAAGCCCCTGCGCTATAATATGTCGTCCCTACGGGACTCGCCTACTGCAAAGTTTTTACCGGACACCTATAAAACGAAGCAATGGTCATAGCAAAAAATAACGGTTGTAGCAAAGCCAACATTTACAAAGACTTATAAATAGCGGCCACTCAACATTCTACTGTGTTTGACTTTTTTCACCTGACACCAATAATTTTGAAATCACATCAAAAAAAGCGTAGATTGTTTCACAACATTCTACGCTTTTAACCTTAATAATCTAATACCATGAAAAACACGGTGCAAAGTTAATCCAAATATTCGTTTTAAGCGAAATAAGAACCTTTTATAATTCACAATGTAACATTATTTAAGTATTTTATAACTATCCACTTGGCAATTGTTGCCCACAACAGTCTTTCACAAAAGATTTTATAAAATGCAAAGCCCCACAAACGAGGTTGTCTATACAACAAGACACCTTGTTTGTGGGGCTTTATTCTTATATGACTTTATTTGTCAAAGCATGGATTATTCATCCTCTGCTTCATTCTCATGTTCCTCAATCAGTTTCTGCTGGAGGTCATTCGGCACAAGTTCGTAGCTTGCAAACTTTGTAGTGAATGAAGCACGTCCGCCTGTAAGGCTGCTCAACGAGATGGAATAGTTGCTCAATTCCTTCAACGGAATCTTTGCCTGCAACTTCTGGTATCCGGCTTCGCTGTCAATACCCATGATGAGAGCACGTCGTCCCTGCAGGTCGCTCATTACGTCGCCCATGTAATCGGATGGCACATACACCTCGAGGTCGTATATCGGTTCCAATATCTTCGGACCGGCATTCTTGAATGCCTCAGAGAAAGCGTTGCGTGCAGCCAACATGAACGAAAGTTCATTTGAGTCTACCGGGTGCATCTTACCGTCGTAGACGATAACGCGCACGTCGCGTGCATAGCTTCCAGTCAGCGGACCATGTTCCATTCTGTCCATTATACCTTTAAGTATTGCAGGCATGAAGCGGGCATCGATGGCACCACCAACTACTGAGTTGATGAACACAAGTTTTCCACCCCACTCAAGAGTTATTTCCTCACGGCCTTTCACGTTTATCTTGAATTCCTGACCGTTTATCTTGTATGACGTAGGATCGGGCATGCCCTCGGCATAAGGTTCGATGATGAGGTGCACCTCGCCGAACTGTCCTGCTCCACCCGACTGCTTCTTGTGGCGATACTCCGCACGCGACATCTTTGTTATAGTCTCACGATACGGTATGCGTGTGGGTTCAAACTTAACCGCCAGTTTTTCGTTGTTTTCCAAGCGCCACTTCAATGTGCGCAAATGGAATTCACCCTGTCCGCGCACGATAGTCTGCCGCAGTTCCTTGCTCTGCTCCACAAGCCATGTGGGATCTTCCTGGTGCATGCGCAACAAGGCCGCCATGAGTTTCTCAGTGTCGGCAGCGTTCTCTGCTTTAATTGCGCGCGAGAATTTCGGGTTCGGGTATCTGATGAAGTCGAATCTCCATTCGCAGTCTTTCCCGTTGAGGGTGTTTCCTGTCTTCACGTCTTTCAGTTTGACGGTGCAGCCAATGTCGCCTGCGTTAAGCTGGTCAACAGCTATTCTGTTGGCTCCGGCACATGCGTAAATCTGTCCAATGCGTTCTTTTGAGCCACGGTCGGCATTTGTCAGGTCGTCACCGGGCTTGATGCTTCCGCTCATAACCTTGAAATAGCTCACTTCGCCAATGTGCGGTTCCATTCCGGTCTTGAAGAAATAAACCGACTCTGGGCCATTTGCATCGGCGGCAACTTCCTCGCCTCGGGTGTTGTGCAGTTTGGGCATATCGCTAACGAAAGGCACTACGTTGCCCAAGAATTCCATCAACCTGCGCACTCCCATGTCTTTTCCAGCACACACGCAGAACACCGGGAACATAGATCTTGCAACAAGACCTTTTCTTATGCCTTCGCGCATTTCGTCTTCGCTGAGAGTTTCTTCCTCGAAGAATTTCTCCATGAGAGCTTCGTCGTTCTCGGCTGCAGCCTCGACAAGAGCCTTGTGCAATTCCATTGCCTTGGGTTTCTCCTCTTCTGGAATTTCCTCGATTATAGGCATACCGCCCTCCGGCTTCCAAGTGTACATCTTCATGAGCAGAACGTCGATTATTGCGCTAAAGCCGCTGCCCGTGCTTAACGGGTATTGTATCTGTACGCACTTCGAACCATAAATGGCGTGCATGTTGGCCATAACGTTGTCGAAATCGCACTTGTCGGAATCCAATTGGTTGACAAGGAAGATTACGGGTTTCTTCAGTTTTTCGGTATAACGGAAGTTGTTTTGTGTGCCAACTTCGGGGCCGTATTGTCCGTTGACGAGAATTACTGCCTGATCGGTAACGTTGAGGGCTGTTATTGCGCCACCGATGAAGTCGTCAGATCCCGGACAGTCGATTATATTGAGTTTTTTGTTGTTCCATTCCACATGGAATACCGTCGGGAATACGGAATATCCATACTCATGTTCTACGGGGAAATAGTCGCTGACCGTATTCTTGGCCTCAACTGTTCCACGGCGTTTGATGATACCACTTCCAAAAAGCATTGACTCGGCAAGGGTTGTCTTGCCGGAACCCGCACTGCCAAGCAAGGCAATGTTTTTGATTTCATTTGTTTGATAGACCCTCATATTGGTATTGTTTTTAGTTAGTAATACTTGTTTTTCACAGAAAAGGTTACGCCTTTAATGTGCCTACTAAGTTAGGCATTTTTCAAATAACGCCAAAAGAAATCATTAAAAACAACCTAACTTTTAAAACATATTAGTAATTTTGCATGGCGATTTATAACTGTTGCAATATTTTCCCCACACCATTCATTCTTTATGAATTCCGGCATCTACATACACGTTCCTTTCTGTGCAAGCCGTTGCATATACTGCGGTTTTTACAGTACTTTACGCCACGACTTGAAGATCCGTTATGTGGAAGCCTTATGCAAAGAGTTGGTGCTTCGCAGCACTTATCTCGACGACATTGAAAACAATGGCAAGAGATGCAACATCGACACAGTTTACATAGGTGGCGGCACTCCATCGCAACTGTCTGCCGACGATTTCAAGAAAATATTCAGTACAATTCACCGTGTATTCAAATGTTCACCGCGTGAGACAACGGTTGAAGTCAACCCTGACGACATGGACAAAAATTTGGCCGAAGTACTTGCCGAATGTGGAGTAAACCGCATAAGCATGGGAGCCCAAACCTTCGACAACGAGAGGTTGAGGTTTCTGCGCCGACGCCACAAGGCTTCCGACATTCCAAGGTCGGTAAAGATTCTGCACGATGCCGGCATAAACAATATAAGCATCGACCTCATGTTCGGTTTTCCCGATGAGTCGCCGGACGATTTCAATGACGATGTGTGCAAAGCCATTGATTTGGGCATTCCGCACATTTCAGCCTATTCATTAATGTATGAAGAGGGTACACCTTTATATAAAATGCTGCACGAGGGAACTGTCAGGCAAATTGACGAAGAGGCGAGTCTGCTCATGTATGCTTCGCTCATAGACAGTTTGGAGAAAAACGGATATGAGCACTATGAGATAAGCAATTTTGCAAAACCCGGTTTCAGGTCGATACACAACAGCAGCTACTGGAAAGACTTGCCTTACTTGGGAATTGGTGCAGCCGCACACTCATACGACCGGAAATCGCGCCAATGGAATGTTGCAGACATAGAAAAGTATATCCATGGCATTGAAACGGGGAAACCGGCATTCGAAATAGAGACCATCGACGAAGACACTCATTACAACGATCTTGTAACCACGGCCTTGCGCACAAGAGAGGGACTCGACCTCTCGCTCCTGAACAACGGGTATAGAAGCTATGCACTCGACAATGCAAAGACAAGCATAGCCGCAGGTTTGCTGCGCGAAGAGGGAGAACATCTCATAATCACAAGAAAAGGTCTGTTTGTAAGCGATACTGTTATGAGTGACCTGATAAAAATATAATAAAAGAATATGACTCCAACCGAATTTGAAAACTATTGGCAGCAGCACAAAGATGCGATACTGTCAAGAAACAGACAATACCAACAAGCACGCGAAAAATATAAGATGAACAGCGGAGCCGACTGGATTTTGTTTGCCATACCGGCCGTATCGGGTGTAATCACAATGAACAACACACGGGTAGACAACGAGTTGCTAAAATGGATAATAAGTGCCTTGGTCACTTTCATCGTATTTGTGGCATGCGTTTGGGTGAAAGGCATCATGTCGGGAAAGTCGTCGCCTGATGAAATAGAGCGACATATAAAGGAGGAAATAAAAAGAAAAATGGTCGACGAGAAGTAAACACTCCAAGTCGACCACCTTATATTTTCACCGTCATTTAGCGGCATTTTGCATACCATTCCACGAGATTGGCACGCGGAACGCCACGCTCCACCATTTTGTCAAGGTCTTCACGGGCTTCTTTCTTACGCTTCATCAGTATGCGCACATTGGCCCTGTTCAACCAATAGTCCACCACGTCGGGTTTAAGTTCAATGGCCTTGCCGTAGTCAAATTCCGCCACATCATACATTTTGCGTTCCATCTCAATTCCGGCACGCGCTGCATAAGCCACCGCGCTGTCGGGAAACTGCGACACAAGCATGTTTATCTGGTCCATTGCCTCAGTGTAATGGCAGTCACGCTGGTTAAGTAGTGCAAGTCCGAGACGGCCCTCGAAATGTCCCGGCACGACTGTGAGCAAGTGCTCGTAATCGAGTTTTGCAAACTTATATCGCTTTTGCTTTTCGTTTACAAATGCACGGAAAAACAATGCAGCAAGGTTGTCCGGGTCGCGCCTCAACACATAGTCATACTCGTCTCTAGCATATTGCCATTGCTCAAGCATCACATTCCACGACGCTTTCTTCAAGCGCAAGTCAAGCGAATCAGGATGATAAGCCAAATTCTCCATTGCTGCCGACAGACTATCACGCAACACATTGCGTTCCTGCGCCATAGTAGGCAAACCGACAATGGCCAATGCCAAGAACAATATTGCACGCTTCATGCCACGCAACGGAGTTTCGATTATGCTTTTCTTATATAGTCGGCTATCCATTCTCCAACTTCCCTTGTGCCATATTTCGCGCCGTTCTCTACCTGTATTTCAGGGGTTCTCACGTTTGCGTCAAGCGAAGCGTCAACAGCCTTGCGTATGAGTTTGCCCTCTTCTTGCAGACCGAAGTATTCAAACAGCATTGCAACCGAGAGTATTTGGGCAAGCGGATTGGCAATGTTCTTGCCTTTAGCCTGTGGCCACGAGCCATGCACGGGTTCAAACACGGGTGTTCCCGTACCCGTAGAAGCCGACGGCAGAAGTCCCATTGAGCCCGAAATGCAGCTGCCCTCATCGGTAAGAATGTCGCCAAAGGTATTCTCTGTCACCATAACATCGAAGAATGTAGGTTCGGCAATCATGCGCATCGAGGCATTATCTACAAACATATAATCCACTTTCACGTCGGGATATTGCGGTTCCATTTCTCTTGCCACCTGTCTCCACAAGCGTGAAGAAGCCAAAACGTTGGCCTTGTCCACCACCGTCAGGTGACGGTTGCGACGGCGTGCATAGTCGAATCCAACCTTCAAGATACGCTCAATCTCATGGCGGTAATAAATGTTGGTATCGTAAGCCTTGTCGTTGTCCTGATATTTCTCGCCGAAATACATGCCGCCAGTCAATTCGCGTATGCACACAAAATCGGCATTTGCCACCAGTTCGTCCTTTAACGGCGAGTTGTGCAGAAGGCACTTGAAGGTCTGTATCGGTCTGATGTTGGCAAAAAGGCCCAATTTCTTGCGCATTGCAAGCAGTCCTTGCTCGGGACGAACTTTTGCCGTCGGGTCGTTGTCGAATTTCGGATCGCCTACAGCGGCAAACAATACTGCATCGGCCCAGTTGCACACTTCGAAGGTTTCATCGGGAAACGGGTTGCCCACCTCATCTATTGCATGTGCTCCGCACAATGCTTCCTTGTAAACAACATTGTGTCCGTATTTCTCTGCAACGGCGTTCATCACGTTCACGCCCTGCTCCATTATTTCCGGTCCAATACCATCGCCGGCCAAAACTGCGATTTTCAAATCCATAATCATTTATTTAGTTGTTTTTAAAATGCCCTTACATAGGGCAGGAATGTAACAAATCACACAAAAAAGACATTCATTTGTGACACCTGACAAGTCAATGCGTCGCTATCAATGAGCAACTGTTACAAATACAAAATTAAGTAAATTATCTGATTGGGCAATATATTGTGTGTTAAAAATGATTTGTGGAAGCAAAAACACATTATTTCCGTGCCTTTGCTCCCACAAATCATATTTCACTTATGCAACATCAAATCTTTATGTATATCCGCCTTGCATACAGAATCCATCCAAACACTCCCACGACCAAAGTTGTGGCAAGAGCCGACACAAACGATGAGAATGCATTGTCGCCGAATGCTGATGCGAGTGCAAAGTAGGCATGGTCTTGCAGAGAAATCCCTGAGAAATGCAACAAGCGCAAGGCCACACAAAACAGTTGGCTAAACACATAACATGCCAGCGGATTTACGCCGAACACGAGAACTGCCTTGTGCGGCATCTTCATACCTTTGATATCGAACATTATTGCCAGCAGCACGAGTGCAAGAAGCGACATACCACAGGTGGCAAGCACAAACGACGGCGACCAAATTTTCTTGTTCATCGGCAAGAAACAGTCGGCAAACAACCCTGCAAACAGCAGTATTATGCCCCACTGTACCATGTTGATTACACGGTCGGCAAGCTTTCCGCCCGACAATGCCACGCTGCCCATGCAATAACCTATAATCACATGGGCTATGCTAGGCACCGTACTGAGCAGACCTTCGGGGTCGATACCACCGTCATTATACATGTTTCGGCCAAGGCAAGCGCGGTCGATTACCGAGAGAATGTTGCTTTCGTCGTAGGCATAGCCATTGAAAGCGAGCAACACCACGGCATAACCCACGAGCAGCACAACGGCAATATAGGCCATGCGGCGCACCCCGACAGTCAGCCCTAGCAACGAAACCACAAGGTAGCAAATGGCAAAACGCTGCAACACGCCAAGCACTCGCACTCCATGTAATTCGGTAAATCCGGCCACAGCCCAGTTGACGATAAGACCGAGCAAGAACAGAACCACTGAGCGGCGCAAGATTTTTGTCAGCGAACGTAGCGACAGAGCGAAACCAAACTTGCGCAGCGATATGTAGGTTGTCATGCCCATTATGAACATGAAACACGGAAATATCACGTCGGTAAGCGTCAGCCCGTTCCATGCCGAATGCCTCAACGGAGCGGCCATGTGGC
The DNA here is from genome assembly GCA_963602915.1 of Dysosmobacter segnis. GTDB lineage: Bacteria > Bacteroidota > Bacteroidia > Bacteroidales > Bacteroidaceae > Prevotella. Next base: position 15,374 of record CAVCLB010000004.1, on the reverse strand, counting down.
TCCATGAACCCGGACTGTTGGCCAATACCATGAGTATTATTGTCAATCCGCGCAGCAAGTCAATTGAAACAAGTCGCTGTCTCATTATCGTTCTGCCTTTATTCTTTCACGAGTTTGTCGAGCACGGGGTTGGCCACTCCCGACAATTCGCTCTTCGGTTCATCGTTAAGTTGCTCAAACACAACTACACTGTTCACGCCTTTTTTCAAGAAACAGCCCGGCATGTAAAGCGTCTGTTGCGGACCAACCTTCCAGTAACGTCCCAAATTCACGCCGTTTACAAACACTATGCCCTTGCCCCATTTCTCCATGTCGAGGAAGGTATCGCCCACCTTGTCCAGTTCGAAGTTTCCGAAATAGAGCGTAGGCTGGCCTTTCACGCAAGCCGACGATGCTGTTTGTGTGGGCATGACATCCATTGGCAAACCGAACATCTGCCAATTGCCAGTAATTTCACGTTCGCCTATCGTGATAGGTTTGGTTATGCCCTTCCAGTTGTCGGTTATGCGTGCGCCGTAGTTGATGCGTCCCATATTCTCAACAAGAATGTCAAGCGTGGCATTGAACGGAATATTCACTTCCAAACTATCCTTGCCTGTAAGGCGGTTGAGTGTACCCACCTTGTCACCGTTCACATATACAGTTGCGAAATCGGCAATCCCCGGCACATGCATCACACCACTTATAGGCTGGTTGAAATGCCGACGATAGAGCATATAGCCATGTCCTTGACGCATATCCTCAAATGTCATAAGCGTGTCACACTCCACCGGCTTCGCATCAGACAATATATCAAACAGTCCTACGGTAGCCGACAACTTTATGTGCGGTATTTCTATTACGGGAATACGGTCGGGAACGGCAGGCACCTCATACTTAACATACTGTTTCATAAGATTGCGCAATGCCTCGTATTTGGGAGTGGCCCAACCGGCTTCGCTTATAGGTGCATCATAGTCGTAGCTTGTGATGTCGGGTTGTATGTTGGTTTTGTTGCTGTAGTTGGCTCCCGAAGTAAACCCGAAATTGGTTCCTCCGTGCACCATATAGTAGTTGAAGTGTATGCCTTCGTCAAGATATTTCTTGGTTTGAGCCACAACACGGTCAGCCGAAACCTTCACAAACGGTTCGTTCCAGTGGTCAAGCCATCCCGGATAGAACTCGGCCACCATATACGGGCCTTTGCCGCCGTTATACTCATTCACCACTTTGCGCAACTCTTTTATGTCGTCCTCGCCGTTGGCCGTGGGCAATGCGCCTTCAATCGTGCCTCCCTTAAACAGCCACGAACCGTCGGAAGTGAACATCGGCACGTCAAAGCCTGCATCAATCAGCATTTGCTTTATCTTTGCACTGTATTTTTTATGCACTTCAAGCGGTATGTCCTTGCGCTGGCTCACATACGAACCGAACTCGTTTTCGGCCTGAACCATAATCATCGGTCCGCCTTTTGTTATCTGGAATTTCTTAACCTGAGCCGCGAGCTGGTTTATGTATGTCCGGCAAGAATCAAGAAACGGCTGGTTGTCGGTGCGCACTTCCATGCCCTTCACCGTGTGAAGCCACCATGGATAGCCGCCGTATTCCCATTCTCCGCACGCATACGGACCGGGGCGCAGAATAACCATCAATCCCTCATCTGCCGCAGTTTGCAGAAATTCGCCTATGTTGCGGTTGCCCGTAGTCCAGTCCCATTTTCCGGGGGCAACCTCGTGGTGGTTCCAAAACACATAAGTAGTCACCGCGTTCAAGCCCATGGCCTTTATCATTTTGAGTCGGTGTCGCCAATAAGGTGCAGGCACGCGTGAGTAGTGCATCTCGCCCGAATGCACCTGAATAGCCTTTCCGTCGTAGACGAAGTTGCCGTCATTTATGGCAAACGTGTGTTTTGCCTTTGCCGAAGCCGACACTGCAAGCAATGCGGCAAACAATAGAATCAGTATTCGCTTTGGTTTCATTTTTATTGTTTTTTAGGTTATTGTTGTCTGTTTTGCATATTCTGCGTTCTTCTTGTCAGTTGCCGAAGACATTTTTCCATGCTGTCTGTGCAAATTTCACTGGGTCGCCCTGCGGCTCATACGGGTAGTCATTGTGCTGAAGCGTCCATTTTTCGTCCATTGCATAGAAGTCCAAATCGCGCATAGGCTGTCCGTCGAGCGTTGCAGCAAGGACTTCGAAATAAGCCTTCCAACGCGGATAATAGTAGTCGGCAAGCACCCCACTCCACTCTTTGTGGGCATACTCACGCAGTTTGCCTTGCTCTGCGGCATCGCGGTTGCCCCAAGTTGTTATCTGCACACGGGCATTCCATTCATAATGGTCGCATTCCGAAGCATTGGCCCCAAGCCTGCGAGCATCGCGTATTCTGCTCCCCACCATAAAATCGGGCATTGACGAGAGCAGTGTGTCCTGCTGAAGCAGGATGTCAAGAAAACGTTTTGAGGCATGACCGAACATCACTTTGTCTTTTGCCTTGTATGCTGCAACCACCTTGGCATACACATACCGGGCCTGTTCGGCAATAGCCTGACGTGTTATATCAACAAGGTCGTATTTGAAATTGGCATTAGCCTCAACCTCGTGCGAAGCCTCAACCATAAGCCGCGCGGCGCATATCACGTCGTCGGGATTGTAATAGTCTTCCATTTCCGACCATGTTGACACCTGGTAAACGTCAAGAGCCGGACGTGCGCAAAGCACCGACTCATGGCAACCCTGCTCGGTAAGTCGGGCCGGAGCACCATATATCGACTTTGCGAGCAACTTCCATGCGTCATGCACCTTGGTGTTTTCGATGTTTCCATAACGCGCCTCCACATAGCCATGAAGCCATTTGTCCCAAGCGAATTTGTCTTTACGCCACGGCAGTTCGCTCACCAGTTCATACATCACGGGATTGTTCTCTATACCTTCCATTGTCAATCCCACGCCTTTCAAGGTAGTGGCAAAAGAGCTTTGACGGGCCTTGTAGTATTCGTCAACCACATGTTGCAGCTTTCCGTAAAGCCCCACATTGCCCCCAAAGTTGAGAAGCATGCAATAAGCCCAGTCGTGTCCGTTGAATCCTTCTTCACGAAACCATGTCGATTCCGGGTCGCCCCACTGTGGACGGTTTTCCGAATAGAGGTCAAGCACAAGCATATCGCCGTTGTCCAAACCTTTTATCATATCGGGATAAGGACAGTCGCCCCATGCCTGCACCACCCATACGGCGTTGGGGTTGGCCGCCTTCATGGCATTCATTATTGCATTTCCGGCAACACACAAGTCAACTCCGCGTGTGTTTCCGCCCTCATGAAACGGGTCCATACTATAGAAATCGGCCTTGCCATAGAGCCGTTGCTGCTCTTTGTAATACAAGGATGCTATTTCGGCGAAGCGTTTGTCGATGGGCTGCAGAAACGCCGGCCGCTTGTAGTTATTCCATTTTCCGGGGTCGGCCACATCGAGCGACAGGCGTTGCTTGGCATCATGCGGCACCATACCCGAATAGCCTGGCAGACAGACATTGATGCCATATTCCTTCATGCGCTTCATTATTTTCTTCTGAAGCTGCTCGCGTTGACGATACCAGTTGTCAGAGTTTGGCCCGCCCCACCCTTCAAGGTTGTTCATAAGCCACCACGCCTGAAACGCAGGACCAGCAATAAAGGCGTTTATCTCGTCTTTCGAATAGCCCAATTTCAGCAGCATGTTGCGCCACACCACGTCGGTGCCTACAATGTCGAGGCAGAGGTTTATGCCGTGCAGAGCCATCCAGTCTATTTCACGTTCCCAGCGTTTCCAGTCCCAAAACGCCATTGAGTAAGAATGTGTGCAATAGTTCAAGTAGTAACGATATTTGATGTCGGTTTCATGCCGTTCGGCAGTCTTCACAAGCGGAAGCTTTGCCGGCAACGAAGCTTGCATGGAATTCCACGCGAGATGCACCCCTACATTATATTTAAGATACCAACCTATGCCCGACGCAATGCTCACATAGTTGTTGCCGCGTATGAGCGGTTTACCGTTTTTGCTGGTTATTTCGAAAAAGTCAACATCCGATTTCACAATCTCGGTAAACATCTTTTCCGAAGCCCCCTTGTCTATGCGCTCCAGCAGTGCATCAATCGGTGTCGCTGCAAAAACAGTCAGCGACACAACACACAGCCATATAGTCAGCACAATACGGTTTGGTTTCATCTATCTACTTTTGTTAAGTTACAACAAATGATTCTGCTTAATATTATATTTCAGGTTTGCACCGATAAAGTTACCCATTATTTTGTTAACAATGAAACAATCATGGCAAAAAAACTTTCCAAGGTGTTTTTACTTTGCGATTGAAATTGAAAAACCAATAGCAACAAAACAAATAATTTGCTTTTCTCTCGCGTACATTAATATTTATATATAGCAACCCAATATTCCTACCCACACTTTGTGTTAACGATTTCACAAAATCGGTAACTACAATTTGCAAGCAAGCCCAAAACAACAAAATGTTTGCGATTTTGGCGTCGAAAGCCCATTTTCAGCCAACTTGCTTACACTAAAAAAGAATTGTGGGGGCACACAGAACATTTTTTCAAAAAAAGATGTTTAAATGTTTTGCCGAATATAAAAAAAGCAATATCTTTGCGTCAGTTATCCTGAAAACAATCTTTTTACCTTAAAGAAAAGGCTAATACCTATTGAAGATTTGAAGCGGTCGCCTGTGAAGGCTGTCGCTTTTTTTTTGCCCTTTCGCCAACAACTGCCCCATGTCACGCCGACAGGAAAGACACAAACGGAACGCTATTAAGAATATGGATAAAAAGATAAAAGACATAATTACAGAGTTGGCAAATCGGTATGAAACCGCCGATTTCCTGCTTTCCGACCCGAGTCGCTTCATGCACGAAGTGCAAGGCGACGACAACCGCGAGGCTACGGCATTCGTGGCATCATGCTTGAGCTATGGTTCGCGCAAGCAATTTTTCCCCAAAATACATTTTCTCTTACAACAGTCGCACGGGCAGATGCACCAATGGATAGCTCAAATGCTATACCACGACACCATTGCCGACACCGATGAGTGCTACTACCGCCTCAACACCTGCCACGACTTACGCGCCATGCTCGACGCATACAGCCACCTCATGCACGACTATGGAAGCCTAAAAGCATTCGTGCGCCACAATGCCGCAGATGCCCCCGAAGCCATAGCGGCCATCTGCCGATATTTTGCCGGCAAAGACTCAACGTCACTTGTGCCGCGCAACACCACATCGGCCTGCAAGCGTGTGTGCATGTTTCTGAGATGGATGGTGCGCGACGGATCGCCGGTAGACCTCGGACTGTGGGCCGACATAATAGACAAGCGCACGCTTGTCATGCCACTCGACACACATGTGGTACAAGAGTCGATGGCACTCGGCATTCTTCACACCCACACCGCTTCGATGTCTGCGGCACGAAAACTCACCGAAACCATGCTTGAGATATTCCCCGACGACCCCCTCAAGGGCGATTTCGCCCTCTTCGGACTTGGCACTGACACCGAAGCAAAAAGCCGCACGAATGCGCCACAACGCTAACAATCATGCATTTTCCGCAAGAAAATACAATCTATATGGCTTTTTTTAACTAAATTTGCAGCTATGAGAATAGACATTATAACCGTTTTACCCGAAATGCTTGAAGGCTTCGTCAACGAGTCGATACTCGCTCGCGCCCAAAAGAAAGGTTTGGCCGAGATACATCTGCACAACCTGCGCGACTATTCCACCGACAAATGGCGGCGCGTAGACGACTATCCTTACGGCGGATTTGCCGGGATGGTGATGCAGTGCGAACCCATCGACCGTTGCATAACGGCCTTGAAAGCCGAGCGCGACTACGACGAAGTGATATACACATCGCCCGACGGCGAAAAATTCGACCAGCACATTGCCAACGATCTGTCGCTCAAAGGCAACCTCATAATACTCTGCGGACACTACAAGGGCATCGACCAACGTGTGCGCGACCACCTCATAACACGCGAGATAAGCGTGGGCGACTATGTTCTTACCGGCGGCGAACTTGCTGCGGCAATAATGGCCGACGCCATTGTGCGCATTGTTCCGGGCGTGATAGGCGACGAACAAAGCGCACTGAGCGACTGTTTCCAGGACGACATGCTCTCAGCCCCGATCTACACACGCCCCGCCGACTACAAAGGTTGGCGTGTGCCCGACATTCTGTTGAGCGGAAACGAAGCGAAAATAAAGGCTTGGGAAATGGAACAGGCCATGGAACGCACCCAACGGCTGCGCCCCGATTTGCTCGAAAAATAACAAAACCCCAAAACAATATACATCATGCAACAATACAACACCGACATGCACGGCGCGCAATTGCCGCCTAAACCCGACAACAACCTTGTTCTAGCAATCGTCACGACGATATGCTGCTGTCTGCCGTTCGGCATCGTGGCCATCATAAAAGCCGCCAATGTGAACAGTCTTTACATGGCTGGGCAATACGATCTGGCCGTTGCTTCTGCCGCAGAAGCAAAGAAATGGGCACTCATAGGCATTGCCATAGGTGTTGTCATCAACTTGGCATCTATGGCGTTCTATCTCCTTGTAGGCTTAAGTGGAATTGCGAGTATGTAAGAAAATGCTGTGGGCAACGGCCATTCTGGCGGGGGCGGTAGTGCTTTATTATTACAGTCCCACCGCCTACCGGTTATGGCCGAAATGCCCGTTGCGCCTCATCACGGGGCTAAGTTGCCCGGCATGCGGCATACAAAGAGCCTTGCATGCACTGCTCAACGGCCACATAGCACAAGCGATTGCCTACAACTACTATCTTGTCTATGCTATGCCCTACACCGCTGCCCTCATAACGGCACGCGCAATGCCGCAATGCAAAGCACGGCAAAGGGCACGCGACATTCTCGAGAGCCGCACGGCCATAGGTTTTTATGTGGTGTCGTTCTGCCTGTGGTTCATAATTAGAAACGTTCTAAACATCTGACAAACAATGGACGAAAAACAAGTTTCACAACTCATTGCATTGCACGGCGGCAAATATCCCGACTATGCCATAATGCAACTGCCCGAAATTCTCTCGCAAATGGATGCATCCACCGCATCGGTGTGTCTTTGCCAAGCCAAAGACCCGACAATAGTGCTCCTGATATCAATATTTCTCGGCCATCTTGGCATCGACCGCCTATACATAGGCGACACGACACTCGGCATACTGAAATTACTCACTTGCGGAGGCTGCGGGGTGTGGACCATAATAGACTGGTTTCTCATTATGGGAGCCACGAAAGAGCGCAACTACACAATACTCACCTGCAGCCGTTAGCACCGGCTTATCCCGACAACCCACACCACTATCATAACAAACATGAACAAGAACATTCTGTCCTCTATTTTGCTCGCCGCCACAACGTTGGCAAGTGCCAACGCGCAGACGGGTCTGCTCGAAAAATACTCACGGCAACTCACCACACCGCGTCATTATGTGTGCTACCGCACCACAGAAAAGATGAAAATCGACGGCAAACTCAACGAAAAGGCATGGGCGAAAGCCGCAACCACCGACTCGTTTGTAGACATAAGCGGCGAGGGATTTCCCACACCTCAATACGACACCAAGGCTCGCATGCTGTGGGACGACGACTACCTGTATGTTGCAGCCGTGCTCGAAGAGCCCGACATAACGGCCCACCTCACGCAGCGCGACACCATTATTTATCACGACAACGACTTTGAAGTGTTTATCGACCCCGACGGCGACGGACAGAACTACTTCGAGATTGAAAATAACGCACGCGGCGTGGTGTTCGACCTGATGCTTGACCGCGCCTACCGTTCGGGCGGAAATTTCCATGTGCAGTGGGACTGCCCGGGGCTTCGCCTAGCTGTTTCGCACGACGGCACACTCAACAAGCACAACGACAAAGACCGCTCGTGGACTGTTGAAATGGCCATTCCGCACAAAGCCATAACAACAAATTTCAACAACCCTCTCAAGACGGGCAACACATGGCGACTGAATTTCTCGCGTGTGGAATGGCTTAAGAAAGGCGGACCGGAGGAGAATTGGGTGTGGTCGCCCACGGGAAAGGTTGACATGCACATGCCAAACCAATGGGGATTCGTGCAATTCTCCGGGAAAACAGTGGGCAACGGCACCGACGAATTCGTATGTCCCTACGACATGGATGCCTACAACATGTTGTGGGCAATGTTTTATGCCCAACTAGACAGCCGCTCAAAGGACGGCAAGTTTGCCTGCACGCTCGACGACCTCGGCCTCACCGCTGCCGACTATGCATCGCTGCCCAAGGGCAGCAACATAGAATTGGAGGCCACTCCCAACCAGTTCCGCGTGTCGGTTAGAAACGGCATGACAGGCGAGAAATACACCGTTGACCATAACGGCAAGTTCACCTGCGAAAAGAAAACGGCGCAGTAGCCGCACCGTTTCAACCACGACAAACATCAACGACAAAACTTCACTACTTAAGTGACGATTAATAAGTCACTTAACATAGCACACGCCCCTTGGCAGAGAGTGCTCTACTAGGGGGCGTATGTTTGCATTTCACGATGGCAACAACTGCTCTTTAACAATAAATAACTGTTTCAGGAAACAATTTTCAGGTAACTTTCCCATTACAGGGAAGAACAATATATGGAATGATGAACAACAAAATTACAACACGCATGGCAGTGCTCGCAGTGGCGGCACTCACACTTTCACTGATTCCGCTGCTCGCAATGAGCCACTATCTGCACCCCATGGCCGACGATTATGTGTTTGCCGCATCCACACACCAAACATGGTTGCGCACCCATTCACTCATTGCCGTGATAAAAGCGGCATTCGACGTAGCCGCCGGCATGTACCGCAACTGGCAAGGCACCTACACGGCCTGCTTCACAATGGCTCTGCAACCGGGCGCATTCGGCCATTATTGGCTCACACCATTTCTGCTTATCGGTTCATACATAGCAGCATCCTACACCTTTGGCATGACCATAATGCGACGCATTTTGAAGGCCCGCACATCCGAAGCTTTATTGGTAACGACTGTCGTGACGATGCTCAGCATACAATTTGTCGCATCTTTCTACGACGCGTTCTACTGGTTCAACGGAGCGGTTTATTACACATTCTACTATTCAGTAATGCTCGTTCTCGCCGCCGTTCTTGCCACACACGCCACCACCCACGGCATCAAGCACACGCTGACGGCAGTGGCTGCAATACCATTGACGATATTCCTTGCGGGCGGCAATTTCTCCACCGGGCTTGCCATACCCGCAATCTTGCTTTTCACCATAGCCGCAATGCGGCTGCAAGGCAAGCGCATACCGCGCCTTTTTATCGCCGTTTTCATAGTCTACTGCCTGGCATTTCTGCCGAGTGTGCTTGCCCCCGGCAACGAGTTCCGCCGCATTGCCGAACCGCACTCCGTAAATCCTGTCACGGCAGCATTCATGGCCATAGGCAAAGGCACGGCATTCATGGCCAAAAGCTTAAACCCTATAATGTTGCTGCTATTTGCTGCAATAGCACCAACACTTGCAAAAATGGCGCGGCGCAGCCGTTTCTCCTTCGGTCATCCGTGGTTGGTTGTGCTGGCATCAATGTGCCTTTATTTCGTGTTTGTATTCCCCGTGTGCTACGCCCTCGGCATCAAAGGTCCCGGACGCATGCAAAACATCTACACCTATAATATGTGCTGGCTCATAGCCTTCAACATCTACTACCTTACAGGAGCGGCCCAACACCGACGTGCCCAAGGCGGCATGCTCAGCAGCCACGCCCTCGCGATTTGCGCCATAATGCGTGAGCGCATGTCGGTCTACCGCCGACTGGCTCTGCCGTTGTTTGCAGTGTTGCTCGTGTCATCGGCCATTTTGAAAATATCGGCAAGCAGCAAGGCGGCCAGAATGATGCGCAAGGGCACGGCAGCGACTTTCGACCGCGAGATGACGCAGCGCGAAAGCATACTTGAAACATCTGCGCCTACAGCCATACTGCCGCCAATCACGGTCAAGATTCCGTCTGACGCGTTCAACGACATCACCGTCTACCGCGGCTACTGGGTAAACCGTGGCATAAGCATGTATTACGGAAAACAATGGATTGCAGCTTCGAAGATGCCCCAGCCAAAAGACATAATGGCAGAAACAAAAAGAAAATGCCGCCGCGAAGTGGGTCCCGGCAACCTGGTTTACAAGGAAATGGGCATAAGCCCTACGGCAGAAACCGACTATCGCATCATTTCTGAGGCCAATATTGTGCGCAGAATTTCTCGCCCAATGCAAATCCCTCCTCGTAAAGACGTTCAAGGCGTTCGGTATTTTTCTCCATCCTTGTAACCTCCATCGGGCGTTCGGGGCGTATGCACACAATCTGCCCCGAAGCCTCAAGCCGTTCTACAAGGTCGAGCTGACGGTTGTAGGCTGCAAGACGGCGACTGAGCAACACGCGCAGACGCGGATATTTGCGGTAGACAAACTTGGGTAGTTTGTGGTCGCGCCCGGTGCTGCGGTAGCCACGGTTGCGCGTGAGTATCACCACATTCTTGCTATGCCCCGTTTCCATGGCACGCATCACTGGAATGCTGTCAACTATGCCGCCGTCGAGCATCGGCACACCGTCCACCCACACTATCTTGCTCACATAAGGCAGACTGCTCGATGCACGCACCACATCGAGCGCACGCTGCCGGTCGCTGCGCTCCTGCAAATACTCGGCGTGGCCGGTGAGACAGTTGGTAGTGACCATTTCAAACGTGTCGGGATTGCTGAAAAACGTGTCGAAATCGAAAGGTATAAACTCGTTTGGAAACTTGTCGTAAAGCAGTTTTGTGTCGAATATGCAACCCTGCGTTACGAGATGTCGCAGTCCGATATAGTCGTAACGGGCAAGATAGTCGATGTTTGAAACGCGTGCACGGCGCGGCTGGTGACTCATGTACGACATCCCGTTGCAAGCCCCAGCCGACACGGCCACGACATAATGGAAATACAATCCGTGCTTCATGAATGCATCGAGCACGCCACTTGTAAACACGCCACGCATTCCGCCACCTTCGAGCACAAGCCCGGTATTGTCGTCGATTGTCATAAATTCACCCTCCTTTTTATCTTCAAGACATTTTTCTTGTACATGCAAAATTAAGAAAAAAACAGGCAAACGACAAACTCGCCGCAAGAAAATAGCACCTCGCCGACGGCGTAGGGCATATGCTGCACGCACACACGGCACTTGCCGCACGCACGTGCTGCATACGCGCTGCGTGCCCACAACCACGGGTCTTTGCCGGGCAAAAGCCCAAACTGCATGCCAAAAGCATTGCCATGTGAACAATTTTGTGTAACTTTGCAGCCGAAAAGCGCGCACCGTGCCACGGCATGTGCAAGATTTTCACACCAGAGTGCTTGTCAAACCTCTTTAAAAACAAGAAATGGAAAATAAAAACACACGAAACGTGAGTGTGCTGTTTCTGCTTTTCAGCATACTCTTCTGCGTTTGCCTCATCACGGCAAACGTGCTTGAAACAAAGCAGATAGCCATAGGTCCGGTATGCATAACCGGCGGATTGATTGTATTTCCGGTGTCTTACATCATCAACGACTGCGTGTGTGAGGTGTGGGGCTACCGCAAGGCAAGGCTCTTGATATGGGCCGGCTTTGCCATGAATTTCCTTTTCGTTGCTTTCGGCGCAATAGCCGACATGCTGCCCGCAGCTCCCTATTGGGACAACGATGCAGGATTTCACGCCATTTTCGGACTTGCCCCGCGCATTGCCCTTGCTTCTTTCGTGGCCTTTCTCGTAGGATCGTTCATAAACGCCTATGTAATGAGCCGCATGAAGATAAGTTCTGGCGGAAAGCATTTCTCGTTGCGCGCCATACTAAGCACCGTCTACGGCGAGACAGCCGACTCGCTCATCTTCTTTCCGCTCGCACTCGGCGGAGTCGTGCCCTTGCGCCAATTGCCCATGCTCATGCTCGCACAGATAGTGCTCAAGACGCTCTATGAGATAGTGGCACTCCCCGTAACCATACGCGTGGTGAAGGCAACCAAGCGGCACGAGGGCGAAGATGCCTACGACAACGGCGTGAGCTACAGCGTGTGGAAAATTTTCAATGTATAACAAAACAACTCAACAACATGAGCAACAATCCAGAAAACCGCAAAAGCGAGGGTCTGCAGGCTCTCGGCGCAAAAACAACATACCGCGACGACTATGCCCCCGAGGTGCTCGAAACCTTTGTAAACAAGCATCCTGGCAACGACTATTGGGTGAGGTTCAATTGCCCGGAATTCACTTCACTGTGCCCCATCACGGGGCAACCTGATTTTGCAGAAATACGCATCAGCTACGTTCCCGACGTGAAAATGGTGGAGAGCAAAAGCCTCAAGCTCTATCTTTTCAGTTTCCGCAACCACGGCGATTTCCATGAGGATTGTGTCAACACAATAATGAAAGACCTCATCAAACTCATGGAACCCAAATACATAGAAGTGACGGGGCTATTCACTCCGCGCGGCGGAATAAGCATCTATCCCTATGCCAACTACGGCCGCCCCGGAACAAAATATGAAAAGCTTGCCGAGCAACGGTTTGTAAGCCACGACATGAAATGACATTCCGCATTGGCGGCACAAAATTTGGCTCTGTGGAGATTATTTCCCCAATACCTTCTTTATAGGCGTCACACCTACATTGCCAAAGATTATCTTGACGAGCATCTTCACCCATCTCTTGCCTTTCTTCGAAAAGACTCGCCTCCAAAGCGGTACACGGAGACAGGAGGCTACGGCTTGCTCCACGGTTCTGCCCCAGCTATCAGCGAGAAGAACTTGGCCCACTTGGGGGCGCCTTGGTATTCTCGTTGAAGCCGCGGCTAAGCCGTGACATTAGGATTTCCATTCAGATAATAGGAAACATCTATTGCCGCAACATATTTTTCGTCATCCACCATGGCATGCAAAAACTGTTTACTGACAAAGTCATTGAGGATTTTCTTCATCCAAGGTCTACCTGCATCCTTTCTTGGGAAAACCTCGTCCGAAGAAAAATACAGTTTCATTTCAAAGTGCCAATAGTTGAGTAATGTAGGCGAATGATGAAAACGTATAGTGAACGAATATTCTGCACCTTTGTCTCCTTTGGTGTAAAAATCAACAATCTTATATTTTTCCTCGAACTGTTTCTTCAATTTTTGGCTTTCAAAGGTACGAGAATATGGAAATGAATGTAAGTGAAGCTCTGACAATCGCAACATAAGTGGGAAGAATGGAATGTCTATATATGTCCACAGAGACTCATCCTGCAATACGTCCTCTATATCAGCCAGTCTCTCTCCGTTCCAATCCCGATTGGTTTTGTCAACAAACGGCAAATACGCATTTTGGTATTTGCCGCCTAATAGATTGGTTGACATGTCAAGAATATCCCGATGTTTAAGGATGTCGCAATTGTCCAATAACTTGACGCCAAACACTTCTTTAATTACTGGTTTTTCATTGACGCGCCTTACCACACATGCATCCTTTTCAGCTTCGGCAATTTTGTCGACGTCCATTCTGTCCTTATACGACTCATGGGGCAGTATTTGTTTCGGATAATCAGGCATTAGTTTCCAGATAATCTTTTAGTTCTTTCATTTCATCTACTATGTTTTCAATAGTATCAGCCCCCATGTGTTGGCATTCTCCATCATAGTAAACCGAATAGAATTCCCCCTCAGACTCAGGCATCAGGGGGGACATTATCTCCAATGAAATATGGTCGGTCAACTTGAAGATATATTGCATCTGCTCATCATTGCGATGGCGCATCCAAATGTCAACAATATCAAGACTACCCATTGCAGCACTTATCTTAGCAAGGTTTTGTGTCACTGGTGTTTCCAAAGAACTCTGATTGTCACCGAGACACTTGCGTACACTCGTTTTGAACAACCACATAAAAGAGTCCCATGGTTTTAAACAGATTATCTTAGCTTCATCATCATTATTTTTGTGAGACCAAGATGTATCGGAGCTATCGTCAACGATACGCTCCACCCTAATCTGATCATTCGCGATAAGGTAGGAAGCCCTATCAGAAGCAGCTTCAGAAAAATCTTTCTGAGGTATAGTTGCGTAAATCATAACTCTATCTTTTTAATATTGTTGCATGAACTGTCCCGCGAAGTCTCCAGCCTTATCGAAGAAAGCATACATATCAGAGATTTCAAAAGTAACACCTTGTACGACAGTACTATTGATATCTAAGTCATAGATGATAGAAGGTAGTTTTTTATCTCCATCAATACAGAATGCCGAAATTATTTGTATGAGATAGTTAATCTTGACATTCCTTCCGTTAATATCCTCGTCCACTCTATAAACATTGCTAAGTCTAATATTCTCGGCATGGGAACTTTTGTAGATAAGGTGGGTTAGCATTTTTGAAAAATTACCATTCTTCTCGCCATACACTGGATTGTAGGCAAAACGCATAATCTTTTTGATACCATATACAGAAAACAGCTGGTCAAAAATATCCTTGCTCATCTGAAGGAATGAATGTTCTTCAATGAGGGGTTGTCCTACAACATCTATCTTTTCGCCTAAGAAAATAAGGGCCACCCCTTTCTCTGGAAGTACTGCTTTCCAAGCGCCCCCGTCAAACTCTCCTGTCGAATTGATAATCTCGAAAGGATTTATCGTCTGTGGAGAGTGCTTTTTATAAACTAGTGGCATACATTTCCATTCTTCAAAAGGAAATCTGTTCACATTGTCTTTGGTATAACCTATTGGAGATTCTACGAAGACGGTTGCTCTATAACTTATCAAATCTTTCATACGGCAAATGTGTAACATATGCAATTTAGAAACAAAAATACAAATTATATTCCATCGAGATGCAATCTTACTTGACGATTAAGGTATGTTTAAGTACTTCCATACTAAAATTAACACTCCTTAAACATCTGTTATTCATCTCCACTGCATTTTTCTGACGGCTTTCACGCCTGCATCGCCGAGCACCATCTTGATAATCTTCTTCACCCCTCTCTTGCCTTTCGACAAGACTCGGCGGTATAGCGACACATGGAGGCAGGAGGCCACGGCTTGCTCCACGGTTCTGCCCCCGGCTATCAGCGAGAAGAACGTGGCCCGCTTAGGGTGCGCCTTGGTATGCTCGTTGAAGCCGCCGTTGTATTGGTGGGCCACTTGCAGGGTGGACGGGAGGGTATCCATGTCGAGACGACTGAAACGGTCGCTGCCCTTCGGAGTGTTGACGAGCACCAGTCCCACGCCCTTGTCGTCATCGAAGTCAGGGGCTACGAGGTGGATGCCCCAGAAGTCGGCGATGGTGAGGTCGCTGTGGCTCG
>CAVCLB010000003.1:0-98040 GCA_963602915.1 Dysosmobacter segnis | reverse complement strand
TCACCCTGGGCTACGACTGTTACGCCCTTTCAGGGCTGATGAATGCAATGTCTCGTATTATGCCTATTGTTCTACCCAAAAACAGAGTAGAAAATTTTATGGATTTTGAACACCCTACCTGTAGGGGGCGCATAATTATTGTGAGGTTGAACTCTGCGCCCCCTACGGGGGCAAAGAAATGTAATGTATGTTATATAGGGAACCCTTTCCGGGGCAATGTGGTGCAAACCAAGCAATGGACAAAATGTATCCACAGTGTTTTCACCGTTACTAAAAAAAGCGAGTTTGCCTTGCGTCAAGGCGCAATCTCAGTTGTGCGTGCGCCCGTTTCACTTGCATTCGAGCACCTGCTCCACCTTGTCCACTATCTGCTGCGGCGTTATTGCTGTGAGGCACGCGTAGTCGCCGCGTCGGCACGGTTTGTTGCCGTAGATGCTGCACGGGCGGCACGGCAAGTCGGTCTGCACGGCAAAATCGGCACTCTGCTGCCATCCCATGAATCCGGCGTTGGGGTGTGTGGCTCCCCACACGCTCACCACGCGTGTGCCGCAGATAGCGGCAAGGTGCATGTTGCCGCTGTCCATGCTCACCATTACGTCGAGATGGCTCATCAGCACGAGCTCGTTCTGCAGCTGTCCGAGCAGCCGCGAGGCATTCACCACGTTGTCGTAGGCATCGGCCCACGAGTCGAGCACGCGGTGTTCGGCTTCGCCTCCGCCGAAGAGGAATATGCGGCACGAGGGGTGCAGGCGCGTGAGTGTGGCTATTACCTGCTCCATTAGCCGCGTGGGATATACCTTGCCCTGGTGCGCGGCAAACGGGGCTATGCCTATCCACTGCTGGAAAGGCTTCTTTTCGCCCACCTCGCGAGGCAATGTCCTCATGTTGCCTCCGCCTGCGGGGAATATCGATTCGAATTCTATCTTCACCGCATAGCCCAGTCTTTCGAGCACGTCGGCGTAGCTTTCGAATGCCGTTGGCAGCGGAGCTGCCTTTGTCGCCCCGAGTTTTATAAGGTTGCGGCGTTCCTGGCGGTGCTTGTCGAGGTGTTCAACGCGGTAGCGGTCGATGTTGAACCGCATACGCAGGTAGCTCGAGCGCAATATGCTGTGCATGTCTGCAACAGCTGTGAACTTCTTGGCAGTAAGCCTCCGATAGAGCGCGTTCAGGCCTCTCATGCCGTGGTATTCGCCCTTCAAGTCGGCCTCCATAAAGCCCACGTTGGGTGCGAGACCGTCGAACAGCGGGCGTGCGAAGGGCCGGCTGAGCACGGTGATGCGCAGGTGCGGGTATTGCCGCGCCAGCGATGCCACCACGGGAACGGTCATTGCCACGTCGCCGAGTGCCGAGAAGCGTATTATGAGGAGGTGTTCGGTTTTCATCTTTCGGAGGGTTGCCGCCTGGTGGCGGTCATTTGCGGTAGAGCACGGGGTTGGTTGAAGGGTCGTTATACATCTTCATCTGCCTGTACACCTTCATATATTTGCGCCCGGCGGCTATGTCGTCGAGCAACTGGTCGATTGCTTCCGAGAGGTCGCGCTGCTGTTCCTCGAGCACGGCGAGCTTCTGGGCGCACTTCTGGCGGTGCTCTTCGGTGGCGTCGTCGCGCTCTACCTGCTCGCGCATGTGATAGATTTTGAGCGCGAGAATGCTCAGTCGGTCAACGGCCCACGCTGGACTCTCGGTGTTGAGGCGTGCCTCGGGACTTACGTTCACGTCGGAATATTTCTGTCTGAAATACGAGTCAATCTGCTCCACGAGGTCGGTGCGGTCCTGGTTAGAGCGGTCGATGCGCCTTTTGAGCGACAGAGCCTCCACGGGGTCGATGTGCGGGTCGCGTATGATGTCCTCGAAATGCCACTGCACGGTGTCTATCCAGCATTTCAGGTAGAGGCGGTTTTCAATTTCGTCGCGCTCGTAGGGATTGTTTATCGGGGTGTCCACACTGTCCTTCATGTGGTAGTCGCGTATGGCCTGGTTGAATGTGTTGTTGCAGAGTTGTGCGAAAGACATATATTGTTTTGTTTTGTCGGTTTTAAAATTAGGGTTTGCCTTTGGTTTTACAAAAATAGGCGAAATAGCGCGAACGGCCAAGGAAAACCGCCGTTTTTTGCTCCTTTTGCACCCAAAAACCGCCCTGTGGGGCGTTTGCCGTGCCGTTTGTGTGGCCGTGCGATGCCCTTGACTGTGGCCGTGTGCACGCCGTGGAAAGCGGTGTGCGACAGGGTTTTTGTGCAGAAAAGCGTGATTTCTATGCACAACAGGTGGGTAAGTGTGCAACAATATGCGCATTTTTAGGTGAAATATTTGCGCGGTTAAATAAAAATGTGTTCCTTTGTAGCCGGTTTTTTCAATAGAATATATTTATAAACATTTTAAACATTTAAAATTATGTCAGATATCGAATCAAAAGTAAAAGACATCATTGTTGACAAACTTGGTGTAGACGAGGCAGACGTAAAGCCCGAAGCAAGCTTCACAAACGACCTTGGCGCAGACTCGCTCGACACAGTTGAGCTCATCATGGAGTTCGAGAAAGAGTTCAACATCTCTATCCCTGACGATCAGGCAGAGAAGATAGCCACCGTTGGTGACGCTATCGCCTACATTGAGAACAACCAGTAATAAATTGGGTTCATGGTTTATAGTTTATGGTGCGCATTTTAATGGCAGGCAAGTTTGGAGAAACTTCCCTTTGTGCCATAAACCATAAACCATAAGCCATAAACTTTAATTTTTCCAGATGGAGTTAAAAAGAGTAGTAGTAACAGGACTTGGCGCAGTTACGCCGGTAGGCAACAATCCCGAAGAAACATGGAAAAACCTTGTTGACGGTGTAAGCGGAGCCGCTCCTATTACTTTGTTCGACGCTTCAAATTTCAAGACACAGTTTGCCTGCGAGGTTAAGGATTTCAAGCCCGCAGAATACATCGACCGCAAAGAATTGCGCAAGATGGACCGCTATGCACAGCTGGCCATGGTTGCAGCCATTCAGGCTGTAAACGACAGCGGCATGGATTTGGAGAGCGTCGACAAGAACCGCATCGGTGTCATCTTCGGAGTTGGCATCGGCGGAATAAAGACATTCGAGGAAGAGGTGGGCTACTATGCCACACACAAGGAAAACGGTCCCAAGTTCAACCCCTTCTTCATTCCCAAGATGATTGCCGACATCGCAGCCGGCCAGATTTCAATACACTACGGTTTCCACGGTCCCAACTTCGCAACCACATCGGCATGCGCATCGTCAACCAACGCCCTTGCCGACGCGTTCAACCTCATTCGCCTGGGCAAGGCCGACGCTATCGTTAGCGGCGGAGCCGAAGCAGCCATAACCGAGAGCGGAGTGGGCGGCTTCAACGCCATGCACGCCCTCTCTACACGCAACGACGATCCCGAGCACGCATCGCGCCCCTTCAGCGCAAGCCGCGACGGATTCATCATGGGCGAAGGCTCAGGATGCCTCGTGCTTGAAGAACTTGAGCACGCCAAGGCACGCGGAGCCAAGATCTACGCCGAAATGGTGGGAGCAGGCATGAGTGCCGACGCCTACCACATCACAGCTTCGCACCCCGAAGGACTGGGCGCATGTCTCGTGATGAAGAACGCCCTCGAGGATGCCGGCATGCAGCCTTCCGACATCGACTACATCAACGTGCACGGCACATCTACACCCGTGGGCGACATCTCTGAGGCAAAGGCCATCAAGCAGGTGTTCGGCGAGGCAGCCTATAAGCTCAACATCAGCTCGACAAAATCGATGACAGGCCACCTGCTCGGCGCCGCCGGTGCAGTGGAGGCAATGGCTTCGGTGCTCGCCGTGAAGAACGACATCGTGCCGCCGACAATCAACCACGACGACAACGACCGCGACGAGAACATCGACTACGACCTCAACTACACCTTCAACAAGGCTGAGAAGCGTGAGGTGCGCGCCGCGCTGAGCAACACGTTCGGCTTCGGCGGACACAACGCCTGCGTAATATTCAAGAAATATGCTGAGTAACATCGTAGACAGAATAAAGCTCCCTTTCCGCAAGGAAAAGGAGCTTTATTTGTCTTTATACCAAATAATTGGCTTCTATCCCCACGACATAAGCTACTATAAGCTGGCACTCATGCACAAGAGCATGTTCCGCCGCAACGCCAAGGGCAAGCCAGTGAACAACGAGCGGCTCGAATTCCTCGGCGACGCCATACTCGACGCCACCGTGGGCGACATCGTCTACCGCCACTTCCCGGGCAAACGCGAGGGATTTCTCACCAACACACGCTCCAAACTCGTGCAGCGCGACACGCTCAACCGCCTTGCCCAGGAAATGGGCATCGACCGGCTCATCCTTTCGAGCGGCCACTCGTCGTCGCACAACAGCTATGTGGGCGGCAACGCCTTCGAGGCTCTCGTGGGCGCAATCTACCTCGACCGGGGCTACGAAGCCTGCATGCGCTTCATGCGTAAGCGCATACTCGAACAGATGATAAACATCGACAAGGTGGCCTACAAGGAGGTGAACTTCAAGAGCAAGCTCATAGAGTGGACACAGAAAAACCGGGTGCGCATCGACTTCAAGATTGTAAAGCAGGAAAAAGACAAGACGGGCAGCCCCGTGTTCAACTACACCGTGATGCTCGAGGGAGTGGAGGGATGCTCCGGCTCGGGCTATAGCAAGAAGGAAAGCCAGCAGCTCGCCTCGAAACTCACGCTCGAACGCCTGCGTAAGGAGCCGCAGTTCATCGACGAGGTGTTCGCCGCCAAGACCAACCGCACCAAGATGGAGGAGGAACCAGTGCAGACAGTGCCCGACACCGAGCCGTCGGCCGATTTCATAGTGGCCAGCCCCGAGGTGGAGGCCAAGGCCGATGCCGCCGTGGCGGTGCTGCGCGAGAAGCGCAAGCGCGACCGTCGCGCACCGATGTACCGTGCCGCCGACAACGCCGACCGGCAGCCAAAGGCTCCCGAAGCCGCCGATGCCGACAGCGACGAGTTCGACCTGAGCGACATAACGGCCAAGCAGCTGAGCCGCGAAGAGATAATATCGGCCGCCGAAGCAGCCGCCTTCGGAGAATAAATACTTATGAATAACCACGGGGTTGCTTTTGCCCTTTTGCATGGTTAGCACGCCATTGCCCCTGGTTAGCACTCCATTGCTCCTGGTTAGCAAGCTATTGCCCCTGTAAGGGGCGTATAGTTCAACTTCACAATGAATTATGCGCCCCTTACAGGGGCAAATTTTGTATTATACATAAACGTAGGGGCAAGCCCCTACGCTATACTATGTCGTCCCTACGGGACTTGCCCGTTGCACAAGTTTCACTGGTACCGATAAAAATAAAATGCAACACATACCGCAAACAAGGCTTACTTGCACCCGAAAGAAGGCTTCTTTGCATGCCAAATAAGGCTTCTTTACATGCCAAACAAGCCTTGTTTGTTGTTTTTTATTGTCACTTTACGCGTTTCTTTTGCATAAAATCATTATTTTTGGCACTCGGCAGCAACCGCGACAACGGGCCGCACGCCTGCCCTACCACCCAGCCCGCCACCACACACAGTAATGCAAACGAAAATATTCAGATACGGGCAGTTTGCCCACCGCTACGAGAACGAGATGTTTGAAAGCCTCTGCCGCGCCGCCGAAAGCCTCGACGGCGATGCTGATGGCCCACTGCTTGTCATGGGCAAGCTCAACATCGGGGGTGCCGACATAAACGCTGCCGTGGCCCACGCGGGCGGCGTGGTGCTGTTTCTGTTTAAGAACTGCACGGCCGACATCACCGTTACGGACGACGCCGTGTGGGTGGATGCCTCGGGAAAGGCTGTGGAAGGCGGTTCGGGCGCAGCCGACCCCTACCGTCAGGCACGCCTCTGCGTGGCGCGGGTCAAGGAGTGGATGGCCAAGGTGTGCGGACATGACATAGAGGTGTCGGCGTGTATAGTGACGCGAGGCGAGGGCGTAGCCGCCGTGCCGGGGCAGATAAAGTCAGAAAAATGGTTGGCCATGGCCACCGAGGGCACCATTGGCGAATGTCTGGCCGCAGCCGTTCGAGGCAAAGGCCGTGCCGACTGCGACTTCGGCCGCCTGCCCGAAGCCCTGCGCGGCGGTGCTGCGGCGGCTCAGCAGGGCGTTGACATCCGCCGCGATGCCGTCGTGGACAGCTTTGCCGACCTTGAATCCATAGCCGACAATATGCCGGTGCACGCCCGCTACGAGGCTCTTGGCCGCGTGCTCAACAATGCGGTAAACCGCAAACTGAAGGACATCGACCTGAAATTCACCGGACTTTTCCCCAAGATACAATATCTCATACGCGAATACAACCTGCGCGAAAACTCCACCGACAGCAGTCTTGCCATTGCAATCAACGGCGTGCGCAACCGCCTGAGAAACATCGGCGACACCGATGCCGACACGCTCTGTGCCGCCTACGCCGCCGACTTCATGGCCGTGTGCAAGTTTATTGCCTACATCAACGAGCACAGCCGCGTGCCCGAGAGCCTCGCCGCCAAGTTTCCCAAGACGGTGGAGCACTCGTATCGCCGCCGCATGAAGGGGCAGCAGGGCGAGACCGTTGACTGCATAAGGTGCTCGGTGGACAGCTGGGACAACCATTTTCTGTATGTAACGAGGAGCGACAGCGGCCAAACGGCCACCGTTGACTACACCACGACACATGAGTTCAACCTCTCGCAGTCGTGGCACTACATCGCGAAGCTCATCAGCAAGGGCACGCAGCTCAACCTCGTGAAGCCGCGCGAGCAGGACGGAACGATATTTCCCGAACTCATAATCTTCGAGCCCGACTATCTGGTGAACGTCACGTCGGTGGCCGCCTGCTTCGAGGAATACGGCCATTCCTACAAAATCAACCTCATCAACCGCATAAAACCCATGCGAAGCACCGCGCCCATGCTGCTCGGAAACTTCGCCGGACAGATGCTCGACGAGGCCTCTTCGGGGCGTGACGTGAGCTATGCCGAGAGCTTGCGCGAATTCTTCGGCAGCAACGCGCTGCGCTTTGCAAGTCTTGACGCCTCGCACGACCTTGCAGGATTTCACGACGAGGCACGCAGACAGAAGGCACGAATATGGGACTTGATGAACAACAGCCGCATACACCAGAAAGACGGCAGCCCCATATCGTCGGGCCATCTCATTCTCGAACCGTCGTATTTCTGCGAAACCCTCGGCATGCAGGGGCGCATGGACCTCATACATCTCAACCTCGACACCGTGATTGAACAGAAGAGCGGCAAGGCGGCATGGTCCAGCCGCGATGGCGACGTGAGGCAACAGCAGAAACACTATGTGCAGCTGCTGCTCTACCGCGCCATATTCCACTATGCCTACGGGCGGGTAGACTATGGCCGCATGGCCTCGTGGCTGCTCTATTCAAGGTATGACGGCGGACTGATAGAGCTGGGTTCGGCCCCGCAACTGCTCTTCGAGGCTCTGAAGACACGCAACCTCATAGCGTGGAGCGAGATGCTCTGCGCGCAGAGCGGCATGCAGATGCTTGAACAGATGAGCGCGGCAAGCATCTTCCCTGGAGTCTCCGACTCTCTCTTCACGCGCTTCCACGCACCCGAAATCGACACCCTTCTCGCCACCGTGCACTCCGCCGCGCCGATAGAGAAGGCCTACTACTACCGCTTCATGCGCTTCATTGCCAACGAGCACGTGCTCTCGAAGGTGGGCAACCGCACCAAGGAAGACTCGGGCTTCGCCTCGATGTGGAACAGCACGCCCACCGACAAGCGGCAGGCAGGCAACATCTATGAGCATCTCACCATGCAGATGCCCGCCGGACAGGGCCGGGTGGAGACGCTGCGCCTGCTCTTCGGCGGGAATGCCGACAGCGACACGTCGAATTTCCGCGTGGGCGACATAGTGGCTCTCTATCCCTACGACACCAACGGCGAGCCAGATGCCACGGCGTGCCTCGTGTTTCGCGGCACGATAACCAACATCACTCTGAACCATATCGACGTGAAACTGCGCAACGCGCAGAACTGTAGCGTGTTCGGCTACATAGAGCGCGACTTCATTGCCACGCGCCGCAAGCTGGCATGGGCCGTGGAGCACGACTTCATGGAGTCGTCATATTCGTCGCTCTACCGTGCCATGCAGTCATTTCTCTCGGCCGAAGCCTCTCGCCGCGACCTCATTCTGTGTCGCCGTCCGCCGCGCACCGACACCACGATAACGCTCTCGGGCCACTACGGCTCGGAGGAGTTTGACAGTCTGGCGCTGCACACCAAGCAGGCGCAAGACATCTATCTCATCGTGGGTCCGCCCGGAACGGGCAAGACATCCTACGGCATGGTGAACGTATTGCTCGAACATCTCGCCTCGCCCGGCACCTCGGCTCTGCTCATGGCCTACACCAACCGGGCCGTCGATGAGATTTGCTCGAAGCTCGTGGCCCACGGCATCGACTTCATAAGGATAGGCAGCGAAAGCAGCTGCAGCCCCGAATACCGCCCCTATCTGCTCGACAACCGCATCGCGGCCATGCCCTCGCCAAGTGTCGCGGAGGTGAGGCGGCTAGTGGCCGACACGCGCGTGTTCTGCGGAACAACCACTGCCTTCAACGCCACTACCGAACTGTTCGGTATGAAACGTTTCGACATTGCCATTGTAGATGAGGCATCGCAGATACTCGAACCCTACATCGTGGGCCTCATGTGCGCCCGTCACGGCAACGACAGTGCCATAGGTAAGTTTGTGCTCATTGGCGACGAGAAACAACTTCCGGCTGTTGTGCAGCAGCAGCCGTCGGAGTCGGCTGTCAACGACCCGCTGCTCAACGCCATATCGCTCACCGACTGCCGCCTGTCGCTATTCGAACGGCTCCTCCGACACTACGGAAAAGCTGACTGCCGACACTGCCACACGCTCACGCGCCAGGGGCGCATGCACCCAGTGATAGCCATGTTTCCCAACTGCGCGTTCTATCAGAACTCTCTGCGCCCCGTGCCGCTCGGTCACCAGCGTGAGCCCGACGCAGCTCCGCGCCGTGGCCGCAACGCGGTGGAGGACATGCTTCTGGCGTGTCGCGTGGCCTTCGTGGTGTGCCCACCGCGGACAGACCCTGCCGAACCCGACAAGGTGAACACCGCCGAAGCCATGGCGATAGCGGCCACAGTGGTGCAGTGGCGCAAAATGGCGGGCGAGAGTTTCGACGCCGCAAGTGGGGTGGGGGTGATTGTGCCCTACCGCAACCAGATTTCAACGGTAAGGAATGCCATTGCCTGCCTCTGCAAAAGCGAAGGCATAGAAGGACTCGACTCTATCACCATCGACACCGTTGAACGCTACCAAGGCAGCCAGCGCGACCTCATAGTCTACGGTTTCACGGCCAAACGCTACTATCAGCTCGACTTTCTCACGGCCAACGAGTATTTCGACGAGGCCGACGGCGCAACAATCGACCGCAAACTCAACGTGGCAATGACGCGTGCCCGCAAGTGCCTTGTCATGGTGGGCAACGACAGTCTGCTTGCCCACGACATCACGTTCTACAAACTAATAGAGTATTGCCGCCGCACCAATTGCTTCTTCAGAGCCAGTGCCCACGGTGCCGACGGAATAAGATTGGAAATGGTTTCGGATGAAAATAAAGACGAACAAGACTGCGGCGTTGAGGCTTTTGCCGCCGATGAAACCCTTGCCGGGGCTTACAAAAGCATTGTTATAGATGCCGTGAAGGCCGATGCCGCCACGCGTTGGCCTACAGTGCTGTTGGGCAACGGGCGCGAAGTGAACATGAACGTGATAGGCTACGGGCGCGGCCGTTTCACCGCCACGCAGCGCATCTGCTGCGCCGACGGCACGGTGCGCAGTCTGACGCCCCGTCAGCAGGCACTGCTCTACTGCTGCTATCTCATGCCCGGCCGCTACCGCAGCACCGTGGCGATGCTCTCGGCCTTGCAGCCTACGGTTGAAAAAATGATTGTAGAGTGTGGCC
Organism: Dysosmobacter segnis; assembly: GCA_963602915.1. Lineage (GTDB taxonomy): Bacteria > Bacteroidota > Bacteroidia > Bacteroidales > Bacteroidaceae > Prevotella. Next base: position 88,071 of record CAVCLB010000003.1, on the reverse strand, counting down.
GCCGCGTGGTGTTTGCCGATTTCGGGTGCGGACCCGCCACTTGCGGCCTTGCGTTTTTCAGAAAGTTTGGCGGCATGCACGCGGCGCGCTACATAGGAATAGACGTTTCGGAGGCCATGCGCACATTGGGGCGCGAGTTTATACAGAGCCAGAAGTTTGGCGGCGTGGATTGTGTTTTCGCCGAAACGGCCGATGCCTGCGAAAGCCAGTTGCCCGGCGACGATATGGCCTCGCCTGCGCTTTGTGTGTTTAGTTTCCCTTATTTCTTCGGGCGTGTCAGTCCCGACGTCGCCGAGCGCATTGCGTTGAGGCTCTCGACCATTGCGGAAAGCCGCCCCGCCCACCGCTTCCTTGTTATGGTGCAGCAACCCGAAGCCGACGCCGAAGGTAGCCGCCAGTTTCGCGCCTTCGGCAAGATTTTGGCCGAAAATGCCCCTTCGCTCGTGCCGTTGCACCCCTCGCCCGGCCCCGATGAGGCTTGCGGCGGAGTGTCGTGGAGCGTCTGGGCACGCTGACAATCGGTTTGCTACCGTCAGACAATATACTCGCCGAAGTCGGTGAGCCGCATGTCGCCCTTCTTCTGCAGCGTGTCGTGGAAGGCGAATGCCGCCCTCAGCGAGCACGGTTCGTGGCCTGCCGCAGCAATGCGCTGGTATTCGCGCAGCAGAGGCCGGTAGTCGGGGTGGGCGCAATGTTCTATTATTTCCTCGGCGCGCCGTGCCGGACCTTTACCGCGCAGGTCGGCTATTCCCTGTTCGGTAATTATTATGTCAACGTCGTGTTCGGTGCTGTCTATGTGGCAGCACTGCGGCACTATCGCGCTTATGGCCCCTCCCTTGGCCGTTGACGGCGTGTAGAAGATGCTTATCGAGCCGTTGCGCTCGTAGTCGCACGACCCGCCAATGCCGTTCATAAGCCTCGATCCGCACACGTGCGACGAGTTTTCGTTGCCGTAGATGTCGCACTCCAGGGCCGTGTTCATGGCAATCACCCCGAAGCGGTGTATTAGTTCGGCCGAATTGCTCAGTTCGCTGGGGCGCAGTGTGAGCCTTTCGGCAAAGAAGTCGATGTTGTCGTAGACCTTTTTTAGGCATTCGTTGCTCACGGTCATTGCCGCCACCGAAGCCTGCGAAATCTTTCCTTCGAGCATCATGTCGATGATTGCGTCCTGCACCACCTCTGAAAACACCTCGAGCTTGGGCAGTGCGCCGCACTTTCCTATTGCCTCCATCACGGCATTGCCCGTTGCTCCCACGCCGCTCTGTATGGGGAACATCGTGGGTGGGATGTGTCCGCGCCGCATATCGGCCAATAGAAAGTCAACAACGTTCTGTCCTATGGCCTCGGTTTCGGGCGTAAGCGGTTTGAACGAACGCGCCTCCTCGGCTATGCAGCACTCCACCACGCCCGCCACGCGGCTCTTCTCCACCTCTATCCAGGGCGTGCCTATGCGTCCGCCCACGCTTGTGAGCGGAATGGGCTGCCGGTGCGGCCACTCGGCGCACTCATACTCGTCGTGCAGGAGTCGCACCCTCGGGTCGTGAAAGGTGTTGAGCTCGAGGATGACGCGTTGTGCCACGCGTGCTATGGTGGGCACGATGCCGTCGGCCGAGGTGAGGTAGAAGCGCAGCTTGTCGCCCGATTCCTCAATGGCCGACACCTCAATCACGGCCCAGTGCACCGGTCCGTAGAAGCCACGGCGCAGTCTTTCGGCCATGTGTCCGAGGTGCATGTCCTCGTAGTCAATCTCGCCCATGTTGGCATGACGGCGGAAGTCGGCGTTGGTTGAGAACGGCGCGCGGAACTTTATGGCGTGCGCGTTGGCGAAATCGCCCTCCAGACTCTGGCACGACGATGCGCCCGTTATTATGCCCACGGCAAACTCTCTGCCGCTGTCGTGTTCGGCAACGGCGCGTTTCGAGAGCTCGCGCGTCACCGCCTTGGGCACGCCGCTTGGTGTGAATCCGCTGAATGCCACCGTGTCGCCGTTGTTTATCATCGCCGCAGCCTGCGCGGCAGTAATGTGTGTGTAAGCCATTTTCAAGTGTTATTGTCCTGCGTGGCGTGCCCGTGCGGCAGCCTTTCGGGTGCAAAATTAACACTTTTATGTGGTATAATTATACAAATACAAGCAAAATAATGTATAATTATATAGGAAAAGGAGTGGTATGGTTGTGTTTTTAAATATTTATGCAGAATATAAATAGTCTTAAAATCCTTCGGCAAGGAATTTGCGCAGATGCAGATGTGTTATTCCTTCGTCGTCGTTCTTGGTGTGGCGAACGATTGCTTCCATACTTTTATCTTTTATAAAAGATATTTTCCGCAAGAAAGCGATTTTTATCTTCTATAATGGATAAAATCCGTGAATTACCTGATTTTATCTTTTATAGAAGATAAAAATGGTGCAATGTTACTCAATTCACACTCATTTTTGTTGTGCTGACCTTACAGGCCAGCCCTGAAAAAAAATCAATCATTTACCCAGGGTTACACCATTTGATGTCGCAAACGGCTCCCCCGGGCTGAGACTGTTGCGCCCTTCCATGGCTGATGAATGCAATGTTTCGTTTTATACCTATTATTCTACAAAAAACGATTATTTGTGTCCTGTGAAACTTTCATAACAGGCAAGTCCCGTAGGGACGCCAGATTATAGCGTAGGGGCTTGCCCCTACGTTTTATTAGTTTTACTAATTTTGCCCCTGTAAGGGGCGCATAATTAATTGTGATGTTGAATTCTGAGCCCCTTGCAGGGGCAAAATACGGTGATGCCTAATAGATAGGGGCAAGCTCCTATCCTATAAAATGCGCCCCATACAGGGGCAATGGATAGCAAACCATGCAAAGGGCAAAAATAAGTCACGTGTTTTCAGAAGTCTTATAAAGACCAGACATTCCACGTTTTACAATGTTATGCCAGTATTTTAACGGACACCAATAATTTTGAATACCCTATACCTTTCATGTTTTGGAGTGCATTGCATTTCAAGAAAACCGTTTCGCGTTATCACAGCTGCCCCGCTTCAACTTGCAGAACGATGCGTTCGGTGAAGCGGTCGGCCCCGTTGGGGTCGTATTTCTTGGTGAGGCTCGCGCCGAAGAGGACGGCGAAGGCCTGGTAGAAACCGGCGCGTATGGGGCCGAGGAAGGCCTGCACGAGCTGGTAGGTAGAGGAGTCGCACTCGCGGTAGACGAGCTTTATGAGCAGTTTGCCCTGCTGATAGGTGAGTTTTTTCATGCGCGGCGTGTATTCCTTGCGTATGCTTTTCTCCACATATTTCAGGTGTTGGTCGCGGGCGCGCTTGTCGGGCAGGGTCTGCAGATACTGGTAAGTCTCGATTATTATGCGGTTCACCTCCTTGGCAATGGGCAGCACCTTCTTCACGTTGGTCACGAGTCGGTTGTAGGCCGCGCGCTGCTTGGCGTCGGTGAAGGCCGGTTCGGGGTAGATGTAGAGCGGGTTGAGCTCGACATACTGTATGCTGTCGTTGCCCACGAGAGCCTTGCCCACCTTCACCATTGGGGCGAATGTGGGCGCGTCGGGTGTGGTGTTGCCGTCGTCGGGCGATGTCCCGAGTGTGGCGACACTCTGTGCCCGCGCTGCGGCGAGGCCGGCGGCGAGCGTCAAGGTGAGCAGGGCGCGTGTGAGCATGATGCTTTTTGGGTGGGGTGGGTGACTGGTGCAAAAGTACACATAAATTGCATGACGTGTGGCCACGGGCGTTCTAAAAAATGCAAAGCGACGGCAAAAAACTAGCTGGCAGAATTTGTGTAGGGTGGCGTGAAGGACATTTTCTGCGACTTTTATGCCGTTTTAGACAATATGTTAATGTATAATAAGACACTTTTTCCTACCTTTGCACCCGTGAATAGAATGACAACAAAAAACTGTAAGAAAATGAAATACGCCCGTATGAGAAAGGCCGCCCTTGCCGTGGCGGCACTGTTGCTGCTGCCTGTGGCCCCGGCTGCCGCCGCCGGAACCGCTGCCGACGGCCGCGAATGGCAACCCTCGCCCGCCGGTGAAGCTGCTCTGCTGCCCGACACTGCCGTTGTTGCCGACACGGCACGATGCTGCTCCGTGGCCGCCGCGTGCGCCGCCGGCACCGAAGAGTTGCCCGACCTCACCCATCGCATACGTCCGGCCGAATGGATAGTGCCCGGAGCTGCCGCCGTGCTCGGCGCGGTGTGCGTGAAGAGTTCGTGGGGCACGAAGGCGCGTAGAAGCCTGCAGCACACGCTGTCGGCCCACGGCAAGCAGAAGACGAGCGTTGACGACTACATACAGTATGCCCCCACGGTGGTGGCCTATGCCCTGCCTTTGTGCGGCGTGAAGAGCACCCACGGACTGAAAGACCGCACGCTGCTGCTCGCCATGTCGTATGCTACGATGGGCATAGCAGTGAATGTGTCGAAGCGTGCCTTCAAGGAGAAGCGTCCCGACAGCGGTGCCCGCAACTCGTTTCCGTCGGGACACACGGCCACGGCGTTTATGGGAGCGGAATATCTGTGGCAGGAATACCGCCACATCCACCCGCTCATAGGCTACGGCGGCTATGTGGTGGCCACGGCGGTGGGCTTCATGCGCATACACAACGACCGCCATTGGGCCAACGATGTGCTCGCCGGTGCGGCCGTGGGAATGCTTTCTACTAAATTCGCCTACTGGCTCTATCCCAAGATTTTCCGCGAGTCGCCGCGCCGCAGCAAGGGCAGCACGGCCTTCATGGGTATGCCTTATGCCAGCACCGACGGCGCGGGCGTGAGCATGGCACTCGTGTTCTGACGCGCGCCGGGGCCGCAACCGGAAACCGATAAAAATGCAGAAGCCGGAAACTGCTGCGCAACAGCGCGACAGTTTCCGGCTTCTGCTTTTGTCTTGCCCGTGGCGTGTGCCGTGGCAATACCGTTTACTCGAAGTAGTAGAGGAATGTGGCAATGCCCGTGAGAGCCTTCTTGGGCGAGTCTTTTATCTCGATGGCAAACTTGATTTGTGCCTTGGTCACGCCGCGCAGGTTCTCTATCGAGTGCAGATCGGCCACGAGACGTATCGACTGTCCCGACTTCACGGCCTGGCCGAACTTCATCTTGTCCATGCCGTAGTTCACCATCATCTTTAGGTTTTTCACCTCGATAATCTGGTTCCACATGTAGGGCAGCATCGAGAGCGTGAGGTAGCCGTGGGCTATGGTGCTCTTGAACGGACTTTCAACGGCGGCGCGTGCCGTGTCGACGTGTATCCACTGGTGGTCGAGTGTGGCGTCGGCAAACTGGTTGATGCGTTCCTGCGGCAGCTCCACCCAGTCGGATATGCCTATGTTTTTGCCGAGCAGCGCGGCAAACTCGTCGTAGGAGTTGATAATTGCTTTACTCATTTTTCTTTCTTCTTTTTTTATTCTCTTTACCTTTGTTGTGTTATATGCGTTTTATGTAGGTATTGCGCGCAACGCTCTGCACATCAATATCTTGCGGCGACGGGCGGCGCATGCTGAGGCAACGGCCGCATGACGCTACCGCAAAGAAGGCTTGTTTGTGTTGCAAAGAAGCCTTCTTTTGAGTGCAAACAAGGCTTCTTTTGAGTGCAAACAAGGCTTCTTTTGAGTGCAAACAAGCCTTGTTCGCAACGGGGGTGAGGCGTGCCTCGCGCCGGAGGGCGGAATATAGTCGCCTGAGGGCGCGAACATGATAGCCCGGGGGCGGCAATCAGTCGCCGTCGGGGGCGTAGAGCCAGTTGTGCAGCGGGTCGGGATAGTCGAATATCTCGCCCTCGGCAAAGAAGCGGCGCATTTCTATTTCGGCCGTCTCCACGCTGTCGGAGGCGTGTATGATGTTTTCCTGTCCGCTCATTGAGTAGTCGCCGCGTATTGTGCCGGGAGCGGCCTTGCGCCCGTTGGTGGCTCCGACGATGTCGCGCACCACCTTTACTGCGCTGTTGCCTTCCACACACATGGCCACCACGGGAGCCGACTTCATCGAGGCTATGAGCCACGGGAAGAACGGGCGTTCGCGCAGATGGGCGTAGTGCTCGTTGAGGATGTCGTCGCCGAGCTGCATCATCTTGAGGCCCACGATGCGCAGACCCTTGCGCTCAAGGCGGTTTATCACTTCGCCGACGAGGCGGCGCTGCACGGTGCACGGTTTGAGAAGGATGAGTGTCTTTTCCATAAGTCAGTGATTTTTTTCAGTAGATTTTCTTGTGCCCGGTGTGCGGGCTTCATGTGCAAAGGTAGGTAAAAAACGCGAGAATGCGGCTCGGCTTGGCGCGAAAAACGCGCCTTTGTGGCCGTGGCGGCGACTCCGGCTGATGCAGCCGGCGGCTTTGGCATGAAAAACTTGCAGAATTAGGCATAAATTAGTAACTTAGCACCGGGCAAATTGGTGGGCCAGAGCCGTCTGCATTGGCGGTGCGTGCCGACCAAGTTACGATAAAAACACGGTAGGTGCTGCAATGAAAGGGCACTTAAGACATTATTAATATTACAGGCTGACAAAGCCGATTTACAGGAATCACCTATAAAAACAAGGATGGCGGCAGCGCGCTCGGTGCGTGTGTGCCGCCGTAAACAAGAAAAGGAATGAAGAAAACGGTAAACATGAAGCTACACCTCGTAGTGTCGGCGTTGCGCGTGCTCGCGTTGGCGACGGTGCTGATGGTGAGTGCAGGGGCACACGCGGTGCTCAAGGAAAAGAACCTCTCGTCTACGCTCTCGGTGTTGCGCGCCGAGCTTGAGACGGCGTTCAACGAGCAGCAGCAGAACATGGCGCGCTACTCGCAGTATAACTCGGTGCAGCACAAGCAGATGATTGCGCTCATGCAGCGCAGCGACCAGGTGGCGCTCATGCTCTACTCGCAGAAGCAGGACTTCACGTTTGACATGACCTACGCCTGCCACGAGGCCACCGAGCAGTGGCGCAAGTTTCGCAAGATGCGCATGCCCTACGACAAGATAATGTCGCGCATGGATGCCGAGATAGAACGCTACACCGACCTTATAGACGCTTTGGAAACCATTCCGCCCTCGCTGCGCAAGGACGCGCACAAGCAGCCGCCGCGCAGTCGCAAGCCCCGCAAGGGCGCGGGCAAGCAGCCGTTTGCCCTCGACGCGCAGGGAGTGATCGACCGCAAGGCCTGCCTCGACTATGCCGTGGCCCTGCGCCGCAATATCATAAGCATGCGGCAGAACGTGGAGGAAGACAACCAGCACTATGCAAGGGTGTCGAAGAAGCTGAAGAAGGTGAACGACTATGCCCTCTCGCGCTACAACCTCATACAGCACAACATATTCGTAAACGGCGACCAGAACTACTTTGAGGTGCTGGCCTCGATGCCCATGTCCTACCATAATGCCAAGGCCGACGTGAGCGAGAAATACGACACCGAGAAGGTGAAGGGTCAGAACGGCACCATGCGCGTGATACACTCGCAGTGGCGCGGGCCTATAGTGACGTCGGTGGCATTTTTCGTGCTGTTCTACATCGTCGTGGCCGCGTTGCTGAGCAATGTCTTCGTGCGGTGGCTCGTGCCCAAGAGGTTCCGCACCGAGGAGTTTATGAAGAAAAAGGTGTGCCTCATACTCTTCGTGGCCATGGCCATATTCGCCGTGTCGGTAATGGTGGCCCGCACCTTCATGGAGCACAACTTCTTCCTCATGGCGTCGAAGCTGCTCATAGAATACGCCTGGCTGCTGTGCGCCATATTCTTCTCGCTGCTCGTGCGCCTGCCCGGCGACCAAATAAAGAGCGGTTTCCGCATATACACCCCGGTGATGCTCATGTCGTTCATCGTGATTGTGTTCCGCATCATCTTCATCCCCAACAACCTCGTGACGCTCATCTTCCCGCCCATACTGCTGCTCTTCACCCTGTGGCAGTGGAGCGTGATAGGACGGCACAACGACAACATTCCGCGCAGCGACATCTTCTACACCTGGGTGTCGCTCGTGCTTATGGCCGTGTCAACGGTCACGGCATGGTATGGCTATGTGCTGCTCTCGGTGCAGATACTCATCTGGTGGATGTTCCAGCTGAGCTGCATACAGACCATAACGTGCATCTACGACATGCTCATAGCCTATGAGCACCGCCGCCTCTCGGTGCGCATCGCCGCCGACGTGAAGGCCACGGGCAAGAAGGGCGCGGCACGCCCCGCCGCCACGGCTGCTCCCAAGAAGGGCGGCAGCATGCTGAGCATAATAACGGTGAGCCACGACGCACACATCAACGTGACGTGGTTCTACGACTTTGTCTATATGGCTCTCGTGCCGGTGGTGAGCGTCTTCTCGGTGATGCTCTCCATTTGGTGGGCCGCCGACGTGTTCGACCTCACCGACACGGTGTTCAAGATACTCATGTTCGACTTCCTCAACATCACGGGCGTGGTGCAGCTCTCCATAGGCAAGCTCGTCATGGTGCTCGCGCTGTTCTTCATCTTCCGCTACATCAACTACCTCATCAAGGCCCTCTACCACAAGTATCACAAGTCGAAGATAGTGGTGAACGGCAAGCCCAACTTCACCCTGGCCAACAACATCATCGCGATATGCTGCTGGGGACTGTATGCCGTGATTTCCATCAAGACGCTCAAGATTCCCTCGACGGCCGTGTCGGTAATCTCGGCAGGTCTTGCAACCGGTGTCGGTTTCGCCATGAAGGACATGCTCGAGAACTTCTTCTACGGCATATCGCTAATGACCGGACGCGTGCGTGTGGGCGACTTCATCGAGTGCGACGGCATACGCGGAAAGGTGGAGAGTATAACCTACCAGAGCACGCAGGTGGCCACGGCCGACGGATGCGTGATAGCATTCCTCAACAGTTCGCTGTTCAGCAAAAACTTCAAGAACATAACCAAGAACCACTCCTACGAGATGGTGAAGGTGCCCGTGGGCGTGGCCTACGGAGCCAACGTCGAGGAGGTGCGCCGCATGCTCATCGACGCCGTGAAGGCACTCTACTGCAAGTCGCGTGACGGGCGCGACATAATAAGCCAGAAGAAGCCCGTCGATGTGGTGTTCGACGACTTCGGCGACAACTCCGTCAACCTCTTCGTGACCTACTGGGTGCTCGTAGAGGAGAAGTTCGGCATGACCGGACGCGTGAAGGAGGCCATATACAACACGCTCAACGCACACAACATCGAGATACCGTTCCCGCAGCGCGACGTGCACATCATCAGCACGCCGCCCGCAGCACCCTTGATGCAACAAAACTCCTAACACAAAACGCCCATGAACCAACAACAAAACACCGCCGCCAGCGCACAGACCGCAGCACACGGCACAATAAACATCGTGATACCCTGCTACAACGAGGAGGACGTGCTGCCCTGGTCGATGGACCGGCTGCAGACAACGCTCGCCAAACTCAAGGAAGAAACGGGCTATGAAGGCCGCCTGCTGCTTGTTGACGACGGCAGCCGCGACCGCACATGGCAGCTCGCCGAGCATTTCGCCGAACAGTATGCCAACGTGGCCGCACTGAAACTCTCGCACAACGAAGGCCACCAGAACGCGCTCTGGGCCGGATTGCAGGAAAGCCTCGGCACCTGCGAGGCAATGGTGTCGATTGACGCCGACCTGCAGGACGACCCCGATGCGATAATAGAAATGGCAAGGCAATTCAAGGCCGGGGCCGACATCGTCTACGGAGTGCGCCGCGAGCGCAAAACCGACACGTGGTTCAAGCGCGTCTCGGCGCAGGCCTTCTACAAGCTCATGCGCACCGCCGACAAGGACATCATATACAACCACGCCGACTTCCGACTGATGAGCGACCGCGCCGTGCGCGCCCTCATGCAGTATGACGAGCGCAACATGTTTCTCAGGGGCATGGTGCGCCAGCTCGGGTTCAGCGAGGGTCGCGTCTACTACGACCGCACGGCGCGCACCGCCGGAGAGTCGAAATATCCGCTGGGCAAGATGCTCTCGTTCTCCATCGACGGCATAACGTCGTTCTCCACCGCACCGCTCAAGTTCATAACCGTGGCCGGACTGTTGATGACCGTGGTGGCACTGGTGTTCATCGTCTACGGTCTTGTGGCCCACTTCGGCGGCAAGACCATCGTGGGATGGACGTCGCTCATGGTGTCGCTGTGGTTCATCGGCGGCGTGGTGACCACCGGCGTGGGCATCACCGGCATATACATAGGCAAGATATACACCGAGGTGAAACGCCGTCCGCGCTACTTCGTCGACAAGAAGATCAACCTGTAGGCAGATGAGATGTTGAAATTCCATGTGGAATGTAAGCAAAAACGAAACGATGAAAAAGGAAACGCAAAAGCAACAAGTGGTGACTGCCTTGGAAAAAGAAGGCGGATATGCCACGCTTCGCCGACTGAACGAGATTGTTGACTTTTCCACATGGAAGACAAACACTCCCGAGGCAACCGTTAGAAGAATTGTCCAGGAGAGCAATGAAATATTTAAAATCAGACCTGGCCTTTGGGCTTTGGAGTCGCACCGCAAGGCAGTTTTGCACAAGTTTAACCTGCAAGAAGGTGACAGCCACAGCGAAGAGCAGTTCAGCCACGGATATTATCAGGGGCTGCTCGTTGAAATAGGCAAGCTGAAAAAGAGGCAAACGTATGTTCCGGCGCAGGACAAAAACCGGTTGTTTCTTGGAAAACCGTTGGCAGACATAGCAGACACCGTCACTATTCCCGCTTTCACTTATGAAAAACTCCTGAGAAAAGCGCGTACAATAGATGTCATTTGGTTTAACCAACGGGAAATGCCTTCCGACTTTTACGAAGTGGAACATACGACAGACATAAAGAATTCTCTGTCGAAATTCTATGAACTACAAGACTTCTTCTCACGGTTCTTTATCGTGGCAGACGCTTGCAGGGAAAAGGAATTCCAGGACAAGATAAATGTGTCGATGTTTGATGCCATAGAAAAACGGGTGCGTTTCATCAATTACGACCAAGTTGCATCAATGCATGCAGGACTGAAAGAAATAAGCAGGATAAACTGGTAGAAATATATATAGTATATATTGCAATGCAGCAAGACTATATAGCCCCTGAAAGGGGCGCATATTATAGAATAGGGGCTTGCCCTTATCTCCCATAGTATTATTTTTATTTGCTCCCGTAGGGGACGCATAGTTCAATAGCACAATGATTTATGCGCCGCTTACAGGGGCAAAGTCGTTGATAATCATAAATATATGGGCAAGCCCCTGCGCTATAATCTGTCGTCCCTACGGCACTTGTCGGTTGCTATGTTTTTGGTAGATGCAAATAGTTAAAAACGGGATTTCTTTCATTTCTTACAAAAGTTTGACTTAAATTTGCAAATTGCTTTAATCCGCCATGCCGCCCCGCACACCGCAGGGAAAGGCGTGCGGAAAGGAAAGAAGGCGGCCGCAGCCCCCGTCCGCCGCTTAACGAAAACAAAAGGAAAATGAGCTTTACAGCCATCATAAGCAAGGCGTTCCTTCCCAGGCAGCATGCCCTTGAACGCCACACGGCCTGCGCCGTTGAAAAGCAGCACGAGGTGCTGCGCCACCTGCTGCACGAAGCAGCGCAGACAGAATACGGACGCGCCCACCTCTTCGGTTCGTCGCGCGGCTACGAAGACTTCGCGCGCAACGTGCCGGTGAATACCTATGAGGAACTGAAGGACGACATCGACCGCATGAGGCACGGCGAGGCCGACATACTGTGGCCCGGTCAGGTGAAATGGTATGCAAAGTCGTCGGGCACCACCAACGACAAGAGCAAGTTCATACCCGTGTCAGAAGAGGGACTCAAGCGCATACACTATCAGGGAGGCACCGACGTGGTGGCATTCTACCTGCGCAACAACCCCAAGAGCCGTATGTTCGACGGCAAGGGACTCATTCTCGGAGGTTCGCACTCGCCCAACTACAACCTGCCCGGATGCCTTGTGGGCGACCTCAGTGCCATACTCATCGAGAACATCAATCCGATGGTAAACCTCATACGAGTGCCGCGCAAACAGACGGCACTGCTCAGCGACTTCGAACTGAAGCGCGACCGTATAGCCGCCGAATGCCTCGGCAAGAACATAACCAACCTCTCGGGCGTGCCGTCGTGGATGCTCAGCGTGCTCGTCAGGGTGCTCGAGATGTCGGGAAAGGAGCGCATCGACCAAGTGTGGCCCAACCTCGAGGTGTTCTTCCACGGCGGCATTGCATTCACACCCTACCGCTCGCAGTATGAGCGCATAATAAAGTCGCCAGGCATGCACTACATGGAAACCTACAACGCATCGGAAGGTTTCTTCGGCATTCAGGACGATCCGGCCGACAAGTCGATGCTCCTTATGACCGACTACGACGTGTTCTACGAATTCCTTCCAATGGATGAGTTCGGCAGCGACAACCCCTCAATTGTCCCGCTCGAGGGAGTTGAGACGGGGCGCAACTATGCCATGCTCATAAGCACGTCGTGCGGACTGTGGCGATATATGATAGGCGACACCGTGCGCTTCACCTCGTGCAACCCCTACAAGTTTGTAATCACGGGCCGCACCAAGTGCTTCATCAACGCCTTCGGCGAGGAACTCATACAGGATAACGCCGAGAAAGCACTCGCCTATGCCTGCAGCATGACCGGAGCCGAGGTGAGCGAATACACCGCCGCACCCGTGTTTATGGACAGCAACGCCAAGTGCCGCCACCAATGGGTGATAGAATTTGCCAAGGAACCGGCCAACACCGACGAGTTCGCACGCCTGCTCGACCGACGCTTGCAGCAGATAAACAGCGACTACGAGGCCAAGCGCAGCCACGACATCACGCTGCAGCACCTCGAGGTGGTGAAAGCTCCGCGCGGACTATTCGACCGGTGGCTCAAGAGCAAAGGCAAACTCGGCGGACAACACAAGGTGCCGCGACTCTCAAACACACGCACACACATCGACGAGATTATGGAGCTCATGGCACAGGAAGACTGACGCCATGCGCCAGTGCCTATACATTATATATATGCAGAGCAACCCGACAATGAAAATATTCAACGGCACGGTGCGCCTTATCGTGCTTCTCGCGGCAATGGCCGTGACAGTATCGTGCGCCCGCATGGGCCGTCCCGACGGAGGATGGTATGACGAAACGCCACCAACGGTGGTGGGCACCTACCCCGACGACGGCGGCACCGGCGTGAAGGCACGCAAGATAAGCATCGTGTTCGACGAATTCATAAAGCTCGACAACGCCACCGAGAAAGTGGTGGTGTCGCCCCCGCAGACCGAACAGCCCGACATAAAGAGCACCGGAAAGCGCATCGTGGTGGAACTGAAAGACTCGCTGCGCGCCAACACCACCTACACCGTTGACTTCAGCGACGCCATAAGCGACAACAACGAGGGCAACCCCTTGGGCAACTACACCTACAGTTTCTCCACGGGCAACGTAATCGACACGCTGCAGGTGGCAGGCAACGTGCTCGCCGCCGCCGACCTCGAGCCGGTGAAGGGAGCGCTCGTGGGACTGTATGCCGACCTTGCCGACTCGGCATTCACCACCAAACCCATGCTGCGCGTGGCACGCACCGACTCGCGCGGACGCTTCGTCATACGCGGCGTGGCACCCGGCACCTACCGCGTGTATGCCCTCGCCGATGCCGACGGCGACTACCGCTTCTCGCAGAAAAGCGAACAGATAGCCTTCACACAGCAACTCTTCACGCCGGGCTTCGAGCCAGCCGTGAGACAAGACACCACCTGGACCGACTCGCTACACATAAAAAGCATAGCAAGGGTGGGCTACACACGCTTCACACCCGACGACATTGTGCTCCGAGCATTCAACGAACCGGTGGCCGACCGCTACCTGCTCAAGGCCGAAAGGGCCGAGGCCGACCGCTTCACACTATACTTCAGCTACGGCGACAACCGTCTGCCGGAGCTGCGCGGAATAGACTTCGACTCCAACGGAGCGTTCCTCACCGAACCGTCGGCACGCCGCGACACCATAACCTATTGGCTGCGCGACACCGCAATGGTCAACCGCGACACGCTCACAGTGCAGATTGCCTACCTCGGCACCGATACTCTGGGCAACCTCGTGCCGCAGACCGACACCCTGCAGATACTCTCCAAGCAACCCTACGAGCGGCGCATGCGCCAGGCAAAGAAGGACTTTGAAGACTGGCAGAAACGCCAGGAGAAAAAACGAAAGAAAGGTGAGCCTTACGACACCGTGCCTCCGCCGCCCGCACTCAAGCTCGACATAATCGGAGGAGAAACCATCGACCCCGACCGCACGCTCCGCTTCGACTTCGGCACGCCCGTGGCCTCGGCCGACACGTCGAAGATACACCTCTACGCACGCCACGACTCGCTGTGGTATGAGGCCCGGTTCCGTGTTGAGGCCCGCCCCGTGCTCGTTCCGGGCGACACAATATCGGCACTCACGATGCGGTCGCCCCGACAATACACGTTTGCCGGCGAATGGCGGCCGGGCGTGGAATATAGCCTCGAGCTCGACTCTATGGCCTTCACCGACATCTACGGCCACCATACACAGAGCGTTAAACGCGGTCTGAAGGTGCGTTCGCTCGACGAATACGGAAGCCTCGTGTTCACCATGTCGGGGCTTCCCGACACCGCAGCCGCCGTGGTTGAGCTGCTCGACACGCAAGACCGCGCCGTGAAACGCGCCACTGTCGAGCAGGGCACGGCACAGTTCTACTACATCACCCCGGGCAAATACTACGCCCGCGTGTTTGTAGACGACAACGGAAACGGCGTGTGGGACACCGGCGACTACGCCTCGGCACGGCAGCCCGAAGCCGTATTCTACTACCCCGAACAAGTGGAATGCAAGGCAAAGTGGGACCTGACGCTCGCATGGAACGCCACAGAGCGGCCTCTCGACCGCCAGAAACCCGAGGCAATAACCAAGCAGAAGGCCGAAAAGCAGCGCAAAATACAGAAACGCAACGCCGACCGCGCACGCAAACTCGGCATAGCCTACACGCCGCAGGCACAGTAGGCGCACACCAGTTATGGTATAATACTATAATATATGGAAACAAGAAAACTGCGCAACCTGCTGCGGACAGTCGCCGCAACAGTGATAGTAGCCGTGCTGCCGGCCGTGGCTTCGGCCCAGTGCAAATACCACAACACGGCGTTCAAGTCGGGCGAATACCTGTCATACAACCTCTACTTCAACTGGAAATTCGTGTGGGTGAAGGCAGGCAACGCCACCATGTCAACCGTGCAGAGCAACTACGCGGGCAAACAAGCCTACCGCTCGTCGCTCATCACGCGCAGCAGCAAGCGCGTTGACGACTTCTTCGTGATGCGCGACACGCTACTCTGCTACAACTCCACCGACCTCGAACCGCTCTATTTCCGCAAGGGAGCGCGCGAAGGCAAGCGATACACCGTTGACGAGGCATTCTTCTCCTACCCCTCCGGCCGTCTGCATCTCAAGCAACACCAGCTCAAGAACAGCGGCGAGCACGTGTGGAAGGAAACCAATCCCAAGGACTGCACCTACGATATGCTCAGTATTTTCCTGCGCGCAAGGTCGTTCAACCCCGAAGGATGGAAGAAAGGCAACCGCGTGAGCTTCCCCATTACCGACGGAACCAAGACAATACCGGCCGTGCTCGAATACCGGGGCAAGACTACGGTGAAGGCCGACAACGGACACAAATACCGCTGCCTGCAGCTCTCCTACATGGAACTGGAGAAAGGAAAATATAAGGAAATAGTGCGCTTCTACGTGAGCGACGACTCCAACCATGTGCCCGTGCGCCTCGACATGTTCCTGCGCTTCGGTTCGGCCAAGGCATTCCTCGTGGGCATGAAAGGTCTGCGCAACGCCGTGGAGAGCGAAGTGAAATAAAGAAGACGCGCCCCAAAAGGACACACCCCGAAGCCCCGAAAGAGAAAAGACATGTATATCATACGATTCAAATCACACAGAATTGTTTCATCATCGGCACTAAGAACAACCGTAGCCATTGTGGCCGCATCGGCGATAGTGCTCTGTTCGTGCAGCCGCACGGGCAAAACGCCGACGGGCGGAGCGCACTTCACCGACGAGGTGCGGCTTGCCTGCACACCCGTGAAAGACCAGGGGCGCAGCAGTTTGTGCTGGGTCTACGCCATGCTAGCCACCATCGAGACCGAACACATAATGGCCGGCGACTCGATCAACCTCTCCGTTGACTGCATAGCGCGCCGCATTCTTGCCGAACGGGCACGCCTGCATTTCCTCTCACGCGGAAAAACCGGTATCGACATGCGCGGAATGGCCAGCGCAGTGCCCCGCATCATGGCCGAATATGGCATATATCCCTATGACAGCTACTACGCACGCGACGTGAACTACAACTCACTCGCACGGCGCATAGCAGCCGTCGCCGCCACATCGCCCGACATGAGCCGCGCCGACAAGGCCGTGGCACGCACCCTCGACGACCGCATAGGCCACCTGCCGCCCAACGTCTACATGCTCGGGGCACAATACACGCCCGTGGAATTCGCCCACAGCGTGTGCGCACGCAACGAATATGTGGCCCTCACCAGCTTCACCCACCACCCCTACGGCACCCGCTTCGCCCTCGAAGTGCCCGACAACCGCGACGGCGACATGTTTCTCAACGTCACGCCCGACGAACTGATGCGGTGCATAGAAAGTTCCCTTCGCGCCGGACATCCCGTGTGTTGGGAGGGCGACACGAGCGAACCGGGCTTCTCGTTCAGCCGCGGTACGGCCGTGCTGCGGCAGGAGCGCGCGTGCACGGCAGCCGAGCGGCAACGCGAATTTGAATGTCTTCGCACCACCGACGACCACTGCATGGAGCTAATAGGCCTTGCGCGCGACGGGCATGGCAGGCTCTACTTCATAGCCAAGAACTCGTGGGGCACCCGCAACCCCTACGGCGGCATGATGTATCTGTCGGAAAACTATGTGCGGCTGAAGACCGTGGCCGTGGTTGTGAAAAACCTGAGGTTCTGACAACCGACACTGTTTCGCACAGCGCGCACAGTGTGTGCGTTTGGAACACAATGCACGTCGATTTGGACACAAAAACTCCGTTAGTGTGCAGAAAAAGTGAGAAAAGGGATAAATATACAGGAATAATACCGATAAAAGGGGCTATTTGCAAAATAAATATGGCAAAATTGTTTTTTTTAAACAACATTTATTACTTTTGCAACGTATTTGACGTGTGAGGCACACACAGCTCGTCATTGAACCGCCGGAACGCTGTGAAGCATGTTTCACTTGTGACGTTAACACACGAATCATACCAAACCTTACCAAAACAATAATCCTAAAACAATGAAGAAAAAGAATTTCTATGTACGCTCCCTTGGGAGAGTATGCTTGACTGGTGCTTTGGTGCTGTCGGCTGCGGCTGCAAGTGCTCAGAGTACGATTGTCAAAGGAACTGTAAAGGATGCAACGGGCGAACCGGTAATCGGTGCTTCCATTAAGGTTCAGGGTGACACCAAGAGCGGTGCCATTACCGACATTGACGGAAACTACGAAATCACTGTTCCTTCGCCGAAGTCGAAAATCGAGTTCTCTTACCTCGGATCAAAGACCGAGGTGGTTTCGGTTGAGGGCAAGAACACCATCAACGTGACCCTGCAGGACGAGAGCCAGGCCATCGACGAGGTGGTTGTAACAGCCCTCGGCATCAAGCGTCAGGCACGTTCGCTGGGTTACTCCACCACAAAGGTGGGCGGCGACGAGTTCACACTTGCCCGTGACCCCAACGTGGGTAACGCCCTTTCGGGAAAAATCGCAGGTGTGTCGGTAGCCGGCAACGGTACCGGTTCGATGGGTTCGTCACGCGTCGTAATCCGCGGTAACGCCTCTATCTCGGGCAACAACCAGCCGCTCTATGTGGTTGACGGTGTTCCTATGGACAACACCAACCAGGGTTCGGCCGGCCAGTGGGGCGGAAGCGACATGGGTGACGGTCTTTCCAACATCAACGCCGACGATATCGAGAGCATCCAGGTGCTCAAGGGTGCGGCAGCTTCGGCACTCTACGGTTTCCGTGGAGGTAACGGTGCTATCCTCATCACCACCAAGAGCGGCCAGAAAGGCAAGCCGGTGAGCATCGAGGTGAACGAGAACCTCACATTCAACTCTATCTACGACTACCGCGACTTCCAGACACAGTACGGTCTGGGCACCGAGGGCAACAAGCCCACCACGGCTACCGACGCAAAGAAGGGTGAGTCGCAGTCATGGGGTGGATACCTCGACGGCAGCGACGCCGTAAACTTCAAGGGCGACACCTACAAGTATTCTTACAACGACATCTGGAAGCAGTTCTACCGCACGGGCGTTACCACCAACACATCGGTGGCTATCTCTGGCTCGAGCAAGGAAGTGACCTACCGCTTCGGAGCATCGTTCAACAAGGAGAAGAGCATCCTGCCCAACTCAGGCAACCGCCAGCTGGGTCTTAACATGAACACCACCTACCAGATTCTGAAGAACCTCTCGGCAACGGTTACAGCCAACTACACCTTCGACCGCTCCAACGGACGTTCGAACCTCTCCGACGGAAACGGCAACACCAACGCCTCTCTGCTCTACCGAGGCAACTCGTTCAACATGGACTGGATGAAAGGCACGTCGGCAGGATGGGGTACAAACGAGGACGGATCGGAAATGATCGGCGGTACCAACGTTTACTTCAACAACCCCTACTGGCTGCAGTATCGCAAGACCAACAACCTCAACCGCAACCGTCTCATCGGTTCGATAACCTTGAAATACGACATCACCGACTGGCTCTACATCCAGGGCGCCGTTCAGCACGACGGCTACAGCCTCGAGTTCAAGCAGGTGCAGCCCAAGGGCGCAGCTGCCGACCCCAGCGGCTTTATGACAGAATATGAGAAGAACTTCGCCGAGGACAACTACAACTTCCTGCTCGGCTTCAACAAGGAGTTCGGCGACTTCAGCGTAGGCGCAACATTCGGCGGCAACAAGATGTACAACGAATACCGCATCTATCAGACCACCGACGGCGGACGTCCGTTCACCGTTGACGGATTCTGGTCGGTAAACAACATCATCTCTTCGGGCCAGAATCCCAAGAAGCAGCTCGTGCGCTATCAGGTGAATTCATTCTACGGCACGGTTGACCTCGGATGGCGCAACCAGCTCTTCCTCAACCTCACAGGCCGTAACGACTGGTTCTCTACACTGTCGCCCGATAACAACAGCTATTTCTATCCCTCTGCAACACTCTCTTGGGTGTTCACCGACTCATTCCGCGAGTCGTTGCCGCAGTGGTTCGACTTCGGTAAGGTGCGCGCAGGCTACGCTTTCGCATCAAACGGAACATCGGCCTACCAGAACCTGCTGCTCTACCAGCTCCGCAACTACACCGTTAACGGACAGCAGACAGCTACACAGAACAACGGCAACACTTATCCCAACGAGAATCTGAAGCCTATCAAGATTACAGAGTTTGAAGTTGGTTTGAACCTCGCGTTCTTCCAGAACCGACTGACCTTCGATATGGCCTACTATCAGAAGAAGACCACCGACGACATCCTCTCGGTATCAACATCTTCTACATCGGGTTACTCTGCAATGAAGGCCAACATGGGTGAGATACAGAACACCGGTTTCGAGTTCATGGTTGACGCTTATCCCGTGCGCAACAAGCAGTTCTCTTGGAACACCACGCTCAACTTCGCCTACAATAACTCTGAGGTGAAGAAGCTCAGCACCGGCACCGACCGCATTACTGTTGACGGCGGCCAGTCGCGCAACGGCGATGCCACCATCTATCAGATTGTAGGCGAACCGTTCGCCGAAATCGTGGGCTACAAGTACAAGCGCGACGAACAGGGCAACCTGCTCCTCAAGAACGGTCTGCCACAACACTCTGAAAGCAAGGAAGTGCTCGGCAACGCAGTGTACAAGTGGACAGGCGGTTGGCGCAACTCGTTCACCTATAAGAACTTCAACCTCGGATTCTTGCTCGACTTCAAGTTCGGTGCCAAGATATTCTCGGGTACCAACCACCAGCTCTACCAGAACGGTCTGCACAAGAACACCTTGCTCGGACGTACAAAGGACAACCCCGCAGGTGCTATCTGCATGGAAGGCATCGACGAGGCTACCGGCCAGAAGAACACCACAACGGTTACTTCTTACGACTACTTCAAGGCTATCGCTAGCGAGAACATCGCCGAGGAATTCGTTTACAGCGCCGACTTCATCAAGCTGCGCGAGCTCTCACTGGGCTACACATTCCCCAACAGCCTGTTGGCAAAGACCGGCTTCATCAAGGGTCTGAGCATATCGGTTGTGGCACGTAACCTCTGGACAATCATGAAGCACACCCCGAACATCGATCCGGAGTCGTGCATCAACAACACCAACGCACAGGGTCTCGAGCTCAACGGCTATCCCGCAACCCGCAACATCGGTTTCAACGTAAATGTCAAGTTCTAAAAAACTTCTTAAAAAAGCACTACAATGAAAATCTACAATATATTGTTAGCATCTGCTCTCACTCTGGGCGTGACTAGTTGCGGCGACTTCGGCGACCTCAACACCAACCCTGAGAGCATCAACTCAGGAAACGTGCCCTACTCAATGCTGTTCTCCAACGCACAGCACCAGGCACTCGGCAGCGACTGGGACCAGTGGCGCACGGGCTGCATCTACTCCTCGCAGTTTGTGCAGCAGCTCGTTTCAATCAACTGGTGGGACAGCTACGGCCGCTACCAGTGGAGCGACGGCTACTCGGCATCCTATTGGGACACATACAGCAGCGACCGTGGCGCAATGCGCGACGTGACTACAGTGTATGACAAGTGGGAAGGCGACGAGAGCCTCAAGATTGACTGGAACATGGCCCGCGTAATGCGTGTCTACGCTTTCAGCAAGATGACCGACCTCTACGGCGACATCCCCTACTCTCAGGCAGGCCGCCCCTCACTGTATTCTTACCCCGTGTATGACACACAGGAGGATATCTACAAGAGCATGCTCAAGGAGCTTGATGAGGCACAGGCCAACCTCGGCAGCGGAACTGCCAAGATGAAGACCGCCGACCTCTACTACAGCGGCGACGCTGCAAGCTGGAAGAAATTCGCCAACTCGCTCATGCTGCGCCTCGCAATGCGCCTCGTGAAGGTTGACGAAGCTACTGCCAAGACCTACGCCGCTAAGGCTGTGGCCAACGGCGTGATGACAAGCAACGACGACAACGCCAAGCTCGAGCACTCTGCCGACGCTCTGACAACCAACGACTCCTGCGAGCCGTTCGCCAAGATCATAGCACACGAAGACCGCGAGTTCTTCATCTCCGACTTCTTCGTGAAGTTGCTCAAGAACTCAAGCGACCCGCGTCTGTCGCTCATCGCTACTGTCGCTCCCTACGCTTCGAGCGGCCAGTACTCCGACATCCAGAGCAACACCAGCGGCACATGGACTGCCAACGACTACGGCGACATGTCGTTCGACGCTCAGCAGGGCATGCTCCAGGGTGGTTACAGCGACGGTCCCAAGAGCCAGTACTTCATTGGCAAGAGCCCCGAAGCTCAGGCCGACCCGAACTCTATCTGGGCCAAGTTCAACGACGAGACATGGCGCACCGACTATGCAAAGAACTTCTCTTCGCCTAACCGTTGCACCTACGCCGACCCGACAACCCCGACATTCATCGTGACCTACGCACAGACACAGTTCCTCCTTGCCGAGGCTGCAGTGCGCGGCTACATCTCGGGCGATGCCAAGACCTACTACGAGAACGGCGTGAAGGCTGCCTTCGAGCAGTTCAACCAGTTCCGCAACGGAGCTGCCGCCATCAAGGTCGTAACCGACCAGTACGGCTCGCTCGCAGCAGCTGCCCAGAAGTATCTCGAGGTTAACCCCTACAACGCTGGCAAGGCTCTTGAGCAGATCAACACCCAGTACTACATCAACTCGTTCGGCGACGAATACGAGGTGTTCTCCAACTGGCGCCGCTCGGGCTTCCCGGTGCTCGTGCCCAACGCACAGGCTGCCAAGGACGGACAGTGCGCTACAAACGGCGGTTCAATACCTCGCCGTTTCCGCTACCCGACCTCGGAGAGCCAGGTGAACACAGCCAACTACGATGCAGCATCGGCCCGCATGACCGGCGGCGACCGTATGGACTCGCGCGTATGGTGGGACAAGCAGTAATCAAACAAACGTTACTTTGATATAAAGAGGGAGCGAACCTTTCGGGGGTCGCTCCTTTTTTTGTATCTTTGCCGTCTGCAAAAACAAATCCTATGAAGAAGATAGTCATACTCGATTTCGACGGGACGATAGCCGACACGCGCCCCGTAATCCTCGGCACCTTCCACCGCACGCTCGATGCCATGGGCCTCAGCCAGCACCCCGATGCCGAGATAGCCGCCACAATAGGGCTTCCGCTCGTCGAGGCTTTCCCCGTGCTCGAGCCAATGGATGCCGAGATGGCCGCGAGGTGCACCGCCCGTTACCGCGAGATTTTCGAAGAGGTGAACAGCGAGCTGGGCGTGCCCATGTTCCCACACGTGGCCGACACGCTGCGGGCTCTGCACGCCAAAGGCTGCACCCTCACCATAGCCACGAGCCGAGGCTACCAGTCGGCGGCCGCGTTCATGCGCTCGTTCGGGCTCGACAGCATCATAAGTCTCATCATCGCCGCCGAAGACGTGAAGCACGCCAAACCCGCCCCCGAACCCGTGGAGAAGACACTGCGCCACTTCGGCATGCAGCCCGCCGACGCCCTCGTGGTGGGCGACACCCACTTCGACATTCTCATGGGACGCAACGCAGGCTGCCAAACCGTGGGAGTGACCTACGGCAACGGTTCGCGCGAAAGCCTTGCCCAAGCCGGGGCCGACCACATCGTTGACGATTTCGCCGAAATTAGCGGCATTATTGAATTATAATTGCTAATTTTGCAGCCATAACACGACATAATTGAAACTGAATATGGAACAGGCATTATGGATATACAACACGCTGTCGCGTAGAAAAGAGGTGTTCAAACCGCTCCATGCCCCCAATGTGGGCATGTATGTGTGCGGCCCCACCGTCTACGGCGATCCGCACCTGGGCCACGCGCGCCCGGCTATAACCTTCGACATACTCTTCCGCTACCTCCGCCATCTTGGCTACAAGGTGCGCTATGTGCGCAACATCACCGACGTAGGCCACCTCGAGCACGATGCCGACGAGGGCGACGACAAGATAGAGAAAAAGGCACGCCTCGAGCAGCTCGAGCCAATGGAGATAGCGCAATACTACACCAACCGCTATCATGCCGCCATGGAAGCCCTCAACGTGCTGCCGCCAAGCATTGAGCCGCACGCCACGGGACACATTATAGAACAGGAGCAGCTCGTGAAGCAGATTCTTGACAACGGCTTTGCCTACGAAAGCAACGGCTCCGTATACTTCGACGTGAAGAAATACAACGAGCAACACCACTACGGCATTCTCTCGGGACGCAACCTCGACGACGTGAAAGACGCGTCGCGCCAGCTCGACGGAGTGGGCGAGAAGCGCAACCAGGCCGACTTCGCACTGTGGAAGAAAGCCTCGCCCGAGCACATCATGCGCTGGCCTAGCCCGTGGAGCGATGGTTTTCCCGGATGGCACTGCGAGTGCACCGCCATGGGACGCAAATACCTCGGCGCGCACTTCGACATACACGGCGGCGGCATGGACCTTGTGTTCCCCCACCACGAGTGCGAGATTGCACAGGCCGTGGCATCGCAGGGCGACCAGATGGTGCACTATTGGATGCACAACAACATGATAACCATCAACGGACAGAAAATGGGCAAGTCGCTGGGCAACTTCATCACGCTCGAGGAATTCTTCACCGGCAACAACAAAAACCTCGAACAGCCCTACTCGCCCATGACCATACGCTTCTTCATCCTATCGGCCCACTACCGGGGCACGGTGGATTTCAGCAACGAAGCACTGCAAGCCTCGCAGAAAGGGCTCGAGAAACTCATGGACGGCATAGCTAGCCTCGACCGCATCACGGCATCAGCCGAGAGCGACGGCGACACACATAAATTCGTGGCCGCACTGCGCGAGAAGTGCTACGACGCAATGAACGACGACCTCGCAACACCGCTCGTCATCGCACATCTGTTCGAGGCTTGCTCCACCGTGAACAAGCTCGCCGACCACAAGGCCACCATCTCGGCCGCCGACCTCGACGAACTAGCCTCCACAATGCGCCTCTTCGCCTTCGACCTGCTCGGTCTGCGCGCCGACAACGCCGGCACATCGTCGCACCGCGAAGAAGCCTTCGGCAAGGTGGTAGACATGGTGCTCGACCTGCGCTCAAAGGCAAAGGCCGCCAAAGACTGGGCCACGAGCGACCACATACGCGACGAACTCGCCGCGCTCGGCTTCGAGGTGAAGGACACCAAGGACGGAGCCACGTGGAAACTCAAATGACATGAAATGAAGACAACAGCAATATCCTTGGCCGTCATGGCCCTCGCTGCGTCATGCAGCACGGGCAGCAACACCGTGAAATATCCCGCGCCCGAAGGCGAGTGGGACATCGTTTCGGCGGGCGGCAGCACGCTCGACACAGGCAAGGCCGACGAAAAGCCCTTCCTGGGCTTCGACAAGGCCACCCACAACCTCTACGGCAGCGCAGGATGCAACAGCATCACGGGCACGTTCAAGGCCGACACCCGACGCCACACGCTCAACCTCGGCAGCATGGGCACCACCATGATGCTCTGCGCCGACATGGACACCGAGCAGCGCGTGCTCGAAAGTCTGGGCAAGGTCACGGCCTTCGCCTACGACAGCGAGGGCAACCTCATGCTGCTCGACGGCAAGGGCTCGACGGCATTGCAGCTCCGTCCCAGAGGCAAGTGAGCAGGCACGGCGCGCCAAACACAAAACGAAGCTTATGAAAAAAATAGTATTTCTCACCGGCGCGGGCATGTCGGTGGAGAGCGGATTCAAGACATTCCGCGGCAACGACGGCCTTTGGGAGAACTATCCCGTGCAGCAGATAGCCACGCACGAGGGTTGGGAGGCCGACCCCACGCTTGTCACCGGTTTCTACAACATGCTGCGCAAGAAGCTCTATGCAGCGCAGCCCAACGAAGGACACCGCCTCATACAATCGCTTGAAAGCGCCTACGACGTGACCGTCGTGACGCAGAACGTTGACAACCTGCACGAGAAGGCCGGTTCGAAACACGTTATTCACCTTCACGGCGAACTGTCGAAGGTGTGCTCCTCGGCCTGTCCCGACGACCCGCGCTACCAGATTGAGCTCCAACCCGACAACTGCGAGGTGGAGCCCGGCACCAAGGCCGGCGACGGTTCGTTGCTCCGTCCGTTCATAGTGTTCTTCGGCGAGGCCGTACCCATGATTTCGGCAGCGGCCGAAGAAGCGCAGAAAGCCGACATATTCGTAATCATAGGCACGTCGCTCAACGTCTATCCGGCCGCCGGACTGGTGCAGTATGTGCGCCCGTCGGTGCCCGTCTATCTCATCGACCCCGAACCCGCGCTCAACGTGGGGCGCGACAATTTCACCCACCTCAGGTGCGGCGCGAGCGAAGGCATGCGTCGCCTGTGCGACATTCTCGCTCGTTGAGCAGTCTTCGGAGCAGCATTACATACACATATTAAATAACCCATCCGGCGGACAGCGCGTCCGCATGCACGGCACAACCAATATGAAATACGCGTTAGTAACGGGAGCGTCGCGTGGCATAGGCCGCGCCATAGCCCTCAATCTGGCCTCCAAAGGCTATTGTGTTATAATCAACTACCTGAGCAACGAGGCTGCCGCGCGAGCCACACTCGCCGACATCGAAAACGCCGGAGGCCGTGCCGAACTGCTGCAGTTCGATGTGTCAGACCCCAAACAGACCGAGGCCGCGCTCAACGGATGGGAGGAGAGCCACGAAGGCGAATACATCTCGGCGCTTGTAAACAACGCTGGGCTGCGCCGCGACGGCGTGATGTTCATGATGCCCGATGCCGACTGGCACAAAGTGATAGACACAAGCCTCAACGCCTTCTTCTACATCACGCGCCATCTGTTGCGCCACATGATGCCGAGGGGGCGCGGCGGGCGCATTGTCAACATCGCGTCGCTCTCGGGAGTGAAGGGCATGCCCGGGCAAACAAACTACAGTGCGGCCAAGGCCGCGCTCATTGGGGCCACCAAGGCACTCGCCCAGGAGGTGGCACCGCGCCGTGTCACGGTCAACGCCGTGGCTCCCGGCTTCATCGCCACCGACATGACCAGCGACCTCGACGAGCAAGAACTCAAGAAACTCGTGCCCGTGGGACGCTTCGGCAAGCCCGAGGAAGTGGCCTCGCTCGTGGGATATCTCGTGTCCGACGAGGCCGCCTACATCACCGGCGAGGTGATAAACGTGAACGGAGGACTCTACACCTGACCCTCTGCCACATCCCGCCCACGGCGGCACAACATAAAGAAAACATTCAAAGCACACACACCACACGATGGAAAGAAGAGTTGTCATCACGGGAATGGGAATATGGTCGTGCATCGGCACCGACCTCGCCACTGTGGCCGAAAGTCTGCGCGCAGGCCGTCCGGGCATCGGCATTCAGCCGGAGAGGCTCACCTACGGCTACCGCTCGGCCCTGACGGGCATAGTGGAAGAACCCAAGATAACCAAACAGATGCTCGACCGGCACACACGCGCCGGCATGTCGGAGGAGGCACGCTATGCCTACATGTCGAGCTGTCAGGCATTCAGCCAGGCAGGCATCACCGATGAGTATCTGCGGCAGAACGAGGTGGGCTGCATCTTCGGCAACGACTCCTCAGCAAAACCCGTCATCGAGACCGCGAAGATAATGGACGAGAAGCACGACTCGGCAATGCTCGGCTACGGACTGATATTCCAGTCGATGAACTCCACGGTAAACATGAACCTCAGCACCATCTTCCACCTGCGCGGAGTCAACTTCACCGTAAGTTCGGCATGCGCCAGCGGAAGCCACTCCATAGGTTTGGGCTACATGATGATAAAGCAGGGTCTGCAAGACGTGGTGCTCTGCGGCGGCGCACAGGAAACAAACTTCTACTGCATGGCATCGTTCGACGCGCTCGGGGCATTCTCCGTTCGCATGGACGACCCCGCAAAGGCGAGCCGCCCCTTCGACCGCGACCGCGACGGACTCATACCTAGCGGCGGCGCGGCATCGCTCGTGCTCGAAGACTACGACCACGCCGTGGCGCGCGGAGCCAATATCCTCGCCGAGGTGGTGGGCTACGGATTCTCTTCAAACGGAGGCGGCATCAGTCAGCCGTCCGACGACGGAAGCATCACGGCAATGACACGCGCCCTGAAGTGCGCGTCGCTCTGTGCCGACGACATCGACTACATCAATGCCCACGCCACAAGCACCTTGCAAGGCGATATGCATGAGGCCATAGCCCTGGCAAGGATGTTCGGCGGCAAGCACGCCCTCATTTCGTCGACCAAAGGCATGACGGGCCACGAGTGTTGGATGGCCGGAGCGTCGGAAATAGTGTACAGCGTGCTCATGATGCAGGGCAACTTCGTGGCCCCGAACATCAATTTCGAGAACCCCGACGAATATTCTGCCAAGCTCAACATCGCCGCCAATACGGTGGAAACCGAAATCGACACCGTGCTGAGCAACTCCTTCGGCTTCGGCGGCACCAACTCGGCCCTTGTCATAAGGCGCATGCGCCGCTGACCGCACCGGCTGCCGCTGCACCGCCACGGGGCGCGGCCCACAAAACACACACAAGATGAACTTATTCGAATCGGAAAAGGAAAGATACACAAAGGAGCATCTCTCGGCACGCGAAGCACAGCGGCAGGCCGAATACATAGCATGGGCACCGGTGATATTCCAGGTGTCGCGGCTTATGATAAAGTTCGGTATTCTCGACATGCTGCGCGACAGCGACGGCGGACTAACGCTTGCTGAGTTGCAAGAAAATACCGGACTTTCGCGCTACGCCCTCAAGATTCTGCTCGAGGCATCGCTCAGCGCGGGCACCGTGCTAGTCAATCCCGACACCGACCGCTACTCGCTCTCAAAGACAGGATGGTTTCTGCTCTGCGACCCGGCAACGCGTGTCAACGTCGATTTCAACCACGACGTCAACTACCGCGGCCTCTTCCACCTCGAGGAAGCACTCCGCGAGGGCCGGCCCGCAGGTCTTACGACGCTCGGCAACTGGCCCACCATCTACGAAGGACTGTCGCGTCTCGATCCGCAGGTGCAGCGCAGCTGGTTCGGCTTCGACCATTTCTATTCCGACAACTCCTTCGGCACGGCCCTCGAAACGGTTTTCGCCGCCCAACCCAAGACCGTTATGGACGTGGGTGGCAACACGGGCCGCTTTGCACTGCGCTGCGTTGAGCACGACAGCGAGGTGCGCGTCACCATCGTCGACCTGCCCGGACAGATAGGAATGATGCGCGACAACATAGCAGGCAAGCCCGGTGCCGACCGCATCGAAGGCTTCGCCACCAACATCCTCGCCCCCGGTGCCGCGCTGCCGCAGGGAGATTGGGACGCGATATGGATGAGCCAGTTTCTCGACTGCTTCTCCGAAGACGAAGCCGAAGGCATACTCCACCTCGCCGCCAGTGCCATGTCGGCCGACACCACGCTCTACATCATGGAGACATTCTGGGACCGCCAGCGTTACGAGCCGGCCTCGCTCTGCCTCACAATGACCAGCGTCTACTTCACGGCAATGGCCAACGGCAATAGTAAGATGTATCATTCCGACGACATGGCAGCCATAATCGGACGCGCCGGACTGCACATCACGGCCACACACGACGGCATAGGGCAGGGCCACACCATTCTCGAGGTAAAGAAAAGACAATAAGAAAATAACGACAATACATGGAAAGAAAGGAAATTGAAGAGAAAGTGCGCAACTTTCTCATAGATGATTTGGAAATCGACGAAGAGAAAATCGCGCCCGAGGCAAAGCTCAAGGACGACCTCGGCATCGACAGTCTCGATTTCGTCGACATAGTGGTAATCGTCGAGAAGAATTTCGGCTTCAAGATAAAGCCCGAGGAAATGCAGGGCGTGGTCACGTTAAGCCAGTTCTGCGACTACATTGAAAGCAAGGTGGGCTGACGCCCGCCGCCGCGCATTCGTCACGCCTCCAACATGAAGAGAAAGGCCAACACCACATTCGGCAGCGCGTGGCTCCTCCGCCTTCTGGTGGTCACGCTCAGATACGTAGATGTGCGTCTGACTTACGTCTTTGCCGCCATCTTCGTCGTACCGGTGTGCCTCGTGACCAATGCAAGCCGCCGCACCTCGTGGCACTACATGCGCCGCCGCATGGGCTACGGCCGCCTTCGGGCAGCGTGGGGCGTATATGTTAACCACTGCATGTTTGCGCAGGCCGTCATCGACCGCTTCGCCATGTTTGCCGGACGGCGTTTCAAAATCACCGTCGAGGGCTATTCCCACTACAACCGCCTGGCCTCGCGTCCCGAGGCATTCCTCATTCTCAGTGCCCATGTGGGCTGCTACGAGGTGGCCGGCTACTCGCTCGCGGCCCGCGACAAGCGTTTCAACGCCCTTGTCTATGGTGGCGAGAAAGAAACGGTGATGCAGGGCCGCCGCCGACAACTCGACAGCAACAACATACGAATGATTCCCGTCACCGCCGACATGAGCCACCTGTTTCTCGTGAACAATGCCCTTGCCGACGGCGAAATCGTAAGTATGCCAGCCGACCGCACCGTTGGGTCGGCAAAGACGGTACGGGCAACCCTCCTCGGAGCCGAGGCACAGTTTCCGCAAGGCCCGTTTGCGGTGGCCACAATGCGCGGCCTCGACGTGCTCGCGGTGAACGTTATGAAGACATCTTCCACGGGCTACACCGTGATCGTCACGCCGCTGCACTACGACCGCACTTTGCCGCGCCGCCAACAGCAAAGCCAACTCGCCGCAGCCTACGCCGAAGAGCTCGGGCGGGTGCTGCAGAAACACCCCGCACAATGGTATAACTTCTACGAATTCTGGCCGTGACGCCACCGCCACGGCAATGCAAGATATGACCCAATTCAACCCACTTCACCCAACCGAGGCCGAACTTAGGCAAATCGACATACACCAGTTGCTGCCCCAGCGCGAGCCGTTTGTCATGGTGGGATGCCTCACCGGCATCGACGAGACGCTCACCGTGACCGAGACAACCGTCGCTCCCGACAACATCTTCGTGGAGCGCGGACACCTTTCGGCTCC
This sequence comes from Dysosmobacter segnis, assembly GCA_963602915.1. Lineage (GTDB taxonomy): Bacteria > Bacteroidota > Bacteroidia > Bacteroidales > Bacteroidaceae > Prevotella. The sequence continues at coordinate 57,834 of CAVCLB010000003.1, read as the reverse complement.
CGGACTGATGGAGAACATAGCCCAGACGTGCGCCGTGCGCATAGGCTATGTAAACAAATACATACTGAAAAAAGGCATACAGATAGGCTACATCGGGGCCGTGCGCGACTTCCGCGCCATTGCCCTTCCGCCCGTCGGCGCGACGATAACCACCGAGGTGGTGGTGCGCGAGCAGGTGTTCGGCATGATGCTCGCCGAGGCCACGGTGCGCATAGGCGGCGAAGTGGCCGCCACCACGGGCATGAAGATTGCAGTGAGAGAGGAGGAAGGAGAATGAACGAGCTGAAAGAGTCGAAAGAGTTTGCCGTGCGCTTCAGCGAGGTTGACTCCATGAACGTGGTGTGGCACGGTTCCTACCCGTTGTATTTCGAGGACGCACGCGAAGCCTTCGGTATGCGTTACGGTCTCGACTACCAGGGATTTGTGGCCCACGGCTACTTCGCGCCGCTCGTCGAGCTCACCTTCCGCTACCGCAAGCCCATACGCTACGGCATGCATCCGCGCGTCGATATCATCTATCGGCCCACCGAAGCCGCCAAGATAGTGTTCGACTACGAGATACGCGACACCGCCGACGAGTCGCTGCTTGCCACTGGCCACTCCGTGCAGGTGTTCATGGACCTCGACTACCAGCTTGTGTGGGACAACCCGCCATTCTACCGTGAGTGGAAAGAACGGTGGAAACAGACCCCCGCGCAGCAGTAGTGTCAGCGTCGTGTGCACGACGGATGTCGCGCCGCGGCACGAAAACAGAAACAAAATGGCATACGTTATATCCGACAACATAATGTCGCCGCTCGGCCTCACGAGCCGTGACAACTACCTCGCGGTGCGCTCCGGCCACACGGCACTCAGCCGCCACGAGCCGCCGGCGTGCGGCATGCCCCACGGCTTCACCGCCGCACTCATGCACGGCCATGCCTTGCCCGCCGAGGCCGAAGGGCAACTTGCGCTGCCGCGCTTCGAAGCTTTGCTTGCCGCCTCGGCACAAAAGGCCATAACGGAGGCCGGCATCGACGTGTCAGACAGCAATGTCGTGTTCATCATCAGCTCCACCAAAGGAGCGGTAGACGAGGGCGTTCCGCTCTCGGCATCGGCTGCCCGTGTGGCCGCCATGCTCGGTTTCGCCTCACAACCCATTGTGGTGTGCAACGCCTGCATATCGGGCCTTGCCGCACTGGTGCTTGCCGCGCGCATGATCGACACCGGCCTTGCCACCCATGCCGTGGTGGCCGGATGCGACGTGCCACGGCATTTTGTCGTTTCGGGCTTCGATGCGCTCAAGGCCATGTCTGATTCGGAGTGCCGCCCGTTCGACATCGACCGCTGCGGACTCAACCTCGGCGAGGCGGCGGCCACTATGGTGCTAGGCAGCCAACCAATGGATGGGGCATGGCAGATAGGTTGCGGACATGTGCGCAACGATGCCTACCACACCACTGCGCCCTCGCGCACTGCCGAAGGACTGCTTGCCGCGCTCCGCGCCACGCTCAACGGGGTCGATGCCGACAGCCTCGCCTTCGTCAACGCCCACGGCACCGCCACGCTGTTCAACGACCAAATGGAGGCCGTGGCCATATCGCGCGCCGGACTTTCCGATGTCCCGCTCAATGCGCTTAAAGGCTATTTCGGCCACACTCTCGGTGCCGCCGGACTGATTGAAACCATTGTCAGCATGCACTCTATTGAAGACGGCACGGTGATAGGCACCCGAGGATATGCCCAGCGGGGCGTGTCGCGCCCCGTAAACATCTCGCCCCACAACCGGAGCACTAGCGGACAGTCGTTCGTAAAGATGCTTTCGGGCTTCGGCGGATGCAACGCCACGATGCTTGCCACGCGTGCAAGTCTTCCGACCACCGCCCCTCCGGCTGCAGTCACGGCACCGCTGCACGTTGCCCACACCGTGCACATCACGCCACACGATGTCACCATCGACGGCAAGAAGATAGATGTGGGCGGCGAATGTGAGGGACAGGCTCTGCTCACCGCACTCTACCGCGCTCGCGTGGCCGACTATCCCAAGTATTTCAAAATGGATGCCATGTGCCGTCTGGGCTTCATCGCCTCCGAACTGCTGCTGCAGGCCGAGGGCAAACCGCGCTTCGCTCCGCGCGACGACCGCGCCGTGGTGCTCTTCAACAACACCTCGTCGGTGTGTTCCGACCGCAAGTATGCGGCCACGGCTGCCGCCGACGGAGGCCAATACGCCAGTCCGTCGCTCTTCGTATGCACCCTGCCCAACATCGTGACGGGCGAGATAGCCATACGCAACGCCTACCGTGGCGAAACCTCGTTCTACATACTCCAGAGCGACAACCGCGCCCAAACCGACGCGATAATAAGGGCCACGCTTGCCGATGGCCACACCCACAGTCTGCTGACGGGATGGATTGACTGTCCCGATGACAACCGCTTCGAGGCAAGACTGTCGATAGTGGAGGCCGGGTGACGGCTCCGCACCCAGAAAGAAAAAACATAAAGAAAAATAAAATGGAACAACTCATCAACCAATTAAAGGCCGAAATCATCGACGTGCTCAACCTCGAAGGCATGCAGCCCGACGACATCGACGCACAGGCACCGCTCTTCGGCGACGGCCTCGGGCTCGACTCCATCGACGCCCTCGAACTGATAGTGCTGCTCGAACGCAACTACGGCATAAAGCTCGCAAGTCCTGCCGAGGGCAAGGCAATATTCAAGAGCGTGCAGACAATGGCCGATTATGTTGCGGCCAACCGCAAGAAATAATGCGCCTACGGCCCCGCGCCGCCGTGCCGCAAACGCTGCGGGGGCGTGCGGCATAAGGAGCACGCGCGTGGTGCAGCCGCTCTGCACACGCACACCGACCGCCGCACAACGTCAACAACCCTAACACCACATGAAAAGATGAACATCGCTATAACCGGACTGGGCATTGTCTCGGCCATAGGCTGCGGCACGCAGGCCACCATCGATGCGCTGCGTGCCAAGCGCACGGGCATCGGCCCTATGCGTCACCTGCAATCGGTGCACCGCGAACTGCCCGTGGGCGAGGTGCCCATGAGCGATGCCCAGCTGAAAGAAAAGCTCGGCATAGCCCCCGACCGCGAGGTGAGCCGCACGGCACTCCTTGGCATGGAGGCCATAAACCAGGCCCTTGCCGATGCCGGAGTGGACGTGACCGCCGCCGGGAACGGTTCTGACGGAGACTGCACACGCGTGTTGCTCGTCTCGGGCACTACGGTGGGCGGCATGGACGTAACCGAACGTCACTTCGACGGCACCGCCTTGCCCACAGACACCCACTTCATAGCCACTCACGACTGCGGCAGCAACACGCGCCTCATGGCATCGCACTTCGGCAAGCTCTTTGCCGACATGGCCACCGTGTCAACCGCATGCTCCTCGGCGGCCAACGCCATAATGCTCGGCGCGCGGCTTATAGAGGCAGGCGAGGCCGACATCGTCGTGGCCGGAGGCAGCGAGGCTCTGTCGCGCTTTCACCTCAACGGTTTCAACTCGCTGATGATACTCGACGGCCAACAGTGCCGTCCGTTCTGCGCCACGCGTGCCGGACTGAATCTGGGCGAAGGTGCAGCCTACATCGTAATGGAGAGTGCCAGCCACGCCGCCGCGCGGCAGAATGAGCCGAAGGCATGGCTCACGGGGTGGGGCAACGCGTGCGACGCGTTTCACCAGACGGCCTCATCGACCGACGGCGAGGGCGCATTTCTTGCCATGACTGCCGCTTTGCGCGAGGCCGGACTTGCCCCTGCTGACATCGACTACATCAACGCCCACGGCACGGGCACGTCCAACAACGACATGAGCGAGAGCGCGGCTCTCGTGCGGGTGTTTGGCAACGGCATGCCCCCGGTGTCGAGCACCAAGGGCTTCACGGGCCACACCACGAGCGCGTCGGGCAGCATCGAGACCGTCATAAGCATCCTTGCCATGCGCCACGGCTTTGTGCCTGCCAACATAGGGTGGTGCCAACCCATGCCCGACGGCATTGTTCCGACAATGGGCCTCGATGCCGCCGTGCTGCGACATGTGCTTTGCAACAGCTTCGGTTTCGGCGGCAACGACACGTCGCTCGTGCTCTCGGCAACGCCAACAGGCGGTGTCGGCACGGGGGATGAGTGCCGCCCGGTTTGCCAACCGCGCGAGTTGGCACGCGTGGAGATAACTTCGCCCGACCTTCTCGGCTCCATATCGCAGTGGGTGAAACCCCTTGAGGCGCGCCGCATGGGCAAGCTCATGAAGGCTTCGCTCATAGCTTCGCTCGAGGCTCTGCATGAGGCCGGGGTGCAATGTCCCGATGCCATAATTACGGCCACGGCCTACGGCTGCGTGGAGAGCAGCGAGCGGCTTCTGGCCCAGATAGCCGCCGGAGGCGAGGCAATGACCAGTCCGACGCATTTCATGCAGAGCACCCACAACACCATAGGCAGCAACATAGCCATACGCACGCACTGCCACGGCTACAACATGACCTACACGCAGGGCGCGCAGTCGCTCCAGTGGGCGTTGCGCGACGCTCGCATGCTCATTTCAGAAGGCCGTTGCCGCACGGTGCTCGTGGGTTGCCACGACGAGTCAACGCCGCTTTTGGGCGAATTGATGCGTGCCGCCGGTCTCGACGCGCCGCAGCCGCTAAGTTCAACCGCAATAGTGTTGTCATGCTGAGGGCGTTGTTGCTTGCCGTGGTGCAGAGCGCGTTGCTCGCAGGCGGCCAGGTTTTTCTGAAATCGGCACTTGCCCGCATGCCGCGTTTCGCCATGTCGCGCCATTTCTGGGTGTCGATGCTGTGCAACTGGCAGTTTGCCTGCTGCGGACTGCTGTTCGGTGCGAGTTCGGTGCTGTGGATGTATATCGTGCGCCGCTACCCCCTCAGCGTGGCCTATCCCATGATAAGTCTGAGCTATGTGTTCGGCATGCTTGCGGCGGTGGCGTTCTTCGGCGAGCAGGTGTCGGCATGGAAATGGGCCGGAGTGGCCCTCATCGTGGCCGGATGCTGCCTTGTGGCCAAGTGATGCAATATGTAGAAAAGAGAAAAGAAAGGAAGGAAAAGATATGGTAAAACCGTTTCTCGCGCTCATTGCGCTGTGGTTATGCCTCGCCCCTGCGGCGGCTCAGCAGCGTGTGAGCGAGGCGCAGATGCGGCAGCAGATAAATGCCGCCGCGTCGAAGATGATCACCATGCAGTGCGACTTCGTGCAGACAAAGCGCGTGCGCATGCTCAACGACAAGATGGTGTCGCGCGGACGCATGTATTGCCAGCAGCCCGGAAAGCTGCGGTGGGAATACACCTCGCCCTATGCCTACACCTTCGTGCTCAACGGAGCCAAGGCCCTTGTTGATGCCGGAGGCCGCCGCGACGTGGTGAGCGTGTCGCAGAGCAAGCTGTTCAGGGAGATAGCGCGCGTGATGATGGGCACTCTTGCAGGCAAGAGTCTTTCCGACAGCAAGAACTTCACCACTACGTTGGCCGCCACCTCCACCGAGTATGTGGCCACGCTCGTGCCCAAGCAGAAGGCCATGAGGCAGATGTTCGCCCGCATAGTGCTCCGCTTCAACCGCCGCACCGCAGCCGTGGAGAAGGTGGAGATGCACGACCCCAAGGGCGACACCACCGTGATTGAACTGAAGAACGTCAAGACAAATACGGCAATAAATGCAAAAGTTTTCGACATCGATTAGCTGTGCCGCGCTCATGATGGCCCTCGCCATGCCCGCGTCGGCACACGGCTGCGGCACAAGCAGGGCCGAAGCCGACACCACAACAGTGTGCGACACCGCGTGCACAACCGCCCGCTATGCCGCCTCGATAACCATGCCGCGCGCCCGTTTGAGCGGCGTGTGCATGATGCAGAAGTGCGGCGGCGAACTGCGCGGCTGCATCTTCAACGAGTTCGGCATCTCGGCCATGGAGTTTGTCTACACCCCTGGCTGCAGCAAGGTGCATCTGTTGAGTGTGGTGAAGATGCTCGACAAATGGTATATAAGGCGCGTGCTGCGCCGCGACCTTGCCTGCGTGGTCGGCAATATGCTTGAAGGCCGCTTCGACTACACCAATGCCCGCCGTGGCATAACCTACAAATTCACACCCATCGACAGCAATGCAACTCAATAATTATCTCTACACCGTGACCGCCAGCCGCACCGCCGATGGCGAAGCCACGTTCACGCTCGCCCTCAACGCCGAGTGCCCCATATATGCGGCCCACTTCCCCGGTCGTCCCGTCACGCCTGGCGTGTGCATCGTGCAGACTGCCAAGGAACTGCTTGAAACCACCATCGGCAAACCGCTCGACATCGTGGCCGTGAAGAATGTTAAGTTTCTTGCCGTGCTGTCGCCCGACGGCGCGCCGCAGGTGGAGTGCTTGGTGGGCAAGATACAGCACGCCGCCGACGGCGACGAAGTGAGCGCACGGGTGGAGATGTCGTGCCGTGGCGCGGCGGTGGCCAAGATTTCACTAACATGCAAGCCCCATGACGACCGACATTGAAAGGCAGCGCCGACTGCTACGCGATCGCGGCATCTGCGTCATCATACCCGTCTACAACAACGAGGCCACGGTGGCCGGGGTTGTAGAAGACACGCTCCGTGAGTGTGCCGATGTGATTGTGGTTGACGACGGCAGCACCGACGGCACGCCCCGGAGCCTTGCCGCCATCGAAGGCATCACCCTCGTCACCCTCAGCCGCAACCGGGGCAAGGGCCACGCGCTGCGCGAAGGCTTCCGCAAGGCACTCTCCATGGGCTTCGCCTATGCCATAACGCTCGATGCCGACGGGCAGCATTATCCGGCCGACATACCACTGTTTCTCGAGGCCAACATCAAAAATCCCGGTTGCCTGATAGTGGGAAGCCGGCAATTGGAGGGAGTGGAGCGCACGAAGGGCAGTGGCTTTGCCAACAAATTCTCCAATTTCTGGTTTACAGTGCAAACCGGCGTGGCCCTCGACGACACCCAAACTGGCTACCGCCTTTATCCTTTGCGCAAGCTGCATTGGCTCGGCGTGCTCAGCGCGCGCTACGAGGCCGAACTGGCACTCATGGTCACTGCATCGTGGCACGGCGTGAGGATAGTGCCCATAAAGGTGAGAGTCTACTATCCACCGCGCTCCCAACGCGTGACACATTTCCGCCCCTACAAAGACTTTGCCCGCATAAGCGCGCTCAATGCCGTGCTCTGTGTGCTGGCCGTGGTCTACGGTTGGCCCGCGCGACTGCTGCGCGCGGTAATGACAGTGGGGCGCACTCTCTACTCGCTCCTCACCTTCACGTTCTTCTGCACCGTGGTGTCAACCCCCATAGTGTGGCTCTGCATGAAACTGGGAGGGCGCACCGAACTCGGACGCAAGCGGCTGCACGAGTTCATCTACCGCTCGGTGCGCTTCATAATGATAACCCACGGTGTGCCCGGCACGCGCTTCGTGAGCAAGGTAGCCGACCCCACGATCGACCTTTCGAAGCCACGCATCATAATATGCAACCACCAGTCGCACTTCGACATAATGTGCCAGATGGTGTTCACGCCCAACGTAGTGTTTCTCACCAACGACTGGGTGTGGAACAATCCCATTTACGGTTTCCTCATACGCGAAGCCGAATATCTGCCCGCCTCGCGCGGTCTGGGCGCGATAATGCCGCAGCTGCGGTCGCTCGTGGCACGCGGTTACAGCGTGGCGGTGTTTCCCGAAGGCACGCGTTCGGCCGACTGCCGCATCGGACGCTTTCATCAGGGCGCGTTCTACCTAGCCTCGCAGCTCGGGCTTGAGGTGCTGCCCATGTATCTTTATGGTGCTGGAAAGATTCTGCCCAAGCGCACCTACCACCTGCGCAAGGGCATATTCTATATAGAGGTGGGCAAGCCCGTCACCCAAGAAGAGCTGCAAGCCATGGGCAGCACCATGCAGCAGGCAAGCTGCATGCGCCGCCGCTACAAGGAGAAATATGCCGAAATGGCCAACCGCATAGAACAGGATGTGTGAAAAGAAAAACATAGTGATAATAGGAAGCGGCCTCGGCGGCCTCTCGTGTGGCGTGGTGCTGGCCAAGAACGGCCACCGCGTCACCGTGCTTGAGCAGGGCGTGCAGGTGGGCGGATGCCTGCAATGCTTCACGCGCAAGGGCGCGAAGTTTGAAACGGGCATGCACTTCGTGGGCAGCGCACTCCGTGGCCAGACCCTCGACAGGCTCATGCGCTATCTGGAAATCGACCGCTCGGTGAGCCTCGTGCCGCTCGACAGCTCGGCCTACGACATCGTTGCACTGGGCGGAAGGCAATATCGCTTTGCCAACGGGCGCGAAGCATTCGTCAACCAGCTTGCCGCCGACTTCCCAAACCAGCGCGGCAACCTCGAACGCTACTTCGACATCGTGCAGCAGGTGGCCTCGGCCTCGTCGGTGCACACGCTCGACAGCGACGGAGCCGACGAAGCGGTGAACACCGAATATCAGTTGCGATCAATAAACGAGGTGATTGACAGTGTGATAACCCACCCGCTTCTGGCCAAGGTGCTCGTGGGCAACCTGCCGCTGTATGCCGCCGAAAAAGACAAGACTCCGTTTTCCACCCACGCGTTCATAATGGATTTCTACAACCAGAGTGCGTTCAGAATAGCCGGAGGCAGCGATGCCGTGGCTTCGGCCCTTGTGGATACGGTGCGCCGCTACGGCGGCGAGGTGCGCACGCGATGCCGCGCCACGGCCATAAAGTGCGACGACACGCACGCCACCGCTGTGGAGACGGCCACGGGCGAGAGCCTTGCCTGCGACTGGGTGGTGTCGGCCATTCATCCCATGCGCACGCTCGAACTGCTCGACACCCGGCTCATCCGGCCCGCATTCCGCCACCGCGTCAACACTATTCCGCAGACAGTGGGCGTGTTCTCGGTCTATCTGCATTTCAAACCAGGCACCGTGCCCTACCTCAACAGCAACTACTACGGCTACGAGGGCGGCACGCCGTGGGGCTGCGAACACTACACCGACGACGAATGGCCCAAGGGTTTTCTCTACATGCACTTCTGCCAGGAGCCTGGTCAGCAGTTTGCCTCCACCGGCGTGCTGCTTTCCTATATGCAGATGAGCGACTTGGAACAGTGGAAAGGCACGCGCACCGGACGTCGCGGAGCTGACTACGAAGACTTCAAGCAGCGCAAGGCCCAACGCCTTCTGGCCGTGCTCGAACGCCATTTCCCCGGCATCGGCGCATCGATAGAGCACTACTACACATCCACTCCGCTCACCTATCTCGACTACACAGGCACCGAAGGCGGGTCGATGTATGGCAACGCGCGCGACATACACCTCGGCGCGGCATGCCGGGTGCCCCACCGCACACGCGTGCCCAATCTTCTGCTCGCCGGGCAGAACATTAACTCCCACGGTATGCTGGGCGTGCTCGTGGGCACGGTGGTGGCGTGCAGCGAACTGATAGGTACGAGCGAGATTTACCGACAGATAAAGCAATGCAGCCAATGAAGACAGTATTGATTATAGGCGGAGGCTTGGGCGGACTCTTCACCGGCGCGATACTCGCCAAAGAAGGCCTCAGAGTGACCGTGGTGGAGAAGAATGCCAACATAGGCGGAGGCTTGCAGACATTCCGCCGGGGCGGTGTAGCATTCGACACGGGCATGCACGTCATAGGCGGAATGCAGCCCGGAGGCAACATACGACGCATCTGCCGCTATCTTGGCATACTCGACCAAGTGGCCATACGCGACGTTGACGACGACTGCACCGACGCTCTCTACTTCGCCGAAGACCGCTGCACCTACCGCATAAGGAAAGGTAAGGATGGATATGTTGACTCGCTCAGCGAGCATTTCCCCGAATCGCGCGACGAACTAAAGGCTTATGTAGAGGCCATCTACGCCATAACACGCGAGGTGGCACTGTTCAGTCTGAAGCCCGACGAAGGTTGGCTCACCATGCACTCGCCCGACTTCATGATGTCCGCCGACGACTTCATAGCCAAGTATGTGAAGAACGAGAAGCTGCGGAGCGTCATTGCCTACATGAACCCGCTCTACGGAGGTCGCCACGGCGAGACTCCGGCCTTCATACACGCCATAATCAACGTGCTGTATATCGACGGCGCGAGCCGCTTTGAGGGCGGATCCGACCGCTTCGCCCACCTCCTGGCAAGAGTGATAACGGCACACGGCGGCGAGATAATCACCGCCGACCCCGTGGAACGCATTGATGTGAACGACCGACATGTGCAACAGGTGGTCACACGAAGTCATCGGCACCTCACGGCCGACACCTACATCTCGGCCATACACCCCTGCACCATGCTGAGGCTCATGCCCGAAGGCGCGCTGCCCAAGGCCTACCGCCGACGGCTCGACTCCATTCCCAACTCCTATTCGGCCTTCTCTGTCTACATAAAGCTGCGCCCCGGCACATTCAACTACATCAACCACTCCGAATACTACATGACCGCCTACCGCGACGTGTGGAACTTCGGCAATCCGTGCAAGGCGTGGCCTCTGGGCTTCCTCTTTATGACACCGCCCGACGAGGGGCAAGGCCCTTGGGCCACAAAGGTGCTCATCACCGCCCCGATGCTCTTCGACGAGGTGCGGCGGTGGGAAGACACCACCGTGGGGCGGCGCGGACGCGAATATGAGGAGTGGAAAGACGAGTGCTGCGCAAGGCTTCTCCGTCTCGTCGAGGAGATGCATCCGGGTTTCGGCAAGTGCATCGACAGCATCACAACGGCATCGCCGCTCACCATACGCGACTTCTATGGCGTGAAAGAAGGGTCGATGTGCGGTTTCAGCAAAGACTGCAACAACATCGCACTGTCGCAAGTGCCGGTGGTGACGAAGATTGACAACCTGCTGCTCACCGGGCAGAACAACAACCTGCACGGTTTCAGCGGCGTGCCGCTCACGGCCATAAACACCGCCGAGGCCATACTCGGCAAGAACTATGTGATAAACAAAATAAACGAAGGCGAAGCCTCCATGCAACCGAAATGACACTACGACTCTACACCACAATGATAATTGCCGCGATGGCCGCCGTCGTGATAGCCGCGCAGAAGCCGCTCAACATCTGGCAAGGCACGGCTTGCCGCCACAACGTGGAGCTCACGCCCTACATAGCACCGGGCAGCGGCAACGCCGCCGTGATAGTGTGCCCGGGCGGAAGCTATCTGTGGCACGACATGCAGTCGGAAGGCCGCCGCGTGGCCGAGTGGCTGCGCGACAACGGCATCTCGGCCTTCGTGCTGCGCTACCGCGTGGCCGGGTCGATGGCATTCATCACGCGCTACCGCTACATTCTGCGCGGCACGCGCTACCCCGACGCCCTCGACGACCTGCAACAGGCACTCGCCTGCGTGAGAAGCCGCGCCGAAGAGTGGGGCATCGACCCCTCGCGTGTCGGGGCAATGGGCTTCTCGGCAGGCGGACATCTCGTGATGTCGGCTGCCGAACTGCTTCCGGCGGCCAATCGTCCGGCCTTCGTCGCACCCATATATCCCGTGGTGACGATGACAGATGAGTGCGTGCACAAACGATCGCGCCGCGCCCTCTTGGGCGATTCGCGCAAGCGCAACCGACAGTTGCGCGACTCGTTGTCGTTGGAAAAGCACGTGCCTACAGACTGTCCCCCGGTGTTTCTCGTCAACTGCAAGGACGACCCAATAGTGAAATACCGCAACTCCGAACTGCTCGACTCGGCTCTCACGGCACAAGGCGTGCCGCACTTATACATACAATATGCCACGGGCGGACACGGATTCGGGGCCAACGACGCCAAGGGCACGCCCGAGTGCCGGCAGTGGAAGGGCGAGTTTCTGAAGTGGATGGGCAAGACAATGCAGCCATGAAGGCTGCGCAAAAAACAAGAGAAGACATGGAAAAAACGAAATTCGACGACATTCGCCCTTATTTCGAGGAGGAAATACCGGCCGCAATGAAGCGCATAGCCGCGAGCGCATCGTTTCCCACGCTCGCAGCCTATGTCTATCCCGATGAACCGCTCGACACGGTAAGACGGCGAATAGCATCGTATGACAACGTGCGCGACTTCCAAACCGAGACGATGTGCCTCGTCAACGAGCGCGTGATAGGCAACAGTATGACCGCATTCTCGTGCAGCGGACTGGAAAGGCTTAGCCCCGACCGGCAGTATCTCTACGTGTCAAACCACCGCGACATAATGCTCGACTCGAGTCTTCTGCAGTATTCGCTCGTAAAGCACGGCTTCGACACCACCGAGATAACCTTCGGGGCCAACCTCATGGTGAGCCAGCTCGTGGTGGATATAGGCAAGAGCAACAAGATGTTCAAGGTGGAACGTCCCGGAGGCGGCATAAAGGAGTTCTACCGAAGCTCCACGCATCTGTCAGAATACATACGCCATGCCATAACCGAGAAGCACCAGTCGGTGTGGATAGCGCAGCGCAACGGACGCACCAAAGACGGCAACGACGCCACCGACCAGGGCATTGTGAAGATGTTCTGCATGAGTTGCCCCGACGACAAGATTGTAGCACTCGACCAACTGCACATCGTGCCGGTGGCAGTGTCATACGAGTGGGAGTCGTGCGACGTGCTAAAAACGCTCGAACTCTATGAATCGCAGTTCGCAAAATACACCAAAAAGCCCGGCGAAGACCTCAACAGTATTCTCACAGGAATAGTGCAGCAGAAGGGAAGGGTGCACATAGAAGTGTGCGAACCAATCTCCACCGAAGAACTGCAAGCCTATGCCCACCTCACCAACAACGAGTATCACCGGGCCGTGGCGCAGCTCATCGACCGCCGCATACGCCGTGCCTACCGCCTCTATCCCAACAACTACATAGCCCACGACCTGCTCTACGGCAACACGGCACACGCCGACCGCTACACCGACGCACAACGCGACGACTTCAAACGGAGGCTCGCACGGCTGCAACGCTACGACACCTGCGACGTGGAACGCCTCAACGACATATTCCTCGGCATCTATGCCAACCCCGTAACCAACAAGGAAAATGACTGAATTTGTATTGCGTCTTTACGATTTCCTCACGGCCCACCGCGTGTGGCGGGCCGTGTCGGCACTCGCTGTGGTGGCCGCCATGCTCGTGATGGTGTCGCGCCTGGGCTACAAGGAAGACATTGCCGACTTCCTGCCCGTGGGCAGCGAGAAGCAAAACGCGCTCAAGGTATACCGCGACATAGCCGGAGCCGACCGCATATTCGCCATAGTGCAGTGCCGCGACAGTGCCTCGGCCGACCCCGACCAACTCGTGGCCGCCGCCGACCGCTTTGTGGATGCCGTGCAACGGGCCGACACTGCACACGTCATAGGCAGCATAACGTCGCAGGCCGACATCTCGGCGGCTGCCGAGGTGAGCGCATTTGTGTATGAAAACATGCCCTATTTCCTCACCGAAGCCGACTACGCTCGCATCGACAGTGCACTCAGTCGCCCCGGATATGTGGCCCGGCAACTCAGCACCGACAGGCAGATGCTCATGCTGCCCACGGGAAGCGTGCTGGCCGACAACATAGGGCGCGACCCGCTCAACATCTTCACTCCGGTGGTGCAGCAGCTTGGCGGCGCGGCATCGGAGTTGCGCTACGAAATATACGACGGCCACATTTTCTCGCCCGACATGACCCGCGCCCTCGTGACCATGACTTCGCCCTACGGCGCGAGCGAGACTGAGCACAACGCCGAGCTCACCGACATGCTGCAGCAATGCGCCCGGCAGGCCACGGCAAAGGCTCCCGGCGTGGAGATACACCTCACCGGCGGACCGGTGATAGCCGTGGGCAACGCCCGGCAGATAAAGGCCGACAGCCTCATTTCGGTGGCCGTGGCCGTGACTCTCATTCTCGCCCTGCTGCTCGCCAGTCTGCGCAACGTGCGCAATCTGCTGCTCATAGCCGTGTCGATAGGGTGGGGATGGCTTTTTGCCATGGGCGCGCTGGCTCTCGTGCACGACCGCGTGTCGGTGATAGTGGTGGGCATATCGTCGGTGATACTCGGCATTGCCGTCAACTATCCGCTGCACTACATAGCCCACCTCGGCCACACTCCCGACCGCCGCAAGGCTCTGCGCGAGATTGTCGCGCCGTTGCTCGTGGGCAACATAACAACTGTCGGGGCGTTTCTCGCGCTCGTGCCGCTGCGCTCGGCCGCACTGCGCGACCTCGGACTGTTCAGTTCGTTCCTGCTCATCGGCACCATAGTGTTCGTGCTGGTGTTCTTGCCCCATATCGCACGGGTGCCCAATCCCGGACCGGACCGGCGTTCGCTGCTCGACCGTCTCAGCTCCTTCTCGCCCGAGAGCAAGCCCGCTTTTGTGTGGGCGGTGGCGGCTCTCACCGTCGTGTTGGGCTATTTCAGCTTGCAGACGACTTTCGACCCCGACATGAGCCACATAAACTACATGACCGACGAACAGAAGACCGACATGGCATATCTGCAACGTGCCATGACAACGGGAGGCACTCTGCGCAAGGTGTATGCCATATCTACTGACTCAACTGCCGACGGCGCGCTCGACAAGAGCCTGCGCCTGCAGAACACTATAGGGCAGCTCGAGGCCGAGGGCAGTGTGGCCGCCCACTCGGGCTGCACCCGCTTCCTAAGTTCACGGGCCGAACAACAGCGGCGCATAGGGCTTTGGAACGATTTCTGGAGCAGCCGCAAGGACAGCGTTATGGCCGAACTGCGCCGCAGTGCCGAGGCCGAAGGCTTCGCCGTGGAGTCGTTCTCCGACTTCGGAACATTGCTCGGCACAACGTTCCAGCCGCACGATGCCGAATGGTTTGGCATGCTCTCGGGGCGCGTCTTCGCCTCGTGTCTGAGCCGCGACAGCGTTGCCGGGCGATACAACGTGATAGATGTGCTCTCGGTTGACAGCTCCGCCGTGGCAAAAATAGAGTCACGCCTTGCCGCGACAGAGAGCACGGCCTTCGACGTGGCGGGCCTGAACAGTGCGGTGGCCAACCGTCTTTCGGCCGATTTCAACTATATAGGCTTCGCCTGCGCCTTCATCGTTTTCTTCTTCCTTTGGCTCTCCATGGGCAGCATCGAACTGGCCATGCTGTCGTTTGTGCCCATGGCCGTGAGCTGGATATGGATTCTTGGCATCATGGCTCTGTGCGGCATGCAGTTTAATATAGTCAACATCATCCTCGCCACGTTCATCTTCGGTCAGGGCGACGACTACACTATATTCATGACCGAAGGTGCAAGCTACGAGTATGCCTACCGCCGCCGCATGCTCGCCTCCTACAAACACTCCATCATTCTGTCGGCCCTCATCATGTTCATAGGCATCGGCACGCTCGTAGTGGCGCGCCACCCGGCCCTGCACTCGCTTGCCGAAGTGACGATAGCCGGAATGTTCTCGGTGGTGCTCATGGCCTATATATTCCCGCCGCTCGTGTTCAAGTGGCTCGTGCAGAGCCGTGGCCGCTACCGCACGCGCCCTCTGTCGCTCGGTCCGGTGCTCGTGGCTGCGTGGGCTAGAGTGCTCGGTTTCTGTCTGTGCGCAGCCGCCTTCGCGGCAGGTGTGGTCACTGTGGGCATAGCCGGAAACTCGCCGCGCCGCCGCGCTGCCTACCGTCGCCTTGTGTCGAGGTTGTGCCGCAGGGGCTTGCGCGGCATTCCCACGGTGAAGTGGAAGGTGGATAATGAATGTGAGAGCCAACATTTGCAGGGCGCGCTCATCATAGCCGATGCCGAAACCAGGCTCGATGCCGTGGCCGTAATGGCTCTTTCTGACAGCATTGCAATGGCATATTACGGCAACGGAAAGGTTTGCTGGGCGTTGAGGAAGATGATGTCGTGGCTCGGATACATCAATCTTACGGGCGACACTGCGCTCGACGCGGCGGCAGTGAAGGCCGCTGCCGAAGAAGGTCAGGCCGTGGCCGTGCTTGTGTGTGGCCATGATGCAACCGGCGGCACGCCGCAGTCGGTTCTCGACGACATCCTCTCCATAGGCGCGGCATCGGGCGTTGACATCGTGCCGATGCTTGTGTGCGGAAGCCGCCGCATAATGCCCGACGACCGTCTTGCGCTCTACCGCGCCACGGTGACAGTCGTTCTTGGCCGCCGCACAGGCCAGTCGGCCCACCTGCACGACCGTCTGCCCGGCCAAATCAGACATTGGCGCTCCGAAACAGAAAGCCGCATGCGCACGGCATGCAGCTTCCACGGCCTCGTGCTCGACCGCTACCGCTACAAGGGCACCGAGATATTCGCCGCCGTACGCCGCAGTCTGCGCCGCAACGCCTGCTTCGCCGCGCAGGTGGATGTGGCAGAAACGTCGCCCACGGTGTGCTTCGCCAACACCGGCTACGGCGAGATGCCCCTCATATATGCCCTAGTGCACCCCACGCAGCAGGTGACAGTGACCGAGCCCGATGCCGACCGCCGCGCGCTGCTGCGCTATTGTGCCGAAGGCATCGCGCCCAACCTCACTGTGTGCGGAAAAGAGTGAACCCATATTTCTTAATGAAAGCTATTTCGTTTCGGATGTTTGTTTTATTTTTGTAGCTAATTGTGGCAATTTATGACGATAGATGATATAAGGAACAGGAAGGAAGACCAGACTTTCGACTGTAAGAGCGTACAGATAGATCCAAAAGCTTTGGCGGTGCCAATTGTGGCGATGGCTAATGCTGATGGTGGTATTCTTGCCATTGGCATTTCTGACAAGACAAGACGCATTGAAGGCATAAATCAATACATCCAACAAGTGAACGAACTTCTCAGAGTACCTATGGATTTCTGCATTCCCTCGGTGAGAGTTCACTATGACTACTTGCCTTGTGTGGACTGCGAAGGGAATGAAAACAGAATACTGCTGATGTATGTTCCTGCCAGCAGTCATTTGCATACCAATCAGGCTGACGAGGCTTTTATGCGCGTTGGTGACAAGAGTAGAAAACTTGGTTTCGACGAACGTATGCAGTTGATGTATGATAAAGGGGAGCGAAATTATGAGGATGAGCCAACCTATGGTGCTACTATTGACGATGTGGATATGAATGCCGTGGATGAGTACATCAAAATCATTGGCTATGGAAAATCGGCAATGGAATATCTCTGTGAGAACAATGACTTTGTGAGAGAAGCAGATGGAAAGCAAAAAGTGAGCAATGCCTGTATATTGCTTTTCGGCAAGAAGCCACAGCGTTTTTTCCCACGTGCGAGAACAAGATTCATACGGTATGAGGGAACAGAAGAAAAGGTTGGGACGGAAATGAATGTCGTGAAGGATGTTACATTTGAGGGAACCATCCTTGAACAAATCGTCAAAGCCGTGGAATACCTCGAAACGCAGGTGCGTGAACATTCCTATTTGGGACAGAACGGCCAGTTTGTCACCAATCGCAATTATCCCAAGTTTGCCATACAGGAGATGGTGGTCAATAGTGAATGCCATAGAGATTACAGCATCAAGGGAACGGAAATACAGATAAAGATGTTTGACGACCGCTTGGTGTTTGAGTCGCCAGGCAGATTGCCGGGATTGGTGAGGGCTGAGAACATTCGTCATACTCATTTCTCACGCAATCCAAAGATTGCCCAGTTTTTGAAGGCATATAATTACGTGAAGGAATTTGGCGAAGGTATCGACCGTATATGCAACGAACTGGAAAGTCGCGGTGCTGCCATTCCTTCATTCCATACGGATGCCTTTATCCTGAAAGCCACGTTGAAAGCGGAATTCGTGGAAGAGCATATTGCAGTGGAAAAATTATCAGATGGTGAAACAGAGAACACAGATGTCGCAGTAAATGTCGCAGTAAACAATGGAGTAGAACTGTCTGAAAGACAAAATAATATCTTGAAAATAATCGGCACGGGAACTCTTGTTGATGAAAAAAATGTCGCAGTAAATGTCGCAGTAAACACGAAGCTTTTGGCAGAGAAATTGGGATTGAATAGAAAAACCATACAACGTGAGCTAAATCATTTGCAGAAACAAGGCGTTATACGTTGGGTAGGTGCAGACAAGAACGGGCATTGGGAATTAAAATAGAATAACGCCATATAGTGGGTTCTGTAAATTGACTTTGATAGATTTTGGGATTTTAGCCGGACAGATTTCACTTGCTACCGTTACTGAAACATGCCCCCCGCGACCCGCTGGCCGCAACATAAAACCAAAGAAAAGATGAAAGAGAAAATAAGAAAAATGATTGAAGAGGCTCTGCCGCTTGTCGATGCCGACTCGGAATTCCTCTTCAGCGAGCTCGACTCGCTCGGAATAACAACCATACTGATGATGCTCTCCGACGAGTTCGGCATAAGTCTCGAGTCGTCCGACGTGACACCGAAGAACTTCAAGTCGGTAGACAGCCTTGCTGCACTCGTGGCCTCAAAGACCGGGAAATGATGACCGCCGACACTGCAAGCACTGCATCCACCTCAGAATGGTTGCGCCGACACGCTGCCGACACGCCCGGGCGCGTGGCGGTGAGCTGCGCCACGCGTTCGCTCACCTATAGGCAGCTACTCGACGAGGCCCTCGCCCTCGCCGCGACACTTGCCCACGGGTCGCGCCTCGTGACTATGCGCGACACGCAGGATGCCGACTTTCTCGTGCGTTATCTCGCCGTTCACCTTGCCGGTAAGGTGGCCGTGCCGATAGAAGCCGCCATGCCCGATGTCGCCGTGAGCCGAATAAAGGCTTTGGCCGAGACCGCCCCGGTGCCCGACGGCGTGGCCGACGTGCTCTTCACAACGGGCACAACGGGCCAGCCCAAAGGCGTTATGGTGGGCCACCGGGCCATAGAAGCCGATGCCGAAAACCTCGTTGGGGCGCAGGGCTACCATGCCGGCCTCACGTTTGTAGCCAGCGGACCGCTCAACCACATAGGCACACTCTCGAAGATATGGCCCACGCTGCTCGCCGGAGCCACGCTGCACATAACGCAGGGCATGAAGGATGCCGACGCGCTGCTGCGTGCCTTCGAGACAGCCCCGGGGCGCGCCGCCACGTTTCTCGTCCCGGCTAGTCTGCGCATACTGCTCGCCCTCGACCGCCGCCGACTCTCGGCGGCAGCCGACAAGGTGGAGTTCATTGAAACGGGAGCCGCACCCATGACCGCCGCCGACATGAGCCTGCTGCGCGAAACCCTGCCCCAAAGCCGCCTCTACAACACCTATGCCTCCACCGAGACGGGCATAATAGCCACCCACGACTACGCCACGGGCGAGTGCCAGTCCGGATGTCTGGGTCTGCCCATGCGCCACTCGCGCTTCTTCATCACGGCCGACGGCCGCGTGGCATGCCAGGGACCGACGCTCATGACGGGCTATCTGGCCAACGAGGCACTCACCGCCTCGGTGCTGCGCGACGGCATACTCTACACGGGCGACACCGGACACATCGACGCTCAGGGGCGGCTACATCTCGAAGGACGGCACGACGACGTGATAAACGTGGGCGGATACAAGGTGCAGCCGTCGGAGGTGGAAAATGCGGCAATGGCCGCCGGAGGCCTGAAGGAATGCGTGTGCGTGGCCTGCGCCCACCCCATAGCTGGCGAGGCATTGAAACTCATCGTCGTGCCCGACGGCACAACGCCTTTCGACGCGCGCCAGTTGGCAAGCTATATGCGCACCGTGCTCGAACCCTACAAGCTGCCGTCGCGCTACGAACAGGCCGAAGCGGTGGCACGCACCTACAACGGGAAAATCGACCGCAAGCACTACCGCAAGTCGTGAATGCCGCTGCACGGCCTGCCCACCATGCTGCCTGCAAGAAACAAATCAAACAAACAAAAAGCATAAACGATGAAAAAACTCATGACAACACTGATGGCCTTGGCCCTGACCGTTGCCGCCCAGGCCAGTCAGGACACGCTGCGCCTAGGCTACTGCAACGGTATGGCCGGAAGCAACCCGGGCATACAGATGAGCGGCGAGGGCTGGACCCAATGTGCCATACGCCTGCGCCGACCGCAGCTCGCGGCCTACGGCCACTGCCAACTTACTGGTGTGAGGGCGGCTCTTGCCGCCCGCAACAACACCGACACACTGCGTGTGTGGGTGCGCGAAAGCCTCGACGGGCCCGATTTGGCATCGGGTTGCGTGGTGCGCTCGGGCATGTCGGGCGTGTACACCGGCTGGAACACGCTCCTATTCGATACGCCCTACACGCTTGCGGCAGATGCCGAACAACTGTATGTGGGCTACTCTCTGCACCAAAAGAGTGCTGTGAAGGCCGTGAGCATTACTCCGCGCGAAGTGCCGGGAGCATCGTTTGTGCGGTTGGGCAGTGCCGATTGGATTGACATCAGCGCAAGCGGCACACTGGCAGTTGAGGCTCTCGTGGCTGGAGAATATATCCCCGACACCGACCTAGGCATTGCCGACGTGACCGTGGAGCCGCTCCTTGCCGACGGAAGCACCGCCATGCGGGCCACGGCGCGCGTGCACAACTTCGGGCGCAAGGCCGTGGCGGGCTTCACTGTGGATATGAAAGCCGACGGGGGCAAGGCTTCGCCGGCCTATGTCGATGCCGAAATAGGGTCGCAGACCGACTCGGTTGTGGCGTTCACCTTCGACCCTGCCGTCCTCACCGACGAGGACACGCAATGGACAGCGACGCTCACCGCCCACGGCACCGAGCCCGACGGTTGCGCCCTTAACGATACGGCCACAGCTCAATACAGCCTCACGCGCAACGTGGTGATTGAGGAGTTCACCACCGAACAGTGCCACAACTGCCCCACAATGGCGGCCTATCTGCACACGGTGCTTAACGATGCCGCCAACGCCGGGCGCGTGTTTGCCGTGGCCCACCACACGGGCTTCAACACCGATTGGCTCACGCTCGACGGCGACGACGACCTGCTGTGGCTCTACAACGGCAGTACCTATGCTCCGGCCACGGCCATAAACCGCCGCCCGGTGTTTGTCGCACGCAACAACGGCGAAGCCCTCTCGGCAGTGGGCGCACCAGGTTCGGCCGACGAATTGGCCGACTGCGTGGCCGACGAGCGACGCCTTCACGCCGACGCGAAGCTCTCGTTGAAGCTCACGCTCAACGCCGACTCCACGCAGCTCGGGGTTGACGTGTATGGCATCAGCACCGGTAGCTATGCCACGCCCAACCCGCGCATCACCGTGTGTCTTGTTGAAAACAACATAACGGCAAAAAATCAGGTGGGAGCCACCGGTGAGTTTGTGCACCAGCATGTGGCACGTGCCAACAACGGCACATGGGGACAACCGGCCGAATGGGCCGACCGCCGCCTGCACTATGCCACCACGTTCAGTCTTGACAAGGCATGGGTGAAGGACAACCTAGAGGTGGTGGCGTTTGTGGGCAACTACGACAGCACCGACCCCACGGCCTGCATCACCGACAACGCCGCGCAGGCCAAGCTCGCCACCGAAGGCGATGCCACGGCAATAGCTGCTCTGCCTGTCTCGGTCACGGCACGCGAGGCGGCGCGCTATGACCTCTCTGGCCGCCGCGTGGCACGCGGCACGCACGGAGTAGTGATTGTGAAGATGACCGACGGCACGCGCCGCAAGACCGTAATGTAGCATCAGCCCTGGAA
Organism: Dysosmobacter segnis; assembly: GCA_963602915.1. Taxonomy (GTDB): domain Bacteria; phylum Bacteroidota; class Bacteroidia; order Bacteroidales; family Bacteroidaceae; genus Prevotella. The sequence goes on along the minus strand of CAVCLB010000003.1, from coordinate 36,285 downwards.
GGGCGTAACAATCGTAGCCCAGGGTGAGCCGTTTGCGGCAGCAAACGGTGTAACCCTGGGTATTAAACGACAATTGTAATATCTGGCCTGTAAGGTCAGCACAACAATATGCGGTGTGTGTTGACCTTACAGGCCAACCTACTTCGGCGCCCGTGAAACCCAGGGTTACAGATGCCGCTTCGCTCCATCCTCACCCTGGGCTGGGATTGTTACGCCCTTTCAGGGCTTAGTGTGCAAAACTTCTACATAATTGCAAATTATTGGTGTCCGGTAAAAACTTTGCAGCAGGTAAGTCCCGTAGGGACGGCAGATTATAGCGTAGGGGCTTGCCCCTACGTTTTGTTCGTTTCACTAATTTTGCCCCTGAAAGGGGCGCATAATTCATTGTGATGTTGAACTCTGCGCCCCCTACAGGGGCAAAATATGGTGATGCCTAATAGATAGGGGCAAGCCCCTATCCTATAATATGCGCCCCTTACAGGGGCCATGAATAGAAACCTATGCAATGGACAAAAGTAAGCACCGTGGTTTCAGAAGTCTTATAAATACCATACATTCCACGTTTTACAATGTTATACCAATATTTTACCGGACACCAATAAATTGCAAACCAAAATATAACCGAATTTGAACACCCCATCTTCTAGGGGTGATGGGTGCAATGCCTCCTACTCATTTTATGTTTATCAATTTTTTTTGCTTGTATTGTGCAACGCATCAGTGCAAAAAATGGATTCTGTTGGGGCAAAATACGGGGTAGGTTATGAAAATATGGTGCTTTATTTGCATTTTAACGGCATAATGTGCCGTTTTTTTTTAGAAAAGATTAACTTTGCACCCGTATAAGATGTAAACAAAATAAATTCTGCTTAAATTATGAAAAAAATTAGCTTATTGGCGGTTTTGCTTGTCGCATTCTCCGCATCAACGGCTATGGCCCAAACAGACAGTACCGCTACCGCATTGCAGGAAAAGCTTGACTCTCTCCAGAACAGCGTTGCTGTGCTGCAGAAGAAAGAAGACGACCGCAGCAAGACGGAATATGACAACGCCGTGTGGAAGCGCAAAGCACACCTCATGATAGGCTTCTCCACACAGAAGATGACCGATGCCGACAACGCGGACGATATGCAGTATAAGAGCAAGATGGGCTTCGTTCTCGACTGGGGAAAGACATTCTATCTGCACAAGAAGCCCATTGCCAACGTTATGAAGGTGGGAATAGACTGGTCGTGGATTGACCTTTCGTTTGCCAAATACAAGAGTGGCACCGGCATACACTTCAACTTCAATCCGTCAACCGACGACTATTCGGGTTATATCGACGGCACCGGCAGTTACGACAGCTACTATGACGCCGCCGACATGGAGGATGACATCGACCTTGGAGTGTATTCGCTTTCGGCCGGCATGAGCGTAGGTCCGTCGTTCACGTTCTCTCCTTTCTACAACACGGGTAAGGGATTGCAGCACATTCTCGCACAGACATATTTCCATGTCACCCCTTCTTACACCGGCATAATATTGAGCACCGACGGCGAAACAGAACTTAAGAGCGGTTACACCACCTATTTCAACTGGGGCATAAACCTGTCCTACAAGGTGATATCGGTGGGGTATGAATACCGTTGGGGCAAGTCGAAGTTCAGCACCCTCTCGTTGGATGATGACGACGAAGACTATTCGGGCTCGGAATACAGCGATGGCAACGAAAAGGCGAAAATAAAGTTCGGCACGTCGATGTTCTACATCCGCTTCAACTTCTGACGGTCTGACACATAAAATAAACGACAACGGCTCTCCTGCAGACATTGCATGGAGAGCCGTTTGTTGTTTATTGTCGATATAAAATGTTGGTGTCAGGTGAAAATTTGCCCGCCAACAATAGTTCCATTTCAGTCGTTTATCGCATCGAGCACGCCGAGTATGTCGTCGGTTATCTGCCCGTCGGTGAGGCGGTTGTCGCTCAGAAGCTGCTGCACGTCGTAGCGGTCGTAGAGAGCCTTGCGCACTCCGAAGCACAGGGTGCGCACGGCTGTGGGGCCGTAGAAGCGTGCTATGCGCTCGCCGAAGCCTCCGTCGATGCTGCCGTCCTCAACAGTCACCACCAGAGAGTGGTCGGTTGCGAGCGAGGCGAGCAGTTGCTCGTCGGTGCCCGACACGTAGCGCGGGTTGATGACAGTGGCGTCGATGCCGCGCTTTTCGGCAAGTTGGGCGGCCACGCGACGTGCCTTGCCCAAGAAGCTGCCCACGCCTATAATGGCCACGCGGCTGCCACGGTGCTCCACCTTGTAGGTGTCAATTTGTGAGAAGTCGGTGTCGCAGCAGCCGTCGCCTTGTTCCACCTCGCCCTCGGGCACGCGTATGGCCACGGGGTAGCGGTCTTGGCGTATGGCCCAGTCTTCCATTGCAATCATTTCGTCGATTGTTGCGGGAGCGAGATACACGAGGTTTGGTATGTGCGAGAGCATGGGAATGTCGAAGAAGCAGATGTGTGTGAAGTCGTTCATGCCGTATACCGACGACCCTATGACGTTGATCACCGCCGGGTTGCCGTTAACGCATAGGTCTTGTGCTATCTGGTCGTAGGTGCGCTGGATGAATGTTGCGTAGGTGGAGAATACCGGGTGTGCGCCGCGCCGTGCCATTCCCGACACCATGGCCACGGCCTCTTCCTCGGCAATGCCCACGTCCTGGTGCTGTGCCCCGGCCTCGGCGCGCTGTGTCGGACCGAAACCTATTGACGCGGGTACGCCCGCCGACACGCACACTAGCTTCGGGTCGGCGGCCATGAGGTCGCGCAGATGTGCGCCGAGGGCCTGTGCCGCGCTCACGCCAGTGAATTGCACAGTGCTTTTGCCCGTTGCCACGTCGAAGGGCATGCTCCAGTGCCACGCCTCCTTGTTCTCCACGGCGGGGCGATAGCCGTGTCCCTTCTCGGTGTGCAGGTGCACCACGGTGGGGCGCGGAGTGTCCTTCACCTCGGCAAACGCCTCGATGAGCGCGCCAAGGTCGTTGCCGCGCTCCACATAGCGGTAGTCGAAGCCGAGCGCGCGGAAATAGTTCAGTTCGGCCTTGCCGCCCGTCTCGCGCAGCAGGCGCAGGTTGCCATAGAGTCCGCCGTGGTTTTCGGCTATCGACATCTCGTTGTCGTTCACCACTATTATTATGTTGGTGCCCAGTTCTGCAGCCATGTCGAGGCCTTCGAAGGCTTCGCCGCCCGAGAGCGACCCGTCGCCTATCACGGCCACGATGTTCTCCTTTCCGCCCAGAATGTCGCGTCCCTTCTGCAGGCCGGTGGCAAGGGCCACCGAGGTAGAGGTGTGTCCTATCTCAAACATGTCGTAGTCGGGCGACTCGAGCGGACTGCTGTAGCCTGACACTTCGCCGAAGCGTTCGGGACAGACGAAGCCGAAGGCGCGGCCCGTGAGCATCTTGTGGGGATAGATTTGGTGCGACACGTCGAAGACGAACTTGTCGCGCGGAGCGTCGAACACGTAGTGCAACGCTATCGTGGCCTCTACGAATCCGAGGTTGGGGCCTACATGCCCGCCGTGCAGCGAGTCGCGAGTGAGCACTCCATCGCGCACTTCCTGGGCGAGAGTTTCGAGCTGCGCAGCCGAGAGACTCTTTATGTCGGCCGGCGACTTAATGGTTTGCAGAATTTCCATCTTGTTTCCTTTATTTATATATATCAGTTTTACGTTTGCTTTTTTCCACGGTGCAAAGTTAATGCGCCCGCGCCTTATGCGGCATAATCCTTTTACCTGTTTTCCTACCATAATTACGTTTTCGCCTCCCGCGAAGCATTTTGTGCCCGCCGAATGGCCGGAAACGGCAAAAAATGCCTAACTTTATCATCCTAAAACAAACAATCGCATAATATGAATTTCCTTTTAACCATTGTCGTGAGCATCATGTCGTTCGGCGCGACACCCTCCGACACCACAGTAAACAACGCCTCCTTCATAAACCGAGCCATAGAGCAATGCGCCGCCAAGGGAGGCGGCGTGGTGAGCGTGCCAAAGGGCGTGTTCACCACGGGCAGCATATTTCTCAAGAGCGGAGTGACGCTGCGCCTGGAGCAGGGGGCGGTGCTGCGCGGCACGAAAGACCTGGCGCAATACACGCACCTCACCACCACTGCCGACCTGTCGAAATATGAAAGCGGACAGGGCACGGTGAACTACAACAGCACCACCGACCCAGTGTGGTCGCAGGCTCTCGTGTTTGCCGTGGGCGTGGAGCGCGCCGGCATCGAAGGGCCGGGCTGCATCGATGGCAACAACGTGCGCAACCCCAAAGGCGAGGAGCACCAGCGCGGGCCGCACACGGTGCTCATGGCCGACTGCCGCAACATAAAGATGAGCGGACTCACCGTGCGACATGCGTCGAACTATGCTTTTCTGGGCTACAAGATAGACCGCGGCGAGTTTAGTGACATCTGCGTTGAGGGCGGATGGGACGGCATTCACCTGCGCGGAGCCAAGCGCGTGAACATAACCGACTGCACTCTCTCCACCGGCGACGACGCCATTGCGGGCGGCTACTGGGAGCAGACGCGCATAGAACGGTGCCGGCTCAACTCGTCGTGCAACGGCATACGCATGATAATGCCGTCGGTGGGAGTAACCGTGAGCGACTGCGACATCTACGGTCCGGGCACGTTTGAGCACATCACCTCGCACCGCACCAACTCCGAAGCGGCCATAACCATTGAGCCGGGAGCGTGGGGCAAGGCTCCGGGCAGGCTCGACCGCCTGTGCATAAAAGACTGCCGCGTGAGCCAGGTGCTCACCCCTCTCTCGGTGACTTTGGGCGACGACAACTCGCTGGGCACCATAAAAGTGGAGCGGCTCACGGCTCGCGACATCACGCGTCATGCACTCTCGGTGAAGAGCTGGGGCTCGGCCGTGACCGACCGCGTGGTGATGCGCGACTGCGACCTGCAGTTCCGCAACATCGACGACCCTCAGCTTCCGGCATGGTTTGAGAGCCACGGCACGTCAGAATGGCCCGTGTTCCCGTCGTGGGGACTGTATTTCCGCAACGTTGACAAGGTGCAGATGAAGGGAGTGCGCCTGAGCGTGAAGGGCAAGGACTACCGCCGCGCCATGATTTGCGACAACGTGAAGCAGCAGGAAGGCCAGCCCGAAACGGCAGAATAGCCACAAACTATCCTTATACAGCGGCACAGGCCGCTGCAAAAAGAAACAAAAAAACGGCAACCGCCACCCGGTGAAGGGTGAGGTTGCCGTTTTTTGCGTTGTATAGGTGGTATTGCGTCAGCCCACCTGCGAACCCGGCTTCACGTTGCCGAGCACCGATGTGACGTTTAACGAACCGTCGAAGTTGACCGCCGAGAGTATCATTCCCTGGCTTTCTATGCCCATCATCTTGCGGGGGGCGAAGTTGGCCACGAACAGAACGTCCTTGCCCACGAGCTGCTCCGGCTCATACCAGGCTGCTATTCCGCTGAGAATGGTGCGGTCGGTGCCGCTGCCGTCGTCGATGGTGAAGCGCAGTAGCTTCTTCGACTTCTTCACTTTCTCGCACGCCTTTATGTGGCCCACGCGTATGTCGAGCTTCTCGAAGGTGTCGAAATCAACGTTCTCCTTCACCGGGGCGGCCACATACGATGCGGCTTCGTTGGCTTTCTTGGTGTCGTCGAGCTTCTTGAGCTGGGCCTCAATGGTCTCGTCTTCAATCTTCTCAAACAGAAGCTGCGGTTCGCCGAGCTGGTGTCCGGGCTTGAGCAGAGTGGTGCTTCCGAGCTGAGCCCAGTCGCTTGCGTCGATGCCGAGCATCTGGCGCAGCTTTGCCGAGCTGAAAGGAAGGAACGGACTGAATGCTATCTCGAGGTTGGCCACGAGCTGCAACGATATGTAGAGAATGGTTTTCACGCGCTCCATGTCGGTTTTTGCCACGTGCCACGGCTCACAGTCGGTGATGTATTTGTTGCCGATGCGTGCGAGGTTCATAGCCTCTTTCTGCGCGTCGCGGAACTTGAAGTTGTCGAGCAGAGCCTCAACCTTCTGCTTCACGTCCTTGAATTCGTCGATTGCCTTGCGGTCAACGTCGTTCAGTTCGCCGCACTCCGGCACCACACCACCGAAATATTTCTTTGTGAGCTGCAGGGCGCGGTTAACGAAATTGCCGTAGACTGCCACCAATTCGTTGTTGTTGCGCTCCTGGAAATCCTTCCAGGTAAAGTTGTTGTCCTTGGTTTCCGGGGCGTTGGCGGTGAGCACATAGCGCAGCACATCCTGCTTGCCGGGGAAGTCGTCGAGGTATTCGTGCAGCCAGACGGCCCAGTTGCGCGATGTTGAAATCTTGTCGTTCTCAAGGTTGAGGAACTCGTTTGCCGGCACGTTGTCGGGCAGGATGTAGCCGCCGTGGGCCTTGAGCATGGTGGGGAACACTATGCAGTGGAACACGATGTTGTCCTTGCCGATGAAATGCACGAGGCGCGTTTCGTCGTCCTGCCACCACTTCTGCCACGAGCCCCAGCGTTCGGGCTGCGCGTCGCACAGTTCCTTGGTGTTTGAAATGTAGCCTATTGGCGCGTCGAACCACACATAGAGCACCTTTCCCTCGGCTCCTTCCACGGGCACGGGTATGCCCCATTCAAGGTCGCGGGTCATGGCACGCGGCTGCAAGTCCATGTCGAGCCACGACTTGCACTGTCCGTACACGTTGGTGCGCCACTCCTTGTGGCCTTCGAGTATCCATTTCTTCAGCCACTCCTGATAGTTGCCCAGAGGCAGATACCAGTTTTTCGTGGGTTTCTTCACGAGGCCGTGGCCGGGGTTATTCTTGTTGGTTGGGTTGATAAGTTCGTCGGGCGAGAGCGTGGCGCCGCACTTCTCGCACTGGTCGCCGTATGCGCCTTCGGCACCGCAGCGCGGACATGTGCCCACGATGTTGCGGTCGGTGAGGAATTCGCCAGTCACCTCGTCGCAGAACTGCTCCTCGGTTTTCTCCACCAGCTCGCCCTTGTCGTAGAGCGTGCGGAAGAAGTCGGAGGCGAACTTATGGTGTATGTCCGACGTGGTGCGGCTGTATATGTCGAACGAGATGCCGAACCTCTCGAACGAGTCTTTTATGAGCGAGTGGTAGCGGTCAACCACTTCCTGCGTGGTCACGCCTTCCTTGCGGGCGCGGATGGTCACGGGCACGCCGTGCTCGTCGCTTCCGCCGATGAATACCACTTCCTGCTTCTTCATGCGCAGGTAGCGCACATAGATGTCGGCAGGCACATACACTCCTGCAAGGTGGCCTATGTGCACGCCGCCATTGGCGTAGGGCAGCGCCGCCGTGACGGTGGTGCGCCTGAAATGTTTCTCTTCCATAGATGCGTATTGTTTCTTTATCTTGTTGCTGTTGAGTTGCAAAGGGATGTTTACTGACTGCAAAGTTAACATTTTTCCGCCTACTTTCGGCAGTTGCCCATAAATTAGTGAGGCCGAAACGACAAGTTGCACGGTTTGCGGTTTATATTTTTGTGATAAATGCCTACCTTTGCATGCGTACTAAGACAAGACGATATGGAAATACAAATAATCAACGGGCCCAACCTCAACTTGCTGGGCACGCGCGAGCCCGACATCTACGGCAGCACGGGCTTCGACGCTTTTCTCGACTCGCTGCGCGCCGCATATCCCGACATCAACATCGGTTTCTATCAGAGTAATGTGGAGGGCGAACTCATAAACCGCATACAACAGGTGGGCTTCGGGTGCGACGGCATAGTGCTCAACGCCGGTGCCTACACCCACACGAGCATAGCTCTGCACGACTGCATACGGTCGGTTACTGCGCCGGTAATCGAAGTGCACATCTCCAACGTGCACCGCCGCGAGGAGTTCCGCCACCACTCCATGATTTCGGCAGCGTGTGCCGGGGTGATATGCGGCTTCGGGCTCGACTCCTACAGGCTCGCCGTTGAGGCTTTGAAGGGTATGGAAAAGAACGCAACCGCACACCGACATGGACAGCAGGATTGAGGAATACATATTGGCCCACAGCGACCCCGAGGGCGAATATCTGCACCGTCTCTACCGCGCCACCAACATACACACCATACACGGGCGCATGGCCAGCGGACATCTGCAGGGCCGTCTGCTGCGCATGCTGGTGCACATGGTGCGCCCCAAGAACATCCTCGAGGTGGGCACATTCAGCGGTTACAGCGCGATATGCCTGGCCGAGGGGCTCGAAGAGGGCGGCATGGTGTGGACATTTGAGATAAACGACGAGCAGGAAGACTTCACCCGGCCGTGGATAGAACAGTCGGCCGTGGCCGACAAGATACGTTTTATCATTGGCGACGCCAACACCGAAGCCCCGAAACTGGGCATAACGTTCGATATGGCATTCATCGACGGCGACAAGCGCACCTATGTAGAGACCTACGAAATGGCGATGTCGGTGTTGCGCACAGGCGGATATATCCTGGCCGACAACACTCTTTGGGACGGCCATGTGGTTGACCCTGCCTACGACCACGACCACCAGACGGCCGCGATAGAGCGTTTCAACGACCTCGTGGCAGCCGACCCGCGCGTGGAAAGGGTGATACTTCCGCTGCGCGACGGCCTCACACTTATAAGGAAAGTGAGCGATTGAGGGCGGCTGCAAAGGCATAAAAACAATGCCGGCATACGGTTTTGCAACATCAACTGCAACCGTATGCCGGCATTTTCTTGTATTAGAAACTTATGCGGAATGCGCTGTTTACCATCCCGAGTCGGCTCCGCCGCCGCCCGAATCGCCTCCACCGAAGCTGCCTCCGCCCATTGATCCGCCTCCGCCGCGGCCCCGACCCATCATCGAGGCAAGAAACATGGCATTGGCAACGTTTGCTGCCGTGCCTCCGCCGGGAGGGTCGGCATCGCGGTCGCGGGTGGTGATGTTGCCGCAATGTGGGCATTGCCACGTCTCGCGCACTATGCGGTGGCCGTAACTGTCGCGCAAGGTCTGCCGCGAAACGAGCCTTACTCCACGGCTGCCGCACCTTGCGCACCGTTGCCGGCGGCCTCCTATCACTATCACCGCCACCACAATGGCTATGGCCAAGAGCACCGTGAGCAACGGGTCAGCCCCATCTCCGCTGCCTTTTTTGGCATCGGGGCGCATCGAACCCTGCAAAACCGAGTAGACGGCACGCATTCCTGCCGTCATGCCCCCGTCCCAGTCGTTGCGGCGGAAAGCCGGAACCATAACCGTGGTCTGTATGCGTTTGCTCATAGCGTCGGTGAGCCAACCCTCTATTCCGTAGCCCGTGTGGAAGCGCACTCGCCTTTGGTCCATGACGAAGAGCACGAGCAAACCGTTGTTTTGCTTCTTCTTTCCAATGCCCCAACGGCGGAACAGCTGCTGGGCAAAGTCGAACGGCGTGGCTTCGCCTATCGAGGGCAGCATCACCACGGCCGTTTCTATGCCCGTTTCACGCTCGAGCCGCGCACAAATGGCATCGATGCTGTCGCGCGCCTGTGCCGAGAGTATGCCCGAAGGGTCGCTTGTGTAGCGCACGGTCGAGGCCAAATGCACGTTGGGCACGGTCTCCACCGTGTAGGCGGCAGAGCTTGCATTGGATGCCACGGCCCACACGGCGGCCATGAAAAGGAGCGTTGCTGTGAGCAGTCGTCTCATTGTTCGGCGTGTTATAAAGAATTACACGTATTGTCAGAATTCCACCTTCGGAGCTTTCTCTGCCCCGGCTTCAGCCTCGAAGTAGGCACGTTTCTCAAATCCGCACAGTCCGGCTACGATGCTGCGGGGGAAGCGTCGTATAGCTACGTTGTAGGCCCGCGCTGCATCGTTGAAGTCCTTGCGTGCCACGGTGATGCGGTTTTCGGTGCCTTCGAGCTGCGACTGCAGTTCCTTGAAGTTCTCGTTGGCCTTCAGTTCGGGATAGTTCTCCGTCACGGCGAGCAACCGTCCGAGAGCCTGCGACACCTCGCCCTGCGCCTTTTGGAAGGCGGCTATCTGTTCGGGAGTGGCATTCGAGGGGTCGATTGTCACCTGTGTGGCGCGGCTGCGTGCGCTCACCACATTCTCGAGAGTCTGCTGTTCGTGCTTGGCATAGCCCTTCACGGTGTTCACGAGATTGGGTATGAGGTCGGCACGGCGCTGATACTGCGTCTCCACGTTGGCCCACTTGTTGCCCACTTCCTCGTCCATTCCCACCATTCCGTTGTAGCATCCCACGCCCCAAAGGAGCGCGACAGCCACCACGGCCAGTGCTATCATCCACCACTTGATTTTTGTTTTCTTCATTTTCTTGTCCTGTTGTTGGTTATAACTGATTTCGGGCGCGTCGCACGGGGCAGCACGCCACGTTACAAAATTAGGAATATATTGGGCATAGTGCACAATGTTTTTCAAGTTTTTTGCAAGCGTTGTTTTATTTTTATATTTGCTTCCGGCCGCCATCGGCACGCATATATATATAAACAGGCATGCACATTATATATAAAAAAGAATAAAATGCTTTGCCGTGCCGCCTTTTTGCCGTAACTTTGCAATGAATGTCGGCGTGTTGCCGGCACGCAAAACAACAACAAGAAACACATTCTCACAAAATGCAAGAGACAAGACAAAACCGCATAGCAAGGCTTCTGCAGAAAGAACTGAGCCTTATATTCCAGTCGCAGACACGCATGATGCACGGCGTTATGGTGAGCGTGACGCGCTGTCGCGTGTCGCCCGACCTGAGCATCTGCACCGCCTATCTCTCGATATTCCCTTCGGAGAAGGCCGACGAGATAATAAAAAACGTGGAGTCGAACGAGAAGACCATTCGCTACGAGCTCGGCACACGCGTGCGCAACCAGTTGCGCATCATCCCCGAACTGCGGTTCTTCATCGACGACTCGCTCGACTACATCGAGCGCATTGACGAACTGCTGAAGAAATGAGGGCGGTTTTATAAATTACCACCGCACCGACATTACTATATTTAATGGATTTCACGTTCTTCATCGCGCGGCGATACCTTGTGTCGAAGAAATCGACCAACGCCATCAACGCCATCTCACTCGTCTCGGCAGCCGGGGTGGCCGTGGCCACTATGGCCCTTGTCATAGTGCTCAGCGTGTTCAACGGCTTCCACGACCTCGTTGCCTCGCTCTTCACCAACTTCGACCCGCAGATTGAAATCACGCCCGCCAAGGGCAAGACAGTGCCCGCCGACGACCCCGTGCTCACTTCGCTGCGACAGCAACCCGAAGTGGCCGTGGCCACGGAATGCGTGGAAGACCAGGCCTTGGCCGTGTATGACGGTCACCAGCAAATGGTGACTGTCATGGGAGTTGACGACAATTTCGCGCAACTCACACGCATTAACGACATCCTCTACGGCAACGGCGAGTTCACACTGCACGCTGCCAACCTCGAATACGGCATCATTGGCATACGTCTTGCGCAGGCCCTCGGCACCGGAGCACGTTGGGACGGCGAGATGAAGATATACGCCCCAGTGCGCGAGGGGCAGCTCACCGAGCTTGAAGACCCGCGCGACGGCTTCGTGGCCGACTCCATTGTGTCGCCCGGAGTGGTGTTTGCCGTAAACCAGGCCAAGTATGACCGCGACCACATCATCACCTCGATAGGCTTCGCCCGCCGCATATTCGGGCAGCAGGGCATGCTCTCGTCGCTCAAAATCCGGCTAAATCCCGGAACCGACATAGCCGCCGTGAAGCAGCGCATGCAGCGCATTGCCGGCGACAAATACCGTGTGCTCGACCGTTTCGAGCAGCAGGCCGACACGTTCCGCATAATGCAAGTGGAGAAATTCCTGGCCTACATCTTCCTCACCTTCATCCTCATCGTGGCATGCTTCAACATCATCGGTTCGCTGTCGATGCTCATCATCGAGAAGAAAGACGATGCCGGCACGCTGCGGGCACTGGGCGCAAGCAGCCGCCAGGTGGCCCGAGTGTTTCTGCACGAAGGCCGCCTCATATCGGCGGCAGGCGCAGCCGTGGGCATAGCCATAGGGTTGTTGCTGTGCTGGCTGCAGCAGCAATTCGGCCTAGTGCCCATGGGCGACAGCTCGGGCACGTTTGTTGTCAACGCCTACCCCGTGAGCGTGCACTACGGCGATGTGCTCGCCGTGTTTCTCACGGTGATAGCCGTGGGATGGGCCACGGCATGGATACCCGTGAGATACATGCAGAAACGCCTCCTGGCCTGACGCCGCCGCACCCGCTAACCGCCACATTACATTTACAACAACAATAGTTTTACCAACGATTATGCAAAAAACCTTTCTCCTCAAGACAGCCGTTCTGGCCGCCGCGATGTCGCTGACGACACCCATGTGGGCACAGAACGCAGTGAATGCCACTACCGAAGGCACCGTAAACCTAAGCGACTACGGCGTGGAAGTGACGCTCGTGAACGACGATTTCTCGAAGATGCAGTCGGGCAGCGAAACCGCACCCGACTTCAACACCGACATCACCGGCACGGCAACAGGCACTCCCGCCTATTTCCACAACCTCAACCAAGCCTACACTTCAGCCCCGGGATGGGGCGCAGCCTATGCCTATCAGGCAGGAGGGGCACTGTGCCTCTACTCGAGCGACTCCGACATCACGGCCCATGTGAACACCCCGCTGTTCGACGCATCGGCACGCGGCGGCATGTTTATCATACATTTCCGCGCACGCCTCATGCAGGCCACGCCCAATTATTCGGGTGTAGGCGTGCACGTCATCGACTTTTCAAAAGACCCCGGCAACGGCTCTTACCTCAAGATGCTCACCGTGCCGGGCATAACCACCGACTGGCAGGACTTCCAGCTCATAGTCTACGGAGGCACAAGCAGCATGCTCGTGAACTTCGTTGAGGAACACGCCGTGAGGGTTCTCATCGACGATATACGCATTTCGCAGCTCGACCAGTATGTAAGCACCCCCGAAGTGCTCCACGCCCGCAACTACACCGGCACGAGCTTCCGCCCCAACTGGCGCAAGGTTGAGGGCGCAACACAGTATTTCGTCAACGTATACAAGAGCGACGACAACACCAACGCAGGCGAACAGGTGGTGACCGACCTCGCCACCAGCGACACCATCTGCACCGTGCGCGGCCTCGTGCCCGGACAGAGCTACCGCTACACCGTGGCAGCAAGCGACGGCACACACCGCTCTCTGCCCACCGACATCATCGACCTGAGCGACCTGCCCATACCGATGATGGCCGACGTGACCGACTTCAGCGGCAACACCTACACCGCATCGTGGGACAACATCGGCGCAGCCAAGTGCTACAACTACTATGTTTACACCGACACCGTGGCACCGACCGACGGCGCGTTTGACGTGATAAACGAAGATTTCGACAACGTAACCGACTACGGCGGCGGCAAACAGTCGTGGACTCCGGGCAACGAGCCCGACGACCCGAAGACACAGCGCAGCGGATTTCCTGCCGGAACGGCCATGAACGGATGGCTCGCCACCTTCTGGGCACCGCTCACCGACGGCTGCATAGCACTCGACGGGTGGAACTATTTCTACGACGTGAAGGGCAACGTGTATGACCCCAACATAGATGCCGACATTAAATACTACGCCAAACTGGAGTCGCCCGCACTCGACCTCTCGAAAGACAACGGCAATGCCCACCTCAGCGTGAGCCTCTACGGACAGATTGCCGCCGACAACCAGGACAAGGCCAACAACTATCCCGAATATCAGGCCAATGCCGTTGTGGCATTGCTGAACTACGACTACGCCACCGGACTCTACACCGAGACCGACCGCACACTGGTTAACCTCCAGCCCAAGTGGGCAACCTATGACATCGACTTCACCAATGGCAGCGAGAACTCAAAGGTGGTGATATATGCCACCGACGCTCCTGGCTTCATATATGTAGACAACCTGCACCTCACGCAGAACTACAAGGCCGGCGAAACCCTGATATATCCCACCATTGCCAAACCCGGCTTAACAAGCAACAGCGTGACCGTTGAGCTTCCTGCCGACTTTGCCTCGCACAACTACTACCACAGCGTGCAGGCCGTGGGCGAACGCCAGGTTTACTGGGCAACACGCACCTACACCTTCTACAGCGAAATGTCGGAGATGCAGCCCGTGCACACAGCCACCGCCATCGAGGCTCCTTCTTATGGCGGCACTGCCAAACTGAAGGCACACGCAGTAGAGGGCGGCATTGAAGTGGCCGCAGCCGACGGCACACAGGTGAACCTCTACACCGCCGACGGCACACTCGCAGCACGCGCCACGGTGCGCGGCGGCAAGGCAACACTCGCCGCAAATGCACACGGAGTGTATGTGGTGAAGGCCGGAACACAGAGCGTAAAGGTGGCAAAATAAGCCCCAACACACAATAAAAGCCATGCGGGCGGAGCGGTGAAACACACCGTTTCCGCCCGCATTTCGTTTGCGGCGGGAGCGTGCGGCAGACGGTGCACGCGCGTGTCGCGGCTGCAGCGGGAGCGTGCGGCATATGCGCTGCAATGCGGGTTTTTAGTCTGATTTAACACAAACAGGTTGTGCGTGTCGCGGAAAATGACTACCTTTGCAGCCGATTTTTTAACATATAATATAATGTGGAAGAATTTGGCTGCTTGCAACCACACTAAAAAATGCTAAAACTGCGAAATCAGTACAAACGATTTTCGACGGTAATTTGGCATTTTTCCACTTGACTTAAAATTTGGAAAAATGAATTATCTATTTTCTTCAGAATCAGTTTCAGAAGGTCATCCCGACAAGGTGGCCGACCAGATTTCAGACGCTCTCGTCGATCAGTTCCTTGCCTACGACGACAAGGCACACTGCGCCATTGAGTCGTTTGTCACTACCGGACAGGTGGTGATAATGGGCGAGGTGCGCTCCGATGCCTACATCGACCTCCAGACCATTGCCCGCAAGACGATAAACGGCATAGGCTACACAAAGTCGGAATACCAGTTTGATGGCAACTCATGCGGCGTGCTCACCGCCATTCACGAGCAGAGCGACGACATTGAGCGCGGCGTGAACCGCAGCAACGAGGAAGATCAGGGTGCAGGCGACCAGGGCATGATGTTCGGCTACGCCACCAACGAAACCGAAAACTACATGCCCGTGTCGCTCGACATAGCCCACCTCATAATGCGCACGCTCGCCGACATACGCAAGGAAGGCCGCGAGATGACCTATCTGCGCCCCGACTCGAAGAGCCAGGTGACGGTGGAATACACCGAACAGGGCGTGCCCGTGCGCATAGACACCATTGTGGTGTCGACACAGCACGACGAGTTTGACACCGACGACGCGCGCATGCTCGACAAGATAAAACAAGACGTTATAAATATTCTCATGCCGCGCGTGAAGGCACAGATACACTCCGAGAAGGTGCTTGCCCTCTTTGGCGACGACATCAACTATTTCGTCAACCCCACGGGCAAGTTCGTCATCGGCGGCCCCCACGGCGACACCGGTCTTACAGGCCGCAAGATCATCGTCGACACCTACGGCGGCAAGGGCGCACACGGCGGCGGCGCGTTCTCGGGCAAAGACCCCTCGAAGGTTGACCGTTCGGCAGCCTACGCAGCACGCCACATTGCCAAGAACATGGTGGCAGCCGGAGTGGCCGACGAGATGCTTGTGCAGATAAGCTACGCGATAGGCGTGGCCGACCCCGTGAACATATATGTGAACACCTACGGACACTCGCGCGTGGCCATGAGCGACGGCGAGATAGCCCAGAAGATAGGCGGCCTGTTCAAGCTGAGGCCGAAAGACATAGAGCGCGACCTCAAGTTGCGCCAGCCCATGTATCTTGAAACCGCAGCCTACGGCCACATGGGACGCAAGAACGAGGTGGTGAAGAAGACGTTCACCTCGCGCTACCACGAGACGAAGACCATTGACGTGGAGCTCTTCACATGGGAAAAGCTCGACCGCGTTGACGACATACGCGAGGCATTCGGCATTTAACCCTACTGCGGCGGCACATTGCGTGCCGCCGCTTAGTGACGGTGAAAAAATAAGTTGGTATGATTTGCGGCTTATATTTTTGAGGTGTTTTTGGCCTCTTGAAGAGGGAGCATAGCGGGCTATGTGACCGATGAGAGAGGCAAAAACAACCAAAAAGATGAGCCGGACAACCAACTGGAGATGTATTTCACTATTCTCAAATCGTACCAAGTTATTTTTTTATCGTCACTTAAACTGAAATCCGGACACGTTCCGGTGCAAAACGCCCACCCAACAACATGAAAGCATTGGCAACACAACAACCCGACTCACTGGCAACCGCTGCCGTGGACGGCGCAGAACAGTCTGCCGCAGCCGCAAGAATACACCACGAGCCCACCCCGGCCGAGGTGCTGCGATCACTGCCCGCCGACGCTACGCCCGAGCAGCAGGACTCCGCCGTGCAGGCATCGTTGAAACCGCGCGAGATAAACTACAGCTCGCGCCCCGACACGCTGCACCTGCCCGGATGGCCGGCAGGGCGCAGCTGCCGCGACGTGTCGCTGCCGCAATACTACCGCGAGTCGTATTTCGAGGGCAAGCCGTTCTTTCATCCCGAACTGTTTGGCGGCCGCCTCGGCGTGGCCGGCGACCCCGTGCCCTACAGCATCGCGCGCGACAACGTGATAACAACCCTGCTCATAGGCTGCTTCGTGCTCGCACTCGTGGCCTACGCCAAGTCGCGCAGGTTCATTATCAGGCAGGCCAAAGACTTCTTCCGCCCGCCCTACGGCGAGAAGATGACCGCCATGACCGAGACGGCAGGCGAGATAAGGTTCCAGTTCTTCCTCGTCATGCAGACATGTCTGCTGCTCGCGCTCGTTTATTTCTTCCATGTGCAGATAAAAGTCACCGACACGTTCGTCATCGACCAGTATCAGGTGATAGGCATCTACGCCGCCATAATCTTCGGCGGCACCCTCGTCAGGGCCGGAGCATACAGTGTGGCCGGATGGGTGTTCTTCGACAAGCGGCGCAACGAGATGTGGATGAAGGCCCTGCTCTTTCTCATTGCTATGGAGGGCGTGGTGCTCTTCCCGGTGGTGATGCTCCAGGCCTATTTTGAAATGCCCGTGCAGGCCACGCTGGTGTGCACCGCCATAGTGCTCGGAGTGTTCAGATTGCTTGCCTTTTACAAGCAATATATCATCTTTTTCAGGCGCGAGGGTCTCTCTTTGCAGATTTTTTTGTACTTTTGCACGCTTGAAATCATCCCTATGGCAGCCTTGTTGGGGGTACTTGCCATCGTAAGCAGTTATTTGAAGGTAAATTATTAAGAATAAAAATGATAAAGAAGATTTTGGTATCCCAGCCCGAACCGTCGAGTGAGAAATCTCCTTATTACGACATCGCGAAAGACTTTGGCGTGGAACTCGTGTTCCGCCCGTTCATCAAAGTCGAGGGACTCAGCCCAAAAGAGTTCCGTCAACAGAAGATAGGACTGCTGGATTTCACCGCCGTAGTGTTCACCTCAAGACACGCCATAGACAACTATTTCAACCTCGCCAAGGAAATGCGCATCACCATTCCCGAGGACATGAAATACTTCTGCGTGACCGAAACCATTGCGCTCTACATACAGAAATATGTGCAGTATCGCAAGCGTAAGGTGTTCTTCGGCAACACCGGTAAGATAGACGCACTCATCCCCACAATGGTGAAGCACAAGGGCGAGAAATATCTCGTGCCCCTGAGCAGCGTGCACAACGACTCGGTGAAGGCACTGCTCGACTCGAAGAAGCTCAACCACAAGGAGTGCGTGATGTATCGCACGGTGAGCAACGACTTCACCGAGGAGGAGGCAAAGGCATTCGACTGCGACATGCTCGTGTTCTTCAGCCCCACCGGCATCAAGGCATTCACCAAGAATTTCCCCGGTTTTGAGCAGGGCGACGTGCGCATAGCAACGTTCGGCCCCGCCACGGCAAAGGCCGTGACCGACGAGGGCCTGCGCCTCGACCTGCAGGCACCCACCAAGGAGCACCCGTCGATGACCGGCGCGCTGCGCCACTATCTTGAAAACAACAAATGACGCAGGCCGCAACGGTCCGCACACACTAACACCCGCGCCTATGACAAAGGCATTCGCGCTCCCCAAGAAGGAGAGGATAAACAGCAAGAAGCAAATCGACCGGCTCTTTGCCGGGCGCGGTAGCCGCGCCATGTCGGCATTCCCGCTGCGCCTCGTGTATATGGAAGAGGAGCGCGGCGGCGAAGGCAGTCTGCCCGTGCAGATGATGGTGAGCGTGCCCAAACGCCACTTCAAGCACGCCGTGGAGCGCAACCGCGTGAAAAGACTCGTGCGCGAAGCCTACCGCCGGCACCGCCACATACTGGCCGAGGCCGTGGAGCGCGCCGGAGGACGGCAGCTGCGGCTCGCCTTCATATGGACAGCCGCCGAGATGCGCACCTACAGCGAGGTGGAACAGCGCGTGGTGAACCTGCTGCAGAGGCTGGGGGAGAGGCAATGAAAACGCTGAGAGCCATATCGCACGCACTCGCATGGATTACGGTGCAGCCCATAATCTTCTACCAGCGGTTCATAACTCCGTTCACACCGCCCTCGTGCCGGTTCACACCCACATGCTCCGAATATGCCAGGCAGGCACTGCTCAAGCACGGATTTTTCAAAGGCATGGCACTGGCCGTGTGGCGCATACTAAGATGCAACCCGTGGGGTGGCTCGGGATACGACCCCGTGCCGTAAGTTTCCGGCCAAGCCGGGCCTCACCAACATACTCAAAAAAACATCAAACAAACCAATTCGATGACAAAGAATTTCGTTGAAGAACTGCGCTGGCGCGGCATGCTCGCGCAGATCATGCCGGGTACAGAGGAATATCTCAACACCCACATGGTGTCGGCGTATCTCGGAACCGACCCCACTGCCGACTCACTGCACATTGGCCACCTCTGCGGCATAATGATGCTGCGCCACCTGCAGCGCTGCGGACACAAGCCCTACCTGCTCGTGGGCGGCGCCACCGGAATGATTGGCGACCCCTCGGGCAAGAGCCAGGAACGCAACCTGCTCGACACGGCCACTCTCTACCACAACCAGGAGGCCATAAAGAAGCAGGTGGCAAAGTTCCTCGACTTCGACGGCACCGAGCCCAACAAGGCCGAACTCGTGAACAACTACGACTGGATGAAGGACTTCACCTTCCTCGACTTCGCACGCGAGGTGGGCAAGCACATCACCGTGAACTATATGATGGCCAAGGACAGCGTGCAGAAACGACTCAACGGCGAGGCACGCGACGGACTGTCGTTCACCGAGTTCACCTACCAGCTGCTGCAGGGCTACGACTTCCTCTACCAATATCAGAAATACGGCGTGCGCCTACAGCTCGGAGGTAACGACCAGTGGGGCAACATGACCACCGGAACCGAACTCATTCGCCGCACGCTCGGCAGCGAAGCCGAGGCCTACTGCCTCACCTGTCCGCTCATAACCAAGAGCGACGGCAAGAAATTCGGCAAGACTGAGAGCGGCAATATCTGGCTCGATCCGGCACGCACTACGCCCTACGCCTTCTACCAGTTCTGGCTCAACGTGAGCGACGACGACGCAGAAAAATACATTAAGATATTCACCGACCTCGACCGCGAAACCGTGGAGACTCTCGTGGCAGAGCACAATGAAGACCCGGGAAGGCGCATTCTGCAGAAGCGTCTGGCCGAGGAAGTTACCACAATGGTGCACTCACGCGCCGACCTCGAAACGGCACAGGAGGCTTCGAGCATTCTCTTCGGCAGGGGAACAAAGGAAACCCTGCAGAAATTTGACGAGGCTACACTGCTGAGCATATTCGAAGGCGTGCCCCACTACACGCTCGCTGCCGACCAACTGGGCCAGCCCGCCGTGGAACTCTTCACCCGCGACGAAGTGAAGATATTCGCCTCGAAGGGCGAAATGCGCAAGCTCGTGCAGGGCGGCGGCGTGTCGCTCAACAAGGAGAAGCTCGCCGCGTTTGACCGCGTGGTGACAGCCGACGACCTGATTGACGGCAAATATCTGCTCGTGCAGCGCGGAAAGAAAAACTATTACCTCGTCACCGTGAAGTGACGCGGCACTGAAGATAAACGGAAAAAGGGCAGGACACACTGTGGCACACGGCCGTGAGTGTCCTGCCCTTTTGTTGCCGCTGCGGCAAAAAAGCACGGCAAAATTTGGCGGTAGCGCAAAAAAGCGTTACCTTTGCAGCCGGAAATGTGGACAGGTGTGTCGTGGCTTGTGCCGGGCAACGCTTCCGCGCTTTCCAATTTATGGCACTGTCCTATGGTGTAATGGTAGCACAACAGGTTTTGGTTCTGTTTGTGGTGGTTCGAATCCGCCTAGGACAACGCTGACGGCCTTCCCTCTTCGGGGAAGGCTTTTTTCGTTTCTGACGGACACGGGAGACCATGGTTTGTAGGTATTCGATGAAAAATTGGTGTGCGATAAATTGAAGTTTTCGTAAAAACGATTGCCCGAAACGCAGTCGTAAACTTTATATATTGCAAAATTATTGCTCAGCTGTAAACGTCTACGGATATATCTCCTATGAGTATGAAAATGCTTGTATTCAAATGGATATGCAAGATTCGTTTTTTCTTTTCTCGGAAAAATTTTGTATTATTATTGGTTTAAGAGTTAAAAACACTACCTTTGTACGCATTGTAACAACAAAACGTTTGAGGTCACAAATTGTGACCTCAAACAATAGAGGCGGCAACCGCTACTCAACTTATGCCTTTACGGAACAAGGCGTAGCAATGCTCAGCAGTGTTCTCCGCTCAAAAACTTCCATTGAGGTAAATATTCAAATCATGCGGGCCTTTGTTTCCATGCGCCACTTCATGTTGAACAATGCTTCCGTGTTCAGCCGTTTGGAAACAATTGAGTATCACCAATTGGAACTTTTACAGCATCAACAGAATACAGACAGACACTTGCAAGAAACCGACAGGCGTATAGAAGAAGTGTTCCGTATGTTGGATGAAGGCAATGCGAAACCCAAACAGGGTATATTCTACAATGGTCAAGTTTATGATGCCTATACATTCGTGTCTGATTTGATTAAAAGTGCGAAAAAAAGTATTGTACTTATTGACAACTATGTAGATGAGACTGTATTGACTCTGCTTGACAAAAGGAACGTTGGAGTGTCTGCAATCATCTACACGCAGCAGATAAACCGTCATTTACAACTTGACATTGACCGCCACAATGCCCAATATGCACCGATAGACGTTGAAACGTTCCGTCTATCACATGACCGGTTTCTTTGTGTTGACGATGATGTATATCACATTGGGGCATCTATCAAGGATTTGGGAAAGAAGTGGTTTGGATTTTCAAAAATGGAAATCCTAACGCCAAACGAATTGGTGGAAAAAATCAATAGGGCTTAAACAAATATTTCGGTGATATGCCCAACAATGAATCTAAATGTCACCGTTACAATAGGCATTGATTTATTCCCCATGCTTCTAAGACTTGAACTGTTTTTCTTGATCGTACAGTTCTCTTAGACAATCTGTTGTTTGATAATTTGTTTTAACCGTAACCAAACAAAACGCAAGACGGGCAGCAACTACATTGTAGCTGCTGCCCGTCGGTATGGCATCGCTGCCGTTTGGCTGCGGAGCTGGCTTAGAGCGCGTTTTCGAGTTCTGCGCCTGCCTTGAATTTTGCCACCTTCTTAGCGGCAATGGCAATCTTCTCGCCGGTGCGGGGGTTAACGCCCTCGCGTGCGGGACGCTCGTTCACGCTGAATGTGCCGAAGCCGATGAGCTGGATCTTGTCGCCCTCAACGAGAGCATTCTTTATTGCCTCCAGGGTAGACTCGAGAGCCTTCTTGGCGTCGGCCTTGCTCAGCTGGGCACCTGCGGCTACCTTCTCGATAAGTTCTGTCTTGTTCATGATTTTTGAATGATTAATTATTTGAAATATAGTTATTCACAAAAGAATACAGTGCGTTTCTCTGCAAATTTAGACTATTCATTTCATAAATCAAACAAAAAACGGGAAAAAGTGCATAAAATCTTGAAAAAAGCCCCCAACAGGGCAGTCAGGGCACACAGTAAGCAGATTTTTTAGTAATTTTGTGGCATATTAATTTCAAAACGCAACGACTGTATTATGTTCAACATACCCACAGTGACAAAACGTCTGCTCATTGCCAACATCGCGGTGTTTATCGCCACGTTTGTGTTCCAGGGCATGGGGCTTGACCTCAACGACATGTTCGGGCTGCATTTCTTTCTTGCCCACGACTTTGAAATCTTCCAGCTGTTCACCTACATGTTCATGCACGGCGGATGGTCGCATCTGTTCTTCAACATGTTTGCCCTGTGGATGTTCGGGTGCATAGTGGAACGCACGTGGGGGCCGCGCAAGTTTCTGCTCTATTATTTAATATGTGGAGTGGGAGCGGGCCTCTTCCAGGAGCTCGCGCAGTTTGTGCAGTTCTATCTCATGGCTGCCGAACAGGTGCCCGGTTTCCACTTTTCCGAGCTGTTCCTTGTGGCCAAGAACAGTCAGCCAGTGCTCAGTATGTGGACCACCGTGGGTGCTTCGGGTGCCATTTACGGCATCCTGCTCGCCTTTGGCATGCTCTATCCCGAAGAGCGCATATTCATATTCCCCTTGCCCGTGCCCATAAAGGCCAAGTGGTTTGTGGTGCTCTACGCCGGAGTGGAGTTGGTGTCGGCAGTGTCGCAGTCGGGCGACGGCGTGGCACACCTTGCACATCTTGGCGGAATGGCCTTCGGCTATTTCCTCATACGCTACTGGAACCGGCACCCGTCGGTGGGCTATGGACGCAGCGGCGGACAGCAGTTCTTCGACTCGCTGCGCTCTTCGTGGGAACGGCGCACGCACCGCAGTGCCAGCAGCTTCGGCTCGTCGGGCACACGTCGTAATACAAACCAGTCTACAGGCAACCCCGACTGGGACTACAACGCACGCCGCGCTGCCGAACAGGCCGAGACCGACCGCATACTCGACAAGATACGCCGCAACGGCTACGACAGTTTGACACGCGAGGAGAAACAGCATCTCTTCGACTCGAGCCGCCATTGAATGGGACGGCACGGAAACACTGCAATAGACAACAAAATTCTGGTTTGAAAAACATAAAGACCTTCACCCTGCACATGATGGCCGGGGCAAACGCCATGACCATAGTGTTGATGCTGCTCGCGGGATATAGCGACAGAATCAACCCAGCAGTACATCCTATGCTGGCCAATGCCGGACTGACGTTCCCGCTGTTCTTCGCGGCCAACGCGGCATTCCTCATATTCTGGCTCATGGCGAAGCCGTCGCGTGCACTACTGCCCGTGGCCGGAATGCTGTTGGCCTATTCTCCGGCTCGGCTCTACTGCCCGGTGAACATCCCCTCCACGCCGCCCGAAGGCTCTATAAAGGTGTTGTCCTACAATGTGTGCAACTACGACATGTGGGACGACATCTCGCAGCCGTGCCCGGTGGCCGAATATGTGGTGAAATCAGAGGCCGACATCGTGTGCCTCGAAGAAGCTGGGGCGTGCTACAGCAAGCTGAACAAGGTTGATTCGATATATGCCGCCCACTACCAGTACCGCGACACCACGTTCGCGGCCAACGGCGGCGACATGCTGTGTCTGCTCTCGCGCTATCCCATAGTGGGCAAGGAAAAGATACACTACGCCTCTGACACCAACAACTCGGCGGCCTTCAGCCTAAAGATAGGCGGCGACACCGTGGTGGTTGTGGTGAACCATTTCGAATCGACATGCCTCTCGGCCGACGAGAAGCGCGGCTTCAGCGACATGGTGAAAGGCGATGTGCGCAATGCTAGCGCCAAGCGCGAGTCGCGCAGTCTGCTGCACAAACTGGCCAGCGCATCGGCACGCCGCGCCCCACAGGCCGACGCCGTGGCGAGCTATGTAGCACAGTGCAAGGGCAAAAGCGTGATTGTGGTTGGTGACTTCAACGACAGTCCCATATCCTATGTGCACCGCACCGTGGCCCGGGGGCTCACCGACTGCTATGTGGCTACGGCCACCGGACCGGGCATAAGCTACCGCGATAAAGCCATATTCGTGCGCATCGACAACCTGATGTGCTCTGCCGATTTCACACCCTACGCATGCAAAGTAGACCACACGGTAAAGGCTTCCGACCATTATCCCATTGTCTGCTGGCTCAAAAAAAACGCAAATGCCGCAAAATCAGAAGAAAAGGCACGATAAATTTTCTGAAATGTGAAAAATATAGTATCTTTGCACGTCTATCAAGAAATATTAAAAACAAATAAATAACAACAAATCAGAAATGCAGAACAAAGGAATTGTAATTGTAACAGCCGTCCTGCTGACGCTTGCAAGCATCTTCTATCTGTCGTTTTCTGCCGCCACTGAATACTATGACAGTCAGGCAGCGAAGATAAAAGACCCCATTGCACAGCAAGACTACAAGGACTCTGTGAAGTATCTCGGCATCTATTCCTACCAGAAATGCCTTGAGACACGAATCGGACTTGGCCTTGACCTGAAAGGCGGCATGAACGTCATCCTTGAGGTCAGCGTGCCCGACGTAGTGGAAACACTCGCCGACCACAAGACCGACATGGCCTTCACCAAGTCGATGAAAGAGGCGAAAGCCGAGGAGGAAACGAGCCAGAGCGACTTCATCACGCTCTTCGTCAATGCCTACCACCGCAACGCCCCCGGCCACCGTCTTGCTGAAATATTCGCCACACAGCAGCTGCAGGGCAAGGTTTCGCCCAACAGCTCCGACAAGGAAGTGGAGAAAGTGCTCCGCGAAGAGGTGCAGTCGGCAATCGACAACTCGTTCACCGTGGTGCGCACACGTATCGACAAGTTCGGAGTGGTGCAGCCCAATATACAGAAACTTGAGGGACAGCAGGGCCGAATAATGGTCGAGATGCCCGGTATCAACGAGCCGGAGCGCGTGCGCAAGCTCCTTCAGGGAAGCGCCAACCTCGAGTTCTGGGAGACATACAACTCCGATGAGATAATACCCTACCTCACACAGATTGACCAGCGTCTCGCCAATGCCGGACAGGAAAAGGAAGAGGCTAAGGCCGACACCACTGCCGAGGCCAAGCAGGAAACTACACCCGAGACCAAGGCCGACAAGAAATTTAGTCTGAAGAACGCCGAAGCCGACAAGGCAGGCAAGGAAAGCACTTCGAAAGAACTTGCCGAGGCAAAGAAGCAGCACCCGCTTCTCTCGGTGTTCCAGCCTTCGGGCAACGGCGCACTGAGCCTCGTGGGCTACGCCAACGCACGCGACACCGCCGCAGTGAACAAGGCCATCTACTCGGCCGTGGCACGCCAGATACTCCCATCGGACTGCCGTCTGCTGTGGAGCGCAAAGCCCGCCGACGGCATACAGGCCAAGAACGTGTATGAACTGCACGCCATAAAGGTGACAACCACCAACGGACGCGCTCCCATCGAGGGCGACGTTGTGACCGATGCCAAAGACCAGTTCAACAACCTCACGGGTTCGCCCGAGGTGAGCATGACCATGAACAGCGACGGTGCACGCCGCTGGGCTGCCCTCACAAAGGCCAACGTGGGCAAGGCCATAGCCATTGTGCTTGACGGAACAGTTTATTCGGCACCGCGCGTAAACGGCGAAATCGACGGCGGACAGTCTTCAATTTCGGGCAACTTCACCATTGAAGACACCAAAGACCTTGCAAATACCCTCAAGTCGGGACGTATGCCCGCACCCGCACGCATCGTGCAGGAAGAGGTGGTGGGCCCGACACTCGGCGCACAGTCAATACAGCAGGGCTTCATGTCGTTCATCGTGGCCTTCGTAATACTTATGGTATGGATGATGGTGATGTATGACGTGATACCGGGAATGGTGGCCAACTGCGCACTGTTGCTCAACCTCTTCTTCACAATGGGTATCATGGCGTCGTTCCAGGCGGCACTCACCATGCCTGGTATAGCCGGTATCGTGCTCTCGCTGGGTATGGCCGTAGACGCCAACGTGCTCATCTACGAGCGCACCAAGGAAGAGCTCAAGAAAGGTCTCGGCACCAAGCAGGCACTCACACTCGGTTACAGCAACGCCTTCTCGGCAATCTTCGACTCCAACCTCACCTCTATCATCACAGGTGTGATACTCTATGTGTTCGGTACAGGCCCCATCCGCGGCTTCGCCACCACATTGATTATAGGTATCATCTGCTCGTTCTTCACCGCAGTGTTCCTCACACGTCTCGTTTACGAGAACCGTCTGAAGCACGACAAGTGGACAAAGCAGAATTTCTCTACAAAGATTTCGCGCAACTTCATGGCCGACAAGAACATCTCGTTCATGGGAATGTTCCACAAGTCGTTCACCGTTGCAGGCATTGCAATAGCAGTGTTCGTGGTGAGCTTCTTCGTGCGCGGTTTGAGCAAAGGCATCGACTTCACCGGAGGTCGCAACTATGTGATTGTGCTTGAGAAGCAGGTTGAGCCCGAGCAAGTGACCGAAGCACTGCGTCCGCTGTTCCCCAACAGCACAGTGAGCGCACTCGCACTCGGCACCGACCATAAGACAATACGTATATCCACCAACTACAAGATAGAGTCTAACAACCCCGCCGTTGACAACGAGGTTGAGAACATCCTCTACAAGGGTCTGCACGGCGCAGGTCTTGTGACCCAGGAGAGCGTCGAGGCATTCAAGAATCCCGACGTGCGTGCCGGAGGTTCTATCGTGAGTTCAACGAAGGTGGGTCCGGCCGTGGCCAAGGACATCACCTATGGAGCTATCGTGAGCGTCATCTTCGCCCTCATCGCGATATTCCTCTACATCCTCGTGCGTTTCCGCAACGTGGCATTCTCGGTAGGTTCTACCGTGGCACTTGCAATCGACACGGTGGTGGTTATAGGTTTCTACTCGCTGCTCTGGGACATCGTGCCCTTCTCGCTTGAGATTGACCAGACGTTCATCGGAGCTATCCTTACGGTAATCGGTTACTCTATCAACGACAAGGTGGTGGTGTTCGACCGTATCCGCGAGAACCTCGGACTGCACAAGAAGATGGATTTGCAGGAGTTGTTCAACCGTTCGCTCAACGAAACACTTGCACGAACAATCAACACCTCGCTCTCAACGTTCATCGTGTTGCTCTGCATCTTCCTCCTCGGAGGCGAGAGCACACGCAGCTTCTCGTTTGCCATGTTGCTCGGTGTAGTGTTCGGAACACTCTCGTCTATATTCATCGCTGCCCCCATCGCCTACATCACGCTGGGTCGCAAGATAAAGAAAGACGATGCTGCTCTGGCCGAAGCACCCGCAAAGGCATAACCATAGCTTCTTCATAATAACGTATAAATGCAATGCCGCTCCCGCACCGCAAGGTGCCGGGGCGGTTTTTATTATATATGTGGGCTGCCACAAATCGTTGGAGCGCGGAAAAGCATAACACTAAACAAACTTAAAATTGCCGTTCTAATTCATTTATTTTCATAATAAAGCCGCCAAAAGAACGCCTGTTTGCAGAATTCTGATTAAATTTGCAGCTAAAAATAACAGTTTGAGAATAATGAAAAGGAACTTCCTACCTTTTATGATGCTGCTTTCGTCAATACTGTTGTTGGCATCGTGCCTTAATTCCGACGATGATTTTGTCTACAACGACGATGCCGCAATAACCTCGTTCTCTGTAAGTGGGGTGAAAAGGTATATACACACCACGTCGTCGACAGGGGCCGACAGCGTGTATACCAAGACGATGACATGCAGCAGCTACAAGTTCTACATCGACCAGGTGAACTGCGAAATATACAATCCCGACTCTTTGCCGTGCGGCGTTGACGCACGCAAGGTGGTTTGCTCAATATCGAGCAGCAACTCGGGCACGGTGCTCGTGCAGAGCATGACGAGCGACTCGCTGGCCTTTTTCAACAGTGCCGACTCCATGGACTACACCAAACCGCGCATTATAAAGGTTTACAGCAACTCCGGCACAGCAGTGCGTACATATACAGTGCATGTAAACGTGCACCAGGAACAGCCCGACTCAATGAAATGGAACCGTTTTGGCAATAGCGATGTGCTGCGCCAATTCACCGACGCTCGCGCCGTGATGTGCGGCGGCCGACTCTTTGTCTTCGGCACCGACGGCACTACTACGCAGACCGTGAGCACCACCGACGGAATGTCATGGCGTGCTGCCACACCTAATTTCAACCACACATTGGCCGCCGATGTCTACCAGGGCGTGGTGGTGAAGAACGATTGTATGTATCTGTCTGACGGCGGAAACATAATGCGCAGTGCCGATGCCGACACTTGGACAGTGACAGGTAGCGACACGGGAATAACGCGTCTTGTGTCGGCGAGCGACTGGCGGCTTTACGGCTACGCTGCCGATGGCCGCTTGATGGCTTCTGCCGACGACGGAGCCACATGGCATGCCGCCACCATTGATGCCGACGCTACACTCCTGCCCGACACCGACGTGTCGAGCCTCAGTCTGCCTTCGCGCACCAACACAGCTACGGCGCGTCTGCTTCTCATAGGCAAGCGTGGCAGCGACAATGTCGTGTGGGGAAAAACCGAAGAAGGTTCTGCTGGCAGCGAAGACCAGCCGTGGGCCTACTACGACGTGTCGGCCGAAAACAGCCACACCCTGCCCACACTCGCAGGAATGCGTGCCTTCGCCTACGACAAGGCTGCTTATGTGTTAGGCAAGAACGACACTGCACGCGTATTTTACCGCAGCGACGACGGTGGCATCACTTGGTTTGCCGACACGGCACTGACCGTTCCCAACGACATAGACCTCGCCACGGGCAACTGCGCTGTGGCCGTTGATACGGATAATCATGTATGGCTCGTAGACACGCGCTCAGGCAACGTGTGGAAAGGCCGCCTCAACCGCCTCGGATGGCGTGAAGAGAAGAAAGCATACACCGAATAACACTTCCGCAACATGCCGATACGCCATTGCCTCGCACTGCTTCTGGCTCTCGCCGGTGCGGCACACTCTGCCGCGCAAACCGACGACCAGTATCTCATGGAGGTTGGCGCTGGCGTGGGCATGGTGGCTTATGAGGGCGATTTCAACGGAAGTGTGCTCAATAACATGCAGCCCACCGCGTCGCTGCTGCTCAGACGCAACTTCAATCCCTACATGGGTTTGCGGCTTATGGCAGAATACGGCAAACTGAAAGGTTCGTCGAGCGACGTGAAAACCTACTATCCGGCCTACGTCTCCACACCCTACAGTTTCAACAATACACTTGCCGACCTCAGCCTCACCTACGAATACAACTTCTGGCCCTACGGCACAGGACGCGACTACCGGGGTGCGCAGCGTCTCACGCCCTTCATCTTCGGAGGTATCGGAGCCACCTTCGTCACCGGCGGAGGCAACAACACGTTCACGGGCAACGTGCCGCTCGGTCTCGGCGTGAAATACAAAATAGGCCAGCGACTCAATCTCGGCATAGAATGGGCGGTGCACTTCTCGTTCAGCGACAAGCTCGACGGCGTGCGCGACCCCTATGGCATCGAGAGCAGCGGCATGTTCAAGAACACCGACTGCTACTCGGCACTGCAGCTCACGCTCACATACAGCTTCATGGCCAAGTGCCGCACCTGCCACAACGCCGACGAATAGCCACACCCGGCAAGCCCCGGGCGCAACGCGCCGGGCAACCCCCACGAAAAGAGAATTATGGACAACGAACAGAAGAATATTCCCCGTCACATCGCCATCATCATGGACGGCAACGGACGATGGGCCGCACAACGCGGCAAACAGCGCAGCTTCGGCCATCAGGCCGGAGTAGAAACGGTGCGCCGAATCACATCGGAGTGCGTGCGCCTCGGCGTGGAATATCTCACACTATACACGTTCTCCACCGAGAACTGGAACCGCCCCGCCGACGAGGTGGCGGCACTCATGGGTCTTGTGCTCACATCGCTCGAGGACGAGATATTCATGAAAAACAACGTGCGCTTCCGTGTCATAGGCGACACGGCACGTCTGCCCGAGGCCGTAAGGCAGAAACTCGACGACACGATGCGCCGCACCGCAGGCAACACCGCCATGACTATGGTGGTGGCTCTGAGCTATTCGGCACGGTGGGAAATAGCCCGTGCCGCTCGGCTCCTGGCTCAGGAGGCCGCTGAGGGCAAGCTCGACGCCGCCTCGATAGGCGAAGACACGGTGGACTCGATGATGCAGACCGCCTTCATGCCCGACCCCGACCTGCTCATACGCACCGGTGGCGAAGTGCGCATAAGCAATTTCCTGCTGTGGCAGATAGCCTACAGCGAACTGTATTTCTGCGACACCTTCTGGCCCGACTTCGGCGAAGACGACCTGCACCGGGCCATAGAAAGCTACCGCAACCGCCAGCGCCGCTTCGGCAAGACGGGCAGCCAGATTGAAGATGAACAGAAAAACGAAGACACTCACCTAGAAACGAACGCATAACAAGATGGATATAACAAAGGTGTTGATAGCTTCCTGCGCACTGTCGTGCAGTGTCGCGGCGGGAGCGCAAGACAAGATAGTCTTCCCCGACGTGTCGTATGCCGGCACTCCGCGCACCCTGACGCTCGGCGGACTCGCCGTGTCGGGTGCCGAAGGCTATGAGGACTACATGCTCACCGGCATCTCCGGGCTGTCGATAGGGCAGGAGATCGAACTGCCGGGCGAGGAGATAACCAACGCGGTGAAGCACTACTGGCGCTACGGACTATTCTCCGACGTCAAGATAGCCGTCGACTCTATCGTCGCCGACAAGGCTTTCCTGCACATCCACCTGCAAATGCGTCCGCGCGTGTCCACTATAAATTATGTGGGCCTCAAGAAGTCGGAACGCACCGATATGGAGGAGAAACTCGGTCTGTTGAAGGGCTCGCAAATAACGCCCAACATGATTGACCGTGCCAAAATACTTGCCACAAAGTATTTTGACGACAAGGGTTTCAAGAACGCCGACATACAAATCGTGCAGCGCGACGACGTTACCCAGAAAAATCAGGTGATACTCGACATCATCATCGACAAGAAAGAGAAGATGAAGGTGCGCACAATCACCATCGAGGGCAACGAAGCTTTGGCAGACAGCAAGATAAAGGGCGGACTGTTCAAGAAGGGAGCTTTCTCGAAAACACACGAAGCCGGCAAGCTCGGCTCGTTCCTCAAAGCCAAGAAATATACCCCCGAACGATGGAAAGCCGACAAGCAGAAGCTCATAGACAAGTATAACGAGCTGGGCTACCGCGACGCCACCATCCTCAGCGACAGCGTGTGGAACGTAGACGACAAGCATGTGAGCATCTATATAAAGGTGGACGAGGGCAAGAAATACTATGTGCGCGACATCACATGGGTGGGCAACACCGTGTATTCGTCAGACTATCTCGCTGCCGTGCTCGGCATGAAGAAAGGCGACGTGTATAACCAGAAGCTCATGAACAAGCGTCTCACTGAGGACGAGGATGCCGTGGGCAACAACTACTGGAACACGGGTTACCTCTTCTACTCGCTCACTCCAACCGAGGTGAACATCGTGGGCGACTCCATCGACCTTGAAATGCGCATCGTCGAGGGACCGCAGGCGCACATCAACCATGTGCGCATCAACGGCAACGACCGCCTCTACGAGAACGTGGTGCGCCGCGAACTGCGCACCAAGCCGGGCGACCTTTTCTCAAAGGAGTCGCTGCAACGTTCGGCTCGTGAGATTGCGTCGATGGGACATTTCGACTCCGAAAAGGTAAATCCCGACGTAAAACCCGATCCCGAGAACGGAACGGTGAACATTAACTGGGACTTGGAACAGAAATCAAACGACCAGGTTGAGTTCTCGCTCGGTTGGGGACAGACTGGCGTTATTGGCCGCATCGGACTGAAGCTAAATAACTTCTCCATGCGCAACCTGTTCAACAAGAACAAAGAGCACCGTGGATTCCTGCCCATTGGCGACGGCGAAGTGCTCTCGTTGGGAGCACAGACCAACGGTACATACTACCAGTCTTACAACGTGAACTACTCCACCAACTGGTTCGGAGGCAAGCGACCCATACAATTCTCAGTGGGAGCTTACTTCTCGAAGCAGACCGACGTGTCGAGCAACTACTACAACAACAGCTGGTATAGCAACTACTACAACTACCTTGCAGGCTACGGCAGCAGCTACTACAACAACTACGAGAGCTACTACGACCCCGACAAATATGTCAAATTGTTTGGTGTTTCGCTCGGATGGGGCAAGCAATTGCGTTGGCCCGACGACTATTTCATGCTCTCGATGCAGCTCTCCTACACGCGCTACATGCTGAAGAACTGGAGCTACTTCCTCATGACCAACGGAAATTCCAACAACCTCAACCTCAGCATACAGCTCTCGCGCACGTCAACCGACAACCAACTCTTCCCGCGCCGCGGCTCCGAGTTCATGGCATCGGTGACGATAACGCCGCCGTGGTCGGCATGGGATGGCAAGGATTACAAGAACCTCGCCACCAACCGCAACTCTCCCACATACAACAGCGAGCAGCAGGAGAAATACCGCTGGGTGGAATATCACAAGTGGAAATTCAAGGCACGCACCTTCACCGCGCTCTCGGGCGGACAGAAATGTTTCGTGCTTATGACAAGGGTCGAGTTCGGATTGCTCGGCTCATTCAACAAGTGGAAGAAGTCGCCGTTTGAAACATTCTACATGGGTGGCGACGGAATGTCGGGCTACTCCACCTCCTACGCCGAGGAAACAATCGGTCTGAGAGGCTATGAGAACGGCCAGCTCACCCCCTACGGCTCCGAAGGCTACGCCTACGACCGCCTCTCGCTTGAGCTGCGCTATCCCTTCATGCTCGGCAACACCACCATCTACGGCCTCGGCTTCATCGAGGGCGGTAACGCGTGGACCGAGACAAAGAAGTTCAACCCGTTCGACATGAAACGCTCCGCAGGTGTCGGCGTGCGCATCTTCCTGCCTATGGTGGGCTTGATGGGTATCGACTGGGCCTACGGTTTCGACTACGCCCAGGGCAAGAAGGGC
Organism: Dysosmobacter segnis; assembly: GCA_963602915.1. Taxonomy (GTDB): domain Bacteria; phylum Bacteroidota; class Bacteroidia; order Bacteroidales; family Bacteroidaceae; genus Prevotella. Next base: position 3,250 of record CAVCLB010000003.1, on the reverse strand, counting down.
GGTTCGCAGTTCCACTTCATCCTCGGACAGGAATTCTGACAAGAAACCAAAAAATAAAGCACAAGACAACATGAAAAAGGCATTACTTTTCTGTATGTTCGCCATAATGGCAACGGCAGCGAGCGCGCAGAAGTTCGCGCTGCTCGACATGGAATACATATTGAAGAACATTCCGGCCTATGAGCGCGCCAACGAGCAGCTCAACCAGGTGTCGAAGAAGTGGCAGGCCGAGGTGGAAGCACTCAACACCGAGGCATCCACAATGTATAAGAACTACCAGAACGAGATGGTTTTCCTCTCGCAGGAGCAGAAAAAGGCCAAGCAGGAGGACATTATGAAGAAGGAGAAAGAGGCGAGCGACCTCAAGCGCAAGTATTTCGGTCCCGAGGGAGAGCTTTTCAAAAAGCGCGAAAGTCTCATGTCGCCCATACAGGAGGAGATATACAACGCGGTGAAGGAGATTTCTGAGCTGCGCGGCTACTCGCTCGTGGTTGACCGTGCGAGCGACACCGGCATCATCTACGGTTCGCCCAAGGTAGACATCAGCAACGAGGTGCTGCAGAAACTCGGCTACTCCAACTGACCGGCAGCCGCCCGGCCGCCCGCCTGAAGAGCCCGCTCCGTGCCGAAGGGCACGCCCCCGCAAAGCAAACAATTAAACAATAAAAAAATAAGTAACAATGAAAAAGCTAGTATTAATGCTGCTTATGTTCGCCCCACTCGCGACATTCGCACAGAAATTCGGACACATCAACGCACAGGAAGTGATGTCTTCCATGCCAGAGTTCATCAAGGCCCGCGGCGAAATCGAGGCTGCCGCCAAGCAGTATGACAACGACCTCAAGTCGATGCAGGACGAGCTGCAGCGCAAGGCCGAGGACTACGACAAGACAAAGTCTACAATGAACGACACCAAGCGCAAGGAAACCGAGGACAACCTCCAGCAGATGTACACCAAAATCCAGCAGACAGCCCAGGACAACTCACAGTCGATCCAGAAGCTGCAGCAGGACAAGATAAGCCCCATCACCAGCAAGCTCGTCGAGGCCATCAAGGCCGTAGGCAAGGCAGGAGGCTATGTTTACATCATGGACCTCTCTTCGGGCATACCCTACATCAGCGACACTCTGAGCAAGGACGTAACCGCCGAGGTTAAGGCCCAGCTCAACAAGACAAAGTAAAAACCCACCCACAACGCGAGACGAAGCGGCGAGTGCCACCCACCGGGCGGCACGGCGCGGTTTCGTCTCTTGCTTTGGTGACGGTGAAAAACAAGTTGGTGAAATTTAGAAAATGTATTTCACCCTTCTCAAATCCTATCAAGTTGTTTTTATTCACCGCCACTTAAGGGCACAACACATTGCAACATGAAGAAACTTTTTCTGCTCATAGCCCTTTCGGCAGCCACCCTCTGCGCCGGGGCCCAGGCCCGTTTCGGCTATTTCAGCTACGATGCGGTGCTCCAGTCAATGCCCGAGTGCGCCACAGTGAAGCACGACCTCGACCAGTTACGGCAGAAATACGACGCCGAGCTGCGCCGCGCCGAAACCGAGTTCAACGCCAAGTATGAGGAATTCCTCGACGGACAGCGCGATTTCGCCCCCGCCATTCTGCGCAAGCGGCAGGCCGAGCTGCAGGAGATTGTCGAGAAAAACGCGGCCTTCCGCAAGGAGTCTGAACGCCTTCTGCAGCAGGCCGGCGACGATGCCTACCGTCCTCTGCGCCGCCGTCTCGACGCCGCCGTGGCCAAGGTGGGCCAGGCACGCGCCTATGAGTTTGTGCTCAACACCGACTCCAACGCCTGCCCCTACATCAGTCCCGCCGCCGGCGAGGACGCAACACCCTACATAAAGAGCCAGCTCGGGCTGCAATAAGCCCCCGGCCCGCACAAGGCCACGCACCACACGGCCCTGCGCGCACAACCGAAAAGCACACCGCAATGATGTTATCACAATCGTCAGGCCCCATAGGCGTGTTCGACTCCGGCTACGGAGGGCTCACCGTGCTGCACGGCATACGCCAGCTTCTGCCGCAGTACGACTACATGTATCTCGGAGACAATGCCCGCGCCCCCTACGGGTCGCGGTCGTTCGAGGTGGTCTATCAGTTCACCCGTCAGGCCGTGCTCAAGCTCTTCGCCATGGGTTGCCGCCTTGTCATCCTCGGCTGCAACACTGCGTCGGCAAAGGCACTGCGCACCATTCAGCAGCGCGACCTGCCGCAAATCGACCCCGAACGCCGCGTCTTGGGCATCATCCGCCCCACAGCCGAGGTGGTGGGCACCATCACCCGCAGCCAGCATGTGGGCATCCTCGCCACCGAGGGCACCATACGCAGCCGCAGCTACGACCTCGAGATAGGCAAGTTGTGGCCCGACATCAAGGTGTCGGGCGTGGCGTGCCCGCTTTGGGCGGCCATTGTCGAGGCGGGCGAGGCCGACTCTCCCGGTGCCGATTATTTCGTGAAGAAGCGCATCGACCAGCTCATGCGCCGCGACCCCGACATAGATACCATAATACTTGGGTGCACCCACTACCCGCTGCTCATCAACAGTGTGGTGCGATATGTGCCCGATGGCGTGCGTGTGGTGTCGCAAGGCTCCTATGTGGCCGCCTCGCTTGCCGACTATCTCGACCGCCATGCCTCCATGCGCGACACCATAACGCAGGGCGGCACGTGCCGTTATCTCACCACCGAGAGCGAGGAACGCTTCAGCGAGACGGCGCGCATATTCCTGCACGAGAATGTGCTGGTAAACCATATCGACCTTGAATGACCGCCGCTGGAGCCGTGTTTCCACGGCTCTGCCGCTATCGTTTTCTTAATCTGGGTCCGGGGAAATATAGGTCGGACATTGCAAAACGTGGAATGTTTGGCATTTATAAGACTTCTGAAAATGCAGGGCTTACTTTTACCCATTGTGTGGTTTGCTGGCTATTGCCCCTGTAAGGGGCGCATAATTCATTGTAAGAGATTGAAATATGCGCCCCTTACAGGGGCAAATTTATTGAAACGCATAAACGCAGGGGCAAGCCCCTGCGCTATACTATGTCGTCCCTACGGGACTGGTCAGTTGCGAATGTTTTACCTGACATCGATGTTTTTTTTGTATAACAATTATTGGTGTCCGGTAAAATATTGGTCTAACATTGTAAAACGAGGAATGTCAGGTCTTTATAAGACTTCTGCCCCCCTGGGGGCTTACTTTTGCCCTTTGCATGGTTAGCACTCCATTGCCCCAGTATGGGGC
>CAVCLB010000002.1:0-105823 GCA_963602915.1 Dysosmobacter segnis | reverse complement strand
CCTATCCTATAATATTCGCCCCATACTGGGGCAATGGAGTGCTAACCATGCAAAGGGAAAAAGTAAGCCCCCGGGGGGCAGAAGTGTTATAAAGACCAGACTTACCCTGTTTTACAATGGTAGACCAATATTTTACCGGACACCAATAATTACAAAACACGCTCCTGCAACCGCTTGCACGGGCAGAGACACACGATGTGGCTTCACATTAAATCTATATTTCGCGACGAGTACGTTTACAACAACCATTTGGCTATCAATACATTTAATGGGAGTAAGCCCTATTTTTATCCACTTTTGCAGCTCACTGTTTCACACAAGAAACAAAAAACCGCTAACTTTGCACTATAACCTAAACCGCGCAAGCACACAACGCGCAAGCGCGAACAAAGAAGTACACTAAATCAATCTATAAATGAAACACCTTTTACTGGCCATCGCCGCATTAGCCACAACGCTAACGGCAGGCGCACAAAAGCTCCCCGTCTATCTCGACGACACAAAAAACATAGAGGAGAGGGTTGATGACGCGCTCGGCCGCATGACACTGCAAGAGAAAATCAGAGTTATCCACGCGCAAAGCAAGTTCTCGTCGGCCGGAGTGCCGCGCCTCGGCATCCCCGATTTCTGGACCGACGACGGCCCTCACGGTGTGCGTCCTGACGTGCTTTGGGACGAATGGGAACAGGCCGGACAAACAAACGACTCATGTGTGGCATTCCCGGCACTCACATGCCTCGCCGCAACATGGAACACACAGATGTCGCTTCTCTACGGAAGAAGCCTCGGCGAGGAGGCACTCTACCGTGGCAAGGACATGATTCTCGGCCCCGGTGTGAACATCTACCGTACGCCGCTCAACGGACGCAACTTTGAATACATGGGCGAAGACCCCTACCTCACCTCGCGCATGGTGGTGCCCTACATAAAAGGTATGCAGGAGAAGGGCGTATCGGCATGCGTGAAGCACTACGCACTCAACAACGACGAGGAATACAGACACCAGGTAAACGTCGTTGTTGACGACCGCACACTGCACGAAATTTATCTGCCCGCATTCAAAGCAGCAGTGAAGGAGGCCGGCGTGTGGGCCATAATGGGCGGCTACAACCTATACAAAGACCAGCACAACTGCCACAACCAGTGGTTGCTCAACGACATTCTGAAACGCGACTGGCAGTTTGACGGCGTAGTGGTGTCTGACTGGGGCGGCACACACGACACCGACCAGGCCATAACCAACGGCCTTGACATGGAGTTTGGCACATGGACCAACGGTCTCACCATGGGAGCGTCAAACGCCTATGAAAACTACTACCTCGCACAGCCTTATCTCAAGGCCATAAAAGAGGGCAAATACTCCACCAAGGAACTCGACGACAAGGTGCGCCGCGTGCTGCGCCTTTTCTTCCGCACATCAATGAACCGCCACCGCCCGCAAGGTTTCCTCTGCTCTGAGGAACACTACGACGCAGCGCGCAACATAGCCGAAGAGGGCATCGTGCTGCTGCAAAACCGCGGCAACGTGCTGCCCATTGACACACGCAATGCACGCCGCGTGCTCGTCGTCGGCGAAAACGCTGTCAAGATGATGACCGTTGGCGGCGGTTCGTCGTCGCTCAAAGTGCAGCACGAGACATCGCCGCTCGACGGCATAAGGGCACGCCTCGCAAAGCAAGGCATAACCGTTGACTACGAACGCGGATATGTGGGCGACGTGACGGGAGCCTACAACGGCGTGACAACAGGGCAAGACCTGAGCGAAAACCGCTCTACAGCACAGCTCATAGCCGATGCCGTGGCCAAGGCTAAGAATGCCGACTATGTGATATTCTGCGGCGGACTCAACAAAAGCGACTATCAGGACTGCGAGGGACACGACCGCAAACAGCTCGAACTGCCCTACGACCAGGACCGCGTGATAGAGGCTCTGGCCAAGGTGAACAAGCATCTTGTGGTGGTGAACATATCGGGCAACGCCGTGGCCATGCCGTGGAAAAACAGCGTGGGTGCGATAGTGCAGGCATGGTTCTTGGGTTCGGAGGCTGGCACAGCCATAGCATCGGTGCTGACGGGCGACTCCAACCCGTCGGGAAAGACGCCGTTCACATGGCCAGCCACACTGCAGGACGTTGGTGCACACAAGCTCGGCACCTATCCCGGAACATGGCGCGCCGACAAGAAGATTATCGACGAGGAATACAAGGAAGGTATATTCGTGGGCTACCGTTGGGTTGACAAGGAAAAGACAAAGCCGCTCTTTGCCTTCGGCCACGGCTTGAGCTACACCACATTCAAACTGTCGGGCGCACGCGCCGACCGCCAATCCATGACGCGCGACGGCAAGATCACATTCACCGTGAATGTGAAGAACACCGGCAAACGCGCCGGATCGGAGGTGGTGCAGCTCTACATACACGACGCAAAGGCATCGTTGCCGCGCCCCGAGAAAGAACTGAAAGGCTTTGCCAAGGTAAACCTTCAGCCGGGTGAGAGCAAGGATGTGCAGATAACCATCGACAAGTCGGCACTCAGCTTCTACGACGACAAAGCCAAGGCATGGGTGGCCGAAGAAGGCGACTTCACCGCGCTCATAGGAAATGCAGCCGACAACCTGCCGCTGAAAGTTAATTTCAAGCTCACCAAGTAAAGCCCCATAAACATGAAAAAGACAATGGTTGCAGCCGCTATGCTCCTTGCATCGGCTGCGGGCTTTGCCCAAAAACAAGACATGCACACATTTGTGTCCGACCTGATGGGACGCATGACGCTGCAGGAGAAAATAGGTCAGCTCAACCTTCTCGTAGCAGGCGACATCACAACCGGCGGTGCTGCAACAAGTCCCACGGGAAGTGAGATTGCCAAAGGCAACGTGGGCGGAGTGTTCAATATAAAAGGAGCCGACGCGATAAAGGCTTTGCAGCAGCTCGCGGTGAAGAAGAGCCGCCTCGGCATACCGCTTATTGTGGGCATGGACGTGATACACGGCTATGAAACGATATTCCCCATTCCGCTCGCCCTCGCATCCACTTGGGACGACGAGGCAGTGGAACGCAGCGCACGCGTGGCCGCCAAAGAAGCCTCAGCCGACGGCATTTGCTGGACATTCAGTCCTATGGTTGACGTGGCTCTTGACGCACGATGGGGCAGAATATGCGAAGGCAACGGCGAAGACCCGTATCTCAGTGCCAGAATGGGAGCTGCAATGGTGCGCGGCTATCAGGGCGACCTCACCCAGAAGCAGAACATCATGGCTTGCTTGAAGCACTTTGCGCTCTACGGTGCAGTGGAGGCCGGAAAGGAATACAACACCGTTGACATGAGCCACACGCGCATGTACAACCAGTATTTTGCTCCCTACAAGGCCGCAGTAGAGGCCGGCGTGGGCAGCGTGATGTCGTCGTTCAACCTTATCGATGGCATTCCGGCCACGGGCAACAGCTGGCTGCTCAACGACGTGCTGCGCAAGCAGTGGGGATTTGACGGCTTCGTTGTCACCGACTATGCTTCGGTGCGCGAGATGATGGCGCACGGCGTGGGCGACTTTCAAAGTGTGTCGGCACAGGCACTGAAGGCCGGCACCGACATGGACATGGTGTCTGAAGGTTTCATTCGCACGCTCGAACAGTCGGTGAAGGAGGGTAAGGTGTCGGTAAACGACATCGACACGGCCTGCCGACGGGTGCTAGAAGCAAAATATAAGCTCGGACTTTTTGCCGACCCTTACAAATACTGCGATGCAAAGCGGCGCAAGACCGACATCTATTCGGCCGAGAACAGAAAGGCAGCACGCGACATTGCCGCCGAATCGTTTGTTCTGCTGAAAAACGACGGCAATCTGTTGCCGTTGCAGAAAAAGGGAAAGATTGCACTCATAGGGCCTCTGGCCGACGAGGCCGAACAGATGTGCGGTTCGTGGACAGTGGCACGCGCACCCGAGAAATACCGTTCGCTGAAGGACGGTATGGCCGAAGCTCTCGCCGGAAAAGCCGAACTGCTCTACTCGCAAGGCTGCAACCTCTGCTCCGACGAGGCTCTACAGAAGGCTGCGGCATTTGACAAAACACTGAAACGCGGCGACAACGCGGCTCTCAATGCCGAGGCTTTGCGCGTGGCACAGGCTGCCGATGTCATAGTGTGCGCTATGGGCGAGGCTGCCGACATGAGCGGCGAGGCTGCAAGCAGGGCCGACCTCGGACTGCCCGACATGCAGATGGAACTGCTGCAGAAACTTGTAGCTCTCGGAAAACCGCTGGTGCTGCTCAATTTCTCGGGCCGCCCGACAATAATGAACTGGGAGAAAAACAACGTGGAGGCCATTCTCAACGTGTGGTTCCCGGGCAGCGAGGCAGCCGATGCTATACCCGACGTGCTGTTCGGCGACAAATGTCCGTCGGGCAAACTCACGGTGAGCATGCCGCAGCATGTGGGTCAGGAGCCTCTCTACTACAACTATCTGCCCACCGGGCGACCCGTGGGCGACGACCGCACCGAGTTTCTCAAATACCAAAGCAATTATCTCGACGTGCGCAACGACCCTGCCTTCCCCTTCGGCTACGGTCTGAGCTACACCACATTTGAGTATTCTGCCCCGCGTCTGTCGGCCCCGACAATGACACAGGACGGCAGCGTGGAGGTAACGGTTACGGTGAAGAACACAGGCAAGCGCGATGCCTGCGAGGTGGTGCAGCTCTACACCCACGACCCAGTGGCACGCGTTTCACGCCCCGTGAAGGAGCTGAAAGGCTACAAGCGTGTGCAGCTCGCCGCCGGCGAGAGCAAAGACGTGACGTTCAGTCTGAGTGCCGAACTTCTGAAATACTACGACAGTGAGTGTCACCATGTAATCGACCCGGGCCTCATCGAAGTGATGACCGGCCCCAACAGCCATGACGTGCAGAAGGTGAACCTTACCGTAATGTAGACCGACAGAATACGAATTGCTACAAAAAGCAAAACGCCGTGCAGCTCGCATAAGGGTTGCACGGCGTTTGTTTTTTGCATTTTTGTAGGCGGCAGGAGCCGCCGTTATGTCATTCCAACGGTTCGGTAAGCAATTTCACTACCGCTCCCGTCACGGGGTCGAACGTGACGTGCGACGTGATTTTCTTGCCGAACAAAGCACCACTGAGGGTTTCGGTGCGCCCGAACTGTGCTGCCCACGTTTCATAGGAAGCCACCTCGTCGTTGCCGTCGGTAAGCGTAAGCTTTATTTTTCCCGGCAGATTCATTGCGAGTTGGAAATCATCCTTGTCTTTCTTTGTCATATTTGCATCATCGGGCATGTCGGCCACCACATTCTCATCGGTCACCGTAATATAATAAGGTGCACCCGAATAGTCGTCGGCAGCGGCAAAACCGAAGGCGCGCGAGAAGCGGAACGCCACCTGTCGCGGCTGTTCTTTCTGCGGCACGAAGGTCACTACATTCTCAATGGTGTCACGGTCGGTAGTGCCTGTGAACATCTGCGTGAGTGCAGTTTCCTGCTTTTTCAGTTCGCTGAACATCATTTTGAGCTGCGCCCCGTCGTTAGGCATATTGTCGGCTTCGCCTCTTGACAGTTGGTTTCGGCTGTCGCGGATGTCGTAAATCTCCTGCGCCACGAGCTGAGCCATTTTCGGAAGGTTGCCGGCGGTGAGAATATCCTGGCTCATATAGTCGCGGGGGTCGAGCGGCGCGGCCTTGCGTGCAGCCTTGAAGGGCTTAGGTTGCGCGGTGTCGGCCACCTTGTCGTTTATGGCTTTTATCACCCCATTGCGGTCGCAATCAACCGACAGAATGCTGTGTTTCTTGTCTATTGCCACCGTGTAGCGCTTGGAACTGTCGGGCAGACCTACCGGCGTGAACGTGACGCCCACTATACGGTAGGTTGTTGAAGGCTCGGTTGCGGCTGAAACCTTGAAATATATTTCCGAATAGTCGGCCAATTCGCCGGGCTTGAACGTTGTTTTTTCAACAAGCACCGACATCCGCACTGCGGTTTTCGGAAGGAAATAGGTGAGTCCCTCAACCGCGTTGTCGGCTGCGGCATTACTTGCCGCAATGGCGGCGAGGATGATTGTAAGCAGTTTCTTCTTCATCGTTGCTGTATGGTTGTGCGCCAAGTGTTGGGCGGCGCGGTTTTCATTCGTAGAGTTTCTTGAGCGCATCGGGCAGACACGCTATTATGTCGCTGGCCGTTAGACTTTCCTTTCCCACACACGAGGCTGCTATGTCGCCTGCAAGTCCGTGGGCATACATGGCCGTGATGCATGCGTGTTTGCGGTTGTAGCCGCGTGCAAGGAGACCGGTGAGAAGCCCCGTGAGCACGTCGCCTGCACCTGCCGTGGCCATGCCCGAGTTGCCCGTTGTGTTGAATATCACACTGCCGTCGGGCAAGCAAAGCGCAGTGTAGTGTCCCTTGAGCATTATATATGCCTTGAGCGACACGGCCATATTGATTGCAGCAGCAAGGCGGTCGTAGGCCGAACGTATGGGCATGCCGGCAAGGCGGTCGAATTCGCGCGGATGCGGGGTCATAATCACGCCTTCGGGAAGCTGGCCGAGCCATGCAGAGTGTGCTCCGAGAATATTGAGTGCATCGGCATCGAGCACCACGGGACACTGTGCCTGCTGCACTTGCGACATGACTGCGAGCGCGGAGTATTCCTCCTGTCCGAGCCCGGGACCTATGCCTATGGCATCGTAACGGTCGGCAGGGACAGCCTCAGAGAAGTAGTTTTCCCTGTCGGGCAACACCACAGCCTCGGGCACCGACATCTGCATAATGTCGTAGTTGCACTTAGGCGTGAGTGCACTCAGCTTGCCCACGCCCGAACGCAGGCATGCCCTTGCAGCAAGCACCGATGCTCCGGCCATTCCATACGACCCGGCTACTAGCAAAGCATTGCCCATGTCGCCCTTATGTGCAAAATCGTCGCGGGCAAGCATCTGCCGTTTCACATACTGTTCGTCGAGTGTTGTGTAGCGGCAAGACATGTTTGCAGCGAATTGGCAGTCGAGACCGATGTCGAGCACGCGCACCTTGCCGAGGTATTTCTGCATGTCGGGCAACATCATCGAGAGCTTCTTCTGGTGCAGAGTGAGCGTGATTTCGGCCTTTACGATGCTTGCACGGGCGTCGGCGGGATTGTCTTCGGCGGCCATACCCGACGGAATGTCGATGCTCACCACATGTGCCGGCGACTGGTTTATGTAGTTCACGAGCGATGCGAAACCGCCAGCTAACGGTCTGTCAAGTCCCGAACCGAACAATCCGTCAACCACTATTGTGTCGGGGGTGAGCTTCGGAGGGTCGAAATCATGCGTTATCTCGTTGAACACGCCTTTGTGCAGGCAGTCGGAAAGACGATCTTTATTTGCCGAGCAATCGTCGGAAAGGTGGTTGCCTATATTGAAAAGATAGGTGTCAACACGGTAGCCACGGTCGGCCAAAAGTCTTGCAACGGCAAGAGCGTCGCCTCCGTTGTTGCCCGGTCCGGCAAACACCACTACGGGGAAAGTGCCCGCCCACTCTTCGGCAATTGCCTCAGCCACTGCCTTCGCGGCACGCTCCATAAGGTCGATGGATGATATTGGTTCGTGCTCGATTGTATAATTGTCGAGTTCACGCATCTGTGTTCCGGTTAAAATATTCATAACTTTCAGTTTGGGCACAGTCTGCACCACATTGCACAAGCGCAGTCTGATACCTTCAATATACTTAAATTAGCTGACCCGTAATATTTGTTCTGTAGGGCAGACCCGTATTTTTCAAAACAAGGCAGAATGTCTGTACAACAACAAGTTGTAAGAAATTTGCCCGCAACATTATCTCCACTTGCACAAGTGCTGCCCCAAACCCGAGCAAGCGGTTGTTGACCTACGGCAAAGTTAAACATAAAATCCGAGAATATACTCCTTTACCGCAATTTTTGTAACGGTGAAACAATAAGTTGGTATGATTTGCGGCTTATAGTTTTGAGATGTTTTGGCATCTTGAAGAGGAAGGTTGCAAACAAATTTAAAACGCAGTCACGATTATCACCCAATATGTTTGCCAACAAACACAAATTGATTAATTTTGTAGCCATAACTACTTGACATAAACAATTACAAAACCCTAACGGCTGTTTTTGGCATAATAGATTGGGGCGTATCATGTAAACGACAACGCATTACAGCATGAACAACAAACCGAAGATATGAAAAAGATTTTTATTTTTGCAGCACTCGCGCTGCTTGGAATTGACGCTGCCGCGCAGCGTGTGAAGCCCGCTATCCCGAAGGATGCGGAAATTGAAGCGAAGATAGAGACTACGCTTAAGAAGATGACGCTCGACGAGAAAATCGGGCAGATGCTTGAACTGAACCTCGACGTGCTGGGATCGGTGAAAGAGAACAAGGACAAGCATGGCAACGGAAGCCAGAAAGGAGAATGGGACTTGAACGAAGTGATGCTCGACACCTGCATCTCGAAATACAAGATAGGTTCTGTCCTGAACGCTCCTGCCACCCGTGCCGCCACCGTGGCCCAATGGCAGAAATGGATAAGGATTATCCAGAAGAAGTCGATGAAGCACATCGGCATACCCACAATCTACGGTCTTGACAACAACCACGGCGTGACCTATGTGCAGGGTGGAACACTGTTTCCGCAGCCAATCAACCTCGGCGCATCGTTCAACACCGAACTGGCTCGCACCGGTGCCGAGATTTGCGCCTATGAGAGCCGGGCAGCCAACTGCCCGTGGGTGTACAACCCCGTGCTCGACCTTGGACGCGACCCGCGATGGCCACGCATTTGGGAGAGTTTCGGCGAGGATGCCATTGTCAACGCCCGTATGGCCGAGGCTGAAATAAAGGGTTATCAGGGCGACGACCCCAACCATCTCGGAAAATACAACGTGGCTACGAGCGTGAAACACTACATGGCCTACGGCGCACCATGGTCGGGCAAAGACCGCACGCCCGCTTATCTCTCGCCCTCGATGCTCAGAGAGAAATATTTCGAACCGTTTAAAGCAGCCATACAAGCAGGTGCTCTCACCATCATGGTAAACTCCGCCAGCATCAACGGAGTGCCAGTTCATGCCAGCTACGAGTATCTCACGAAATGGCTGAAGGAAGATTTGAACTGGGACGGAATGATTGTCACCGACTGGGCAGACATTACCAACCTCTTCACACGCGAGAAAGTGGCGAAAGACAAGAAGGACGCCATTCGCATTGCTATCAATGCCGGCGTGGACATGTCAATGGATCCGTATAGCGTGGACTTCTGCATCTTGCTCAAACAACTCGTTGAAGAAGGCAAGGTGAGCAAGGAACGCATCGACGATGCAGTGCGCCGCATACTGAGAGTGAAATACCGTCTCGGACTGTTTGACGAGCCCAACACCGGAGGCAAGGGCTATGAGAAATTCGGAAGCGACGAGTTTGCCGAGAAAGCACTGCGTGCCGCAGAAGAAACCGAAGTGTTGTTGAAGAACGACGGCATTCTGCCGCTCGCCAAGGGCAAGAAGATTTTGCTCACAGGACCCAATGCCAACCAGATGAGATGCCTTCACGGAGGTTGGAGCTACACATGGCAAGGATCGAAAGCCGAAGACCTTGCAACCAAGTATAACACCATTTACGAGGCAATGTGCAACAAATACGGCAAGGAAAACATCATTCTCGAGCAGGGAGTGACTTACAACGAAGACGGAGCCTACTATGATGAGAACGAGCCGCAGATTGGTCGTGCCGTCAGTGCAGCCGCCGATGCCGACGTGATTGTGGCCTGCATAGGCGAGAACTCCTACTGCGAAACTCCCGGAAACCTCAACGACCTGTGGCTTTCTGCAAACCAGCGCGACCTCGTGAAGGCTCTTGCCAAGACGGGCAAGCCCATAATTCTCATACTCAACGAGGGTCGTCCGCGCCTGATAGCCGACATCGAACCGCTGGCAAAAGCCGTGGTTGACATCATGTTGCCCGGAAACTACGGTGCTGATGCACTCGCCAATCTGCTCGCAGGCGACGTGAATTTCTCGGCAAAGCTGCCTTACACCTATCCGAAGGAAATAAATTCGCTCCACACCTACGACTACAAAGTGTCTGAAGAAATCGGTACGATGGAGGGAGCATACAACTATGACGCAAAGGTTTCGCTGCAATGGCCTTTCGGCTATGGCCTGAGCTACACCACTTACGGTTATTCCAACCTTAAAGCCGACAAGACATCGTTCACTGCCGACGACACAATCAATTTCACGGTGGACGTGAAGAACACTGGAAACAAGGCCGGAAAGGAATCTGTACTGCTGTACAGCAGCGACCTCGTGGCCTCAATGGTGCCTGACAACAAGCGTCTGCGCAACTTCACCAAGATTGAACTGCAACCAGGCGAAACGAAGACTGTTTCATTCCAACTGCCTGCCAAGAACCTCGCATACGTAGGTGCCGACGGAAAGTGGATACTTGAAGAAGGCGATTTCGTAATTAAGGTGGGCAACCAGGAGTTGCCTTTGACATGCACAAAGACCAAGGTGTGGGATACACCTAATATATAATATATACCAAGGGACGTTCTGTTTCCACCAAGGGCGTTCTGTTTCATGCAGCATGGCATTTTCCACGGGCATGAAACAGAACGCCCTTTTGGTTTTTTCTCTTGTTCTTATTCTCTACTAGACGCACCGCATGGAATTCCTTTCGCATGCGGCAAGCCATTAACACTGTGCTAATATTGTGTGTCATGGCGCACATTCTCGGAAAAAAGCACTAACTTTGCATATATAGGCAAGTGTTGCACGACATCGGCATGCGCCTCGCCCACAATACCACGATGACAATTTAATAACCTGACAAATATGAAATTGACGAAAATTCTGGCCGCAGCCGCGCTCGTGCTGTGCGCCACTAGTGTGTCGGCACAGTATAACATGCCCACACAAACATTCACTTTCGACAAGCCTTATGCCGTGGAAAAGATTATTCCGCCAAAGGGAAAGAATGTGAAAAACGTTATACTGATGATTGGCGACGGCATGAGTTTGATGCACATATACACCGCATGGACCTGCAACCGGGGCAAACTGTGGATTGAAAACGCGCAATACACCGGTCTGTCGAAGACGTGGGCTTCAAACCGACTCATCACCGATTCGGGTTCGGGAGGCACTTCGCTCGCTACAGGCCACAAGACAATATACCACGCCGTGGGCGTAGACCCTGAAGGACGACCGCTCACCACACTCGTAGACGTGGCCAAAGGGCTGGGCAAAGATGCAGGCATTGCCGTGACATGCCGCCTTTGGGACGCGACACCATGTGATTTCTGCGGACACAACATCGACCGTGACAACGAGGAAGAACTCATAGGCGACTACCCGACAAGCGGCGTTGACTTCGCATTCGGCGGTGGCGCACAGAAATTCACCAACCGCAAGGATGGCCGCAACGTGTTTGCCGAACTCGAACAAAAGGGTTATCATGTGGCACGCACGCTCGACGATTTCTTCAACTGGAATGGCGGCAAGCTCTTCGCAGTGCCTTACGACGTTGACACGCCGTTGCCAGACGAACGCGGCGACCTGCTCGCACGGGCTTCGATGAAGGGCATCGAACTGATGAATAAGAACGACAAGGGATTCTTTATGATGATTGAAGGGTCGCAACTCGACGACTACGGGCATTTCAACCAGCTCGACTTGCTGATGAAAGAGACGCTCGACTTCGACCAAACCATAGGCCGCGTGATGCAATGGGCTGCACAAGACGGCGAAACTCTCGTCGTTGTCACCGCCGACCACGAAACCGGAGGACTCTCATTAGTAAGCGGCGACAAGCAAGAAGGCAAGGTTGTGTGCTGCTTCTCAACCAAAGACCACTCCGGAACAATGGTGCCTGTGTATGCATTCGGTCCTGGTTCGGAGAATTTCACCGGCATAATGGAGAACACCGATATCTTCTGGAAAATAAAAAGACTCATGGGCGCGAAATGAAACAGCACACAACCGACATCCTGCAACATAAAAAAGAATATATGAAAACACACATCATAGCATCGTGCATGGCGTTGCTGGCAGCCGCGCCGACACTCGGACAGAACCTCATTTCGTCGGGTTCGCCTCTATACAAGCTGCCTTACAAGAACACCTACGTCATGCAGACACTCGTGGCCGAGAATTCTTTCCGTACAGCGAAAGTTGAAAAGACCAAGCCCGGTACTTTCGAGCAGGCCAAGAAAACACTGCCTGCCCCCTACTGGGACGGACACCAAAAGGAAATAGACATGTATTGGAAGGCATGGCAGATAGGCATCAAGAACATCTGCCAGCCTCTCGACGACTCGGGCTTCGTGTCGTCATACATCGCCCCGGCCTACAACGGCAACATTTTCATGTGGGACAACGCCTTCATCTCGATGTTCTGCCGATACGGTTCGCGCTTCTTCCCTTTCCAGAAAACACTCGACAATTTCTACGCAAAGCAACATCCCGACGGATTTATATGCCGTGAGATACGCGCCGACGGCTCCGACTGCTTCGGACGCTACGATCCCACCTCGACAGGACCTAACCTCCTGCCGTGGGCTGAGTGGCTCTACTACACGCAGACCGGCGACGACAGTCGTCTGAACAAGGTGTTTCCCGTGCTCGCAGCCTACTACAAATGGCTCAAACTCAACCGCACTTGGCGCAACGGAACCTACTGGAGCAGCGGTTGGGGAACGGGAATGGACAACATGCCGCGTGTGCCCGAAGGCTACAACACCATATACAGCAACGGACACATGATTTGGCTCGATGCCTGCCTGCAACAGATTCTCACGGCCAACATACTACTCAAGATGGGTTTCTTCCTTGAACGATGGCAGGAAATAGAGGAATTTGAAGACGACGTGAAACGCCTTACGGCCTACATAAACGACAATATGTGGAACGACCGCGACGCTTTTCTCTACGACCAATACGACAACGACTCGCTTTCAACCACACAGGGCATATACGCCTATTGGGCCTTGCAGACCGACGTATTGTCAAAAGACAGGCTCGACAGGTTTGTAAAGCATCTCGACGACACCACCAAATTCAAACGTCCACACCGCATTCCGTCGCTCGCGGCCGACAATCCGAAATACAAAGCCAACGGACGTTATTGGGTAGGAGGCGTTTGGACGGGTGCCAACTATATGGTTATATCCGGCCTTATAGACAAGGGCTACCGCAAACTGGCGCACGACATAGCCATGAACCACTACGACAACGTGCTCAAAGTGTATGAGAAAACCGGTACGTTCTGGGAATACTATGCTCCCGAGAGTGCCGAACCGGGCTTCATGGCACGCCGCGATTTCGTGGGATGGACCGGACTTGCACCTATATCCGACCTCTTCGAGTTTGTATTCGGCATACGTCCTAACGCCGCCGAAGGACATATCACCATCGATGTTACGCTCCTCGACGGCTACGGAATAGACCGGTATCCGTTCGGAGAAACCGGAAATGTGTCGTTTAAAATAGCACGCCGCAACTCGCAAAACGAGAAGCCAAAGGTTACGATAAGCACCAATGTGCCGTTCAAGGTTACTTTGTTGTGGGGCGACAACAAAATTGACACTGAAGTAAAAGCCGGAACACAAGTCATATAACAATCACACCGACAGCCACAGACAAGCAAAAAACATAACACCACAAATAAAAACCTATAGAAAAATGAGAAAGACAATAATCCTGCTCGCTCTCATCGCCATGACAACTACAACCGCGATGTCGGCCACAAAGGCCATAGCCAAACATGTTCTGCTCATCGGTCTCGACGGATGGGGGGCTTACAGCGTGCCCAAAGCACACGACATTCCCAACCTGCAAAGTCTCATGCACAACGGATGCTACACTCTGAAGAAACGTTGTGTGCTCAAATCGGAGTCGGCAATAAACTGGGCTTCGATGTTCAACGGCGCACCTACCGAGATGCACGGCTACACAAACTGGAACTCAAGAGTGCCCGAAGTGCCTTCGGTATGCACCAATTCGCGTGGCATCTATCCCACAATATTCTCCATACTGCGCGAACAACGTCCGAAAGCCACGTCGGGATGCATAGCCGAATGGGGCGGCATAAAGTATGTTGTAGACTCGGCTGCAATCAACTACGTTGACGTTGCATCCAACTACGAGCACGACTCCACCCAACTGTGCCGCATGGCCGAAGCCTACATAAAGGCACAGAAGCCCACACTCTTTGCCGTTTGCTTCGACCAAATCGACCATGTGGGACATGCCATAGGCCACGACACGCCTGCCTACTACGATGTGCTTGCAAGCATCGACATACAGATAGGCCGCCTCATACAGGCTCTCAAAGACGCAGGCATATACGATGACACGGTTATCATCGTCACCTCCGACCACGGAGGCATAGGCCGCTCACACGGAGGACAGACATTGCTCGAGATGGAAATACCCTACATAATTTGCGGAAAAGGCATCAAAAGCGGTTTGACCATAACCGACACGGTGATACAATACGACACCGCAGCGACAATAGCCCATATACTCGGACTGCAACAACCGCAATGCTGGCGCGGACTGCCCACCTACTGCGTGTTCAAGTAAAGCACCGCTGCACGGCAACAAACACAAGCTAACGCAGCAACATTGCTGCAAACAAAAACGCACGGTTATTTTCCTACCGTGCGTTTTTTTCGTATTCCCATCACAAGCATTACCTAAAAAGGCCGGAAAAACATGTCCGGTCTTTATATGTAACGGCTTTGTCACACCACATTAAAGTCTGCGTAACACGACAAAATTAACTTTGCAAGCGTAAAATCAATGTGTAGATGACGCACACGAAAACCTGTGTGTAGAAAGAAAAAGGATAGTTTTTTGGCATATTTTATTGATTTATGTCAAGAAATAATCTATTTAACGGTTCGCAGACCTGATTTTCTGCCTGAAAATTTGCACGGATAACAAAACAACTGTATCTTTGCAATGTTTTTCATGGTATTAGATTTAAGGTTAACAAAGGTTGGGACTCAGCGGAGCCCCTTTTTTTATGCCCATAAGTCAAGTACCCTACCCTACACAACACCATTTCAGTTCAGTCAGAAGGCCATATCCACCATACCTTGCGACAATATTCCTACCCACGACAAATACTCCACTACACATGGTTGTCTAATATCCGTTAAATTCCGCCCATTTGTGGAAAAATAAGCCATAAATACCTACACATTCCGATAATGAACATTTTTTCGGATAAAATGAAAATACCCATTTACGAAATAATGGCTAATTTTGCAAGCAAACAAGGAAATTATTACCAATGGAGCAAGAAAAAAAAGAACAGAAAATCGATTTCGACTTCATTCTCAGCAAACGCGCTGCCGACTATTCCGACGGCGACATCATGATTCTAGACAAGATTGGTGTCACGCCGATAGAGGGCACCATAAAGCTCAACATGATTATAATGATGTATGTGGCAAAAGGCCGCATACAGGGCGACGTTAACGGACAGACATACACTGCGAGTGCCGGCGACGTGCTGGTGTGCCTTCCCGACCAGTTTCTCGACAACTACATGATGTCGCCCGACTTTGAGTCGAAGATTGTAGGACTTTCATACAAGGCTGCACAACAGAGCTTGCAGATAAACAACGACGTGCTGAGCACACTCTCTTACATAGCAAAGAACCCCGTGATACACCTCGACGACGAGCGGCAGGCACTCATGGTGAAATATTACAGCATAATAGCACACAAGGTGAACTATCCTCACGGCTATTACCACAAGGAGATTATGCACAGCATATTCCAGTGCGCCTTTTACGAGTTGTGTGCCATCATAGCACCACATGTGCAGTATGCCGACAACGGTGGGAACATAAAACAGGCCAACCTGCTGTTTTCACGGTTTATAAAGATGCTTTCGGCCAACAACGGACGCGTGCGTTCGGTGAAGAAATATGCCGAGGCTCTGTGCATAACACCCAAATACCTGTCGTTCATATCAAAGAACGTGAGCGGCAAGACAGCACTCGAATGGATTCACCAGAGCACAACCGAAACAATCGTGCGCTACCTGCGCAACTCCAACATGTCGATAAAGGAGATTGCCGACACGCTCAATTTCCCCAACCTTTCGTTCTTCGGCAAATTCACGAAAAGCCAACTCGGCATGTCGCCCACCGAATACAGGCGGCAGCAAAGCATGAGCCGCAAGTAGCGGCCAAGCCTTGCCGCGCGCCACGGCACACTGCACGCGCAGTTGCAAAAATGCTTACCAACGACAAAGGGCCGTGTCCTTATGGACGCGGCCCTTTGTCGTATATTCACTTATCATCTTACCAAATGTGTGCACGCTTGTTCTTCGGCACGAAGAGCTTGTCGCCCTTCTTCACGCCGAATGCTGTGTACCACGCGTCAATCTGCGGCAGAGCTGCATTCACGCGGGCCTCGGCAGGCGAATGAGGGTCGGTTTTCAGCTGACGGTCAACAAACTCGGGACGGGCGTTGCCTGCCCATACTGTAGCCCAAGAGAGGAAGAACCTCTGTTCGGGAGTGAAGCCATCGACATTGCCAAGGGGATGTTCCTTGCGCGAATTCTGCATAGCACGGAAAGCGATGTTCAGTCCGCCGTTGTCGCCTATGTTCTCGCCCAGGGTCAGACGTCCGTTTATTTTCTTGCCCGGAAGAGCCTCAACCGAACTGAAATAGTCGGCGAGCACCTTGGTGCGTGCCTCGAAATTCTTCTTGTCGGCATCAGTCCACCAGTTGTTCTGGTTACCGGTCTTATCAAACTGGCTACCCTGGTCGTCGAAACCGTGGCTCATCTCATGGCCTATCACGCCACCTATGCCGCCATAGTTCACTGCATCGTCGGCATTGGGGTCGAAGAACGGCGGTTGGAGTATTGCTGCCGGGAAACAAATTTCGTTGGTGGTGGGGTTGTAATAAGCATTCACAGTCTGCGGAGTCATCTGCCACTCTGTCTTGTCAACGGGCTTGTTCACCTTGCGGTCGATGTAATCCTGCGACATGAACTCCGACACACGGCACATGTTTTCCAGCAGCGACAGGTTGTCATCAATCTGCAGTTTGCTGTAATCCTTCCACTTGTCGGGATAGCCAATCTTCACGATGAAGTTGCTGAGTTTGTCCTTTGCCTGTGCCTTGGTGGCATCGCTCATCCACGAACTCTCGTCGATGCGCTGCGCAAGGGCTGTCTGCAGGTTGCCCACGAGGCGCAACATGTGCTGCTTACTGCTCTCGGGGAAGTATTTCTCAACATAGAGTTTGCCTATGGCTTCGCCGAGAACGCTGCTCACCAAGCTGGTGGCACGCTTCCAGCGCGGACGGTCTTGCTGCACGCCCGAGAGGCTTTTGTTCAGTTCAAACACCGCACTGCGGAAATTGTCGTCGAGGTAATTAGCCAAAGTGTTCACTGCATGCGACTCTGCATAAGCCTTGAGGTCGTCGAGAGAAGTCTCGGCAAGTATTTTCTCCACCTCGTGCAGAGGTTCGGGCTGGCCCATGTCAACATACTGGAACGGCGGGAAGCCCTGTGCAAGGAACATGTTGCCCCAGTCAATGCCGGGGAATTTCGTTACGAGTTCGTTGTAGGTCATCTTGTGGTAGTTGGCTTCCACATCGCGCAACTTCACATTGTCGTAGCTGGCTTTTGCTATGCTCGTTTCAATGGCAAGCGTGGCCTGCATTTTCTTCTCGGCTGTTGCGGCATCGTTTCCGGCCAGTTTCAGAACGTCAACAAGGAATTTCTTGTAGGCGTCGAGCACTTTCTTCGACTGTTCATCGTCCTTCAAATAATAATCGCGCTCACCAAGTCCGAGTCCGCCCTGCGACACTCCTACGATGTTGTTGGCAGCGTCGCGCATGTCGGCACCCACTCCCACGCCATACATCATGCAGCCAATGCCGCAGCGGTCGAGCTGCGCCGTGACGAGCTGATACTCGCGTCGGTCGGCAATGGCAGCTATTTTGGCAAGCACTGGCTTCAGCGGTTCGGCACCTTCGCGGTTGCGGCGCACGCTGTCCATGGCGAGATTGTAGAGCGATCCAATTTTCTGTCCGAGTGTTCCCTTTTCCTGCGGTTTCGATGAATACTCCTCTATAAGACCGAGGATGCGCTTCTGATTGAGCTCGTCGAGGTCGATGAACGACCCGTTGCGGGCATGTTCAGCATCGAGCGGATGTGCCTTGCGCCATCCGCCAATGGCATACTCATAGAAATCGTTGCCCGGTTTCACCGACGGGTTCATGTTGTTGCGGTCGATACCCGACGTTCCCTGTGCGCTCGCTGTCATTGTTGCGAGCGACAAGGCAAATAATAATGACTTTGCGTTCATATTTCTTTAAATTACACATTTATGCAATGACGCTCGCGGAGCGGTCATTTCTATCATATTGCAAATTTAGCTATTTCGCCACGTTTCGCTGCCGATGTTTAGCATACATTAACCATAATATATGCGGTTTGGCATGCCCATCAGGCTAAATCAGTGTTTTTCATGCCTACCGACAATCAAAGTCGGCACGCACACCGAGTGCCTATTTGTGGCGTTTTGCATTGTTTTTCTTACCGCCTTCGGCATAGTAGTTGCGCTGCGACGATATGCTTCCGTTCTTGTTCATCGTGAGCGTTACCTGCTGCAACGACTTGTTCACATGGTCGAATATGAGAGCCGGGTCGAAACGGCGGCCACGAAAATGGGTCTCGAAATGCAGATGCTCGGTGGTGGCGCGGCCAGTTCGGCCCGTAAGTCCAATCACCTGACCAGCTTTCACCTTATCGCCCACCTTCACGAGATTTTTCGACTGGTGGCTATAAAGTGTTTCCAAGCCGTTTGAATGTTTTATTATTATGCAGTTGCCGTAGCCGGAATATGGCGACGAGCGCACAACTTCGCCGTCGAATGCGGCAAGGATGTTGTCGTTGGGAACAGTCTTTATATCTACGCCCGAATGCCGCCGCTTGCCGCCATACGGACTTATCACCTTGCTGCCGGGCAAAGGATAGGCCCATCGTTCCTTGCTTATTTCCGAAAGATTCCACTTGAAAGTGCCGGTTTTCTCAAACACGTCCATCTCCAAGTCGGTAGCACTCTCTTCCATATCAACCTTTCCGCCCACCACACTCACGTTTACATAGGCACCGCTGCGCTCACACAGCAGTGTTTGTCGGCGCAAACGGTGACTGCGTGTGTCGATTATCGTTGATGGATTTATGCGACCTCCGTTCACCATTACCGAGAAATCGCAGTAGGTTTTGCCGTTTTTCGTGCCCACGATGGCTATTGTCTGCCCCGCACGCACGGTCTGCCCCACCTCAACGAGGTTCTGCGCGTTGTTGGCATACACTGTTTCTAAGCCGTTGCCGTGGCGCACCACGATGACATTGCCCAACTCGTTGTGCTTGCGCGAGAGCCTCACAGTGCCGTCGAACATAGCCTTTACAGCATCGCCCTCGGTTGTCACTATTTCCATGCTGTTGTTCTTCAGCACCGTAGCCTTGCCCACAGGTAGCGGAAATGAGTATTCCGACTTCCGGAGCGAAGCGAAATCGACATTGAAGGCATCGCTGCGCGCAAACAGTCCGGGCGTGGGCAGACTTATCTGTTGCTGCTCTGCCGCCGTGAACTGGTTTTTCACCGGCATGAAAGCGGTGAGGCACAAAAGGGCGGCCGTGCATGATATTGTTGTCCGTAAGTTCATCTGGTCAGTGATTTGTAAATATAAATGTGGTGCGGCATGCCTGCCGTCAGCTTCATTCGCCGAGCATTATGCCGGTGAATATGCGTCCCGACTCCTTGCCGAGACGGCGTGCCGAAAAATAGTCGGCCACGTTGGCGTAGGTGCACACGCCACACATCGTTATGTTTTCAGATGCCAACCCCGAGGCTTCGAGCTGCTGGCGGTTGCACAAAGGCAAGTCGATGTGCCATTTTTCTTTGCGCTGCGCTATCGTTTCCATGTCGAAATTGGCTGCCGCAAACTCGTTGTACACTTCGTCGCCCACTTCAAAGTTATCTACCGATATGCCCGGACCAATGACGGCAATCAAATCTTCGGGACGCGTGCCGTAGGCAAGCTGCATTGCCACGATGGAATGATGGGCAATGCATTTGGCCGTGCCGCGCCAACCGGCATGCACTGCTGCCGCAGCATGGTGTGTGGGGTCGTAGAGAAGAATGGGTATGCAGTCGGCCGTAGACACACCAATGCACACGTTGGGCACATCGGTGAGCACTGCATCCACGCCGTCGAGCACCATTTGGCGCACACCTGACGGCAGTGCGAAAAAGTCGTTTGCCACCACACGCGTCTCCACTCCATGTGTCTGGTGGGGCATCACGATGTTGCACGAAGGCGTGCCGAGTTCCGAAGCGAGAGCCTCAAGGTTGGCCGACACGGCTTCGGGCCGGTCGCCGCAATAAGGGTTTATGTTGAACTCCGAGTAGTTGCCCTCGCCCACTCCGCCGTGGCGTGTGGTACTGAAAGCCGTCACGCGCGGCGCGATGTCGTAGTGTGTGAGTTCGGGACGCTTACTCATCGTCGTCCTCCTCATACTCGAAATCGTCTATTTCCTCCACGTCCTCGGCATCTACATACACTATTTCGTCCTCGCCTTCGGCATGCAGTTCTTCGGCAAAACGGCTCATGTCCTTGTCGCGGTGCACGAGTGTTTCCTCGGCCGTTATCTCCTGCAGCTTGTTGCTTTCGCTGTTGAGCTCGCTCCAGAGTATATCCTTGAGCTGGGCAATGCCCTTTCCCGTAACCGATGAAATGAACACCACCGGCAAATCGGTGGGCAATGTCTCGCGGAGCATCTCCTCTAGTTCGTCGTCGAGCAAGTCGCATTTGGTTACGGCAAGCACGCGGTGCTTGTCGAGCATGTCGGGGTTAAACTGCCTTAGCTCGTTGAGCAGCACCTCATATTCGCGCTTTATGTCGTCGGTGTCGCCCGGAACCATGAACAGCAGGAGCGAGTTGCGCTCAATGTGACGCAGGAAACGCAGTCCGAGTCCCTTGCCCTCGCTCGCGCCCTCGATGATGCCGGGGATGTCGGCCATGACAAACGACTTGTGGTCGCGGTAGTCAACGATGCCGAGCGACGGTTCGAGTGTGGTGAAAGGATAGTTGGCTATCTTGGGGCGTGCGCTCGAGACAGCCGACAGAAGGGTTGATTTCCCGGCATTGGGGAATCCCACAAGGCCCACGTCGGCAAGGAGTTTCAACTCGAGTATTATGGTCATCTCCTCCATAGGTTCGCCCGGCTGGGCATAGCGCGGGGTCTGATTGGTTGCGGTGCGGAACTGGAAATTGCCCAATCCGCCGCGTCCACCCTTCAAGAGCACCACCTCCTGACCGTCGTAGGTCACGTCGCACACATATTTTCCTGTCTCGGCATTGTAGACAACGGTGCCGCACGGCACGTCGATATACATGTCCTTGCCGTCCTTGCCGTGGCACTTGTCGCGTCCGCCATTGCCTCCGTGCTCGGCAAACACGTGCCGCTGGAATTTAAGGTGGAGCAACGTCCAGTAGTTGTGATTGCCCCTCAGGATTATGCTTCCGCCGTGTCCGCCGTCGCCTCCGTCAGGTCCGCCGTTGGGATTGTATTTCACATGCCGCAAATGCATCGACCCTCGGCCGCCCTTGCCCGAGCGGCAATATATCTTTACATAGTCTACGAAATTCGATTCTGCCATTTTACTTTTATTGTGGGTTTGTCTGTCGGATGCCTCCGGCTGTCGTTTGCGAGCCGGAGGTTGCCTCTCGGCAAGACATCCGCAATGTTATTGATTGTTGCAAAGTTACTAAAAATAACGCTAACTCCCAGTGTTCGGGGGCGAAAGATGAACTACCTGACCTTTGGCAGAACCAGCGGTAGGGTTATTTCACGGCTATCTTATAGGTGTTTCTGCGCCCCGACTTGGTTACAGTGAGCACATATACGCCGTGGGGCAGCGATGCCGTGTCGATTGCCGAGGCACGCGTGCTTGCCACGGTGTGGCCTGCTGCATCGGTGAGCGTGGCGTTGTCGAAGTCGCCGTTTATCAGCAGTCGGTCTGCGGCTGCGCTGAAATTCACATCAACGGCATTGTCGGCGATGCCCTTGCCTATGGCCGTAACCTTTCCCACGGTGCACTGTTTCGACGCCACCGACACATCGCCGTTGGTGTAGAAGGCCTGCACCGAATAAACATTGTCGTTGTCGGCAGAGGGATGTGTGTCTACGAAGGAGTGGCGCGCCTCATACACCGACATGGTGTTGATGCATGTGCCGTTGCGATAGACGTTGTAGGCAAGAAGGGTGCGGTCGAACGTGGGGTTCTTCACCGCCTCGGCCACGTCGGAGATGCCTATGCGTATGGGCCACACGCAGTAGGCGCGTCCGGTCTCATCGTCTTTGTTGAATTCAGATATGGTTGACCATGTGTTGCCGCCGTCCTCAGAATAAAGGTCGGTAACGCCTGCAATGGCACAGTTGCTGTCGGCCTGATAGTAAAGCGGCGACTGTTTGCTGTCGTAGTCGTGTATGCGCACAGCAACGCGATAGGTCTTGCCCTCCTCTATCTGCACCGGCGTGTCAAGGGCAGTCACACTGGTGTAAGGCTGCAGGGCAACTCCCGTGGCAAATGCCTTGCGTGCCACTTCAATTCCGTCGGCATAGACTATGGCCTCGGCCTTGGTGTTGGTTTCGGAGTAGAGCGACGGATCGTCGTATATAAACGTGGCCACCGTGGAGATGTATTTGCCTGCATATGCCGCCAGACTGTCGGGAGTGAAATCGACGGCAGAGAGCATATCGGCCCCGGCATTTCCCACGTTGTAGTCGGGGATGACGTTTGAATTGGCCAGATAAGACGCTTCGTAAAGTCCGGCTGAGTTTTTCCAGTCGAGGCGCACCGTGCCGCCTTCAATCTTTGCAGTGAGTCCTTCGGGTGCGGTTTCGGTCATTGTGTCGGCCACCGTCACATAGTCAATGGCCCATCGCAGTTGTGCCTTGCCCTCGCCGTGCGCCTTGAAACGCAGTGCGAAAGGACGGCCGGCATACTGGGTGAGACCGAGCTGATAGAAATTCCACTTGTATGGCTCTGCGTCGGCAGCAGCCACCGAGCCCACGACAGTCCAGTTCTCGCCGTCGGTTGTAGCCTCGATGTCGAGGAAATCAGAGGCGAGGTTTGTCTGCACGGCATTCACATAGGTCATATTAGCATAGAACACCACATAAGGCGAAGCCGAGGCAGTGGCATCGAAGAAGTGCGATGTGAGCGTAGCCTCATAGGGGTCGCTTGATATGGTGGTAACATTGGCGAAGTAGGTATTGTTCTCGAAGTCGCCGCCCGACACATTCCATGCAAGTATCTCGCCCGTATTGCCCTTCACAAGTTCCTTGCTCCAGCAGTTTTCGTCAAGGCCTTGGCTTTCGAAATTGTCGGTCATGGGCAACGCGTAGGAGTCGGGCACGCTGAGAGAAACAGCCTGCGACGGTGCCGACAGCACCTCCTTGCCGTCGGTGTCGTAGGCTGCCACGACATAGGCACTGTGTTTTCCCTCGGTTGTCGCCACGTCGCACCTCACTACGGATGTGGCCGCAGCATCGGCAGCCGACACTGTTTGCACCTTTGCATTGTCACAAAACACGTCGTAACGCAGCAGCGTCAGGCCGGCAGGAGTGCTTGCCGCCGGTTTGAACGTGACTGCGGCGGTGGAGAGTCCGGTGGCGAAGAATTTCACGTCATCGGCTCCCGGGGCCACGATGCCCGATTTGTCGGCATGCAGCCACCATGCGGTGCCGTAGCCCGACTGCAAGGTGTGGCCTGCGACGGCACTGCCATCGGCCGACATGGCAACGGGCGTAGAGGTGTTGTCAACTGCAGTTTCGCCCACCGTTCCGGCATAGGTCTGCATGAAATATTCCATCGTCACAAGCGTAGCGGTGCTTGCCGAATAGTAATAGGTGGTTTCGGCATAGCTCTTGTTGTCAGTGATTTTACAGAAGAAGTTGCCTGCATTGTCTATGCAGAGGCCCTGTATGTCGTAGACTCCCGACAGCGGCACCTCGGTGGTTTGCCCGTCCTGAGTGTTGTAGACAGCAAGGCGCGGACTTTTTCCGCTGTTAATATGCACTAGCACGTTAGTTCCGTCGGGGCTGACGGCATCGGCTGCCGCGCTCCAGATGTTTTCGGTGGCAACGCCGAGGGTTATCTCCTTCGGACTGTCGGGACTTGTCCACACCACAGGGCGGCTGCACCCGCCGTAGCTCACGCGCCCCACAGCCACTCGCCCATCGGCCGACAGTGCGGCAACGGTGCCGAGGGCACTGGCCGTGGGCATGGAGTATTCGAAATAGTCGTATGTGTTTGTGGTGGCATTCCACGTCCATCCGCACGGAACACTCTCCACATAACCTTTATATATGTAGCCTGCCACGGTTTTGGCATCGCTGCTTATGGCGCGAGCGTAGCTGCCGTCAAACTCGTCGCTGAGCTCATCGATGGTGCGTGTGCCTAGCCCCAGACGGAAGAGTGTGCCGCTTCGCCACACCGCCGCGCTTGTGAACGTCACGGTGTAGGCATCGTTCCAGTCGGTGGCCGGGTATTCCTTCACAAGGTCTTTGTCTTTTATTGCCCCTGCAATGTCGCCGTTGTCATTCACGGCAAGGAAGCGTCCGCTCTTGTCGAGGTCGTCTTCGGTGTAGCTTGTGCTCCATGTGAGGGTTTTGGTGTCGGGTTGGTAGACAAAGCTGCGGAACATGTCGGTGCCCGAGTTGGAGGCATTGCCCACAACATAGTTGCCCGAGGGCGACATGGATGTTGTAACGCCCGAGGCTATTTTTGCATACTGCACGGCATTGTCTTGCGCTGCCGCAGTGGCCGAAAACAAGGTCAGGGCCAAGCACGCCAATGTTGTCTGTTTGCTCATCATTTTATATTTTTATAGAAAACATGGCACATCTGTTACCTTTTTTCAACAGTATGCGCCAATAGTATTGCAATTTGCGACATGCAAAGATAGCCTGTTTTTTCCACACGCGCAATTATTTGCCGCGAACATATGGGCCTTCAGTACTTTGCCATTTACAAAGACGCAATCTTAATAGTTCATGCCGAAAGTCCAAAGTGGTATAACATTTCCCATTCCCGTTTCAATATCGTCTTTCACCACATAGCCTTCTTCTGCCTCTGCTATCTGCTTCTGCCCTTTTTTCTTGCCGCCTATCTCGAAAGTTTTGCCGTCAATAAGGAAATCGGAGATAGGAGAATTGAACACGGCATGGTTTACACGCATTTGGTTGAAGAAGAATGTTTCACGCTGGTTGCCTATGTTCGGCGACGAAGCCGACAGGGCGAATGCGAGATTGGTGTTGTCTAAATACACTTTTTCCACTTTGCCCAAGCCGCGCACGCCTCCGGTAGACTCATGAAGTTGCGCTATCATTCCGGCACGCTCCATGAGTTCAAAATAGTCTGGCAGGTTGTTGCGGTCAACCTTTATAGTCGTGGCAATAGTACTCATGTTTGGTTTGAAAGGCACACTGTCGGCAATCACCTGCATCAACTCCTTCAGTTTTCTTGACACCATCACCGTGTAATTGGCATATTGGGGAATATCGGTTTCCAATGTCATGCTCACCACTTGGTTGAGCCGCATATTATAGCCCTCATCCTTATAGAAAGGATAGTAGCCTTTGCGCAGATATTCATTGAACAATGCCAACGGATGTTCTATCTGTTCGGGCAAAATCACCTCGTTATTTACGATTTGCTGCAATGTGTATGTGGGCAAATCGATGCCTTTCTCCATGCCGATATATTCGCGGAAGGACAACCCTTGCATGTTATATACCAACACCCGGCGGCTCAAATCGGCCGTTCCTTTATATATATCAAGCACCGACGAACCCGTAAACACCACTTGCAGGTCGGGCAGATTGTCATACATCATCTTGAGTTCGGTTGCCCAACCCTTATATTTGTGTATCTCGTCGATGAAAAGATGCTTGCCGCCAAGTTGACTGAATTTCATCGCTGTGTCAAAGAGGGTATGACTGGCGAAGAAAATGGATTCTGCACTCACATAGAGTGTATCTTTCATCGGCAGATTCAACTTGATATACTGCAAAAGAAGTGTGGTCTTACCCACTCCACGAGGACCTACGAGGGCCGTCATACGGTTTTTCCAAGGAATCTGGCGATACATATATCTAAGATATCGAGTATCGGTGCGCTTGATAAGACTGTCTGAAAGTTGCTTCAATAATTCCATATTTCTTGCCTCCTTATGGTGAATACGGGTGTAAAATTACGAATTTTGCGGTAAAAATACCGCAAAACCACCTAAAATTTGCGGTATTTTTACCGCAAAATCTGATTTTACTTTACCATACGCGGAATTATCATCGGTCATTGCAGACCCAATGCCTACAAAAAAACAATGTGCGGCACGGTGCAAAAAGATGCCGTGCCGCACATATATTATGTCGTTGCCCCAGTGTGGGGATGTTGTCAAAGCGCGTCGATTACCGAGCAGATGTCGCCGAAGATGCGGCTCAGCTCGCCAAGACCGTCGATGTGGTGGTGTATGCCCTCGCCCTCATACCATTCTATGAGGGGTGCGGTCTGGTTGTGATAAACGTCGAGGCGTTTCTTTATTGTCTCGGCATTGTCGTCAGAACGGCCGCTCTCTTGGCCGCGCTTTATGAGGCGCTGCATGAGTTCGGCCTCGGGCACGTCGAGTTCAATCATTGCCGCAACCTTGTGGCCGCGTTCTGCAAGCATCTTTTTCAAAGCCTCGGCTTGGGGAATGGTGCGGGGGAAACCGTCGAAGATTACTCCCTTGTGCTCCTTGCCGAAATTGTCGTAGACGCTGGCGAGGATGTTCACCATAAGTTCGTCGGGGATGAGCTGACCGTTGTCGATGTAGCCCTTGGCTGTCTTGCCGAGCTCGGTGCCGTTCTTGATTTCGCTGCGCAGCACGTCGCCGGTAGAGATATGGTTGAAGCCATACTTCTCGATCATGAGGTCGCTCTGTGTGCCCTTGCCTGAACCAGGGGCACCGAAAATTACTATGTTCTTCATCTTTTTACTTTAAGGCGTGTCCTGAAAATCACACGCACGATTAAACTTGTGTTATAGGCAGACTGCCATTTGTGTCTTTCTGTCGCTATCCGGCCGATTTTCCACATATCCTTCGGAGCATAGTCGGCTATACTCTTTCTGGGAAAAACGTAAAATCTGTTCGGCTAAACCCACAAAATTCCCCAAAGGCATTTTTTTGAAACCGCCTTGAATGATATTGAATTGTTTCGCGTTTTTGCTTTCCGCCATGCACTGGCACACGCCGACGCACGGCGGCACACACGCTTGCGGCAAACGTGCAAGGCGCACTTCGCTGCGGAGGGCAGCAGCCGCAATCAGTCGGACACTATGGTGTAGATGTCGCGCAGGTTGCGTCCCTGCTGGTCGTAGTCAAGTCCGTAGCCCACGATAAAGTCGTTGGGTATCTCCATAACGGCATACTTTATGTCGAGGGGCACACGCAGACAGTCGGGTTTGAGCAGCAGCGTGCACACCGACACCGAGTTGGGCTCGAGTGCCTCTACCTGATTAAGCATCTCGCGCATGGTGTAGCCAGTCTCAACAATGTCCTCTACGATTATCACGTCGCGGCCCTTGAGACTGCCGCTAAGCCCTATGAGCTGCTTCACCGAGCCTGTTGACGTTGTGCCCGAATAGGAGGAGAACTTCACAAACGACACCTCACACGGCACAGTAATCATGCGCACAAGGTCGGAGGCGAACATGAACGAACCGTTGAGAACGGCGAGAAACACTGGGGTCTTGCCTTCCATGTCGGCGTTTATGCGTGCGGCCACAGTGCTTATGCGCTTCAATATCTCGGCCTCGGGAATAGATGTGACAAACGTTTTGTCCTTTATCTTTACTTTACTCATTGCGGTAAGTCTTGAAATCGGGCACAAAATTAATAAAAATATGCCAAAAAGGGCGCACCGCAGCACATTAATTGAAGGCTTAGCGGCAACTTGCCTGCTGCGCAGCAACGCTTGCCTCCGGTGCAGCCGTGGCTTGACACCCACTGCACACCGCATGATGCACGCACGCGCGGCTGCCGCTGCACACACTTGCCGCATGTGCCACACGCGTGCAGCGCAATTGTTGCACGCCACAACTTCTATGTCCTGAGCACGAAAAAAAGGCTGCCGGATGATTTCCGACAGCCTTGCTTTTATTATTTACTTCGTTTGTTTTTCCTATTGAAAAAGAAGATTTCTACGCGTTCGACATCCGCTCCGTCTTCCGAAGGGGGACAAGCAGCACTTATTTGCTGTTGCCATTTCCCCACATTCCCATTGCAGCACTGGCTGCAAATAGGGTCATCATCATTGTCATCCACATGTCTTTTTACCTTTCTAAAGCTACCTATTGAATTACTGTAAAACCTATTGACTAACCTGCTATGCTTCACTAACAATCTTTTTCCCTACTTTAACAATCTAATTACCTATTTTTTCTCTTATGTGTTATCCTCAATCTTTACCTTCTTAAAGTTCTTTTTCTTTATGGCTAAACCTTACTGCTATCCTAAATAATCTTTTCTTACCTTACCAATACCTTTTGTCGTTATCCTAATCTTTCTTACCTTTCGTGCTGTTATCCTCAATCTTTCACCTGTTGGCTAATCCTTTGTTGAGATTTCTCCCAAATTCTTTTTACCTTTTATATTTTCTTCGATGCCTCACGGTATCTCTTTTTGACGATGCAAAGGTAGCACTGTTCACGCACACAGACAAACTTTTCAGGCGTTTTTTACTGCTTTTTAAGGCTATTTTTGACTTAGGTCAATTGAATTGTGTGCGAACACAAATTTTGTCTTATATATCATTCCATTTTAGGGAGCACTACGTTATACATAATTAATATATTGCGCATGCGCGAACTTATTATATGGCGCATGGAGATGATGCCCGCGCGGGCCACAAAAAAAGGCCAAGACTAGTGCAGCACCATGCTGCCCGGCCTTGGCCAATAAATGGATTTTATAGTTCGACTGTGTTGTTTCGCGTCAGATGGCTACGAAAGAATACTGTGCCGTGATGTCGTTGAAATAGACATGGTATTTTCCTGCCGGAACGGGGATGTTTCCGCTTCCGCCATCGTTGAGCAGAGTGCCGTTGCTTTCATAGCTCTGTCCGCCGGCAAGTCCCCAGTTTCCGTTGCCCCACTCGTGGTTGGCGCGTATCTTCAGACCGCCTTCGGGAATGGTAACTTCAACATACCAGTTGTGCGGAGTCACCTGAGTCATGTCAACATCGTTGCTCCAGTCGCCGCCTACTCCGATGAGTCCCACGTTGCTATATTCGGTGGGTGTCTGGCTGGCAAGCTTTGTCCATGTGTAGGTCATTGTCGAGAAATCGGCAGTGAAGGTGTAGTAAGCTCCCTTCTCGGGACAAACCACTGCACCGGCACCCGTTGAAACGAGCGAACCGGATACTGCGTCGGAACCGTCGGAGGCTGCACCGAAGCACTTGTCCCAAGATCCGAAGTCGCTGCCGAGCCATATCTTGAGGTTGGCATCGCCCGTCCATTTAGTGGTGTAGGTGTGCTTCATGGCTGTCTCGGCATACATCTTGCAGGTTTTCTCGCTCGAGTTCCAACCCTGCAATGCGCCTACGAGATAATATTCGGGGGCGATCTGCTTCAGTTCGTAGGTGTAGTCCATCATGTTGAGAGTCATCATGTAGACACCGGCTTTCTCTATTTTGCCTGCCTGCGGATTGTCGCAGACGAGGCGGCCCGACATGCTTGCATCACCGTCTACGGCTACTCCGAGCACTCCGTCGGCCCACATGTTCTGGCTATCCACGTTGCTCTTGGGGATAATCTTCCAGTACTGGTTGTCGGCGGTGGTGGTAATCATGAGGGTGAACACGGGGTCTTCGTAGACATCTGCACCTGAGTGGGCGAAAGCCATGAGGTGGGTGAGGTCCCAAGCTCCGGTCATGTCGCCGGTGAGATAATATCCTGCCTCGATGTGCGGGGCTTGCGGTGTCATCACGAGGTCAACAGTTCCAGCGTCGATGAGCACGGCCTGTCCGTTTTTCACTGCATCCACATAGACGTGGGCGGCAAAAGTGCGGGCAGAAGGACGCTTTCCGTAGGTCTCGACAACGAGCGACGAGAGCTGCTCGGCAGGTGCTTTTCCGTCGATGCCGGTGTTTACCGTCGTCGTCGTTGCGCCGTCTACGTTCTTTGGAGTAAGCTCGATGCGTGCATCTTCGAGCGTGAATCCAGCGGGAAGGGCAGCTTCGCCCAAAACGAATGTCTGCACGCTGTCGGTGGTGACAGTGGCGAAATCGATGGCCGATGCTGCCGAAGCTTTGAAGCCGGGCACTGTTATGGCGTCCTCTTTAGGGTTGGTCTGCGGCTGCGCCCAATCGTCGTAGCTGTCGCCGCAGGATGCCATCACGAGTCCGGCGAAAGCGAAAGCTATGTATTTTGCGATTTTCTTCATTTCTTTTTAGGTTTGTGCCGCGCCGCAGACAGTGCGTGCCTGACGGCGGCGCGGCGGTTGGTTTGATTAGTTTCTTTATTTCAACGTTGTTTGTAAGCAGTGCCACATCACTTTATCTCACCCTTGCCAGTGGCGAAGTTGAGGTAGAGTTTCTGACCCACGGCACCTGCCACGCGCGGCGACTGGTCGCCGCCTGCACCACGGTAGGCTATCACTCCGTCGTAAATCATGAACTCGGAGTGCCACCAGTCGTTGCCCGGCAGCTTGACATAAGCACGCACACCGTCCTTGTCGCCGCCTTCCACGGCTCCGGCAAATGCGGGCGAAACGAAGTCGCCATCGGCAGTTGTGGGAACGGTGAACGACCATCCTTCCTCAAGTTCGTTCCAGCTGCTATTGCCGACAACGGGACCCATGAGCCACACTTCGGGTTTGTTGAACTGCACGTTGAACTTAATGTTGCGGCCCTCTACCGCTGCGTTTACAACAACGAGATACCATCCGGGCTTTGACGATGCGATGTTACCATCGTCGGTGCGTATGATTTCGCTTGCAAGGTCGCCGTCAACGATGATGCCATCATAGCCCTTTTCGTTGCCGTCCCATGCCTTGTCGGTGTTTATCTTCACTCCTGCGCCGTCGATCCACACCATGCGCCAATAGGTTTCAGGGTGGTCATACACCGGAACAAACTCGAAACAGTTGCCCCAATCCCAGCCACAGAAGCTGCCGACGATGTAGAGATGGTCGGGCACAGTCACCGGAGGCAGAGAATAAAGCAGATGAACATTGCTCAGACACACGATGTTTGAGAGTATCTCAGTGCCCTCAACTATATCGCCAGTTTCGGTGAGCATGTTGGCACGCAAGCGCAGATAAACGGGGATATTCATGGGGAAATCGGCCTCGGTCTTGCCTGCGGCGAGTGCGAGGTTGGTGAGAGTGCTTGCGAGCACCGACGGGTCTACGCTGACTTTTGCCGATGTTGTGGTTTCGTCAAGCTCCACGGCATCGGCCATGTTCTTGTCGAGCGACACCTGCACCTTGTATTGTGTGGATGCGGGGAAGCCGTAGTTGGGCTGCGAGCAAGTGAGCTCGAGAGCCGAAGAGTGGGCGAGGTCGATGTTGGTGTTGGCCAATGCCGGGGTGTTCAGGTGGAACTCCGTCGGAGCGACAAGGGTAGGATTGGAGTCGTTGTCGTCCTCGCACGACGTCAACAGAGCCATACCCATGACCAGCATCAGCGCTGATTTCAATATCTTTTTCATATTGCTATTCGTTTATAGGTTTATAGCCGCTGCCGTGCCGTGTGCTCTTGGCATGCTGCACGGCAGCCGACTGGACGTTGTTAATTGGTGTATCCGGGGTTCTGGTTGAGGTTGCCGTTGCTCTGGAGCTGTGTCACGGGTATCGGATAGATGTTGCGGTAAGCGTCAAACGACTTGCCGGCTTTCTCTCCGCCCTTCCAGTCCCAGTTGTAACCGGTGTTTCCTCCGAAGCGATTGAAGCGCACGAGCGTGGTGCGGCGCATTCCCTCGAAATAGAATTCGCGTGCCCATTCGTCGCACAACTCGTTGAGCGAGTAGCTCGAAGTGCGTGTGGTGGCGTTGGCGCGGCTGCGTATCTTGTTCACCATGTTGGTTCCCTCGGCCGACGTATTGCCGCCGTTCAGGCGTGCATCAGCCTCGGCATAGTTGAGATAAGCCTCGGCAACGCGGAAGAAAGGCCAGTCCATGTCGGCGAAACTCGGGTCGATGTGCGAGCTTCCGTCACTGTTATAGTTGAGGAATTTGCACACAACGTAGCTATCGTCTGCCTTTGTGATGTTGTCAATCTCAAGCTGACGGTCCTGTCCCCAGAATATAGCACGGTCGTCGCCGGCCATTGATGTCATGTCGTATGAAGGCACTTGCGGAGCCACCGAGTTGGGGAAGAACTTGTTGATGAGTGCCACACGCGGATGCAGTCCGCTCCATGTCTGTCCCACACAGCCGTTGGTTCCTTCCGGATCTTCGGGGTTGGGATGCACAGCGCCATATCCGTTGCCTGCAATGAGGAAGAGTGAGTTGCCGTAACTGCGCGTGGTTCCCGAGATATTGATAATTGGGAAGAGGATTTCGGCGGCTGCACTGTTCTTGTCGTTGTCGCCCATGAAGAGCAATTGGTATGCACTCCACTGTCCTTTGCCCGTTTCGCTGAGGTGATAGGGAGAGTCAATCACTTTCTTGGCATATTCCTTTGCCTTTGCCCACTGTGCTGTTCCGGTGTACACCTCGGCGTTGAGATATATACGGGAGAGCAGCAGCCAGCATGCAGCCTTGTCCACACGGCCGTAGTTGGAGTCGGCCGATGTCTTGGCCTTTGCATCAGAAAGGTCGGGCTCTACGTTCTCGGTGAGTTCCTTAACGAGCCACTCATACATTTCCTTGCTCGATTTCTGCACCGGTTTCTCCAGTGTTTCGGCAAACGGAACATTGCCGTAGGTGTCGAGAAGGAGATAGTATTGCAGTGCGCGCAGGAAGCGGCACTCGGCGGTTTTGGTTTTATCTTCGCCGCCGGCCACCTGCAGATACTGGTTGCAGAATGTTATTCCGAGCGTGAGTCGGGTCATATAGAGTTTCACCCATTGGTGCGACGGGTCGTATTTAGCCGAATTCAGCTCCTGAAGTCCGTCGCCCCAGTTGCACGTAGCCTCGTCGGTGGGAAGCTCGTTGAGGTTCCACATTGCACGCACGAGGCCCGTCATGCCGTTGTCAGAAAATCCCTTCACGTCGCAATCTTCGTCGCTGTTACTTTGTCCGCCGTTTCCGTTGATGCCGAAATTGGCGTAGCACTTGTTGAGAAGAGCGTCGTTGTCCACTTCGAGGTCAATCTTCGGACTTATAGGTTCCTTGTCGAGGTCGTTCACGCACGATGCCGAAGCGAGGCTTATGAGCACGGCGGCGGCAGGCGCGACAACCGATTTTATATAGTTTTTCATTGTCGTGAATCTTTTAGTTGTTTGTTAGAAGTTCAAGTTGACACCGAGGAGGAATGTTATCGGGCGCGGATATACGTTGTTGTCTATACCCGTATATACTTCGGGGTCGATGCCTTTATACTTGGTAATGGTGAACACGTTGCTTGCCGAAGCGTAGATGCGTCCCGAGATGCCGCTCCACGAGCCGCCCTTGAAGAGGTTGGCAAACGAGTAGCCGAGCGTGATGTTATCCATTTTGAGGAACGATGCGTTCTGCACGAAATAGTCGGAGAGTTTCGACGAGTTGGCGTCGGAAGACCATCCGAGCGTGTTCACGGGGCGGTTGGCAAGATATGAGCTCTGACACCATACTGAGCTGGACACGCTCAAGCGTTTGCTCTGCTCGAAATGGTTGTAGACGTAGTTGCCGATGCTTGCTCGAAGCGAGAAGCCGAGGTCAAAGTTCTTCCATTCCACGCGTGAGCTGAAGCCCATTGTCACGGGAGCTGCGATTTGCTTGTAGAGATAACGGTCGGCAGAGGTGATTTGTCCGTCGCCGTTGCGATCAACAACTGCGCCCTCGATAGGTTTGCCGTTCTTGTCGTAGATTTGCTGGTAGACGTAGAACGAGTTGGCAGCATAGCCTGTCTGATAGGCCAACACCTGGTTAGAAGAGTCGATATTGGAGCCGGTGAGCACCGGGTCGCCGTTGTCGCTCACGCCGCTAAGGTCGGTGATTACGTTATTGTTGTAGGTGAAGTTGTAGCTCATTGTCCAGTACCAGTCCTTGGTATTGAGAGCCACCCAGTTGAGTGAAGCCTCGACACCTGTGTTCTTCAGCGAACCGATGTTCTGCAATCCCTTGTCGGCCGAGCCTGCGAGTGCTGCAACGGGAGCCGAGTTGATAAGGTCGGTAGTCTTGCGCACATACCAGTCTACGCTACCCGTGAGTCGCTGGTTGAGGATTCCGAAGTCGAGTCCCACGTTGTATGTGGTAGTGGTTTCCCATTTCAGCTTGTCGTTGTAGTAGAGCGGCGTGTAGATTGTGCCGTCGCCTATGAGCGGATACTTGCCGAAGTTCTGGCCTTTCTTATACTGCTTGAACCACAGGTAGTTGTCGATGCCTTCCTGCTGACCGGTAAGACCGTAGCCGAGACGCAGTTTGAGGTCGCTCAGCCAGTCGATTTTCTGGAATTCGTTCTCGTCCTTTATGCGCCAAGCGAAGGCGAAAGAGGGGAACACACCCCAGTGGTCGGCAAAGCGCGAAGAACCATCATCGCGCACCGTGGCGGTGAAATAGTAGCGGTTCATGAGCGTGTAGTTGGCACGACCGAAGAACGACACGAGATAGTTCTCATACTTGTCGTGGTCTTTGGTGCTTGCGAACACCTCGCCGGCACTCGGACTTGTAGACGGATACACCTGGTTCCAGTTGTTGGTGTAGCTGAAGAAGAAGTGCTGATATTCGTAACCTGCCATTATGTCGAAATGGTGGTTCTTGTCGAAGTCGTGGTAGTATTGTGCGTAGGCCGACAGAAGGAGATTGCGCTTGAGGTTCTTGTTGTTGGTGATTCCACCATAATATATTGTGCCGGGATAAGACTGCGGCTGCGTTTCCTGCTCCTTACCCTCGGCCACTTCGGCACCGAGTGTAGCGTGCAAGCGCAAGTCTTCAAATCCGTGCACCTTGTAGTCGATGTCGGCAGAGCCTATGAACGAGCGCACCTTTTCGTGGTTGTCGCCCAGTTCGAGCAATGCGAGCGGGTTCTGCGAAGCATCCTTGAAGCGTGTGAACGGCCACTGAGAGTCGTTGTATGCGCTTGCCGAGGTGAGCCATTCGAAGTATCCGCCGAAGTTCTGCAGCGTTTTCTGTGCGTTGCTTCCGAGCATTGCGAGGTCGCGTTGCGACGTGAATGCGTGCGGATCTTGCGTCGGGTCGTAGCTCACGGCAGCTCCTATCACTGTGCCGGCATCTATTTTGAGCGCGTCGGAGTACATACCTTTGGCGTTGAGGTTGAGTGTGAGGTGGTCGTTGAGCAGCGACGGACTGAGGTTCAAGGCTGCGGTGTAGCGGTTGTAGTCGCTGCGTTTCACGATACCTTGCTGTCCTGTGTAGCCCACCGACACGCGGTAGGGCAGCACATCGCCCACCGATCCGCTCAAAGTAACGTTGTGATCGTGGCTTATTGCGGTGCGGTAGATGAGGTCTTGCCAGTCGGTGTTGGCCGTTCCGAGTGCCTTCACGGCTTCATCATCCTCGTTGAAGATGCTCTTCACATAGGCGCGATACTGGTCGCCGTTCATCATTTCGTAGGTTTTCTTCTTCTGCGACATCGATACAGAGCCCGAATAGCTTATCGAGGGTTTCTGTCCTTTGTGTCCTTTCTTGGTAGTAATGATGATGACGCCGTTCGATCCGCGCGATCCGTAGATTGCCGTTGCCGATGCATCTTTCAATACGTTGAACGACTCGATGTCCTGCGGGTTGATTGTCGAAAGTATGTTCGACGATGTCTTACCCACCTTGTTGTTGTCCATGGGCACTCCGTCGATCACTATCAACGGGTCGTTGCTTGCCGAAAGCGACGAACCTCCACGGATGCGTATCTGTGTGCCCACGCCGGGCTCACCCGAGTTTGATGTCACGTTCACGCCGGCAATCTTGCCCGAAATCATGTCTTGGGCATTAACCACGAGTCCCTTGTTTTTCGAGTCGGGCTTCAGTGCAGTCACCGAACCCGTCAAATCTGATTTCTTCACGGCTCCGTAGCCAATCACCACCACCTCGTTGAGTGTCGACGAGGTGTTCTTGAGCTGCACGGAGATGTTCTGTCCGGCATGCACCTTCACCGGTTCGTAGCCGATGTAGGTGATTTCGAGCGTCGATTTTTGGTCGGCGTTAATCTGGAAGTTTCCGTCGATGTCGGTGACAGCACCCACCTGTCCGCCAACAACCTTGACGGAAGCGCCGATGACTGGCTCGCCGGTCTCGTCTTTCACGTTGCCTTTCACAACAATCTGCTGTGCGAAGGCACTTGCCGAGAGGAACAGCCCAGCCGAGAGGGTAGCCGTCCTGATGGCATTGGGGAATAAAACCTGCTTCATCATTGTAGCTTTATGAAAATTAATAAATTGTTATTGTCGTCTACTTATTAGGTTCGCTCTTTTCTGCTAATCTGGTAAGGTCTCTTGAACTCTGCTGCAAATTTAGTTCTGAAAACATTCGTTTGTACTTTTTTATGAGTTAAAATTATACTTTTATGTATGCAAACGTTTCCACAACCCAAACTTTACCCAATAGAGTATGGCGCACCCCACATCAGCAGAACGAAGCACCCGCCCCGTCATCCTAACGGTAAAGCGGCAAAGGCAAGACCGAAAAAGCCGCCGAAAGCCATGCCGACACGCATTTCCGACGGCGCACACCTCGATGTGTAAACGTTTTCACAGGCATTAATAAAAATGTGTCTGTCACCGCAACACCTTATAAAATAAATAAGATAACTTTGCAACACGGCCACAGAACAACGCTACGGGCCGCATGCCTAAAACCTGACAAGACCTATGCAAGACCAACAACCAACAACGATGAAAGACATTGCCGAACACTTCAAAGTGTCGGTAGCCACGGTGTCGCGCGCTCTCAACGGCAACAAGCGCGTGAACGAAGCCACGCGCGAAGCCATACGCGAGTATGCACGCAAGCACGATTTCCACCCAAACGACGTGGCCAAGTCGCTGCGCAACTACAAGCGGCACCCGCAGAAAATCATCGGCGTGATATTGCCCGAGTTCACCCACTACTATTTCATGTCGGTGCTCACCGGCATCGAAGAGGAAGCCACAGCACGGGGCTACCGCATAATGCTGGCAATGAGCAAGGAGAGCTACACGCGCGAAGTGCAGATTTGCCAGATGTTCGAGGGACACCAGGTGTGCGGGGTAATCGTGTCGCAGGCCAAGGACACCCGACAATACGGCCATTTCCAGTCGCTCATCGACAAAGGCATACCTCTCGTTTTCTACGACCGCATCTGCACCGGGGTGAACGCAAGCCTCGTGGTGGTTGACGACTACATGGGAGCGTTCACCGCCGTGAGCCACCTCATAGGCACAGGATGCCGCCGCATAGCCTTCTACGGCATGAAAGCCGCCACCGAAATAGGCAAAAACCGCTACAACGGCTACCGCGACGCGCTGCTCAAAGCAGGCATGCAGCCCGACGAAACGCTTGTGCGCACCTGCGACAACCGCGCCGATGCCGAGGCGATAACACCCGAGATACTGTCGCGCGACGACCGTCCCGACGCATTTTTCTGCATAAACGACGACACGGCCATAGGCGTGATGTACACTGCAAAACGCATGGGTCTGCACGTGCCCGACGACGTTTCGGTGTGCGGATTCACCAACGGTCAGCGCGCCGTAGCCTGCGACCCGATGCTCACCACCGTGGAGCAGCGCGGCAAGGCCGTGGGCGAAGAGGCTGCAAGCATACTCATAAACAAGGTAGAAGGGCTTACGCCGCGCGACCGGATAGAGAAGCGCGTGGTGCGCACACGCCTCATAGTGCGCGGCAGCTCGAGGTGAAGCCGCACCCGACATAGGCCATACACGCCACCTTACACCTATTATTATATAGCCACGCCGCCCACAAGGCACGGCAACCATACCTACGGAAAAAGAAAACAACTATAAAAACCAAATAACAATGAAGCCAAAACCTAATCTCAGTTTCTGGAAACTATGGAACCTTAGTTTCGGATTTTTCGGCGTGCAGATAGCCTATGCCCTGCAAAACGCCAACATCTCGCGCATCTTCGCCACGCTCGGTGCCGACCCGCATTCGCTCAGTTATTTCTGGATTCTGCCCCCGCTCATGGGCATTCTCGTGCAACCCATCGTCGGCACACTAAGCGACCGCACCTGGTGCCGGTTCGGACGACGCATACCCTACCTCTTCGTCGGAGCGGCAGTGGCCGTTGTCGTGATGTGCCTTCTGCCCAATGCCGGGTCGCTGGGCATGGCCGTTAGTACGGCAATGATATTCGGTCTCGTCTCGCTCATGTTTCTCGACACGAGCATCAACATGGCCATGCAGCCGTTCAAGATGCTTGTGGGCGACATGGTCAACGAGCGGCAGAAGTCGCTCGCCTACTCCATTCAGTCGTTTCTGTGCAACAGCGGTTCGCTAGTGGGCTATCTTTTCCCGTTTCTCTTCACCGCCGTGGGCATCGCCAACGAGGCTCCCAAGGGCGTAGTGCCCGACTCGGTGATTTACTCCTTCTACATAGGCGCGGCAATACTCATACTCTGCGTCATCTACACCACCGTGAAAGTGAAGGAGTGGAACCCGCGCGAATATGCCGAATACAACGAAGCCCAACCCGAAAAGGAGGAGCGCAGCGCCAGCTGGATAGAGCTGCTGCGCAATGCTCCGTCGATGTTCTGGCGCGTAGGTCTGGTGCAGTTTTTCTGCTGGGCGGCCTTCATGTATATGTGGACCTACACCAACGGCACCATAGCCGACACCGTGTGGCACACCACCGACGTTTCCTCGCCCGAATATCAGGAAGCTGGCAACTGGGTGGGCGTGCTTTTCTTCTGGCAGGCAATAGGTTCGGTGCTCTGGGCTATGGCACTGCCCAAGTTCCGCAACGGCAAGGCGGCCTACGCCATAAGCCTCGCCATCGGAGCCGTGGGCTTCGCTCTCCTGCCCTACATCACCGACCGCAACATGCTCGTCATCCCATTCCTGCTCATCGGATGTGCATGGGCTGCCATGCTCGCCATGCCGTTCACCTTCGTCACCAACGCCCTCGAAGGCTACGGCCACAAGGGTGCCTATCTCGGACTGTTCAACGGAACGATATGCGTGCCGCAGATTTTCGCAGCGGCCATAGGCGGAGTGCTGCTCTCAGCCGTAGGGTCGGTGCAGAGCCACATGATGCTAATTGCCGCCGTATGCCTCGCCGCCGGAGCAGCAAGTGTGAGTCTGCTCAAAGTGGATAAAGCATCTGACAATAACGATGTCACTAAGTGTTGATTTTCAAGTATATACAACCGCATAAAAAAGAAGCCTTGTTTGAGTTGCAAAGAAGCCTTAGTTGAACAGCAAACAAGCCTTAGTTGAATTGTAAAGAAGCCTTTGTTGAAAGCCAACAAAGGCTTCTTTTTTATTGGGGTTCGGTAAGGCTCTGCAACAGGCTAGTCCTGTAGGGACGCCCCAGCGTTTATGTATTCACCGAATTTGCCCCAGTAAGGGGCGCATAACTCATTGTGATGTTGAACTCTGCGCCCCCTACAGGGGCAAAAGACGGTGATGCCTGATAGATAGGGGCAAGCCCCTATCCTATAATATGCGCCCCTTTCAGGGGCAATGGATAGCAAACCCGTGCCGCAGACAGCGCAAAACGACATTGCATGCAACCGCTTGCAAACGTTTTCACGATTATTTTTCAAAAATGAGGCAAGCACAGGCCAAGGCGCACATATTTTTTTTAATTTTGCATACAGATACTTACACCTTCCTAAACAACAACCGACAACCATTATC
Source organism: Dysosmobacter segnis (assembly GCA_963602915.1). Taxonomy (GTDB): domain Bacteria; phylum Bacteroidota; class Bacteroidia; order Bacteroidales; family Bacteroidaceae; genus Prevotella. The sequence continues at coordinate 65,772 of CAVCLB010000002.1, read as the reverse complement.
CTAAACAATATGGACATACGCTTCAACATACAGTACACCACCGCATTCGGCGAAGAACTGATGGTAAACATCGTCTCGCCCGACGGCGGCACGGCACAGGCTCTGCGCATGACAACGCTCGACGGCAACACCTGGAGCGGCCACATGTGCATGACCGACGGCACAATGCCCGCGCACATCGACTATTACTACAGCGTCATGGGCGGCGGACGGCAACAGCGGCAAGAATGGAAAACCGTGACACACCGGCTTGAACTCAATGCCGCCAACGCCAGACAATACACCACACACGACCGTTGGGAAGACATTCCGCACGACTCCTACCTATACAGTTCGGCATTCACCGAGTGCATAAACCGCCGTCCGCACACTGCGACAAAGCCTTCGCATCATGCCAAGACGCTGCGCCTCGTGGTGCGCGCCCCGCAATTGCGCTGCGGCGAGAGACTGTCGGTCGTGGGCGAGAGCAGGCAGCTCGGAAACTGGAAACCCACCCTTGCCGTTGCCATGACCGAGCACAACCACAACGAGTGGACTGCCGATTTGGATGCAAGCGACTTTGAACTCACTCCCACCGAACTGAAATTCATCGCCATAAACGACAAGGGCGACCTGTCGTGGGAAACCGGCGACAACCGCAAGATAACGCTGCCCACACTCGACGAGGGCGATGTTGTGGTGCAGGAATGCGACCAGGCATTCTTCGAGATATGCGACGCCAAGCTCGCAGGCACGCTCATCCCGGTGTTTTCGCTGCGCAGCGAAGGCAGTTTCGGCGTGGGCGACTTCGGCGACTTGAAGAAGATGATTGACTGGGTGGCCGATACTCACCAGCGCGTATTACAGGTGTTGCCCATAAACGACACCACCTCAACGCACACATGGACCGACTCCTATCCTTATTCTTGCATAAGCATCTTTGCCCTCCACCCACAATATGCCGACCTACGGCAGCTCCCCAAGCTCGCCGACGAGGCCGAGGCAGAACGCTTCGAGGCTCTGCGCACAGAGCTTAACGCGCTCGCGCAGATTGACTATGAGCGTGTGAACAACGCCAAGACCGAATATCTGCGCCTCATCTACGCGCAGGAAGGCAGCAAGGCTCTGCGTTCTTCTGCATTCAAAAAGTTCTTCAAAGCCAACGAGCACTGGCTCGTGCCCTATGCACAATACTGCCACTTGCGCGACACTTACGGCACTGCCGTCTTCGCCGAATGGCCCGACCACCGTCAATGGGACGAGAATGAGCGCGCAGCTCTGTCCAACCCGCGATCGAAAGTCTACCGCGACGTGGCGTTCCACTACTATGTGCAGTTTGTGCTCGACACGCAAATGAGCGCAGCACACGACTATGCCGTGGCACGCGGAGTGGTGCTCAAGGGCGACATTCCTATCGGAGTGAACCGCAACGGGTGCGACGTGTGGCACGAACCGCAATATTTCAACCTCGACTCGCAGGCAGGTGCTCCACCAGACGCATTCTCGGTGAACGGGCAAAACTGGGGATTCCCCACCTACAATTGGCAACGCATGATTGACGATGGATGCCAATGGTGGGTGCGGAGGTTCCAGAATATGTCGAAATTCTTCGATGCCTACCGCATCGACCATGTGCTCGGTTTCTTCCGTATATGGTCTATTCCCGGCAATTGCGTCAACGCCCTCACCGGACAGTTCGACCCCTCGCTGGCCATGACACGCGAAGAAATCGAAACCTACGGTCTGCGTTTCCAGGAAGAGGAGTTCACCACTCCGTTCATATCTCAATGGATTATCGACCGTGTGTTCGGCAAACACGCCGCCGAAGTGGCCGAAAAATATCTGCAGCACGAGCACGACGACATCTTCTCGCTGCGCGAGGAATACGACACCGAACGCAAGATTGAAGCGGCATTCGACGGAAAGGATTCCGACGACGACCGTTGGATACGCGACGGACTCTACTCGCTCGTAAACAATGTATTGTTTGTGCGCGACCGCAAAGATGCTTCAAAGTTTCATCCGCGCATCACCGCCCAGCTCAATCTCAGATATGAAGCTCTCTACGACACCGACAAGACGAAGTTCAACCGGCTCTACAACGACTACTATTACCGCCGCAACAACTACTTCTGGTATCGTGAAGCCATGAAGAAACTGCCCACTCTCGTGCAGGCCACACGCATGCTCGTGTGCGCCGAAGACCTCGGTATGGTGCCCGATTGTGTGGCATGGGTGATGCAACAACTGCGCATTCTGAGTCTCGAATTGCAACAGATGCCCAAAGACCCGAGTGTGCGTTTCGGTCATCTGTCGCGCAATCCCTACCGTTCGGTGTGCACTCTGTCCACCCACGATATGCCCACGCTGCGCCAGTGGTGGGACGAAGATCACGAACGCACACAAGATTATTATTCAAGCATGCTCTACCGCAGCGGCAACGCGCCCCATCCGCTGCCCGGATGGCTTGCCCGCGACATCGTGTCGCGCCAGCTCACGTCGCCGTCGATGCTGTGCATCCTGTCGCTGCAAGACTGGTTTGCCATCGACGAGAAGCTGCGTCTGCCCGATGCCGATGCCGAACGCATCAACATCCCGGCCAACCCGCGCCACTACTGGCGTTACCGCATGCACATAACAATAGAACAACTGCTCGCCGACAAAGACTACAACGACAACGTGAAGGAACTCATCGACGAGTGCGGACGGCGACGCTGACACCGTTGTGTAGGCTCTGGCGACACATTCCGGAGCCTACGCAACGGCCCGCCGCCATACTGCTGCCAACAGAAACATCCCGACATCTTTTCTCCATACAATGAAACTTTCTACCCTACTGCTGTCTGCAATGACGATAGCTGCAACCCAACACGCCGTGGCGCAAAGCCCCGACGAGGTGGTCTACACGCCACAAGCCACAACATTCAACGTCACCACCGATGCCAAAGCGCGCAAGGTGAGCATCGTACTCACCGACGGCGACACCGGCAGCAAGCACCATAGCACGGTGAAGCGCATGGTGCGCACCGGCCGTGGACAATGGAAACTCACCGTCGCCAACGACTTGAAGGGCAAATACTACCGCTTTGTCATCGACGGCGACTACGAGAAACGCTCCACACCGGGCCTTTTTGCCAAGGCCGTGGGAGTGAACGGGCAATACGGAGCAATAGTCGATATGGCCGAAACCAATCCCGATGGTTGGGAAAACGACCGTAGCCCCGTACTGCATTCGCCTGCCGACCTCGTGATTTACGAGCTTCATCACCGCGATTTCTCGGTGCACCCGTCGTCGGGAATAGTGCACAAGGGCAAGTTTCTCGCGCTCACCGAACCGCAAGCCATTGACCATCTGAAGCGTCTCGGGGTGAATGCCGTACACATTCTGCCCTCGTTTGACTTCGCGTCAATCGACGAGTCGCACCCCGACAAGCCTCAATACAACTGGGGCTACGACCCACTCAACTACAATGTGCCCGAGGGTTCATACGCAACTGCCACAGCCGACCCCACAACCCGCATACGCGAGTTCAAGCAAATGGTAATGGCTCTGCACAAGGCAGGCATCCGCGTCATTCTCGACGTGGTTTACAACCACACGTTCGACATCGCCGGCAGCAATTTCCAAAAGCTCAATCCCGACTATTTCTACCGCCGCACAGCCGACGGCAAATACTCCGACGGTTCGGGATGCGGCAACGAGACGGCAAGCGAGAAGCCTCTCATGCGGCAGTTTATGATCGAAAGCGCGAAATACTGGGTGAATGAATACCACATCGACGGATTCCGTTTCGACCTCATGGGAGTGCACGACATCGAGACGATGAACCTTATCCGTGCCGAAATCGACAAGATCGACCCGTCAATTTACATCTACGGCGAGGGATGGAGTGCCGGAAGCTGCGCCATGGCCGCCGACAGTCTGGCCACCAAAGCCAACACCCCAAGACTTAACCGCATAGGAGCTTTCTGCGACGACATGCGCGATGCACTGCGCGGTCCGTTCTCCGACGACACCAAGGGAGGCTTTCTCGCCGGGGCAAAAGACTGCGAAGAGAGCATCAAATTCGGCATAGCCGGAGCGATAAATCACCCGCAAATAGACATGACGAAGGTGAATTACAGCAAGAAAGCGTGGGCCAACGACCCCACACAGATGATTGCCTATGTGAGTTGCCACGACGATATGTGCCTCGTTGACCGTCTGCGGACGAGCATCCCGGGCATAACCGACGACGAACTGGTGCGTCTCGACCTCCTTGCGCAGACCGCTGTGATCACCTCGCAAGGCGTGCCCTTCATACTTTGCGGCGAAGAAATGCTGCGCGACAAGAAGGGTGTGCACAACAGCTTCAACTCGCCCGACAGCATAAACCAGCTCGACTGGGACGGCATGCGCCGTCACCCCGAGGTAATGGAGTATTACTCGCGCCTCATAGCACTGCGCAAAGCCCACCCGGCATTCCGTCTTGGCAATGCCGAAGAGGTGTGCCGACACCTCGAATTTATCGACGCTCCCGAGGGAGTGGTGGCTTTCCGCCTTAAAGACAACGCCGGAGGCGACGAATGGAACGACATAATCGTGGCTCTAAACGCCAACCGCAAGCCAGTAACGATAAGCGTTCCGCAAGGCCGCTACACCACGGTGGCGACACAAGGCCGCATCGACTGCGCTGGAATGGGCACGACCACGGGCACCGAAGCCACCGTCGCGCCACAGTCGGCACTCATAATGCACAACTGAACAAACACAAGAATATGAAGAATCTACTTACCGCCCTGCTTCTCGGGACAACACTCACAATGAACGCTTCAGGCAAAATAGACAAAATAGAACCCACAAACTGGTGGGTGGGAATGAAGAATCCCACGGTGCAACTCATGGTGTATGGCAAAGACATACGCTCGGCCGAAGTCACCACCGACAGTCCGGGGGTAAGCATCGACAGCCTCGTGCGCCTCGACAGTCCCAACTATCTGCTTGTCTACATGAACGTAGGCAAAGCCCAACCGGGCACCGTCAACTTGAAATTCGCTTCGGGCAGCAACAAGACCACCGTGAAATACCAGCTCAAGCAACGCGACATGCGCGGCGAGGAACGCATGGGATTCACTGCCGCCGACGTGCTCTACATGCTCATGCCCGACCGCTTCGCCAACGGAAACGGCAAGAACGACAACATAAAAGGGCTCAACGCCTACTCCATCGACCGCTCACAACCGAGCCTGCGACACGGTGGCGACCTCGAAGGCATACGCCGTCACCTCGACTATTTCACCGACCTCGGCGTGACGGCACTGTGGTTTACGCCGGTGCTCGAGAACAATTCGCCCGACCACGGCAAGCAAAGCACCTACCACGGATATGCCACTACCGACTATTATCGCGTTGACCCGCGCTTCGGAACCAACGAAGAATACCGCCAACTCGTGAGCGAAGCACACGCAAAGGGACTGAAAGTGGTGATGGACATGATTTTCAACCACTGCGGATTTGAGCATCCTTGGGTGAAGGACATGCCCTCGCACGACTGGTTCAACTGCCCCGAATGGCTCTACCCAGAGAACCAAAAGAACGTGGTGAAGACCAAAACGATGGACGGCGAACAGATTACCAACGACAAATACCTACAGACAAGCTACAAGCTCACGCCCGTGCTCGACCCCTACGCCAGCAAGATCGACCTACACGAAACCGTTGACGGATGGTTCGTGCCCACCATGCCCGACCTCAACCAGCGCAACCCGCACCTCATGACCTACCTCATTCAGAACTCGGAATGGTGGATTGAAACCGTAGGCATCGACGGAATACGCATGGACACCTATCCCTATGCCGACCGGGCAGGCATGGCCCGATGGATGAAAGAGCTCGACCGCGAGTATCCCAACTTCAACACCGTGGGCGAAACATGGGTTACCGAACCGGCCTACACCGCCGCATGGCAGAAAGACTCGCCGCTGTCTGAACAGAATTCATATCTGAAAACCGTCATGGACTTCAGTTTCTTCGAGAAGATAAACAAGGCGAAAGACGAGGAAACCGATGCCTGGTGGAACGGCTACAACCGCATCTACAACTCGCTCTGCTACGACTATCTCTACAAAGACCCGTCGCATGTCATGGCATTCATAGAGAACCACGACACCGACCGTTTCCTGGGCGAGGGCAAAGACACGCTTGCCTTGAAGCAGGCTCTTGCTCTGTTGCTCACCGTGCGCCGCATACCTCAGCTCTACTACGGCACCGAAGTGCTCATGAACGGCACTAAATCGGTGACCGACGGTAACGTGCGCCGCGATTTCCCGGGCGGATTTCCGGGCGACACGCACAACGCATTCACCCGTGAAGGACGCACCAAAGAAGAGAACGCAATGTTCAACTGGACAAGCCGCCTGCTGCACTGGCGGCAGAACAACGACGTGATTGCCAAGGGACAACAGACACAGTTTATCCCGCAGAAGGGCGTTTACGTCGTGGCACGCACGCTCGGCCAAAAAGCAGTGCTCACCGTAATCAACGGAACATCGCACGCGGCAACGATCGACATAGCACGCTATGCCGAGATAACACGCGGCGCAACCACTGCCATCAACGTGCTCACGGGCCGCAAAATAGACATCTCCCACGACGTGCGCCTCGCCCCGCGCGGCGTGATGGTGCTCGAAACCGGCAACGAATAACGACATTTCACACAACCCACACCTCACACAACGACAACAACATGAACAGAAAAATATCGGCGGCAATAGCCGCATTGGTCCTGCCCACAATGCTTATGGCGCAAGGATGGCCCTCAGAACACAAGGGAGTGATGCTGCAGGGATTCTACTGGGACAGCTACGATGCCACGAAATGGACCAACCTGGAAAGCCAGGCCGACGAGCTCGCGCAATATTTCAACCTCGTTTGGATTCCGCAGAGCGCATCGTGCGGAGGCAAGTCAATGGGCTACGACGACCTTTACTGGTTCAACAACTACGAAAGTTCGTTCGGCAACGAGGTCGAACTGCGCTCGCTCATCAAGACATTCAAGCAGAAAGGCATAGGCACCATAGCCGACGTGGTGATAAACCACCGCAAGAACGTGTCTAACTGGGTTGACTTTCCGAAGGAAACCTACAAGGGCGTGACCTACCAACTCACCTCCACCGACATTTGTTCCGACGACGACGGCGGCGCAACAGCCACTTGGGCCAAGGCCAACGGCTACTCGCTCAGCTCCAACAAAGACACTGGCGAAGGGTGGAGCGGCATGCGCGACCTCGACCACAACAGCTCCAACGTGCAGGCAAACGTAAAGGCTTACCTCGACTTCCTGCTCAACGATTTGGGCTACACTGGCTTCCGTTACGACATGACAAAGGGCTACGCGGCAAGCTTCACCGGCCTTTACAACAGCGCGGCAAAGCCCGAATACTCGGTGGGAGAATATTTCGACGGCGACAAGGCGAAGGTAATCGCATGGCTTGGCGGCACGAAAGTTGACGGCGAGATACAGTCGGCAGCATTCGATTTCCCGTTGCGCTACTCGGTGCGCGACGCCATTAACAACTCCGACTGGACGAAACTCGACAACGGAGGCATTGCCACCAACAATGCCTACAAGCGTTATGCCGTGACATTCGTTGAGAACCACGATACCGAACGCCGCTCCGACACCGAGCAGCAAGACCCGATAAGAAAGGACACTCTGGCCGCCAACGCCTACATCCTGGCCATGCCCGGCACGCCGTGCGTCTTTCTCAAGCACTGGACCGACTGCAAGCGCGACATAAAGAACATGATTTTGCTGCGCAACCTCGCAGGCGTGAGCAACACAAGCCGTTGGGCACGCACCGAAAGCTCGGCTTCGCGCTATGTGGTTACGGTTACGGGCGACAACTCACGGCTCGTTGCCGCCGTCGGGACGGGTGCACAGTCGTACAACGCCGGAACGGAGTATGCGCTTGCAGCCGAGGGCAAAAACTACCGTTACTTTGTTGAACGCACCTGCGAAACGGCCTGGACCGACGTTCCCTCGGGCACATACTACAAAGCAACCACTGCAAAGCTCACCGCCATAACCGCCGCCGACGGGGCGCAGATTGTCTACACCACCGACGGCAGCACGCCCACGGCAAACAGCAGCAAGGTGGCAAGCGGCACAAGCATAACCCTGCCCTACGGCACCTACACCATGAAACTGGGCATACTCGCCGACGGGAAAGTGACCGGACTGACAGGCCGCGACTACACCATCAGCCAATTCCAGCCCTACGGAATAAGCGTGCATGTGAACGCCGACAAGGTGGGTTGGACAACGATGAACACCTGGACATGGGGCGGCGACAACTCACACGGTTCGAAAAGCAGTTGGCCGGGCGATGCAGTATCCAACACCACGACGGCGGCAGGGCGCAATTGGTTCACCACGACATGGACAATAAACTCGCCGTCAGACTATGTTAACTTCGTGTTCAACCGCGACAAAAACACCCAGACAGTTGACGTGAACAGCGTGGCACGCACATCTTATTTCGAGATTCAGCCCGAAACCGACTCTAAGGGCCACTATCTTGTGAACGACATAACCGACGAAATCACAAACGGCATAGCCACCGTGAGCATCGGCGACGGCGCGGCAGACAACCGTCCCACACGTGTCACGGCATTCGACGGCACCACAGTGCGCACCTTCGGCACCCATGTTACGGTGCAGAAAGCCACCGAAGGTTTGCCAAGCGGCTTCTACATCGTGAACGGCAAGAAGGTGGCAGTGAGATAACCACGCCCCCACTGCGGCGTGCACCGTAAGCTGCACGCACATGCAGCAACCGCAACACACACGCGCATCGGCCGCAGCACGTCACAAAACAATTTTCCACACATTGCCGGCAATCCTAAAAAGCAGAGCTACAAATGCCTGCCGCAAAAGGGTTGCCGGCATTTTTATTGACCTATACGCCCATTTTTTGTTGCCTCCACAAGCATTTGCGCTCCGTTTCTACCCATGTTCGCTGCGCCGTGAGGCAGATTTGCAATGCCGTTTTCAGCATTTTTAGGTATTGCAAACGAATGCCATTCTTCATAATTTTGCACACGTTTTTACAACGACACCGCCGTCGGACGCCGTGAAACAATTCCCGAAAACGGTTATTTCGGCGCGATGCTACACACGTTATGCAAGTTATGAAAATGAAGAGAACAACCACATTGATGCTATTTTTGCTTTGCGCCGCACTCACATGGGCGCAAAGCGGAACAAGAGAAAAGACCGGCATTCTTTTAGTACACTACGGCACTGCCAACGACCGCAGCCGTGCCGCCACAATCGACAGGCTCGATAGCATGGTGGCAAACCGCTTCGCCCACTGCGCAGTGATTGAAGCCTATGCCGCACCCACGGTGATTAAAGCCCTCGGGAAGCGCGGCATAAAGAAGCTCACCATAGCCCAGGCCCTCGACTCGCTGCATTCGCTCGGCTGCACACGCCTTGCCGTGCAGAGCACGATGCTGCTCGACGGCGTGATGAACGACATTCTGAAAAAAGACGTTGAACGCGTGAAAGACAAGTTCAAGAGCGTTGCCGTGGGTCGGCCGCTGCTCTACACCGTTGACGACTGCCGCACACTCACCGCCATGATAGCCCGCAACCTCGCGGCGGGCAGCACTACAAACACGGGCAACACGCAGGTGGTGCTCGTGGGACACGGCAGCGACAGTCCTGCCAACGCCATGTACAGTCAGATTGACTATCTGCTCAAAGACGAGGGAAAACCCTTGTGGCATGTGGGCACAATCGAAGGCTACCCAACCCTCGAAGCCGTGCAACGGCAGTTGGACAAGTCAACCTGCAAGAGAATAATACTCGTGCCGCTGCTCTATATGGCAGGCAACCACCAAAAAGAAGACATCGACGGCGTGTGGAAGCGCACCCTTCAGGAGCGCGGCTACGAGGTGGACGTGATGCAGAAAGGGCTCGGCGAGATGCCCGAAATACAGGAAATGATAATTGACAAGGTGAAACAACTCACAGAATAAGATAACCATTTAAATTTGATGAACAAGAGATTTTTACTTTTCGCTGCCGCAACCGCCATCGGGTGTGCCAATGCCGCAGCCTCAACCGCCGACGATGGCGGCAACAACAAAGAGAAAGTGATAGAGCTTAATCCTGTCGTGGTGACGGGAAACGGCCACAACCAGCTTCTGAAATCAACCACCACGCCAGTGCATGTGCTGTCGTCGCGGCTCATTCAGGAAACCGGTTCGACAGATTTTCAGGAAGTATTGACGAAACTCATGCCGCAGGTGTCGTTCTCACCCAACGCAATGGGCTCATACATACGCGTAAACGGTTTGGGCAACAAGTATGTGCTGATACTCGTCAACGGCAAGAAAATGATTGGCGACATAGCCGGAAACGTTGACCTCTCGCGCATCGACATGTCGAGAGTGAAACGCATTGAAGTGCTCGATGGTGCTGCTTCGGCTCTGTACGGTTCCGATGCCATTGGCGGTGTGATAAACATCATCACCACACAGAAGTCGCTCGACACTGTAGAAGTGAATTCCGACACGCGCATCTCGGGCAAAGGACAATTTTCTGAGGGCGTAAGTCTCGACGTGACAACGAAATATCTCGAGTCGCACACGTCGTATTTCCATCAGGAAGCCGACAGCTATCAGAACAACAACAAGGCCATTGATGCCGACGGAAAGGAATATGAAACCATAGCCCCGCTCTTCATCGGCTTCAACTCAAACCTCATCAACCAGCGGTTTGACATCAACCCCATAGAAAACCTTTCGCTCTATGCCGGAGGGTCGTACAGCTACAAACTCACCGACCGCCCCGACACGCGCGAAGACATCACCGGCGGATCCGACTACGACATGCGCAGCGAGGGATGGCGTTGGGAGGCCGGAGCTAAATACACGCTCGGCAAGCACGCGCTGCACTTCGATTTCGTGAACGACAACTACCACTACGGCAACCTCTACCAAGTGGACACCAAGACCTACAAGGCCGGCAACTTCGTGCGCAGCAAGTTCCAGAAATACTACGAGGCCGAACTCAAGGGCGTGTTCCACTTCTATGACAAGGGCACGACAATAGTCGGCATCGACTGGCGCAACGACTTCCTCACCGCAACAACCGGCGACGTGAACAACAACGTCTACACTTTTGCCGGTTATCTGCAGCACGACATGGAGATAGTGAAAAACCTCAGCGCCACACTCGGAGTGCGCTACACCAAGCACGGCACGTTCGGCGACAACTTCACGCCCAAGGTTTCGCTCATGTATGCACCGGGCAACTTCCGCTTCCGCGCCGCATATTCTCGCGGATTCCGCGCTCCCGGACTCGACGAGCTCTACTACCACTATTTCAAGATAATGGGTAAACGTCCGGTGATAACCTTCGGAAACTCATCGCTCAAGGCCGAACGCAGCCACTATGTGTCGCTCAGCGCCGAATACAGCAACCGCATCTTCACCCTGTCGGCAATGGGCTACATGAATTTCGTGAGCGACATGATCGTTAAGGAGAACATCACCGTTGACGATGACATACGCAAAGAGCTTGCCACGCAGTTCCCCGAAGCCACTGCCGAGCAAATGGCCCAGCTCAAAACCTACGGCCACTACATAAACAGCAACAAGGGCATCGTGAAGGGAGTGCAGGCCAACGCGTCGGTGATAGTAACCCCCGACCTCACAATCATGGCCAACTATGCCTATACCTACGGACGGTCGAAGAGCGGCGGAACATGGAGCGACCTTGAACGCACCTACAAAAACAGTTTCACGGCAAGCGCAAACTACTCGCACACATGGCGCAACTACACGCTGGGTGTGAACCTCAACGGACGATTCCAGTCGCGCACATACTATCCTTCTTACGACGATGCACCGGGATATGGCGTTATAAACCTCAACACCACGCACACATTCACCGTGGCACGCATGTTCAAGTTTGTGCCAAGCATCGGCATCGACAATCTGCTCGACAAGAAAGACGACCGCATAGACACTCCCAACATGCGCTACGCGCTCTATTCTCCGGGACGAATGCTTGTAGTTGGACTTAAAGTGAACTTCGCGAAATAAACTTATCAACCCTTTTGCACTATACAATTACGGGCTGCCACGGGAATTTCTTGTTCCTGTGGCAGCCCTTGTAAGGTTAAAAATACAACGATGAAACGACAAACATTATACAAGATACACCTATGGCTGTCGCTGCCACTGGGCATTCTCATCACGCTCATCTGCCTCTCGGGGGCAACATTGGTGTTCAAAAACGAGATACGCAACGCTCTCGGCATGCCGCGTGTGGTTGCTCCGCACAACACACACCACGCCTCCGGCGCGACAGTAGGCAAGCACCACGCAGCCAACCACAATGCAACGGCACTGCACACTGGCCGACACGGCAAGACCAACAACGACAGTAAGTATGGCACAACCACCAAGCGCGACTTCTTTTCCTACGTCACCAAGTTCCACACCGGACTGATGATGGGCAAGACAGGCAAACTTATTGTCACCTATACGACACTGTTTTTTGCAATAATACTCATAAGCGGGATATGCATCTGCGTGCCGAAAACCAAGCGACAATGGCAGCAACGACTTTCGGTGGAGCGCAAGAAAGGCATCAGGCGACTTATGTATGACCTGCATGTGAGCCTTGGTTGGTGGGCCGTGGCGTGGCTGTTGCTGCTCGCCGTAACGGGTATGGGCTTCGGACTACACCTCGTGCCGAAGGGCACTGCGGCCATGACCCTGTTCCACCAACTGCACATAGGATCATGGGGAGGCATCGTGACACGCATCATAACATTTGCTGCGAGCCTCATCGGAGCATCACTGCCTATAACCGGCTACTGGCTTTACTTCAAAAAACGCAGAAGGAAGTAGCCGAAAGGCAACCGGAAACACTACTGTTGCGGCTGCCACGGGGTGACGCAGAGGCCGTCGAGCAACTGCACATAGAAATCTATTGCCTCGGAAATTTCGGCAATGCGTATGTATTCGTCGGCCGAATGCGACCGCGCCGAGTCGCCCGGTCCGAGCTTGAGCGAGGGAAACGGCATGAGAGCCTGGTCGCTCAACGTGGGCGACCCGAACGGTTTCCGGCCCATAGCCACACATCGTTCAACAATGGGATGCGAGACATCGATGTGCGAAGGGCGCAGACGGAACGATCGCGCCGACACTTCTGAGCTCATGTTCTGCTTCACTATGTCGAACACCTCCTCGTTGGTGTACATCTCGTTCACACGCACATCTACCACGGCACGGCACTCGTCGGGCACCACGTTGTGCTGGGTTCCGGCATTGACAACCGTGGCCTGCGCGAGCGTCGGACCGAGAAAGCGGCTCACACGTGGGAACTTGTATGCACGAAGCCAACACAAATCGTCGAGCATGCGGTAGATTGCGTTGTCGCCCTCGCCGCGCGCCGCGTGTCCGCTACGTCCACGGGCAGTAACGTCGAGCACCATAAGCCCTTTTTCGGCCACGGCCGGTTGCATGCCGGTGGGCTCACCCACCACTGCGACATCAATCTTGGGCAATTCGCGCAGAGCCACCACAATGCCGCCAGCACCCGACACTTCCTCCTCGGCCGAAGCCAGATAGATGATGTTGTAGGGTTGTTTGCGCGCGGAAAGCTGGCAGAAAGCCTGCAAGAGCGACACAAGTCCGCCACCGCAGTCGTTGCTGCCCAAACCGTAGAGCGTGCCGTCTTCAAGCGAAGGGCAGAAAGGGTCGCGCGTCCAGGAGGCCACGGGCTTAACCGTGTCGATGTGGGCATTGAGCAGAACGGTAGGGCGCGAGGAATCGTAAGTGCCACCCACCGCCCACACATTGTTGCCAGTGCGGTGCGGCGCGAAACCGAGCTTCTCGAGCTCGGCAAACATTATCGCGGCGGCCGCATCCTCGTTGCGGCTCACCGACGGAGTGGCTATAAGGCGCGACAACAAGTCAACGGCGCGTGTGGTGTAGTGGGCATTTGTCATAAAATGTGCTTCTTTTGTGTGATTTAAGCGCAAAGTTAGCCTTTTAGACCGACATAAAAGAAAAACGGCCACCAAAAGTTTGGTGGCCGTTAAGATAATAATCTGGTTTTAGAATTTCCTTACTCGGGAAGGCTGATAGCGCCCTGGGGGCAAACATCAGCGCAAGTGCCGCACTCTACGCAAGTGTCGGGGTTGATTGAATACTGGTCGCCAGCAGAGATTGCTCCAGCCGGACATTCGTCGATACAAGTACCGCATGCGATGCAGTCGCTACCAATTACGTAAGCCATGATTTGTTCTTTTTATTGTTATTAATGTTATTGTCTGAGCAAAAGAGTAACTACCTACTTTTGTATGCTGCAAAGATACATCATTTCCACGAATTACCTACAAGTGGGTAATCACTTTTAACTTATTTATACATTTCGCTTTTCCTGCGCTTGGTGACGGTGCTGCATGGCAGCGAACCACCAATTCCAAATATTATTGTCCGTGTAAAATATTTGTCTAATATTTTTCCGGACACCAATAATTCTTATTGTTCTACAAAAAAAACAATGCAGAATATTTTATTATTGGTGTCCGGTTAAAAAAAAAGCAAACGAAAAAGGCGGCGCAACACCATTGTTTGGGTATGCGCCGCCTTGCATTTGGCCGGCATGCAGATGCTTGCCTGGGTTATTTCACTATTATCTTGCGTGTGGTGCCGTCGCTGTAACGCACGATGTTAAGACCTCGGCTGCACACGGCGCGGCGTTTTCCATCGACGCCATACACGCCCACTACGCTTCGGTTGCCGTCGGCCTGGATGCCGCTTACGCCCGAAACTTCCTTGTCAATCGATGCCGACACGGCGAGAACGGTGGGGCGTGCGCCGGTCTTCGACACTGCAATGCCTGAGAGTTTGCGGCTGGAGTCGGTAGTGAGAGACATCTCATAAAGGCTGTATGCCTCTTTGCTGTCAACAACGTCGCTCTGTCCCTGCCATCCCGACGACTTGGTGAGGATGCGTCCGAGGCCATACACGGCCTCGTCGCCGCTCTCGGTGGTGTTATACCAGTCGGCAATGGTCTCGGTAACGGCATCGCCCCGTGTTGCATCGGCATAGAGCGGAGTTACTGTCAGCTGCGAACTGCCGTCGGCCGACACTGCGAGCACATATATTTTCTTGGCATGCACGAGCGTGTCGAAAGCCAGTTCCTGCTCGGTAGTGCTTGTGAGCGTGAGCGCATTGGGCTGGGTGTAGTCGGCAAGCACATATTCCACGCCGCTGTTTGACATCACCTTGCGGTCGTCGCCGGCCACGGCTCCACTCTCCTGAACGCCTGTAGAGAACAGGGTGTAGCCCGTGGTGTCGAGCGTGCCGGTGACATGCGATGCCGAAGGCAGTGCCTCGGCTATTACGTCGGCATTAAAACCGCTTGCCACGGTCATTGCCATGCAGTCGGCATCGGCCTTCTCCTTAATTTTCCAACTCTTGTCGATGAAGGCAAGACGGCTCTTAACAAACTGGTTGAGCTCGTCAACATAGTTGTCGAACGTGCCGAAATGATTGTGCCAAGCCTGATTGTCGCGGTCGAGCGCGCCACTCTCGCGCAGCACCGAGGCGAGCGAGTCGATTTTCTCGCTAATGAAATCGGCCGAATAGTTGGCTCCGCGCAAGTCAGTCCAACGCTGGCGCAGGTCGGAAACATAGGCGGGGTCGTTCATAAGTTTGTACCAATAAAACGGCACGAGCTGCTTGTCTTCACTTGCCATGAGGTCGTTGCTCTTGTAACGCCACGACGATGTGTTGTTGGCATCGTAGTAGTTGGCCGTGCCATAGGCTATGTTGAAGTCCCACAAAGCCGTTTTCCACTTGGCATCGGTGCCGAGCTGTGCGGCGTGGGTTTCGCTATATTTGTAGAGCGGCGTGCTCAGTCGGTAGGCATCTACATTGTTGGCAAACTCCTGCGCAATCTGATAGTCGATGAACGAGAGCACGTCGATGTAGTTGCGATAGCCAGTTGAACCAGTGTAGTCGTCTTGCGCAAACGAGTCTTCCATAGTGTCTATGGCGTTTTGTATGGCAGCCTCAACCCCTTCGGGCAGTTCGGCGAAGTCGTCATATTCGGGTTCCTTATACTGGTAGGCCACAGTGCGGTTGGTATATTCGCGTCCGGTGCTGCTCACGGGGTGGTGTTTGGAGGTGTAGTAGTGCTCCTCGTCCTTGCGGTCAATCTCCACATGGAAGTCGCCCGTGAGGTCGTCGGCAGTGGGGTCGTCGAGATTGAGGCGTTTCTTGCCTTTGGTTGCCCGCTCCGACATGATGTACACGCCGTAGTAATAGCCGTCGACAAACACCTCGCAGTATTTCATGTGCGGGGCAAACGAGTTGCCTCCGCGTGCCAGTTCCATGGTGAGCACATCGCGCATGTAGCTTCTATCTTCCCACGGCGCGAGCAAGGCCCAGTCGTTGTCCTTGCCCATTCCCATAATCTTCACCTTTGCCTTCTTGGCATCGAGGCTGGCCTCAGACAGTGTCTTTATGCCGAACGGTTTCTTGTCTGACCCGGAGAACGAAGTGTTGCCACGGTATTTCAGGGCTATCGGCCCTTCCCAATCAATGGTTTGTCCGACGTGTTGCGTGGTGTCTACATAGTTGTGCCCGTCGCCGTTGTCGATTATCTTCATGGAGGCAAGCGTTTTTGTCTCGCGCTGTATCACCTGTCCGTTGACGGTGATGAACACTATGGGCAGCGGAGTTTCGCTGAACTGCACGTTGGTTGACGGGCGGAAATTGTTCAGGTCGTAGTCGCCGCTGCTCACGGCCACCTGAGCCAGGGCCTGGGTTGCCGCCACGGCGAAGGCCAACAGTAATTGTTTTTTCATTGTGGAGGTTTATAAATGGTTTATTGTTGCGGCACGCACCAGAATAAGGCAACATGCGCGTGAGATGCTGCAAAGTTAAGCAATTTTTCATTATGCGTGCAGGCAGAGCTGCCGTTTTGTTGTTTTGCAGACGGCATTTAGCCTTTCATGTGCCGCCAGTTGCGACAGATGCAAGGTTAAAGCAGGTTAATGCGGCATGAGACTGACGGCAGCAGACACGCCAATAGTAACCCTGCGGTAACTATCCCACCCCACAGTGCCTTCTTGTGAGAGTCGTGGGAATGCAGTAGTTTTGCGCTGCAGGAAAAGACAAAACAATACATTACAATAAGATTAAGAATTTGAAATTATGAAAGAATTGACTACCATTGCAAAGGCCGCCAACTTCACGGCGGTGGATTTCGGTAAGTTTGAAAACCTCGGCGACTATGTGCTGCAACTCGGTCCCGACGTGAAAATACCCGGAAAGGTGTTTGGCGGACAGGCAGTAGGGGCTACTGGCGGCGAATTTTCGCTGCAATCGTTCGCCCCGGGCATCGAAACCGGTTTTCTGCACACGCACAAGACGCACGAGGAACTATATTTCTTTCTCGGCGGACAGGGCGAGTTTCAGGTGGATGGCAAGACTTTCGCCGTGGGCGAAGGCAGTGTGGTGCGCGTGGCTCCCGAAGGCCGCCGCTCGGTGCGCAACACCGGTGAGCAGCCGCTTGTAATGCTTTGTGTGCAGTATCGCGGGGCGACTTTCTCTGCCGACGACGCTGCCGACGGCGTGATTTTGGCCGATAAGGTTGAATGGTGATCACGGCGTGCCTCTGCGGCAGAAGCGGAAAGAACGGAAAACGGGGACTCGGCGAGTCCCCGTTTTCCGGTATATTTACGCATCAGTCATCATTCAGTCGCCTGCATACTGCCCCATGAAGAGTATTGTTCCGGTAGTGGAGTCGGAAATGATGTAGGCAAACGGGCGGTCGGCATGGAACTCCACGTGGCGCGGTTCGGGGGCGAGTGCCGTGGTGGTCATTATCACCGCAGTCACGGCGGCGGCTTTCGTGCCCTCTTCGCTCACCTCAATCTTGGCTTTCTGTAGCATCTTGCTCACCATCATCCGGCCGTCGGCTAGGCGCGAGAAGTCGGCTTCCGAACTGAACATCGTGGGGGCTCCGAGGCTCGACATGATGCCATTGAGCGGCATGGTTATGCTTGTGGTGAAGCGCGGCAGTTTCAAATCGACGATGCACTCAGTCATGTCGCGCGGCAACACGGCAAACGTCTTGTCGTCGAAGCTGCGCATCACGTCGGCCACGCCCTTGCCCCCGTCGGGCAGAATCACCGTCATGCGGTAGCTGCCGTTGCCGTAGGGAAGCACCACGGCGGCGTAGCCGTCGCGCGAGCAATACATGTATTTGCCGTTGTTGTGCATCATAGGCACGCGTTTCACATCGCGCGTGTAGCCGCTGAAACGCTCGGTCTTGGTCATGGCCTTGTCGAATTTGTCGGTCCATGTGCCGTTGAAGTATATGGCATTCATTATATACGACACCGCGCCGGGGTCTACATTGTCCACAATCTGTGGTATCATTCCACCGGTGTGGCTTGCGCACCAGTTGTTTATACGCGCAGGTGTCTGCGGCGACGTGAAGTCGAGCTGCTCCACCCCAGCCTTGTAGCTGTCGGCCAGAGTTGCCGAGAATGTGCTGTTAAGGCGGAACTGTTTGTTGAGTGCCACATAATTGGCCACGCTGACCACGGTGGATGCATCGGCCGATGCGGCACGTTGCATCATAGTCTTGCACGCGGCGTTTATGTCGTCTACGTTCATGCCTTCACAACCCATGGTTTTCACTATCTCATCGAGAGTCTGTCCCGACGCTCCATTGGCCAACATTCCCATAAGATAAGACACGCTCAACGGTGAGACTACCCCCGACTCCAGTCCCAATGTCTGCTTGAAAAGTTTGAAGGCGAAGGCGTTGCTGCCGTCTACGAAGCGGTTGTATTGATTGTCGGACAGCACGAGGCAGTCATCGGCAAGCATGTCGGCCGACTTCACGGCTTCGTTGTTGCCTGCATTGTTGCCCTTGTTTATGCCGCCTACGGCATTTGCTGTTCCTGCGTCGGTCGCTTTCTTGCCCGTGGCACACGATGCCGACAGTGCCGAAACCACCGCAAGCGCAGCGGCAGTCTTAACAATGTTGTTCTTCATATCTACCATATCTTTTGTTTCGTTTCAAAATCGTTTCTGCCCTATTTCCATGCAAACCGCAATGTGCCCTACTGTGTATAAAGCATTGCATGGCTGCGTCGGCAGCGTTGCTATACATTATATATAATATGCAGGACAGTGCTTTATTGTATAAAGAAGCACTCTTTTAAGCGTTTTTAATAATTTTGCCCACATGAAGAGCGATATGCAACGTGATGTCGTTCGGCACGAAAACATCATAAGCAAATGCGCTTTACACCCCTAAAACGCCGTGAGAAAAGCCCGTTTTTAATATTTTTCACCTACTAAAACGAAAAAACTTGCCTTTAAATTTGCACAAGTCACCCAAAGTGATTACCTTTGCACCGCTTTAAAGAAATTCGGGATGTAGCGCAGTTGGTTAGCGCACGCGTCTGGGGGGCGTGAGGTCGCAAGTTCGAGTCTTGTCATCCCGACTTCTTTCAAAACCCAATGCTTTGCACAACAAGGCATTGGGTTTATTGTTTTATAGCATTCATTGATAAAATGTAATGCTTTGTTCTTAATTCGTATCATATCATAACTGCAAATACGATATTTTTCTTATATTTGCAACACATTACCACTATAACTAAAACAAATCTACTATGAAGAAAATTTTTACTCTTGCAAGTGCAATTCTTATTGCAGCGTCGGCCATGGCATACGACACTGCCACAGAAGGAGAAGCCTACTACGGATCAAGTTGCTGCGCCTATGGACTGGCCGACGGCACCGTGGCCATCACCACCTACTACCTTGACACGGAGAATCCCACGACAGAAATCACACTGCCCGCCACCATTCAGGTGTGGAACGAGGACGGAACCGAGATGACAGCCGAGTATGAAGTGTCGCAAGTGGGTTACAGCACATGGAACAACCTGTGGGTGAGCGACGGCTCAGAAACTAACGTGCTCTCCACAATGACGAGCATAACATTCGCCGAAGGCATAAAGACTATCAACTCAAGCGCTTTCGGTTGGATGTCAAATCCTGCCCTCACCTCCATTGTCCTGCCGTCAACGATGACACTCATCAAGGCTGGTGCTTTCGCATCGTGCGACAATCTCACCTCAATCACCTGCAATGCAGCCACCGCCCCGACGCTCGACTCATCGGAAGGGTGGAACGATCAGTTCAAGGGAGCTACATCCTGGGACTATATTGCAAAAAACTGCAAGGTGTATGTGCCGTCAGAAGAGGCGCAGGCAAGCTACAACCAAGAAACCTGGTCGTATTGGAACGCATTCTACGAAGCCGGCAACGTGGTAGTGGCACAGGAAAACGGCATCACAGCACCAACCGTTGCCACACTTGACACACCTGCCTACAACATCGCCGGACAACGCATTGCCGACGGCACAAAGGGTCTGATTATAAAGAACGGCAAGAAGGTGATTGTAAGATAAGGACAACACATTCTTTTTATTTTAATTTATCCGGGGTTCACCGTCACTCACGATGAACCCCGATTTGTTAACGACAAAACGTAAAATCGACAAAATGAAAAAACTAATCTTTTCTTTATTCCTTGGCATGGCCACATCTGTCGGAGCAAAGACAAGCGTTGACATAACCTCAATGTTACAAAACCCCGACTTTGAAAGCTGCTCCTACAGTTCGTGGGTGACCGACTGTCCGGGATGGACTATCGACTGGAACACCATGAGCAACCCCTGGCCTGCGAAATACGACGGTTCGTGGGAAGCTTTCGGCGGCGGAAACTACTACATGAACTTCTACGGAACCACTGCCAGCGAAGGACTAGTCATAAGCCAGACAATCACTGCTCCCGCCAGCGGACAATATACGTTTACAGCCAACGCCTCTGTGGATGCACAGACACAGCAGTGCCTCTCGCTGTATGCGGCCAACGGAAATGACATTGTGAAGAAACCGTTCTCTATTGACGGCGACGTGACTTACGCCGTATCGGTGCATGCCGCAGAGGGCGACGCCATAACCGTGGGCGTATATACAGAAAATTCTTCAACGGCCGTTTGGGGGTATGCCGACAATTTCCGGTTGTCGTACACCGTTGAAGACGACGATGCCATAACCGACGGCACAGCCACTGTCGATGGCCACACATACAAGATAGTCAACGGATACGCCACTCTCACCAGTCCCGACACCGACACTTATCTGCGCGGAGCCGACATAAGCGAACTGAATTATGTGGAAAGTCTCGGGGCAAAATTCCATGATGCCGACGGCAACGAGTGCGACGCTCTCGACGTGATGAAGAACAACGGCATCAATACCGTGCGTCTGCGCCTATACAACCAACCGGGCAACACCGTGACATACGACGGACAGACCTATGCCATGCCAGCCGGATTTCTTGACGAGGCCGACGTGCTCAACCTTGCCCGACGTGCAAAGAGCCACGGAATGAAGATTGAGTTGACCTTCCATTACTCTGATTTCTGGACCAACGGAGGGATGCAATTCAAGCCAAAAGCTTGGGAAAACTGCACTCTCGACGAACTGAAAGACTCCGTCTACACCTACACTAAAACGGTGTTGCAGCACATGTCGGCACAAAACACGGCTCCCGACTTTGTGAGTCTGGGCAACGAAATACAAAGCGGCATCCTCTTCGGCTACTATACTGATGTGAGCAGTTTGCCCGAGGTGAACGGTTACTGCAACGATATGCCCAACCTTCAAACTCTTTTGGCACGCGGCAGTGCCGCCGTGCGCGAGGTTTGCCCCGATGCCAAAATCATTATTCATCTCACAATGAGCACAGGCGTGACGGCCTCAACCTACAGTTGGTTCTTCTCGCGCATAAAATCGCTCGACTACGACCTTATAGGTGCATCGTATTATCCGTATTGGACGAATACCGCTCCTGCCGAAACGCTCGAGAATCTAATCTCCACACTCAACAAGGTAGGCATAAAGAAAGACCTGATGATAATGGAAACGGGCTACGCATGGATGCGCTACCGTCCGTATGGACGTTACAACGGACAGTATGAGGGACAGCTTCACCTTAATGGAACGGCCTACAACGAGGCTTCGCGCGAAGGGCAAAAGGCATTTATGCAGGAGTTGCAGAAGACGATAAAAAGCAATACAAGCATCTGCGGATACTATTATTGGGATCCGGTAATGATTGAGCAGAAGGTTGACGGCGCATGGATTCCTACCGGATGGGTGGAAGGTGGAGAAAACCAAGTAGGCAACACCACCCTATTCGACTACGAAGGGCTTCCGCTGCCTGCCTTCGATGCAATACGCGAAGACTACATTCCGGCGGAAATCACCATTGGCCAAACAACTTATCCTGTGCTCCGCGAAGGTCAAGAGTCTTCTGGCATAACCACGACAAAGATGAAATCAGCCGACGAAGGCTTCTACTACAACCTTTGCGGCATGCGCATCGAACACCCGACAAGCGGCATATACATAAGAAACGGTGTGAAGGTTGTGAAAACAAACAACTGATTTCGCCACAACCGCAGGTTGCCCGAACGACAAAGGCGGACACGCAAAACGAAAAAGTCTTGCGTGTCCGCCTTTTATTGTTTGTCGATGTCGGGCCGACGGGAATGCCGCGCTTGAAGCACAAAGCCATTGCTGCGACGCTTTTAAGTGCCGCTTGGCTACTGTGCAACCCGCATGCAGACTGCCGTCAAGCCTACTTATTTATTACAGCAGGGCGTCGAATTTCTTCTGAAGGTCGCCCTTTGTGATTGCGCCTACATGCTTGTCAACAAGTTCGCCACCCTTGAAGAACAGTATTGTGGGGATGTTACGCACGCCGAACTCCATGGTAATGTCGTCGTTTTCCTCAACGTCGCATTTGCCCACCACGATTTTGCCGTCATACTCTCCGGCAAGTTCGGTGACGATAGGAGCTATCATGCGGCACGGACCGCACCATGTTGCCCAAAGGTCTACCACCAGAGGCAGTTCACCGTTCTTGTAACTCTCGAAATTTTCAGTTGTAATTTTTACTTCCATTTTATCTGTTGTTTATGTTGAATAATATCAATTTATGTCTGATGCGGCCATGTTTTGCCTTCAACTTGTGGTGCAAATACCGTGCCACGTCAGTTTATTGAATATCTGACATTCTTTCCCGAGTCCTTTATCCCGTCGAGATAGTTGAGCAGGCGTGCGTTGACATCCACCGAGGCTTTCTTGCTTTTCAGTTCGATGTTGGTGTTGTTTTCTATGTCATGCACCACGAAATGCAGCGGCACTGTGCCGGGATTGTCGAGTATCTCGCCCACGATGTCCTCCACGCGCAGCTCGCCGTCGGAAACATCGGCATCAGCATCGGCGGTTTTGAATATGTCGGAATCGAGGTATATTGTGAATTTGTTTACGTTTTTCTTCTTTACATCGCTCAAGAACTCAACGCTTTTCACCACCATTTCGAGCGAGTCGGGGTTGTTGCGGAAACGCGGTTGGCACTGTGCTACGATATACACGGGATAATTCTCCCGGAGTTTGCTCTCCCACTGTGTCCAGCTGTCGCCGAAAAGAGCCAATTCGCCGGCCCCTTCAAAGTCCTCGATTGTGACGAGACCATAAGGTTTGTCGTTTCTGGAAATCTTCGAAACCACTCCGGTTACGATGCCTCCGAAATGCATTTCGCCCAGTTGTGCCATTGCGGTGCGGTCCATCGACCGCCCGATTTCAGGACAGTGCACGTTGCACAAGCTGCGCAACACCACGCCGTAATCGTCGAGCGGATGCGCCGAAATGTATATTCCCACGAGGTCGCGCTCACGCTTCAGCCTCTCCATCGACCCCCAATCCTCGGCATCGGGCACCGGCGGAGTGGTGATTTCCACGCCACCCATATCGCCAAAGAGCGAGTTCTGCATCTGACTTTGCTCCGACTGGTAGACCTGACCGTAGCGCAAAAGCGTCTCAACAAATGTGTCGCCCTTGGCATTCACGCCGAAATAGCTCTCGCGTTTTATGCCGAAGCTGTCGAATCCACCACTTAATGCGAGACTTTCCAAGGCCTTGCGGTTTACAGCCGAGAGGTTTACGCGCTGCACGAAGTCGAAGATGTCCTTGTAAAGTCCGCCCCGTTCGCGTTCTTCTATTATTGCCTGCGCGGCTGCATCGCCCATGCCTTTTATGGCGGCAAGGCCGAAACGCACCTCACCTTTCTTGTTGGCAGAGAATTTCTGGCGGCTCTCGTTCACGTCGGGACCGAGACACTGTATGCCCATGGCCTGACATTCCGACATGAGTTTGGTTATCTTCCCTATGTCGTTGAGGCATCGGCTCATGTTGCCGGCCATGAATTCGGCAGGATAATGGGCTTTAAGATAGGCCGTCTGATAGGCCACCCACGAATAGCAGGTGGCGTGGCTCTTGTTGAAAGCATAGGAGGCAAACTTCTCCCAATCGGCCCAAATCTTCTCAAGCACCTTGGGGTCGTGGCCGTTTTTCTTTCCGCCTTCGATGAATTTCGGCTTCATCGCATCGACGATGGCCTTCTTTTTCTTTCCCATGGCCTTACGCAACGCGTCGCTCTCACCACGAGTGAAGTTGGCAAGCTGGCGCGAGAGGAGCATGACTTGCTCCTGATATACGGTGATGCCATAGGTGTCTTTCAGATAACGCTCCATGCACGGGATGTCGTAGGTTATCTCCTCTTTGCCGTTCTTTCGCGCTATGAACGACGGGATATAGTCCATAGGACCCGGGCGGTAGAGGGCATTCATGGCAATAAGGTCTTCGAACACGGTGGGATGCAGCTCGCGCAAGTATTTCTGCATGCCCGCCGACTCAAACTGGAACGTGCCTACTGTGCGTCCTTCCTGGTAGAGTTTGTAGGTGAGTTCGTCGTCGATTGGTATGGTGTCGAGGTCGATTTCGATGCCGCGCGTAAGCTTCACGTTCTCCACGGCCTCCTTTAATATAGACAATGTGGAAAGTCCGAGGAAGTCCATCTTTATGAGTCCGGTCTCCTCGATGACATGTCCGTCATATTGTGTGGCAAGGAGTTTGTGTCCCGGGTCGGACTTGTCTTCGGCGGTGCTCACCGGCACCCAGTCGCTGATTGCATCGCGGCAGATGATTGTTCCGCACGCGTGTATGCCCGTTCCACGCACTGTTCCCTCGAGCATCTTGGCATATTTTATGGTATTGCTCAGCTTCGGGTCGCTGCTTGCCTCGGCTTCCCTCAGTTCGGGCACATACTTTATGGCGTTGGGCAGGTTCATCTTTGCCCCATCGGGCAGTTTGTCGGGAATGGCCTTGCACAGTTCGTTCGACTTGGCAAGAGGCAGTTTTTCCACACGCGCCACGTCTTTTATCGAGTTTTTGGTGGCCATCGTTCCATAGGTGATGATGTGTGCCACCTTGTCGTGTCCGTATTTGTCCTCCACCCATTCGAGCACCTTTCCGCGCCCGTCGTCGTCGAAGTCGGTGTCAATATCGGGCAACGATATACGGTCGGGGTTAAGGAAACGCTCGAAAAGCAAGTCGTATTTTATGGGGTCGATTTTTGTAATTCCGAGGCAATAGGCCACCACCGAACCGGCAGCCGAGCCACGTCCTGGCCCCACCATCACGCCCAATTCGTCGCGGGCAGAATTGATGAAGTCCTGCACGATGAGGAAGTAGCCGGGGAAACCCATTGTCTTCATGATGTGAAGCTCAAACTTCACACGCTCGCGCACATCGTCGGGGATAGGGTCGCCATAGAGTTTCCGCGCTCCGTCGTAGGCGAGTTTCGCCAGATAGTCGGCCTCAAACTTTATGCGGTATAATTTGTCGTAGCCCCCGAGTTTGGCTATTTTCTTGTCGGCCTCCTCCTTGGTCATTATCTCGTTACCGTTCTCGTCGCGCGTGAACTCGTCGTAGAGCTGCTGCTCGGTGAACTGCCTGCGTGTGTCCTCTTCGGTTCCGAACTCTTCGGGAATGGGGAAGAACGGCATGATGGGGGCGTGGTCGATGCTGTATAATTCCACCTTGTCGAGCACCTCGACAGTGTTGCTGAGAGCTTCGGGCACGTCGGCAAACACCTCGTTCATTTCCTCCCGCGTCTTAAACCACTCCTGCTTTGAATAGAGCATACGCTTGGGGTCGTCGAGGTCTTTGCCCGTTGCGAGGCAGAGCAGGTGGTCGTGGGCCTCGGCATTTTCCTTGTCAACGAAATGGGCATCGTTGGTGCAAACGAGCTTTATGCCATACTCGCGGGCCAATTCGATGATCACCTTGTTGGCACGCTGCTGCAATGGGAAGGTTTCGCGGTTGGCTCTTTGGTTGGGATCTTTCACCTCGTGGCGCTGGAGTTCAAGATAATAGTCGTCGCCGAACACCCTCTTATACCACTCCACGGCCTCGCGTGCGCCCTCGATGTCGCCTTTCAGAATCTTGGCCGGCACTTCGCCGGCGATACACGCCGAGCACACTATGAGGTCGTCGTGGTAGCGTTCGAGGTCGTCGCGGTCGGTACGCGGCCTCTGGTAGTAGCCGTCCACCCATGCCCGCGAGACGAGTTTTATGAGGTTCTTATATCCGTTGTAGTTTTTGGCGAGCACTATGAGGTGATAACCGCTCATGTCTCCTTTCTCCTTCACGCGGTCGCTCTTCTTGCGGCGCGCCACATACATCTCGCAGCCGAATATGGGTTTGAATGGTTCCTTGCCCTCCTCCTTGCGCTTGGAGTTTATCTTTTTGCAGTAGTTGTACAGTTCCTTCACGCCAAACATATTGCCGTGGTCGGTTATTGCCATGCCGCGCATGCCGTCGGCAACGGCTTTGTCGACTATTTTCTGCACGCTCGACTGGCCGTCGAGTATCGAGTAATATGTGTGAACGTGTAGGTGTACGAAATCTTGCATTATACGGTCATTTTGAAATCAAAGTTAGTCGTAAAAAACGAGACAGCCAAAAGAAAGCACCGAAAATTTGCTGAATAGGCAAAAAAGCCCTAACTTTGCACAGGATAGGCCGCATCCGTAAGCCGGACGCAAATTTCCGTTTCACGGCACTGGCACTGTTTTTGCTTGAAGCGGGCCGCACGGCAAGCCTCTGGGGAAGCCCGGAAAGGCATGGCGCGGCATCCACCCGAAACGTTTTACCCCGGTTAGCTTTACGCCGACTACTATGATTAAGAGAATAAAGAAACTCAAAAAGATACGCCTTCACCGTGAAGGCACCGACACACTTGTGTACGGTTTCATCGTCTTCGCGGCTATCGCCCTTCTTCTGTGGCGCATTCCCGACAACCGGGCACCGTTCTGGTGCTTCGCCGTTTTGGCCTGCGCCGTCTATGCGATAGTCGTCAATTTCTTCAGATGCCCCATACGTTATTTCCCCCAAGAAGACACCGAGAAAATCGTGGTGGCTCCTGCCGACGGCCGCATCGTAGTGATAGAAGAGGTTGACGAAGACGAGTATTTCCACGAACGCCGCATCATGGTGAGCATATTCATGAGCCTTTTCAACGTGCACGCCAACTGGTTTCCGGTTGACGGAAAGGTAAAGTCGGTGGCACACCACAACGGAAACTTCCACAAAGCATGGTTGCCCAAGGCGAGCGAAGAGAACGAACGCGCCGACATCGTGATAACTACGCCCGACGGCACAGACATTCTCTGCCGCCAGATAGCGGGTGCCGTGGCGCGACGCATAGTAACCTACGCCAAGGAAGGCGAGGAATGCTACATCGACGAGCACCTCGGCTTCATCAAGTTCGGGTCGAGAGTGGACGTGTATCTGCCCCTCGGCACCGAGATTTGCGTGAAGATGGGCCAGATAACCACGGGCGACCAGACCGTGATAGCCAAGCTGAAATGACAACACACAGGGGTTAACACAACAACAAGAACATGGCAAATCTAATCACTCGAAACATCCCCAACTCAATAACCTGCGCCAACCTCGTGTCGGGCTCCATAGCCACCGTGTGTGCAATATGCGGCGACGCGCGCCTCGCGCTGGTGTGGATAATAATAGGTGCAGTGTTCGATTTCTTCGACGGAATGAGCGCACGCCTTCTGAAAGTGTCGTCGCCCATAGGCAAGGAGCTCGACTCGCTGGCCGACGACATCACCTTCGGTCTTGCACCGGCGGCCATTGTCTACTCCGAACTCAACGCCATGGAATATCCGGAGTTTCTCGAACCCATGCGCCCGTGGCTTCCCTATTTTGCATTCGTAATGGCGGCATTTGCCGCACTGCGCCTCGCCAAGTTCAACCTCGACACCCGTCAGACCACATCATTCATCGGTCTGCCCACCCCGGCCAACGCTCTTTTCTGGGGTTCGCTCATGGTTTCGCGCGTGAACGAGGTGGAATCGTCGCCCTACATGGTATTTGCCATACTCGGTATGGTGTGCCTGTCAAGCTGGCTCATGGTGTGCGAGCTGCCCATGTTTGCACTGAAATTCAAGCAATGGGGATGGAAAGGCAACGAGGTGCGCTACACATTCATTGCCGTGTCGGCAGGCTTCATCGTGGCATTCGGCCTTTTCGAGAGTTTCTGGATGATAATAACCCTCTACCTTCTGTGCTCTGCAATTATCGCCATGCGCCACGCCAGCAAGGTCTGATGATGCAGTTTGGCACACATTTTGAGGTACATGCATTACATTTACCGTCAAAATCATAAGAAATGAGCATACTGGGATTCTTTCTTCTATGCATCGTTACGGCCATAGCGGTCGTAGCGACAACAGTCATATATTTCATTTTCAAGCTGCAACGGGCCGCAAAACGGTTCATGGGCAGCACTTCAGGCAACGCCGGAGAGCGGCAGACACAAGGACGGCAAGCGCAAGGGCGCGGACCGAAAGTGTCGGCAGCCGACATGGGCAACGAGGAGATATACGACACACGGAGCCGTCAGGACATTCAGAAGAAGATTTTCCCGAAAGACGAAGGAGAATACGTTGACTACGAAGACGTGCGCTGATACGCCGCAAAGCCATTTGCCTGGCGGCGTGCAGCAACTGATGCACACACGCACACCATTAGCAGCACGCGTGTGCAGCAGCCGCAGCACACGACGGCGAAGCCACAGCCGGAGCGCGAAAAAACACGTGCCAAGTTTCGCCGAAACATATTTTTTGAGTAATTTTGCAGCCACTTTGCCTCAATAGAGGACATTGTTTTCATCACTGCGCCGCTACTAGCGGTGCCGGATAACGATACAACACAACATTATGACAACAGAGAAAAAACCGACCGACACGGCCTCATGGACCGAGGTTGACTATTCGCCGCGCTGCAAAAACGCATACATCGCCACCCCACTCTACATCCCTGAAGAAACCACACACTATCTGTGCCGCGCCGACGGCACACGCCGTGCCACGCGCCTCACCTTCGTGGTGTTTCGTCCGGGCTCATCGGACAGCGAAGACGAGTGGGACGACGACCCCACAATAGGCAGTCTGCAGGTGTGCGCCCTCGGCGACGGCGACGAAGAAGTGGCCCCTGCCACGGTGACCTACCTTGGTATTGCACCCGACGAGTTTCTCACCGTTACGCGCGACGACGACGATGCCATCGCCTTCAGCGTGTCGTGGCCCTATGGCGAGGTGTCGATTGACAAGGCCACTGCCTGCGACGACGGTTTCACCGTGCGCAAGGCCGACTTCGGCGACGACGGCATCGTGTGCCGACTCACGCCCCGCGACGGCGAATCCTTTGCCATAAAGTTGCAGTTGCCGTTCTCGGGCTTTATGCTCACAGCCCCCGACGGCACACGCGCTGAAGGCGAAATGGAAGTGGAACACGACCGCGCCGCCGAATGGCAGTATTCGTTCACGCCCGACAAGAACAACGACCGCTTCTCCATTTCGCTCGACGACGACAAGCTGGTCTACCTCTGCGTGGCACGCGAAGACGGCACCCTTGCCGTGCGCGACATGCGCGAAAGGCTCGCAATGGTGGCCGAAATAGGGTGTGAAGGTTCGCTCGCCGACCTGCTCATGGGCGCACACACCATTCTCGTGAAGAACCGCAGTTCGCGATGGCGCATACGCCTCACCGGGGCGGCACTCGACGGAGAGGAGCACGCAGAGTGTTCGCCGCGCAGTCTCGCGCGCTTTGCCTACACACAGTTTGCCGCCACTGCCGAGGGAGAGACCGACGCACTGGCCGACAAACTCATCATGCTCGAGCAGAAACTTCTGTTTCAGTGGCACTGGCTCAACGACAGCGACTGGAGCCACGAACAGCTCGACGGACTGATAGACATGGAAGGAATAGATGCCGACCCGGAGAAAATGATGCGCCAGGCTCTGCTCTTCAACCGCTACGAAACGTTCATGCAACGCCTTGCCGCACGCTCGCTCGACACGCAGAAACCCATACAGGGCGACCAGCTGCAGGCACGCAACAACAAGCGCAAGATAGCACGGTGCGCACGCCATGTGCTTGCCCACCGCCGTGGCGAGGCAAACATTTGGGAACTCGACGACGAGGCACGCCGCGAAATACTGCATTTCTCGCAGACATTCCACCGCGAATTCATGGCGGCCATTGCCGCAGACTGACGGCAACGGCGCCACATCAACGGCAGCAGTGCAAAAAAACGGGCACGCACATGCGTGCGATGTCGGCAAAATGATTTATTTTTGCAACCGGGCAACGCCGCAGCGACTCGGCTGCGGCGCATCCCAACGACAACAAAGCAACTACCTATGAAAAAATTCCACATCGGGCTGCTGCCAAGAATAATCATTGCCATAGTGCTTGGCATAGCCGCCGGGACAGTGTCGCCGAGCATGCCCGTGCGCGTGTTTGTAACGTTTAACGCCCTGTTCAGCGAATTTCTCGGTTTTCTAATTCCACTTATTATCGTCGGACTGGTAGCTCCTGCCATTGCCGACATAGGCAAAGGCGCGGGACGCATGCTGCTGGCCACGGCTCTGCTGGCCTACGGGGCAACGGTGTTCTCGGGCTTCATGTCGTATGGAGTGGCACAAACCGTATTCCCGTCGCTCATACATAGCAGCGTCGATGTGTCGCAAATTGCCAAGGCCGAAGGCATTACGCCATATTTCACAGTAAAAATTCCCACTCCTATGGACGTGATGACATCGCTCGTCATGGCCTTCACGCTCGGTCTGGGCACTGCCTCGCTCACCGGCGACACACTGAAACGATCGCTCTGCGACCTGCGCGAGGTGATTACAAAAACCATACAAAAGGTGGTGTTGCCGCTTCTTCCCGTTTATATCTTCGGTATTTTCTTCAACATGACACACTCTGGCGAAGTGACACGCGTGCTTGCCGTGTTTGTGAAGATAATAGGTGTGATATTCGTCATGCACATCGCGCTGCTTCTGCTGCAGTATTTCGTGGCCGGAGCCATAGCCCACAAGAACCCGCTGCGCGCTCTCGGCCGCATGATGCCTGCCTATTTCACGGCTCTCGGCACGCAGTCGTCGGCGGCCACCATTCCCGTCACGCTACGGCAGACTATTAGCAACGGGGTGGACAAGGACATCGCCGGATTTGTCATTCCATTGTGCGCCACGATACACCTGTCGGGCAGTACGCTGAAAATAGTGGCTTGCGCCCTCGCACTGATGATGATGCAGGGCATGCCTTATAGCTTTGCCTCGATGTCGGGCTTCATCCTTATGCTCGGCATAACAATGGTGGCTGCACCCGGAGTGCCGGGCGGTGCGATAATGGCGGCACTCGGAATACTTGAATCGATGCTCGGTTTCGACCAGCAGGCACTTGCCCTGATGATTGCACTCTACATAGCCATGGACAGTTTCGGCACGGCGTGCAACGTCACAGGCGACGGTGCTCTGGCGATGATTATCGACCGGATGTTCGCCCGCCGAAGCTGACTCCGGTGCGAAACAGTCACTAAGGGCATGCAGCAGCATGCTTCCCGAAATTCTTACCAACACATTGTTTTTTCCTTTCCTTTGCATATACCACAATATGCAAAAGCCTTGTTATGTGCATGTTTTGCGATTTTCCGAAAGTCAAATGCGGAAAAACGAAAGGCATCGGCAGCAAAACAAAATAACTTTGCGACCGAAAATAAAACAATCTAAACTATTACTCTTATGACATTACTAATGATAGTAGAGCTACTTGTGGTATTGGTAGCATTGTGGATAGGAGCCCGCTATGGCTCACTTGCACTTGGTGCAATTTCGGGAATAGGGCTTGCCGTCCTTGTGTTTGGTTTCCAACTCAAGCCCGGCAACCCTCCCACCGATGTCATCTATATAATAATAGCCGCCGTGACTTGCGCGGGAATGCTGCAGGCTTCGGGCGGAATGGACTGGATGATACAGATTGCCGAGCGCATACTGCGCCGCCATCCCGAGCGCATCACAATCCTTGCACCGTTCACAACATTCATACTCACCGTGCTTGTGGGCACAGGCCACGTTGTCTACACGCTTATGCCCATCATCTGCGACATCGCACTGAAAAAGGGAATACGCCCCGAGCGTCCGTGCGGCATAGCCAGCATAGCCTCGCAGATAGGCATAACGTGCTCGCCGATAGCCGCCGCCGTAGTGGCATTCTCAACGATAAGCATCGACAACGGCTTCCATGTGAGCAACGTGCAGATTATACTTGTAACGATACCGGCCTGCATTGTCGGCATTCTGTTTGCCGTTGCTGCTAGCTGGAACCGCGGCCTTGACCTCGACAAAGACCCGCGTTTCCTCGCAAAGATAAAAGACCCCGTACAGCGCGAATACATTTACGGCAACACTGCCACCACACTCGACAAGAAAATAGCACCCGAAAGCAAGCGCGCCGTCTACATCTTCCTCGCCGCACTCGCAGTGATTGTAGTCATTTCGGTGGCAAGCATGATGGGATGCAACCTGCTGCCCACCTACAAGAGCGTGCAGGTAATGGCCGGAGCACCCGAGACTATAACGCTGGCCAACGGAGTTACCGAAACGGCAAAGCAGCTGGCCAAGGCCGGAGTGGTTATGGCCGGAGTGACAGAAGCCGTGCAGAAACCGCTCGCAATGAATATCGTGATACAGATTACGATGATTTCAGCCGCCGCACTGATGATTATCTTCTGCAAGGCAAAGGCTAAGAAAGCCGTGGGCGGAGCTGTGTGGCAGAACGGAATGGTGGCCGTGGTGGCAATATACGGTATTGCTTGGATGAGCGACACAT
Organism: Dysosmobacter segnis; assembly: GCA_963602915.1. Taxonomy (GTDB): domain Bacteria; phylum Bacteroidota; class Bacteroidia; order Bacteroidales; family Bacteroidaceae; genus Prevotella. The sequence goes on along the minus strand of CAVCLB010000002.1, from coordinate 32,570 downwards.
ATTTTGCTAACTATCAACCAGAGATACAGGCCATGCTCACCGACCTTGTGAAAGCCTATCCTTGGACTATCGCCCTGGCATTCTTCTTCGTTTCGGTGCTCATCAATTCGCAGGGTGCGGTCGTGGTGGCTATGCTTCCGCTCGCCTACACACTCGGCATTGAGGGTTGGGTGCTTCTCGGCGTGATGCCTTCGGTTTACGGTTATTTCTTCATCCCCAACTATCCGTCAGACATTGCCACGGTGAACTTCGACCGTTCGGGCACTACCGTCATAGGCAAATACCTGCTCAACCACTCGTTTATGATGCCCGGCATGGTGCATGTGATTACTTCCACGATAGCAGGATTGGGCATAAGCTACGTCTATCATTTCGTGTTCGGAATGTATTGATAACGGCCATAACTAATGTTTTAGATACCGCGATTGGCGGAGACTCTCTTCCTTGCAGCCACGAAAGCCTGTAATGGAGGATGGTCTCCGCCGTTTTTTATGTCCTCAGACAATGCTAACCGATGTCAGTATTCGCTCGGGACAACGCCAAACTGCTTCTTAAACGCCACCGAGAAATGTGCGGCCGTGCTGAAACCAGTCATCACCGCCACCTCTGAAACATTGTATTTGCCTTCATGCAAGAGCTGCGCAGCCCGGTTGAGCTTGTATTTTCGGAAGAAAGCACCGGGTGTGTCGCCAGTGAGCTGTTTGAGTTTGTAGGTGAATTTCGACTGGCTTATGAGCAAGTCGTGGCACACGGTGGGCACATTAAGTTCCTGTTCGGCGGCACGCTGCTTCATATAGCGGTAGAGTTCGTCCATGAAACGGCGGTCTTCGGCCGACATTTGGTCGGCCACGGCCTCAGTTTCGGTGCTCTCGCCCAGTTTGCGGCGCAGCGAGAGAGCGTTGCTGAGCTGCGATTTGACAAGTGCCCGCAGATAGGCGGGGTCGAAAGGCTTGGTTACATAGGCCACCGCTCCCAGCGAAAGACCGTCAACCTGCTCGCTCATGTCGGCCTTGGCCGTCACCATTACCACTGGAATGTGGCTTGTCATGAGGTCTGATTTCAGCCGGCGGCAGAATTCATAACCCGACATTTCGCCCATTACCACGTCGCTGAGTATTATATCTGGGGCAATGGAGGCGATGTCGTCGAGCGCGGATTCGGCCGAATAGCGGTTCTCCACGATATAGTCGGCGGCAAAGATATACCGTATATACTGCGCCACGTCGATGTCGTCGTCAACAATGAGTATCTTCGTCTTCTCCTTAGGTTCGCTTTTCTCGGCGACGGAAATGTTTCCGTCCACGGGCAGCAACAAGGTTTCCCGCGGCTCTGCGGCACGTTCCTCTTCGGTATAGAAGTCGCCGTCTATCGGCAGACTGAACGTGAACGCCACGCCGCCACGCTCTTCTTCTACATTTGCCACGCCTATTTTGCCGTGGTGCAGCCCCACAAGACGCTTCACATAATACAGTCCGATGCCCGTGCCCCATCCATAATGGTGGCCGTTTTGGGCGTCGGCGAGCTGGTAGTAGCGCTTAAACACGTCGGCAAGACGGTCGTTGTCGATGTGCGATCCGCTGTTATACACTCTCACCGTGAGCTTCTTCATTCCGTCTTCGGTGGCTGTCGAGGCCGAGATGTCAATCGTTCCGCCGTCGGGCGTGTGCTTCAACGCGTTGGTAAAGAGGTTACTTAATATTTTCTCGAGCTTGTCGGTGTCAATCCATGCAGTGTAGTCGCCCTCGCAAATATCCACATTGAGCGTTATGCCGCGCACCCGTGTCGACTCGCAGAAGGCGTTGGCCATGCTGCGTATCTCGGCTGCCGCATCGGCAGAACGCACTTTAAGACGCAGTGCATCGGTCTCGAGTTGGTTGAAATCGAGCATCTGGTCGATGAGCCTCAACATGCGGTTCACGCTCATGCACACCCGGTTGAGCGTGGTCTGTGCCCCTTCTGGCAGAGCTTTGTCGGCCCGGAGCGAGAGCAGCGGACCAGCGATTATAGTGATAGGATTGCGGAATTCGTGCGAGATGTTGGCAAAGAAGTTCATGTTCATCTCGTTGGCTCGCCTCTCACGCTCACGTTCGTTGTGCTCATTGAGCAGTAGCAGGCGGTTGGTGCGTATGCGCAGATAAAGCCTGTTAATGTGGAAAATAAGCAGCGCGAGGCACGCGGCATAAAGAAACCACGCCGCGGGCGATGCCCAGAGAGCAGGCCGCACCACGACAACCACGCTGCGTTCGGCGAGCGGAGGGTGTGCCGGCGAGGTCACGACACGCAGTCTGAACGTGTATTTTCCGGGCGCGAGGTTGGCATAGGAAGCCTTGTGCTTGTATGTGGGAGTGCTCCATGCCTTGTCAACCCCGTCAAGACGATACTGGAACATGAGCGACGACCGGCGGTTGTAATTGGGATAGAAGAAGCCGAACTCCACGTTGTTCTCACTGTGCGACAGCGTGTAGCACGTGCCATCGGCAATGCTGTCGTTCATCACAAGGCGTTCGCCCGAGGCTGTCACCACCCCCATGTAGTGTATGCGCAACCTTTGTGCAGCCCCGACATTGCCGCGCCCCACCGCAACGGGCACAAACTTGCAGCCGTCGGAGCAGCCGAACACGATGTCGCCGTTGGGTGCAATGCACACAGAATTGTCGAAAAACTGTCTGTTCAAACCTATCTGGCTCGACGAAACAAGACTGTTCATCAGCACCGCCCCGGTGTGCGGCTGATAGCAAGTGGCATCCTTCAGGGTCGTAATCCACAGTTGCCGCAGACTGTCTTCGGCCAGAGCCTGTATGTGAACGTCGCTCACCACGGGCACGGCAACCACTCGCCGCCGTGCCATGTCGAGCCGGTAAAGTCCCGACCGCTTTGTGCCGAGCCACACATTGCCGCGCGAATCCTGGCGCACGAAGGCCGGATCGACATTGCCGTGAGGCAGTTCGCCCGACACACTAAGCTCGCGCACACTGCCGTTTTTGGGGTTGAGCAAGGCGAAATGCATGTTTTTCATGAACAAGACTATGTTTCCGTCGGCAAGCAAAGCAAGCTGTGTTTCCTCGTCATACCACTGCGACGGTACGCTTATGCGCCCAGTGTCGGTTGCCCCGAACACATTTTTCAGCAAATAACCGCCGTCGCAGCTAACATATATACAGTCTCCTGCGCATACGCCCGAACCGAGATGCACGCCCGTGCCGCCATTCTTCGGCATGCCGCCGACGATAGTTGTCGAGCCGCCCGACACTTCGCAGCACAGCAGGCGGCGGTTGCCCACGAGCCACACACGGCGGTTGTCGAGCGCGACGATGCCGTTGAGCTCCTGCCGTTCGCCGAAGAGTTGGTTGTAGAATATATAGTTTTGCCTGTCGGTAGTGGCGTCGTAGGTGTAAAGACGGAGTGTTGTTCCGGCAAGAATGTGTTGTCCCACGGTGGCCAGACAAGTCACGTCGCGCCCCTCGGTGACGTGTGCCAAGGCATTGTCGTTGGCCATTTTATAGGCCGTCTGGTTGTCTGACAGCACCTGATAACCGGCATTTCTAAACCCCACCCATGTGTTGCCGTCGGCATCGCGGAACGTGGCCGACACCAAGTCGCGCGGTTTTGTCAGCACCACGGGATAGAGTGCCGTGGCGGGAAGAGCAGGGTCGGTCTTCGGGCGAAGCAACCGGCACAAAGCGGTGTCGGCCGAAACGTCGCTCACCCGGCCTGCGCTCACCAGATAACTGTGTTTCCCGTCGCTGGCCACCACGGCCCCTTTGTCGGCAGACTGCGGCGCGTCGGCAATGCGCACTATGTTTCCGTCGGCATCGGGCAGCTTCACACGACTGAACCGGCAGCCTCCCTCGTAACGGGCAAGTCCGTTCTGTGTGCCTATCCACATGCGTCCCATGCGGTCGCGGTGCAGCACGTTTATATAGTCGTCGGGCAGTGCCGTAGTGTCGCGCGAGTCGTGAGAGAACTGGATGAAATTCTCCCCGTCATACACATTTATGCCTGCCGACGTTCCAATCCACATCAGTTGGCTTTTGTCCTGGGCTATTGTCGTGACGTTGAGCGACGACAACATGTAGTCGCCGGTGCAGTGTTTGCCCACCGGTTCGAGCTTTACGGCGGTGCGCCAACGCCCGGGGCTTGCCACATATTGTGCCGCAAGCATGCAGAACACTGCCGCTGCGGCAATTATAACGATACGTTGTTTTTTCATTTTTTAGGTTTAAGGCATCAGCGCGCGTCACTTTGTAATGGCGGCGAGATAGTCGTAATGGTTTCCTTCGGCCACCTGATTGCACTTCATTCCGCACCCGGCTGCAGCGGCGGCAAGCAATCCATAGTCGGCATAGAGCCAGTCAAACGGTTCGCCCGACACGTTGCGGTAGGTCATCATATAGTCAACTTCGCCGTAATATCGTCCCTGCGGCAGGTCGAACGTGCCGTCGCCGTTGTCGTAGACATACTTCAAATCGCTCGAATCAACCAGCACCTGCCCGCCGGGGGCAAGCAACTGTCCGAGCCGCAGCAGCAGTTGGCCGAGCCGCGAGGCGTGCCCGGCAATGCCAGTGCCATTCATCAGCAGCAAGATTGTGTCGTAGTTGCCCGTGAGTTGCTCATCAAAAAGGTTGCGGCAAGCCACATTGTGCACTCCGCGCAAGCGCATTGCCTCGCATGAAAGCGGCGAGATGTCGATGGCCGCAACCTCCAACCCGGCCTCCTGCAAGACAAGAGCGTGGCATCCGGCCCCTGCGCCCACATCCAAGGTGCGCCCCCGCGCCATGTCGAGGGCACGGCGTTCGAGCGGCGGCATTGCTTCGGCCGTGCGGAAAAGATGCGACACTGGCATCTCGTCGTCGTCAAACATCGACGACGACACGCGCAAAGTGGCGGCACGCCCGGTTTTCTGATATTCAAGAATGGCAGCCCCCATGGGGTCGTGCAAAGGGTCAAGTGTGTGTCTGTCGGTATATTGTTTTTCCATTGTAGGCATCAGAATAGTTTTATTGTCAAGCCATTGCCGGCGGGCGAGAAGCCATGTCAAGCGGCTATTCCAAGCTGATTGTCATGTTCACGTTGTCCACGGTCACCTTCTTCCACAGTCTGAAGAAATCGATGCCGAGCAGTCCGTAGCCTTCGGTGAGCGCATTGCCCGTTGACATGGCCGACACCGGCACGTTGCCAAGGGCGAATGTTTTTCCGCCCACCGACATCTTAATTTCGGGTAGACGGAACACGCTGTCGTAGCCCACGCCGCCATATCCGGCCGAGGCCATGATGTCCCAACGCCCGTCACGGGTCACGTCGGCATTGAAATCACGGTAGAAGGCATTGCCCAACATAGTTTTGGGAGCACCCGTATCGAGCTTCAGCGCAATGCTGCGCCCGTCTTTCACAACCTCAACCATGGGCGTGTTGCGCATGCACACATTGGGTGTGCACGCCACTGGCTGCGACTTGCGGGTGAGTATTATGCTGTTGTCGGCAAGGCTCACGGCATATTTGCCGAACTGCCGCAGCAGCGGCTGACCAAGAATTATATTGAACGACGACATCACTCCGGCTGCACGCTCGTTGCCGAGGGTCATGTCGAGCACGGCAAACACCACATTACGCACCACAAGCGCGCCTATGCAGAGCGAGTCGGCAATGGCCACTCCACCGGCACTGCGCCTTGTGCCCTCGGCAAGCAACTGCCCCTCGACGATGCGCATGCCGAAGCGGCGCGCCGCGTCGGGCGTAACCACGTTATATCCTGCGCCCGTATCAAAAACCATGCGTGCAGTTCTGCCGTTCATTCTGCCGTCGACAAACATCATAGCCTGTGCCGAGTCGGCCACTGCGGCCATGTGGAACGGCACTTTGCAGTCGCCGCCGGTGATGTCGTAAAGGCGATATTGCGCCAGCGAGGCATACATGTGCTCACGGTTGTGCAGCTCTGCCACGAAGCTACTGTCGGCTGCCTGCTCAATCTGGGCGGCAAGTTTGTGCAGCGTAGAAGCTGCCCCGGCATTGTCGCCAAGCCTCGAACAGTTGTCGGCATACATCATCAGCATAGAGCACACATTGCCCATGCCCATTTCTTGCTGGTGGTTGCGCACCAGACTGAGTATATTTGCGTTGGCCTCGGCCGGACGGTTGAACACCTGACAGAGCATGGTCTTGGAGAAAAGTCGTATAAACGGCGACATCGCGCTACTGTCTGCGCGATAGATGTCGCGCAGTTCAAACCACCTGTCTTCGTTCAGACAACGCCCGGCGGCGGCATCAGCTTCCTGTGCACTGCACGCCGCAGCCCACACAAGCAGCACTGCCGTGAGCATAAGGCGCACTCTGCGCAAGCCTTCAAACCTGCATTTTTCCATTAAAAAACATTTTTAGTCTTATGTGCAAAGATAACAATAAAACAATGAAGCGCGCTTCTTTTGGTGGCCAAAAGTGGCATTTCGGAAATAAATAGCTATATTTGCATACAGACACCACCGTGGCATACAGACGCAAAATGCAGCTAATGGTAAAAGCAACTGCCACGGGAAAAACGCACGAGGCATGAAAAAATGGATTGACAAAGCGGTTTATTTCTACAACACGGGCATGTGGAAAACCCCGGCACACGACGCGGGCGCAATGCGCCTGCTGCTTCTCGGCATCGCCAAGAAGCTCATTCTCGCCATAAAGTTCTTCACCGCCAAACGGGTGCTGAGCGATGCCGCCGCCCTCACCTACTCCACGATGCTCGCCATCGTGCCCATCATGGCTGTAGTGTTTGCCATAGCACGCGGCTTCGGCTACAACCGCTACATCGAGATGTGGTTTCGCTCGGCACTGCAGTCGCAGCCCCAGGCCGCCGACGTGATAGTGGGTTTCGTAAACAGCTACCTAGTGCACACCAAGAGCGGAATATTCCTCGGCATCGGACTGGCGTTCATGCTCTACACCGTGCTTATGCTCGTGCGCAACGTCGAGGCCGTGTTCAACGGCATCTGGCAGGCAAAGAAGCCACGCAGCATATTCCGCACCTTCACCGACTACCTCGCGATGATATTCCTCTGCCCCATAATCATCGTGCTCACCTCGGGCATTTCGCTCGTCGCGGCCACTGCCGCCGACGGCACCGCCGACCTTATTGTGGTGGGAACGGTGGCCGGACTGGCCATCGACCTGCTGCCCTATGTGGTGATGTCGGCACTGTTCACCGGGCTCTACATATTCATGCCCAACACTCATGTCAAGCCGCGCAGCGCAATAATACCGGGCATCCTGGCCGGAGTGGCAATGCAGTGGCTGCAGCTTTTCTACATACATTCGCAGATATGGGTGTCGAGCTACAACGCCATATACGGGTCGTTCGCCGCCCTGCCACTGTTCATGCTGTGGGTGCAGATTTCATGGACGATATGTCTTTTCGGGGCAGAACTGTGCTACACCAACCAAAATCTCGACTACTACGACTACAACATGCAGACCGACGACCTAAGTCTGCGCTACCGCACAATGCTCTGCGCACTGCTGCTAAGCCGCATCTGCAGGAGATTTGAGGAGGGAAAGCGGCCCTACACGGCTCTCGAACTGCGCAAGGAAACCGGCGTGCCGATAAGAATTGTCAACGATCTGCTCTACAACCTAACCAGCGCGCGACTCACCGTGGAGATAAACCGCGACGAAAAGGGCGACACCACACGCTACATGCCGGCCGAAAGCACCGCCAGACTGAGCTACGGAATGATGGTGGACAGGCTCGAATCGTGCGGCAAATGGAAACTCGACATGCCCGTTTCGCAATATTACAGCGAGAAATGGGCACAAGTGCTCAACCTGCGCAACCGCTATCTGAAAGACCTGCGCGAGGTGCTCATAAAAGACCTATAGGGCGGCTGCCGCGAAAATAACACGCACACACAACACGGCAACCGCAAAAATGCACTACCTTTGCACCGCACTGCACGCTCTGCGACACATATAATGCACTGCCTGCACACTTTAAACAAACCATAAACCACACCTATGGCACGACACAACGACACCGGAAAATGGGGCGAAGAGAAAGCCGCACGGCTGCTGCGCGACAAGGGCTACACCATACTGGAGCGAGACTGGCGCGACGGACACCGCGACATAGACATAATCGCGACCACACCCGACAACACGACGACGGTGTTTGTGGAGGTGAAGACACGCACGTCGGACATTACGGCAAGCCCCGAGGATGCCGTTGACATAAGGAAGATACGCAACATAGGCTACGCCGCCGATGCCTATGTGAAACGCCATAACTTATTGGGCGAACTGCGGTTTGACCTGATAGCCATTGTGGGCGAAAACGAAAACGTGGCCCAAGTGACACACATCGAGGATGCCTTCAACCCACTGCTGTGCCACCGCTGACAACGGCGGCATGCAAAACGACAACAAATCATGCACGGCAACGAAACCATAACACTGCCCGACGGATTAGGGCACGAAACAAGAATAAGACTGATAAGGCTGGAAGAGACCGACTCCACCAACAACTTTCTGCGCACACTAAGCCCGGAAAGCGATGCCGACATGGTGGTGGCAACAGCCGAACACCAAACCGCCGGACGCGGACAGGGCACAAACACCTGGGAGAGCCAACCCGCAAGCAACCTGCTTTTCTCGGTGCTCACCCGCCCGCAGGGGGTTGACATCACACGGCAGTTTGTGTTGTCGATGGCCGAAGCGCTGGCCGTGAAGGCCGCACTCGACCTCTACACCGACGGCATAACGCTGAAATGGCCCAACGACATCTACTGGAACGACCGCAAGATATGCGGCACGCTCATAGAAACATCGGTGAGCTGCCGCACCATAAACCGCTGCATCTTCGGCACAGGCATAAACATAAACCAGCGCACATTCACAAGCGATGCGCCTAACCCCGTGTCGCTAGCGCAGATAACTGGGCATGATGCCGACCGCGAAGAAATTCTCGGCCGTTTTTTGGAAGCCTTCGTCCGCCTACATGCAATGGCCACAAACGGCGGAGGCGACACCATATCGCAGCTCTACCACGATGCACTCTACCGCCGCACGGGCTTCCACGCCTACCGCGACAACGACGGGGAGTTCATGGCCCAAATCACACACGTCGACCAAGACGGGCGGCTGCACCTCACCGACGACAACCAACGGCAGCGCGACTACACATTCAAGGAAATACAATTCATAATATAACAACAGACATGGCAAAGTTCAAGCGAATTTTATTGAAGCTCAGCGGCGAGAGCCTCATGGGCAAACAGAGTTTCGGAATCGACCCGACACGCCTCGGCGCATATGCCGAGCAAATAAAGCAAGTGCACGAAATGGGCGTGCAGATAGGCATCGTGATAGGCGGAGGCAACATATTCCGCGGCCTCAGCGGAGCATCGAAAGGCTTCGACCGAGTGAAGGGCGACCAAATGGGAATGTGCGCCACGGTAATCAACTCGCTCGCACTCAGTTCGGCCCTCGGCGCAATAGGCGTAAAGACAAAGGTGCTCACCGCCATAAGAATGGAGCCGATAGGCGAGTTCTACAGCAAGTGGAAAGCCATAGAAGCCATGGAAGAAGGCTATGTGTGCATATTCTCGGCCGGAACGGGATCGCCCTACTTCACCACCGACACCGGTTCGTCGCTGCGAGGCATAGAGATTGAGGCCGATGTGATGCTCAAAGGCACACGCGTTGACGGCATATACACCGCCGACCCTGAGAAAGACCCCACGGCAACAAAGTTCAGCGACATTACCTACGACGAGATTTACACACGCGGACTGAAGGTGATGGACCTCACGGCAACCACCATGTGCAAGGAAAACAACCTGCCCATATATGTGTTCAACATGGACATTGTGGGCAATCTGAAGCGTGTTATGGACGGCGAACCGATAGGAACGCTCGTGCACAACTGACGCTGCACACGCGTGGCGCATATGCCGCACGAGCGTGCAGCGCACGCGCCACGCACGCACATCGGCTGCAACACGCCTCAAAAAACAAAGCCTTGGCTGCACCATCGCAATCATTTTCGGGTGCATCCAAGGCTTTTTTGTGTCGCAGAGTCTGCCCGTTGGCAGTTCAACCCGGGTCTACATCGAAATAAACGGTGAGCGCACCGTAGCCCCGTGTCTTCACCACTTCGGCACGGGCCTGCCTCATGCAAGCACGCACCTGCTGCAGATTGATGCCGTTTTCGAGCTTCACTACTATCTTGCGTATGCTCTGCGCACTGACGCGCGCCACCGATGGTTTGTCGGGACCGAGCACGCGCTCGCCGAAATACTGCCGCAAACGGCTCGCAAGTTCAATGGCGGCGGTGTCGGCAACACGCTCGTCGCGGTGACGCAGATACACATACACAAGGTGATAGAACGGCGGATAGTGAAACATGCGCCGCTCCTCGAGCAGGTCGCGGCTGAATGTAGCGAAATCGTTTGTAACCACCTGCCGCACAACGGACAGGTCGGGACTTTTCGTCTGCAGCATCACCAGGCCGCGTTCACCCCTCCGTCCGGCACGGCCGCTCACCTGCGCCATCATCATGAAGGCGTGCTCGTAGGCCCGGAAGTCGGGATAGTTGAGCATACTGTCGGCATTGAGTATGCCCACCACACCCACATTGTCGAAATCAAGCCCCTTGCTTATCATCTGTGTGCCTATAAGAATGTCGGTGCGTCCCATTGCGAAATCGGATATTATGCGGTCGTAGGCGTTGCGCGAGCGCGTGGTGTCGAGGTCCATGCGCGCCACGCGGGCTTCGGGAAACACCGCCGCGATGCGGTCTTCAATCTTCTCAGTGCCGTAGCCGCGCCCCACGAGCCGCGTGTCCTCACAGCAAGGACACGCCGTGGGCACCTTGTAGGCCCGCCCGCAGTAATGGCATGTGAGCATGTTCATGCTGCGGTGATAGGTAAGGCTCACGTCGCAGTCCTGGCAACGCGGCACCCATCCGCACGCCTTGCACTCTATCATGGGCGCGAAGCCGCGTCGGTTTTGAAACAGAATAGCCTGTTTGCCACCTTCGAGGGCGGTGCGTATGGCCGCGAGAAGTGCGGGCGAAAACGGACCGTTCATCATTTTGCGCCGCTGCAAATCGGCTATGTCAACCACCTTTATCTCGGGCAGTGCCACACCACTGTAGCGTGTGGTGAGCGTCACCAGTCCATATTTGCCGGTGAGGGCGTTGTAGTAGCTTTCCATTGAAGGCGTGGCCGTGCCGAGAAGCACGCGTGCCCCGTCATACATGCGGGCAAGCATTATGGCTGCCGAGCGTGCGTGGTAGCGCGGTGCCGGGTCTTGCTGTTTGAAAGATGTCTCGTGCTCCTCGTCGACTATAACAAGACCAAGCCGACTGAACGGCAGAAACACGGCCGAACGCGCACCGAGAATCACGTCGTAAGGTCGTTCGGAGAGTTGCCGTTTCCATATCTCCACGCGCTCGGCATCGCTATATTTGGAGTGGTAGATGCCGAGTCGGTCGCCGAAGATGCGCTGCAGACGTTTGGTTATCTGCACGGTGAGGGCTATTTCGGGCAACAGATAGAGCACCTGCTTGCCTTCGGCCAAGGCTTTGGCTATGAGATGGATGTATATCTCAGTCTTTCCGCTCGACGTTACTCCGTGCAGAAGCGTCACCGTTTTGCTTTGAAAACTATCGACGATGCCTTCATAGGCATGCTGCTGGGCTTCGCTGAGCGGCTGCATGCGTTCGGGATGTGCCTCGCCCGAGGTGTTGAGCCGTCCCACCTCGCGCTCATATACGGTGAGAAATTTTCTGGTTATAAGCGCACGCAGCACCGCCACGTTGGCGTTGGCAGCGTTTTGCAGCTCGTCGAAAGCCACTTCGGCCACCGGCACAAGGGGGTTGCCGCCCACAACGGTGTCCCAATGCGAAAGTGACAGATAGGCAGAAAACACCTTGTGCTGCATGGTGGCACGGCGCAGAAGACTTAGTGCTAGCTGAATGTTGTGCTCGTCGCGCATGTTTTCGGGTAGCGCCACATAGCGCACGGTCTTGGGGTGGTAGCCGTCTTCGGCCTTCAAGCCTGCCGGGAGAGCCGCCTTGTAGACATCGCCTATGGCCGACATGTAGTAATCGGCAATCCATTGCCACAGACGCAACTGCCGTTCGAGCAGCACGGGTGCGGTGTCGATTACCGAAATGATTTCCTTCACGTCAAAATCGGGCTTGTCGTCGTGCATGCGCACAGCTATGGCCGTATAGGTTTTGCTCTTGCCAAGCGGCACGAGCACACGCACTCCAAGGCTCACCTTAGGCACGAGCGGGTCGCCTACGGCATAGGTGAACAGTCCCTCGAGCGGGAGCGGCAATATGACATCCACATAGCGCATGGCTCAATATGATGCAGTTTTTAAAGCGGATAAAAATAGAAAAGGGCTTTCCCGGCATCCGCCACACACGCCGCAGCATCTTGCTTGCACTGGCAGTGTGTGTGGCAGACCGTAAGGAAAGCCCTTTGCCCGTAATGTTTAGAAATAATAAGCCACGGCAATCTGCCATGCATTGGCGCGACCGTCAGACGAGGTGAGGTCTTTGAGCACATCGCCTGCCACGCCGGAGAGGTTCACATCGCCAGTCTTTCCGCAGGCTATGTTGTAGTTGGCCGACACCTGCAGGTGGCTGAGTGCCATGACACCGAGACCGAGGTTGACGCTGAAATTCGACGATTTCAGTTTCCAGTTGGCTGCATCTTTGAATATGCTCTGGGTCTTGTCGCCCACGTTGAAGCCGAACTGAGGGCCGGCGAAGAAATAAACACTTGCCGTGCTGCCCAAACCAATGTCGTAGCGCAGGTTGACGGGGATGTTGATGGCCTGCTGCTTTATGGAGTTGCTCTCCGTGTCGTTAACTTTTACCTTAGCCTCGCGCTGGTCGTAAAGAGCCGAAGCGTCGATGCCCAATCCCACAACAGGCAGAGAGAACTTAACGGTGGGGCCGATGAAGAATCCGGCACGGTTGCTCGCATCGAGTACTTCCTTGCTGAAGCTCATGCTTGTCACGTTGAGACCGCCCTTCAGTCCGAACAGAACCTTGGCCTGGGCGTTGGTGGCACACATCATGGCGATAGCCATAAGTGCCGCTGCAAAAATCTTTCTCATAATCGTTTTATTAAATAGTGTTGTTGCTTCAATGTTTGCCTTGCAGGCAGAATGTAGGCACTACGCGCATCAATGGCGCTGACGGCGCACCGTGACGCGTGCCGAAGAAGAACCCGACGACGACGAGCCACTGCTGCTGCGCGAGGCTTTCTTCACCTTTGTCGACGACGATGTGCCCGACACGCGGCGGTTTTTGGCCTTCTTCACTTTCTTCGACGACTTGTCTACTGCGGCCACGCTGTCGGTGGAGTCCTTGCGTTCGCCCTCGCCCCACACATGGTTTTCGAAGGCGAGAAGCTCTGCCTCGATGCGGTTCTGCTCCTTCTTCATGGCCGAGTCGGTGGGACAATACTGCGCAAGAGTCTTGCCGAGCATGTTGGTGGTCTTGTAAATCTTGCCTTTATACATGTTCTTCGTGAAATAATCGTCAACGCTCATCGTGGCGGCATTGTTGAGATTGCTCGTCATGATGGTCTGCTTCGAGAGATAAGGTGCAAGGTCGTCATACTTTATCCAGAACAGTGGATAGCTCGTTCCGCCGTCGCCGAAATCGTCGTCACGCTTCAATATGGGGCAAAGGGCAATCACCTTGCGGTGGAACGTTGACGTGCCCTGGTCATAGTAGGCGCTCTCCTTGATGTAATAAGCCGTTACTTCGCGCGAAGGTATGTCGCTGTCGTCGATGCGTATGCCCCGGTCGGTGCGCTCATAGAATATGTGGTAGTTGTCGAGAATGGTTTTCAGCTTCACAGTAGCGGCATTGCTGAACACCTCGTTGCCGTCGAGCCGGTATTCATAAGCCGTCACTGCACGGCGCATCACGAGCTTGAAGATATAGGTGAAGAGGTTCATCTGCGATCCGACAGGCTCCACCGGGTAGTAAAGTCCGGCATTGGGGTCGTCGAGAAGGTTTATCTCGCGGTAGATATCGCGCCGCCACACCACGTCGTCGGGCATTTTGGCCTGTGTCGGGAAAGAAATCTGTGCACGCACGCTGAGACTTGCATCCTTGGAAGCGGCAGACTGCTGCTGCTCGCGGCGACGCGCCGCTGGCTGTGCGGAGAGGGTCTCGGCAAGACATGCCATGAGTAATATGAACAGTATTCGTTTCATTTTTTCCTGCTTATGTGTATTTTCTTTGTTTAAAAGTGCCATGCGGCACGCGTCACTTCACTATCACCTCCATTGATCCGGGCAACTTGCGCGTTATACCATCGGGGCCGACTGCCGTGACGCGCGAGATGTAGAAGCGCTTGTTGCGCGACAGTTTGCGGAATGTTTCACGCTGCCTTTCTGAGAAAGATGCGCCGTTGGAGGCCATGGGAACGGCATTGCCCATATTGTCGAAGAACACCGTTTCAAAGCTTATCACCTTGAACTGGATGTCGAGTATGCCGTCGTCGATGGCCGCCTTAATGCCCGGAGCATTCATAAGCGAAGCCTTGGCAAGGCCGCCTTCACGGAAGCGGTCGGTGCCGATTTGTATGTATGCCGCCGGATCGGGCAGCTTGCGCACATGGAATGTGAACTTGCCCATTTGCCGCGAGCGGCCTTCCTGGTTGGCAGCGACAGTTATTGTCACGTCCTGTCCCACGGCCGACGGATGGGCGATGTAGCGTCCCATGCCTATCGAGCGGAAGCCTCCGCCCGTCATTGAAGCCGACACGTTGTTGAGGGGAACGCCCGGAATGCTCACGCTTATGGGGTTGTCGTAGCCGGCATAGAGCACGTTCATAAGGTCGGCCGACACTGTTGCGCTCGGAGCCACGACCGTGTATTTCTGCGTGAAATCACGGCGTATGACATCTCCATTGCCGTTGCGCATCGTGATGTAACCTCCGAAGGAATGCTCACCCACCCCACCGGCGGTGAAACGATAGGTGTTTCCGCTGATAAGGCGACCTCCCACATAAATCTCGGGCTGCTTGGTGGTATCGACGGCAGCCATTACTATCTGTGCGGAGAACTGGTCGCCGCTTATCACTGTCTTCGACTCGGGAATGACAAACGCGCTTAGTTTGTTCACACGGATATCCTTCAAGTCGATGTTCGACACCAATGTGTGCAGCACTTCGCCCTCGGCATAGCGCACATCGCTCTGCAGTTTGGAGAGAAGCGTCACCGCTCCGGCCACTGGCATGTCCTCAAACATATATTCCTGCCAGTTCTTTCCCATTGCATGGGCGTTCTTGGGGATGTCGGTAGTGAGGTTGCTTGCTATTATTTCGCGCTGGTGCTTGTCGGCAACCATGCCCAGTATGCGCTCGCGGAACGAACTTATGGCATCGCGCAGACGGCGGCCCTGCCCCGTGCCGGGGGCGAGCATCACATGGCTTGCTGCCTCGAGGTTGTCCTTGTTTTTTATGTTTCGCACATCGGCATCCTTGCCGTCGGCCTCGCGCACGATTGCCTCTTTGAGCGATTGCGCGTAGTTGTACAGCGAGTCGCTCATGCGCTTCACTGCCGTTGCCTTCTCAAACCATTCGCGCACTTTCTGCGGATTGGCCTTCATCTGGCTGGCAAAGTCGCCATACAACACCTCGTTTTCCTTCGAGGAGTTGGCTGTCGTACGGTTAAGGCTCTCCTCGACAATGGAGAATCCGTTGAGCACCTCGGTGGAGATGTTCAACGCTAGCATTGCCATGAGGACGACATACATGAGGTTAATCATCTTCTGGCGCGGAGAGACCGGTCGTTTCTTTATTGCCATTATGTGTCTTTTGTTGTGTATTTTGCTGTTTTTCCTTACTCTTTCCCCTTCAGGTTCATGTTCACGGTCATGGCCTCTATCATGCGAGCATATATACTGTTGAGCTGTTCAATCTGTTCGGCCATCTTGCGGCTTTGGTCGTTTATTTGGTCGATGGTGCCAATCTGCTGGCTCGCACCCTTAAGCTGCATCTCGTAAACCTTGCATATTCCAGTGAGAGTGCGGTTGAGGTTTTCCATTTCCTCGCTGTCGCGCGTAAGGCGCATGCTCTGTTCCGACACTTTCTGAAGCGTTTCTGTGAGTTTCTTGAGCTCTTCCACATATTCGCTCTGAGCCTCGGCCAGTTCGGGAGCAGACTGTTGCTGGCTTGCCACCCAAGCTCCGCCTGGCATGCCGCCGAGGGCTACCTGTGCCGCAGTTTGGCCTTCGCCGGCCTCCACACACACGCTCTGGCCATCGCCCTGTGGTGCTGCCTGACTTCCGGCATTACCTATTATTATAGTGCCGCCGCCCACATTTCCGGCGAAGACGGGCTGTGCCGCACCTTGCACGGCATTGTCTGCGCCGTCGGCCGAAGCCTCATCAACTGTCTCTTCATCATCCTCATCTTCAAGATGTGTAGGCAGATCCTTGCCTATCTGTGTCTTGTCGAATGGGCGGTCGAATGCCGAAAGGAAGAACACGAACACCTCGGTGCCCATTCCGGCGAACAACATTATGTTGGCACCGGGCAAGTGTGTGAGTTTGAACAGAGTTCCGAGAATCACGACCGAAGCGCCCCAGCTGTATGCATAGTTGAGGAATGTCTGTCCGGGCACGCTGTCCATCCACTTCTGCAAGCGGTAGACGATATTGTATTTGCTGTATTCTGTCATTTTTTCTTACCTTTTTTTTGTTTTGCACTCGTTGTACTTGCAAGGCTGCGCACGCAGCGGAATCCTATGTAGCAGCGCGGCTGGTTCTGGTATTCCCATGTGCGCCATGCCGAACGGATGTAAGATTCGGGATCTTTCCACGACCCTCCGCGCACGCTTTTCTTCTTCAGCCGGTAGGGATCTTCCTTTGCCGCGTTGTACTGCAGCTGCGGGTTAAGGTCGTTCATGGCATCTACGCCAGCTTCGGTGTACACCGTGCTTGTCCATTCTGCCACGTTTCCGGCCATATCATACAGTCCGTTCGTGTTCGACGAATATATGCCCACACGGCTGGTAATGAGGTTTCCGTCCTTGGTGTAGTTGCCTTTGTCGGGTTTGAAGTTGGCATAGAAGCATCCGTCGCCGTTCTTCACGTCTTGATTTTCCCACGGAAACTCGTTGCCGGCCTTGCCTCGGGCGGCATATTCCCACTCGGCCTCGGTGGGCAGACGGTAGCGTTGCACGAAGCGCGCCTCCGGTCCGAGCCCTTTGAGCAGGTAGTCGGTGCGCCATGCACAGAATGCGTTGGCCTGTTCCCACGTCACTCCCACCACGGGATAGTCGTTGTAGGCGGGGTTGGAGAAGTAGTTGCGCAGATAAGTCTCGTTCTCGGCGTTCTGGAAATCGTTCACCCAGCACGTTGTGTCGGGATATACATTTACTATATATGTATTGAGGAAGTCCCACGGACCGCTCAACTGCCGGTTGATTGTCTGCCTCACTATGCGTCCTTCGTCGTCGATGTAGGCCGTGTCTTTCGATATCATCACCACCTCGTTGGGGTCTACTTCGATGTCGGTGTTGAGGTTGCGCTCCTCGGGATTGAGGCGGTTGCGACGCAAGGCAGCGGCTGTGTAGTCGTAAACCTCGTAGCGGTAGTTGAGCTGACGGTAGTCAATCATCTTCTCACCAGTTATCGGGTTGCGTGTGTAGACGCTCTCAATGGCCCGCAACTCGTCCTCGCTCGGTTTGCGCGGCAGAGCCTTTTTCCAGTTGAGGTGCGGTGTCACGGGGTCGCCGTTCTTGTCCTCGGTAATCATATAGCTCTCGTCGCCGCCGTAAGAGGGGTCGGCAAGGCGTGTGCGTATGATGCTGTCGCGCACCCATGCCACAAACTGTTTGTATTCAGAATTGGTCACTTCGGTTTCGTCCATCCAAAATCCGTCAACCGATATATCCTTCACGGGAGTCTGCTTTCCCCACAGACTGTCCTGCTTGTCGATACCCATGTGCAGGAATCCCCGGTTGATGCGTTGCATGCCATAGGGTGTAGGCTCTGTGAACGGGCGTCCGCTCACGCCCACCACCTCGCCGCCGCGGCCCGACGACGAGGCGGCCTTGCCGCCGAAACATCCCGCGAGGGACAGCGACAATGCCGTCATGCAAAGTGCTATGATAGCTTTTCTCATTTTAATCATTTGTTGCCTGTATGTGATTTCTGTTTTGTTTCAATTTAGCATGCGGCATGCGAGTGCCGCCGCGAAGCCGTCAGAGAATGCGCACGCTCTTGTGCAAGTTGCGCCCTTTCTTTGTCAGGTTGATGTCGATTTGGTATCCCACGAACAGTTCGTGGCTACCGTTGCCGGGGTTGATGGCCGAGGTGTACATCTCATAGCTGTAGCCCAGCTTTACCCCGTGCACGTTGCCGCCGATAAGGAACGTCACCGAATTGGTGGGGCTGTAGCCCACTCCGGCATACATCATCTTTTTCTCGTTGGTGTAGACGAGCCTGCCCGTGATGTCGGCACGGTAGGCCACACCGTCGGTGCGCGCGAGAAACGACGGTTTTATTGTAAGAAACGGATTTCTGAGCCGAATATTGTATCCGCCTGTCAAATAATATGTGGGGTCTATTTTTAGCTCGTTGCGCTCGCCGAGGTGCACGGTGGGCGAGTTGAGGTGTTGCGCCGATGCCCCTACATACCACGGTCCGTGGGTGTAGTAGAGCCCCACGCCGAGGTCGAGACCATTTCCGTCAAGCTTCGACGAGGTGAGTGCCGGGTCGCTCGAGTCCTCCACATCCAGCTTTGTGCCGTCGAATGTCTCGCTGAGAAGGCCAGCCGTCACTCCGGCGCTGAGCACACCCTTGAACAGTTTCATCTTCACCGCATACTGCAGCATGAGCCGCTGATGAGTGAAGAGACCGAGTTTGTCGTTCATAAACTGCACGCCCACGCCGTGGTAGGTTTTCAGAAAATAGAGCGGCATGTCGCCCCCGGCATACATTGTCTGCGGATTGTGCTTGAATCCGGCCATATCCATGGCGTAGTCTACAGCCACGTTTATCTTCGACTGTTTGCCCACTGAAGCGGCATTGAACGATGGTTCCATGTCGAAATAATGGCTGAACGACACGTCATACTGTGCCTGCGCTCCCATTGAAAAGAGTGCAAGCACCGACACGAGTATTGGTTTTCTGCGTTTAAACACATTTTCTATAACGCGTGGGCGCGCATTTTATTGTGGAGCCACGCGAAAAAATTGCCATTGTTTCTGCCCGACGCCCGTAAAAGCAAAACGCGCCGCTGCACAAACTCCGTCCATTCTGTGTGGTGGACGGGCCGTGCCCGGCGCGTGATGAAGTCATGTCCCGCCGCTGCGGCGACAAGAGTTTCGCTTATGACATTATGTGATTAATTGTCGGTTAAGCCACCGTGGTGCAATCACTGCACGGCGGAGGCCAGTGATTGGTGTCTTTCAGAAATTTATGTCAAGACCCACGGCAAACACGTTGTTGTTGCGCGTGTAGTCTGACTTGTAGGTGGCACTGGCCGTACCGAGGCTTACGCTCTCCTCTGTCTTCTTGTGTGAATAGAACGTGTGGAAGTAAGCCACATTGAGATTCATCTTTCTATTGATGCGGTACACGCCGCCCACAGCCACCGAGTTGGAACTTGTGACAAACGATTTGTCGTCCATATATTCGTCGCTCAAGCCATAGTTGGTGCTCTGCCAACCCGTACTGAGCGTTACTCTCTTGCACACATCCACCTCAACACCGGCGTTGTATTCCAGCGTACCGTGTTTCAGTGTCTTGTTGCGGTTTTTATACGAACCTGCACTTTTGTCGTCGAACCAGTGGAAACCCACGTTGATACGCACGGCGTCTACCGGGCTATAACCTGCACCGAGTGTCAAGTAGGCAGGAATGTCGGCGTCAATCTTCTTGCCATCTTCATACTCGCCGATGGCTTCTTCTATCTTGGTGTCAAATTGCGACTTCAAACCTTGCATTGTGGCAACAACAGCTTGGTTGCTCAACACATCCTCAGTTTTTTTCACGGCCATACTTTGTGCCTGCTCCTGCGGCAATCCTGCCTGCATGTATTTACCTGTCAAGACCGTAGTCATTGAGGTTGCGAGGTTGCTGGAAAGGTTGCCTATACTCGGAACTTGGTTTACCGACTTGTTTTTAAGGCGCAGACGGGTTTTGAACTCATACTTTGCCGAGAAATTCCAACGTCCGGTCTTGAAGTCAACACCTATCATCGGGGTGAAGCCTATGCCGCTTTGGTCGCAGCTCAACTCTATGTTGGCGGCATTTTCACGCGTAGGGTCGAGCACCTGATAGAGCGGCATTGCCCCAACTTTTATGTTCTGCACATAACCATAGTAGTTGCACGAGGCATAAACGCCGCGCACACCGACGTATGCACTGAAATTGTCGGTCACCTTATAGGCAGCTCCCAAAGACAGACCATAATAGTATTGGCGTCCGTGCATATAGCTATTGAAACTATATTTGCCGTTTTTTCCAAATGCCTGGTCGGAGCTGAACATCTCACTGCCCAATACTCCATCCACCGTTTGAGCCAATCCACAGGCTGCGAATGCAGTCTCTGCCACGATTTTCTCAAACGATCCGAGCCCATTGTCGAACGTGCATTTGCCGCCGCCACCCGTGAGTGCGAAGTTGCCCTGGAACGACCATCGGCCTTTGTTGTAGGCATATTGGAACGAAGGAATTACCGGCGCGAAGGCTTTTCCCTTGAAATCGCGCGGTGTTGTAGGGTTGTCAACATTGTTGGTAAACAACTGGTAGTCGTTGTTTATGGTGCGTGTCTGATAGGCAAGCTGCCAGTTGAGCGAAAGGTGATGTCCTTCACCCATAAAAACCACACCTGCCGGATTGTAGTAAACGCCGTCGATGCCAATAGAAGCCTCACGGCTCATCATACGGTTGAACGCTACATTCTGGTTTGTGTTTGTGAGTAGTCCTCCTGCAAACAATGTGTTGCCCGACGCAATCGCTGCTGCCAAGCAAACAGTCTTTAACTTGTTCATCTAAATAAAATTTTCTAAAATTGGTTGCAAAGATACCTAAATTGTTCTGTTTGTCGGTAAATCGTCATATAAATTAATATCCATTAACAAATAAATCCCCTCTTTTTGCGCAAACATCCTTATTTGTGCAAAAAGAAGGGATTTGTTTATCCGGCTCTATCCGGCAGTTACTCCACCACCACTTTCACGTTTGCAGAGGTGTTGCCATGCCCTGCGGCAACCACATACACACCCTGCGGCAAACTCACGCTGCCGTCGCCACTGATAGACGCGACATGCCTTCCGGCCACATCAAACACATGGATGCGGCCCTTGCCGCCGCTCACACAGATGCATCCCTTGCCGCCGACTACCTTCACTGCGCCTTGACCATTGTCGAGAACATTTTCCAGACCGTCAACAGTCACCGTGGTTTTCTGTCCGGCAGACTCGTTATCGCCCTTGTATGCACACGCCACTTTCAAGGTGTGTGTGCCGTCGGGCACATTGCCGAAATTGTATTCGCAGGCCGTGGTGCTGCCCACGAACTGCCCGTCGAGATACACATTGAAGGCAAAGGGGAACAACAGGTCGTAGGCTGGGTCGTAGCTGTCATACGCCGGAGTATCGATGAGGTTGCTGAATTGTTCGGGCATTGTCACCGTGGCAGACACATAGGCGTTGCCGGCCAGCTCGCTTGTTTCCACAAACTTGCCGTTGTCGAGAATGAGGTTGCCGCGTCCGGGCGTGATTATGCTCTCGTCGAACGGCACCGACACCATGCCCGAGTTGCCAACACAGGCAACCGACACCCAATAGCTTTTGCCCTCGCTTATCGTCACGGGCTGCGTGAGCTTTATCTGGCGGCGTTGTTCGTTGGTGAAGCTCGTCACGCTGCGTTCAGAAACGAGCGTCATGTCGCTGCCGTCGGCATTGCCTTCCCACACGTGGAACTTCACTGTGAGGTCGGAAGAATCCTGCACCGGCAGAAACGCCATTTTTGTTATCTGTCCGCCCACATAAGGACGCAGTTCGTCTGGCGTGTATTTGTTGCCATATTCCACCTCGCTGCGCGCAATGTCCATTGCTGCCATGCTACCTTCGTAGATGTCGGCGCGCGTGAGTTCTTCGTTCACCAGCCACGAAAGCGTGGTTTCGCCGCCTTCGGTTGTAGCCCCCAGCCAAGTTATTCTGTCAGCGGGCAGCATCGTTTCTACCGTTGCCGGATGCGACACGCTGCCGTCGCCATACTCGGCATCTACCTTATATGTAATCATCTTGCCGCTCGACAGTGGTGTGTCGGCATACTCCATGCTGGTGGCCGTGCCTATTTTCACGCCGTCGCGATACACGTTGAAGTGGTCGCACGCTGCTGCCGTGCCGTCGCCCATATTCCATTTCAGCTTCACCTGACCGTCGGATGTGGTGGCCACAAGTCCGGCAGGAGCCACGGGGGCTTGCGAGTGGGTGAACGTGAAGCTTATTTTTCCGCCGCTTTCGGCTATGTTGGCCAGTGCGCGGTAGGACAGATGCCCGTCGGAAGACTTTGCCGAAGGCAGCGTGACATCGGAGAATGCAGTGTGTCCGCCGGTGCCCGGGAAAGACGTAGCGTCGCTGTTCACACTGCCATACGACGACACATTGCTGTCGGGGTCGGTGCCGGCGGCGGAGCATACGGTGTAGATGCCCTGCGGATGGGTGACGTTTATCTCGTTGGTTCTGATTTTCTTGCGTATGATATTTTCGTCAACGCGGTAGACCACAAGGCCATGTCCGGGCAGACTGGCATCGAATGTGCCCGAGTTCTGGCGGTTTTCCATAATGAAATATTCGCCCGGCGTGCCCGTTTCCATGCGGTAAATCACGGGCTGCGAGTCGGCTGCCGGCATTTCGGCAACCACAGTGTCGTTGTCGAGCGTCACGGGATTGGCCCATCCCCACACGCTCTTCTGCCATCCGTTGATGCCTGTCGGGCGCGTACCATAGTTGCCGCCCCACGCGCCGGAGCCCATCAAGTCCCACAGTCCGGTGCCCGAATACTCGCCGCCCGACTCCGAATAGTCGGTGTCGTAGCAGTCGGGCGCACCGAGGTTGTGGCCGAACTCATGGCAGATTACGCCTATCGTGGCCATGCGTCCCCCGGAGAGAAGCTCCGGTTCAATGGTGTATCGGCGCACGTCAACGCCGCCGAATTTCTGTCCGTAGATTATGCTGCTGTGCGACCAGATGTCGGCTTTGTTGCCCGAAGCCTCCTGTCCGGTGCCCTGATGTATCACCGCTATACCGTCGATAATGCCGTCGCCGTCGTTGTCGAACTGCTGCAGGTCGAGCGTGTCGCTCACAATACTGAGTGCATCGCTTATCATTTCGGCCGCGCCATCGGGGCCGTAGGCCGTTTTCGACTTGGGTAGCTTTATCCAGTCGGTCACGGTAACGTCGATGTCGAGCATTCCGTAAGACTGTTCCAGGTAGTAGTCGCGAAACGAACCGATGCCGCCATAGCCCTGACGGTTCATCATCTGGTTGAAAGCCTCACGCGAATAGGTGGTGCGGGTGTTGCTGTAGTTCACGAGCAACAGCAGCATCTTGCGCTTGCCCGTGGTGGGAAACGTGCCATCGAGCGTGAGGTCGTCGGTGGAGGCGGCCTGCATGGCTCGGCTAACCTGGGGCTTTGAATAGCGCAGACCGCTGCGTATGCCTGCCGCGCTTGCCTTTGTCGACGTTCCGTCATAGCGCAAATCAGACACCACGAGGTTGCCACGCGTGTCGGCCTTGGCAAAATTCCAGTAGCCGTCGGCATCCTGCAGCAGCGTGAATCCGTCGGATGTCTCGCCCCAGTGCAGGCGTTCGTCGCCGTGAAGGGTTATTGTCACCACCGTGCCGTCGGGTTGTGTCACGCGCACGGGTTTGTTGTAGGCTGGCACTGCATGCACGGCCACACTGCTCAACGCCGCCACGCATGCTATTGCCATGGTTTTCAGAGTGTATTTCTTCATATATAATAAGGTGTGACTTTTCTTTTTCTGTTTCTTCACAAAATCGGTTTTCTGTTCAACTGCCGTATTTACATCTATATAAGCCAACACATTGATTGCCAATACCTTTTATCTTTATCCATCAAACAACGCTTTCCCGTTTTAAAAAGAAGCCTTCTTTGCGCTCCAAACAAGCCTTGTTTGCGATGTAAAGAAGCCTTGTTTGCATTGTAAAGAAGCCTTGTTTACACAGCAAGTAAACCTTGTTTGCACCACTGGCAAAAACCAGGTGTCGAATCATGCTTACACCTTTGGTGCGCCTTTGAGTTCGGGATAGGATATGCGGGTGTGGTAGATGGCCTTCAGGCGTTCGATGAGCACCTGCTTGGCCTGCGCTATGTCGCGGAACGTAATGGGACATTCCTTGAAGTATCCGTCGGCCACATCGCTGTCGATAATCCGATTCACAAGCGAGCTTATACTCTCCTCGGTGTATTCAGACAACGACCTTGAAGCCGCCTCCACGCCGTCGGCCATCATAAGCAGGGCCTGTTCGCGCGTGAAGGGGTTGGGACCGGGATAGCAGAAAGGCGTTGTGTCCACTTCGGTGTCGGGATGCTCGTTCTTGTATTTCACATAGAAGAACTTGGTCATGCCCGTTCCGTGGTGGGTGACAATGAAATCGCGAATAATCGACGGAAGGTTCTCGCGCTCGGCAAGTTTCACGCCCTCGGCCACATGGCCTATCACTATGCGCGCGCTTTGCTTGTAGGGCAGACCGTCGTGGGGGTTAACTCCGGCTTGGTTCTCGGTGAAGAACACGGGGTTAGACATCTTGCCTATGTCGTGGTAGAGTGCGCCCGTGCGCACAAGCAAACTGTTGGCGCCTATCTTGTTGGCTATCTCGGCGGCGAGGTTGCCCACCGTTATCGAGTGCTGGAACGTGCCGGGGGCAATCTCACTAAGGTCGCGCAGAAGACCGCGGTTGGTGTTTGAAAGTTCGAAAAGTGTGACATTCGACACAAAACCGAACATCTTCTCTATGAGATACATCAACGGATAGGCAAGGAGAAGCAGTACGCCGTTCACCGCGAAATGGTAATACATGTCGCGGTCAATCTTCATAAAGTCGGTGTCCTGCATCATCTGCATGGCGAAGTAGACCAACGCGCTGCTGCACGACACCAATATGGCCGTGCGGAACACCTGCGCACGGCGCAGAAGTTCGCGCAGCGAATAGATGGCAACAAGCCCCGCCACGAGCTGGATGATGATGAATTCATACTGGTAACGCACCACTGCGGCACATATAAGCACCATGGTGACATGCGTGACAAAGGCCGTGCGCGAGTCCATAAACACGCGCGTGAATATGGCAACCATTGCAAACGGGATGATGTAGACGCTCATAAAATTGTGGCGCATGAACAGTGATACAATCACTGGGAACAGCGTCATCATGGCATAAAGCATTGCTACATTGCGCAGCTTGCCGAAATAGTCGCGCCGGAAGAGGGCAAGATATATGGTGAAAAGCACCACCATGAGCGTGACAAACAGCACCTGCCCCACGAGAGTGTTGGTGATTTCGCCCGAATCGGCACTGCGCCGCTTTATCTCGCGCTCGAAAGAGTTAAGCACGCGATAGGTGTATTCGTCAACGATGTCGCCCCGGTCAATCACCTTTTGGCCGCTCATCACCATTCCGCTTGCCGGAGGTATGCTGCTAAGAAGGTCGTTGCGCTCGGTTTCGCTGCGTTCCTTGTCGTAGACGAGGTTGGGTTCTATGTAGTTGTTCAGGTTGCACCGCTGCAGCATGGGACGCTGCTCGGCCACATGTTCGTCGGCAAAAAGCTGCTCATAGGCCGACATTGTGGAGTAAACGCTGTCGTCGGGCACGCTCTGTGCGTTGTTGCCCTTCACCACGCGGAGCATCGACGTGGAGTCGCGGAAGTTTTCGTTGTATTCGGGAGTGTCCATTATGCCCGACTGGTAGAGCGCGTGCAGACGCTGGGCAATGATGCCCGTGTAGGCGTGGGGCACCCCGGGAATGCCGTCGGCAAAGTCGCGATGGAATTTCGCCATCTGCTCTTTCTCCACCGAAGGGTCGTAGTTGTAGTAGGGCTGGAAGCCGCGCATGAGCGAATCTTCCTGTGCCTTCATCACCTCGTCGGTCTTATAGATGGGGAAATCGAAGCTCGCGATGAACGAACCATACATCCACGGCTTGCCTATGTCGTAGCGGAAACGCTGGCTTTCGCTGCGAGGCATGGCCCAAACGATTATAATAACACTTATCAGGACGTGGGCCACCCTGCCAAGTGTGTCGCGCCAGTTATGCGACTTACCCCTTTTCAATATGTTCATAACGGCTCTTATTTATCCTTGCATCTGCGAAAATACAAAAAAAAACGCCAATATCGGGAAAAATATATTATTTTTGCAAAAAAATATAAAGACATCCAGTCCTGTCAGCCACGCGCTCCAGCCGCCAAGGCGAGGGTGCGGGCAGTTTGGCGTGCGCGGTCGGTTTGCCGCCGACAATCGCCTCAGCGCGGGGCTGCACAACAAAAAGACAACTACACATACTATGTCAGAAAGAAAAGTCAGAGTGCGTTTCGCACCAAGCCCCACCGGGCCTTTGCACATCGGCGGTGTGCGCACGGCATTGTACAACTACCTTTTCGCCCGCCAGCACGGCGGCGACCTTGTGTTCCGCATCGAGGATACCGACTCTCACCGTTTCGTGCCCGGAGCAGAAGACTATATTATAGAATCGTTCAAATGGCTCGGCATCAAGTTTGACGAGGGCGTGTCGTTCGGCGGAAACCACGGTCCTTACCGTCAAAGCGAACGCCGCGCAATTTACAGGCAGTATGTCGATCAGCTGCTTGCCGACGGCAAAGCCTACATAGCCTTCGACACTCCCGAGGAGCTTGATGCCAAGCGTGCCGAGATACAGAATTTCCAATACGACGCGCACACACGTCAGCAAATGACCAACTCGCTCACTCTCACCAAAGAAGACGTTGACAAGCGCATTGCCGACGGGCAGCAATATGTGGTGAGATTCAAGGTAGAACCGGGACTGGAAGTGCATGTCAACGACATGATTCGCGGCGACGTGGTGATAAAGAGCGACATCCTCGACGACAAGGTGCTCTACAAAAGCGCCGACGAACTGCCTACATATCATCTTGCCAACATCGTTGACGACCATCTCATGGAGATAACCCATGTGATACGCGGCGAAGAATGGCTGCCGAGCGCACCGTTGCACGTGCTGCTCTACCGCGCCTTCGGTTGGGAAGACACCATGCCCACATTCGCACACCTGCCTCTGCTGCTCAAGCCCGAAGGCAAGGGCAAGCTCTCTAAACGCGACGGCGACCGTCTGGGCTTCCCCGTATTCCCGCTGGAATGGCACGACCCGAAGAGCGGCGAAGTGTCGTCGGGCTACCGCGAGAGCGGCTATTTCCCCGAGGCCGTAGTGAATTTCCTCGCGCTTTTGGGCTGGAATCCCGGCACCGAGCAAGAACTTTTCTCACTCGACGAGCTCGTGCAGCTCTTCGACATACACAAATGTTCGAAGGCAGGAGCACGTTTCGACTACCAGAAGGGCGTGTGGTTCAACCACGAATACATTCTGCGCAAGAGCAACGAAGATATAGCCGACCTCTTTGCACCCATTGTTGCCAATAACGGCGTTGACGAATCGATGGAGCGCATAACCAAGGTTGTGTCGATGATGAAAGACCGCGTGAACTTCGTAAAGGAGTTGTGGCCGCTCTGCTCGTTCTTCTTCATAGCCCCGATGGAATACGACCAGAAGACGGTGAAGAAACGCTGGAAAGCCGACTCTGCACAGGTAATGGGCGAACTCGCCGACGTACTCAACAGCATCGACGACTTCTCGGTGGAAGGACAGGAGCCCGTGGTGATGCAGTGGGTGGAAGACAAAGGCTACAAGCTGGGCGATGTGATGAACGCATTCCGCCTCGCTCTTGTCGGAATAGGCAAGGGCCCGGGAATGTTCGACATATCGGCGTTCCTCGGCAAAGAGGAAACACTGCGCCGCCTGCGCCGCGCCATCGAAGTGCTGAAATAACCAAATACACGGAAGGCGGCCACGGCCGCCGCACCGGAAAAACACATCGCAACCGTGTACAACATCGCAATCTACATTTATCTGCTCGGAGTGGCCGTGGCAAGCATCTTCAACGACAAAGTGAGGAAGATGTGGCGCGGCGAGCGCGAAGCCATTAAAAAACTGAAAGAGGAGATCGACCCCTCGGCAAAATACGTATGGTTTCACGCCGCGTCGCTCGGCGAATTCGAACAGGGAAGGCCTCTCATCGAGCGAGTGCGTGCCGAACATCCAGAATACAAGGTTCTGCTCACATTCTTCTCACCCTCTGGCTATGAAGTGAGGAAGGACTACAAAGGCGCCGACACAGTGTGCTACCTGCCGCTCGACACCATAAGCAACGCGCGGCGCTTCCTGCGTGCCGTGCGTCCCGTAATGGCGTTCTTCATAAAATACGAGTTCTGGTACAACTATTTCCACATTCTCCGCCACCGTGGCGTACCGGTTTACAGCGTGTCGAGCATCTTCCGTCCGGGGCAGATATTCTTCCGTTGGTATGGCAAAGCCTACTCGCGCGTGCTGAAATGCGTCACACATTTCTTCGTGCAAAACGAAGAAAGCCGCCAGCTTTTGGGCACTTTGGGCATAGACTCGGTGTCGGTGATAGGCGACACACGCTTCGACCGCGTGCTTCAGATACGCGATGCGGCGAAACATCTGCCCATAGTCGAGGCGTTCTGCAACGGCGGCGACAAAGGCGAAAGCACTGGGCAACGCCCCTACAAGGTGTTCGTGGCAGGCTCAAGCTGGCCGCCCGACGAAGAAATCTTCATAGAATATTTCAACCGCCACCCCGAATGGAAACTCATAATAGCCCCGCATGTAATAAGCAGTGAGCACCTTGCGCAGATTGAACAGAAGCTCGACTGCAAGGCACTGCGCTACACCAGCGCAACGGCAGAGGCTGCCGCAAAGGCCAGATGTCTTATCGTTGACTGTTTCGGACTGCTCTCGTCGGTTTACAACTACGGCGACGTGACCTACATAGGAGGCGGTTTCGGCGTGGGCATACACAATGTGCTCGAAGCGGCGGTGTGGGACAAGCCCGTGATTTTCGGCCCCAACAACAAGCATTTTCAGGAAGCCCAATGGCTCTTGGGGGCTTGCGGAGGCTTCGAGATACACGACGCTGCCGACTTCACGGCAATACTCGACCGCATGGACTCCGACCCGCAGTTCGTGAAAGAGCACGGAAAAGCGGCCGGCAACGTGGTAAAAGCCCATACGGGGGCAACAAAGAAAATCATGGAAGCGTGCTTCGGCCAATCGCCGTCGGCACAAGAATAAACCCCTACCCCACCTTATACGAATAGTGGCGGTTCTGACATTTCAGAGCCGCCATTATTCGTTTTATCTGCCCACCAGCCCACTCTTGCGCGACAGCAACAAGACATCATTCAAATTGCAGAGCGTGAGGCATTTATATTAAAAAGCGATTGCGCAAAAACATCAGGGTTCTTTATTGTACTTTTGATAAATAAATACAAAGTAAATACGCCTTATCGCTACCCAAAGAGCAAGTTAAAGAGCATTTACAACTGAACTTTGCGACTTCTATCCTTCATAAAATCCATTTGCACTCATCTTTGCCCAACAAAGATACATTTCCTTGTAATTGTCTTTTATAAACTCACGTATGACACGAATATCTTTATCGTTGAGTACGCCACGAGTCTTTATCACAGTATCACCATTACCTTTTACAAAAAACTTAGCCGAACCTACTTCTGTCAACTTTTTGTCGCTGGCATGTACATGCATTGCTTCAATGATGCAATGTGACGTATAGTAAAGGAAATATCCCGAAACCTTGAATTCAAAATATTTAGGCATACTACTCCAACATGTATTTTCTATTCTTATTCCAATACTCTTCTACTATACTAAGCTCCACATCGTCCATAGTAGTTTCCAGCACTTCTCCTTGTTGCGACATGAGCAATGCGTGGTGTGGCTCTTTAAGGTTTAATACCCGTATGTTGGAGTTTTCTGTCTTGGTGAATGCATAGCCACAAACAATCATATCGGCTTCAGAACTTACTTTTAAGAATTCGTCATTGTTCATAGTTCCCGATTTTTACTGTTTGGATATTTTTCAAGAAAGTCTCTGGCTTGATATAGAGATTCTGTAATATTGGCACCAAGTCGATATACTCTTCTGTTACACCCAAGCCTTCATAGTCTGCCATAACTACTATGTAGCCATCGTCCCACGACTTTACCTCTACATACTTTTTCAGTATGCTTGGAGTGCGGAAACGAATGTTGTAGTCGGCATATCTGAATGAAGTCATGTTCCCTTGATTAGATAACACGGCTTGCGTCTTTGCCTCTTGTGTATTCATAAGTTCACCTCCTTATTCAATACGTTGATGCTTTTCTTTTACAAAGATAATGTATTTACTTCAAAAACAAACATACATCCAACCTTTTCCCCGGAAAATTAAATGATTACAAACTAAAGCCACAGAATCGATGAGTTTGCCTATTATTTTAGGGCTGAATACGCTCTTTTTGACAAGTTTTATAATGCGACAGAAGACCGAAAAAGCCGATTTCGCGAGTGCAAAGGAAACCTGTTTTTCAAATTGCCGAGCGTGAGGCTTTTATGTAAAAGCGGTATGAGAATTTCTGCGCAGAATTTCCCATACCGCTTTATTTTCGATGTTTCGAGCCATGAATGGCTCAAAGCGGAGCAATCAATACTCGTCCTCGTTGAAGAGGAAATCCTCTTTTGTGGGGTAGTCGGGCCAAAGGTCTTCGATGCTGTCATACACATCGCCCTCGTCCTCTATTTCCTGCAAGTTCTCAAGCACCTCGAGTGGGGCGCCCGAACGCATCGCATAGTCTATCAGTTCATCCTTGGTTGCCGGCCAGGGAGCATCTTCCAGTTTGGAAGCCAGTTCAAGTGTCCAATACATAGTCTTAAATTTAAAATCGTTTTTACATTTTTCAAAGACCGCACTGGTGCGAGCCACTTCGCGCCCACATCAGTCCTGCCGCACGGCACACGTTGCCGCATGGCCCGACCCACACATGAAGTCCGGTCTAACCGCTTGCAAAAATAGCAATTTTCACGCTATTTGCAAGAGATATGGAGTTTTTTTTCTTCAATATGTGAAATAAAGTTCAAATTCAGAGCGAGCGAGAAAAAATAGTCAGACAGTCGGTTCAGGTAGGCGAGTATGCGGTTGTCCACCTCATATTCACCGGCCAATGCCACCACGCTCCGCTCTGCCCTGCGGCACACCGAGCGGCACACATGGCACTGCGCCGCCTCGCGGCATCCGCCCGGAAGCACGAAAGTCTGCGGCTGCGGTGTGTCGCGCTGCAATCTGTCGATGTCGGCTTCCACGCCTTCTATGTCGGCCTGCGTCACACTCACCGCCGACGATCCTGCCGACTCAGGCAGGTGTGTAGCCGCATGAAAGAGAGTGGCCTGCGCGGCAGCGAGCCTGTCGGTATCGGGCGAAGGCCGCATAAAAGCCAGCAGAAGCCCTATGTGAGAGTTAAGCTCGTCGATGTCGCCGCATGCCGCCACGCGCACGTCGGTCTTGCCGACACGTTCTCCGCCGCACAGTGTGGTTGTTCCGTTGTCGCCTTGTCGTGTGTAAAGTTTCATATTGTCAGAAATTTACGATATAGTCATGTCTTGCACGTTCCGTGTCGAAAAACGCAATGCCACAATAATATAGGTCGAAGCTCACGCTTGTTTGTCCGCTTGCGAGCAGAGCCTGCCACGCTTCGGCTGCCATGCGGCTGCGCCCGATGTCCTCGACAATCATTATCGTGTCGTGTCCGGCGCGGGCTGCCATACCAAGCACAAACTCGCGGCAACCCTTGCATGCTGTTGCCCTCACCACCTGCGGCTTGCCGCACACCGCAAAATCGTCCGTTTGCACGACATTATGCAGCGACGTGGCGCGGCATCCGCTTGTCACATAAGCCTCAACCACCTTGTCGCTGTCGGCGAAATCAATCCATGTGGAAGCCTGGGCGAAATTGGCCACGCGGAAATACAGTTCGGCTAACTTGCGCTTGCGCCACCCCACATGCGGAAACTCGCGCCGCAACCATGCGTAGGCATAGTAGTGATAGTGTTCGTTGACAACATAGCGTATGAAGCGGTAGGCCGACGGCGACTGCACGCCAAACCCGCGGCAATAAGACAGGCGGCGCATCCATACAAAAAGTCGGCTGAGGTTGTTCATCGGCAAGAGGTTGTTTTACGGTTAACGCGGGCGCAGAAGCGGCATGACCACAGTGTGAATTTCTCACAGACACTGCAATGATGCGCAACGCGCCAACGCAAAATTAATGAAAAGATTCCGTTATACGGCCATACATAAACGAAAAAGACGAATGCTTTGCAGCATTCGTCTCGTCATCGGTGGGCGCTGAGGGATTCGAACCCCCGACCCTCTGCTTGTAAGGCAGATGCTCTA
>CAVCLB010000001.1:0-283488 GCA_963602915.1 Dysosmobacter segnis | reverse complement strand
AAAAATATCGGTCAAAACATTTGGATCTTAACATAGAAAGCAGGGGCAAAATTATTGAGAAACATAATAGCGCAGGGGCAAGCCCCTGCGCTATTATCTGTCGTCCCTACGGGACTTGCCGGTTATAATGTCTTTTACCGGACACCAATAATTTCATATTAGTTCTTGAAACTGTGTATCGGTGCGGGTATGCGTCCGGTACGGTTTACAAAATCGGCACATCCGAAGGTGTTTACTGGCATGACGGGGGCATGCCCAAGCAGACCGCCGAAGTCAACGCTGTCTCCCACGGTCAGGCCGCAGGCCGGAATTATACGCACGGCGGTAGTCTTCTGGTTCACCATACCTATTGCGGCCTCGTCGGCAATGATGCCAGCAATCGAGGTTGCGGGAGTGTCGCCCGGAATGGCTATCATGTCAAGACCCACCGAGCAAACACACGTCATGGCCTCGAGCTTTTCAATGGTGAGCGAGCCAGCATCAACGGCATCAATCATGCCTTGGTCTTCGCTTACGGGAATGAATGCGCCACTGAGTCCACCGACATACGAAGAAGCCATAATGCCGCCTTTTTTCACTTGATCGTTAAGAAGCGCTAGAGCGGCAGTAGTTCCGGGAGCACCCGGGTGTTCAAGTCCTATTTCTCTCAATATGTCGGCCACGCTGTCGCCTATTGCCGGAGTGGGGGCAAGCGACAGGTCGATGATGCCAAACGGAATGCCAAGTCTGCGTGAAGCTTCTTTTGCCACGAGTTGTCCTACACGCGTCACTTTAAATGCAGTGCGCTTTATAGTTTCGCAGAGAGTTTCAAAGTCGGCTCCACGTACGCCCTCAAGCACATGTTTCACCACACCAGGACCGCTCACGCCCACGCTTATCACCGCATCTGGTTCTGAAACGCCATGGAATGCACCTGCCATGAACGGGTTGTCGTCGGGGGCATTGCACAGAACCACGAGTTTGGCACACCCGATAGAAGCACGATCCTTGGTCAGACGGGCCGTTTCCTTGACAGTTTCTCCCATAAGTCTGACAGCATCCATGTTTATGCCCGTCTTGGTAGACCCAACATTTACCGAGCTACAGATGAAATCGGTTTCGGCCAAAGCCTTCGGTATGGAGCGTATGAGCAGTTCGTCGCTGTGGCTCATACCCTTCGACACTATTGCCGAATAGCCACCAAGGAAATTCACCCCAACGGCCTTTACAGCACTGTCAAGGGTCTTTGCTATTGTCACATAATCGTCGGGGGTTTTGCAAGCAGAACCTCCTACCAATGCTATTGGCGTGATTGCAATGCGCTTGTTGACAATAGGTATGCCATATTCATTTGAAATATCTTCACCCGTCTGCACCAAGTCCTTGGCCAGACGCGTTATCTTGTCGTATATGTTTTTGCACAGAACATCAAGATTGCCGTCGATACAGTCCAACAGGTTTATGCCCATTGTAATCGTGCGCACATCAAGATTCTCCTGTTCAATCATTTTGTTGGTCTCGATGACCTCAGAAATGTTTATCATAGCGCTGTTTTCTGTTAAATACGGTGCATCTTGTTGAATATCTCCTCACGTTGGCATTTCACCTGAACGCCCATGTCCTTACCAATGCTCTCAAGCTCTTTGGCGGCAAGTTCAAACGTTTTTTCCATGCGCGTCATGTCAACAATCATCATCATGTTGAAATACTCCTGCACGATGGTCTGCGATATGTCCAATATGTTTATCCCGTTCTCTGCGAGATATGTGCACACCTTGGCTATGATACCTACCGTATCTTTCCCTACGACTGTAATAATGGTCTTGTTCATAATATTCATATTCGAAGTTAAAATTTATCCTGACTTTCACCTTCCGTCTGTTTGCCACGGCGTGCGTTCTTCCGTTGCCCGACGGCTATTTTATGCCCCTTGCATTGAGCGCGGCACTGTATTTACGGGCATTGGCAAGATGCTCGTCGTAGGTGCGCGCAAAATTGTGCGTGCCGCTAAAGTCTTCTTTCGCACACATGTAGTAGTAATCGTGGTGCACATAATCGAGCACGGCATCGATTCCGGCGATTGAAGGAATGCGTATCGGTCCCGGGGGCAATCCGGGATACCTGTATGTGTTGTAGCGGCTGTCGATGTTGAGCAGCGACTGATAGATGCGTTTGAGGTCGAAACGTTGCCATGCGAACTTAATGGTGGGGTCGGCCTGCAGCGGCATGCCGTTGGGATATTCGGCATTGCGCAACATAAGCCGGTTGTAGTACATTCCGGCCACCATAGGTTTCTCGCCGTTGTTGGCAGTTTCCTCATCTATTATACTTGCCAATATAGTCACTTCGACGGGCGAGAGATGCATGCGCTTGGCTTTCTCCATACGGCTGGAATTCCAGAACTTCTTGCATTCCTTGTCCATCTTGTCAAAAAGTTTCTCAACACTCGTGTTCCAGTAGATGTCATAGGTGTTGGGTATGAACATGCTCATTATGGTCAATGTGTCGTAGCCATAATGTTTGCAAAGCTCCTCATCGGTCAGTGCCTTGTAAAGCGAAGCACTGT
This sequence comes from Dysosmobacter segnis, assembly GCA_963602915.1. GTDB lineage: Bacteria > Bacteroidota > Bacteroidia > Bacteroidales > Bacteroidaceae > Prevotella. The sequence goes on along the minus strand of CAVCLB010000001.1, from coordinate 280,943 downwards.
CGGCCATAAGTTTCTTCGACAATTCGCCAGCCAAACGGCCTACGGTGCGCACCGAGGGGACAACAAGCTGCACCGGCGACTGCAATCCGTTTTTCAAATGTCGGAACACTTTCAACGCTCCATCGCCCGATTCCACGGCATAACGACCCGTGCGTATGTTCGCACCGTATTTGCTGTGTCTCGCAAGAGTCTTGAAGCCTACCATGCCATGACTGTTGGATACAACAGAAAGCTTCGTGTAAACCGAATCAATGGTGTCATCGTTGTCGATATATATATATTGTGTGGTAGGTTTCGACAAAATCGACGAGAAAAAATAATAATACACTATTCCGAAGATTATCAGCAGACAAGCGAATGCCGACACAAGGAATTTGCGATTCTTAAAATTCTTTTCCATAAAAAACATATTTATAAATCACGTTCTCGCTACGTTTATTATCGCCTTGCGACACGTCTATCCAATGCTATCAAGCATTCGTGCCTGGTCTTATACAGCCTACATCGGCATTTTTGCCGAAAGCCGCACACACATGCTGCGGCCGCTGTACGCATCTGCCGCACATGCCGCACATGTGTAGTGCAAACGCCACACAACGGGCATTAATTGCTATACAGGCGACATTGAAGGCCAGTTACGCATCGTAGAAGCGGTTTGTTTTGCAATGCAAATTTATATAAAAATAGCGAATTATGTAAAGCTTGCGCGAAAACTATTGCAAAAACGTGGCATTTGGGCTTATTTGTCCACTTTCTCCAATTCGGTTGCCCTACATTAACCATATTGTAAAAATATTGCTACCTTTGTATGAAAAATACAGAGAGATGCAACAGTCACAACGTTTTCACAACAACTCGCGAGACAATTCCAAAGTATATGTGGTGGACACAGACAAAGAATTGCCTTTGCTTGAATATCTTCTCACGACTCTTAACATGAGCCGCACGAAAGTAAAGGCCACCCTACAGGGACACGGCATCAAGGTGAACGGCAAGGTGGTTACGCAATTCGATTTCCAGCTGAAGCAGGGAATGAAGGTGGCCGTAAGTGCACACAAAAACGCGAATGCCTTTAAGAACCGTTATGTAAAGATTGTCTACGAAGACCGATGGCTCGTGGTTGTGGAGAAAGCGGTGGGCATATTGTCGATGGCTGCCGGACACTCGTCGCTGAACGTAAAGTCGTTGCTCGACGATTATTTCCAGAAGACAAGACAACGCTGCCGCGCACATGTGGTGCACAGGCTCGACCGTGACACAAGCGGACTTATGGTTTATGCCAAGGATATGGAAACCGAACAGATTTTCGAACGCAACTGGCACGACATTGTGTACGACCGACGCTATGTTGCTGTGGTGAGCGGAGAGATGGAAGACGACGGCGGCACCGTGGCTAACTGGTTGAAAGACAACAAGGCATATGTAACCTATTCGTCGCCAGTTGACAACGGCGGGAAATATGCAGTGACACACTACCATGTGCTCGACAGAACTGTGGAACATTCTCTTGTGGAATACAAGCTGGAAACAGGGCGCAAGAACCAGATACGCGTGCATTCGGCCGACATGGGACACCCCGTCTGCGGCGACACTAAATACGGCAACGGCGACGACCCGATACGCCGTCTGTGCCTGCACGCTTATCTTTTGTGCTTCACACACCCCATAACACACGAGCGCATGGAGTTTGAAACTCCCATACCGCCAATGTTCCGCCATCTTTTCAAGTAATCGGCCAATAATTTCTACCAGTTGACAGAACAATGCCGCGATGCTGCATCGCGGTGCATTTTACAACGTAAACGCGGTGAAAATCGCCCGTTTTTTAGTAACTTTGCAGAAAGTTTTTGAAAAATATATTTTATGAAACAGACAAAGATTGTTGCCTCCATTAGTGACAGACGGTGTGATGTCGATTTTATCAGGAAACTGTTTTTTGCAGGAATGAATGTCGTTCGCATGAACACGGCACACGCCACCCCGGAGGGTATCAGGACTATAATAAAGAACGTAAGGGCCGTGTCGCCGCACATAGCCTTGATGATTGACACGAAAGGCCCCGAAGTGCGCACAACGGGAGTGGCCGAACCAATCAGCTACAAGACGGGCGACATAGTGAAGATATTCGGTCGCCCCGAAATGGAAACCACACACGACATCGTGAACCTGTCTTACAAAGACATCGCGAGAGACGTGAAAGTGGGTGATGACATACTTTTCGACGACGGCGAGCTCGACATGAAGGTGATAGAGAGTGCCGGGCCTATGCTTGTGGCACAAGTGCAGAACGACGGAGTGCTTGGAGCGCACAAAAGTGTGAACGTGCCCGGGGAGCACATCGACCTTCCGGCCATTACGCCGAAAGACTACAACAACATTCTTCTAGCCATTGAAGAAGACATCGACTTCATTGCCCATTCGTTTGTAAGGTCGGCTGCCGATGTTATGGCCATACAGAAAATACTCGACGAGCACAACAGCGACATAAAGATTATATCGAAGATTGAAAACCAAGAAGGTGTTGACAACATCGACGAAATAATCGATGCCTCTTACGGTATAATGATTGCCCGTGGCGACTTGGGCATTGAGGTGCCCATTGAGCGCATCCCTGGAATACAGCGGCACATCATACGGAAATGTGTGATGAAGAAGAAGCCCGTGATTGTGGCCACACAGATGCTGCACACGATGATAAAGAACCCGCGTCCGACGCGTGCCGAAGTAACCGACATCGCAAACGCCATTTACTCATACACCGACGCTCTGATGCTGAGCGGCGAAACTGCAAGCGGAAAATATCCTGTTGAAGCGGTGCAGACTATGGCCTCGATAGCCGAACAGGCAGAGAAAGACCGGGCTGCACTGAGCGACCACGAGGTGATGTTGGGCGACAACTGCTCGCAACGTGAATTTCTTGCCCACGCGGCAATCGACTCTACACGGCGTTTGGGCGTTGCTGGTATCATAACTGACAGCGAAACAGGCGAAACAGTGCGGCACCTTGCCGCCTTCAGAGGCCCGAACCCGGTTTTGGCAATATGCTACAAGGAAAAGACGCAGCGTTGGCTGAACCTCAGCTTCGGTGTCATCGCTATCCACCAGAAAGAACATGCCTCGCCAGAATACATATTCTCGGCCGCACTGAGAATGTTAAGACAAAAGGGATATATAACCCTCAACGACAAGATTGCATACCTGAGCGGAAGCTTCGGTGAAAACGGCGGCACCACATTCCTTGAAATTAACGAGGTGCGGCAGGTATTCGACAAGTCGTATGAGTTCCATCTTCCGCAGGTGTCAACCGACACGAACAAGCGGTAGAGTAGCAGACTTGCCAACAATCCAGTATGCTTGGACGTCTGCATAACGCCCAGGCATACAATGAAAAAATAGAAATACATACGCACAGGCCATAAAAAGGAAGTGCGGAGAAATGTAAAACATAACTTAAACAGAACAAAAAATGAAAGCATTCGTTTTCCCGGGACAGGGATCGCAATTTGTTGGAATGGGTAAAGACCTGTATGATTCCAACGAAACGGCCAAGAGCCTTTTTGAAAAAGCCAATGATATTCTTGGTTTCCGCATCACCGATATCATGTTCGATGGTACCGACGAGGAATTGAAACAGACGAAAGTGACACAACCCGCAGTATTCCTGCATAGTGTCATCTCGGCATTGTGTCTTGGCGACGATTTCTGCCCGTCGATGGTGGCAGGCCACTCTCTCGGCGAGCTGTCGGCTCTCGTGGCATCAGAAGCTCTGAGCTTTGAAGACGGATTGAAACTTGTTTACACGCGTGCAATGGCCATGCAGAAGGCATGCGAGGCCAACCCCGGAACAATGGCAGCAGTCATTGGCTTGCCCGACGAAACTATTGAGAACATCTGTGCCGAGGTGAGCACACCCGAAAATATCGTGGTTGCAGCCAACTACAACTGCCCCGGTCAGCTCGTAATAAGCGGAAGCATGGATGCCATAAACGTTGCCTGCGAGAAACTGAAAGCTGCAGGAGCAAAGCGTGCACTGCCGCTGAAAGTAGGCGGAGCATTCCACTCACCTCTTATGCAGCCTGCAAAAGAAGAGTTGGAAAAGGCTATCGAATCCACATCGTTCAAGACTCCGAAATGTCCGGTTTACCAGAATGTTGACGGCAAGCCTCACACCAATCCTGAGGAAATTAAAGCCAACCTGATTGCCCAGCTCACCAGCAGCGTGAAGTGGACTTCAAGCGTGCAGAACATGATAAGCGACGGAGCTAACGACTTTACCGAATGCGGACCGGGAAAAGCTCTTCAAGGAATGATAGGACGCATTGACAAATCGGTTGCTGCCCACGGTATTCTATAACCAAGAGTATGAACCGACAGAAAATCATCATTTATCAGATTTTCACACGTCTTTTCGGCAACCGTTGCACAACCCGCAAGGAGAATGGAACGGTTGCCGAAAACGGATGTGGAAAGATGAATTTCTTTGACGCAGATGTTCTTGGGCAAATAAAGTCGGAAGGATTTACCCACGTTTGGTACACCGGTCTGATAAGACACGCATCGACAACCGACTATTCCTCATACGGCATTCCGCGCCAACATCCCGCAATTGTGAAGGGAAAAGCCGGATCGCCCTATGCCATAACCGACTATTATGACATCGACCCCGACTTGGCCGAAGATGTTGACAAACGCATGGACGAGTTTCTGCAACTCGTTGAAAACACGCACAAGGCCGGACTGAAAATGATTATCGACTTTGTGCCCAACCATGTGGCACGGCAGTACAAGTCGGTAACGCATCCGAAAGGTGTGAGAGACTTGGGGGAAGACGACGATAAGAACATGGGATTCACACCGCGCAATGATTTCTACTATTGCGTGAACGAACCTTTCACACCGTCGGTAGACCTTTTGGGCGGTGAAAGTGTAGCCTATTCTGAATATCCTGCTATGGCTACCGGCAACGACCACTTTGACAGTCACCCCGGAATAAACGACTGGTATGAAACGGTAAAGATAAACTACGGCGTGGACTATTGCGACGCTGGCGGACGCTCGGTGCATTTTTGCCCCACACCGTCGGCATGGCAGAAAATGGCCGACATCTTGCTTTACTGGGCATCGAAAGGTGTTGACGGCTTCCGCTGCGACATGGCAGAGATGGTGCCGGTGGAATTTTGGAAATGGGCAATAGCCAAAGTAAAGGCCGATTTCCCCGACATCATTTTCATTGCAGAGGTTTACAACCCGGCACTCTACCGCAATTACATATCGGCAGGTTTCGACTACCTCTACGACAAGGTGGGAATGTATGACACGATGCGTGCCGTGACATGTGGAAATTGCGACACATCGGCCATTACTGCTTGCTGGCAGGCAACCGACGACATACATGACCACATGCTTTTCTTCCTTGAAAACCACGACGAGCAACGCATTGCGAGTGACTTTTTTGCAGGCAACGGCTTCCGTGCCTATCCTGCTTTTGCGGTCAATGCGCTCATGCGCAAGAATCCGTTCATGGTGTATGCCGGGCAGGAATATGGTGAACGCGGAATGGACAAGGAGGGGTTCAGCGGCTGCGACGGGCGCACTACAATCTTCGACTATTGGACAATTGACAGTATCCACCGCGCATATATAAAGAAACAACCACTCGCCGATGAGCAGAGGTTGTGCAACATGTATTCTGCCATTCTCAACATAGCCCAAAAAGAAAGTGCTGTATCCGACGGAGAATTCTTCGATCTCATGTATGTAAACCCGCAGTTGGCTTCACGGCAATATGCTTTCTTGCGTAAGGCAGGAAACGAAATGTTGCTCGTTGCGGCCAATTTCTCCGGGGAAAAGACATGTTGCGAAATACATATACCCGACCACGCATATGACTTTTTGCATATACCTGAAGAAGACCTCTGTGCCGAAGAACTGCTCACGGGTACTAAGGTGGATGTCAATCTGAAATCAGATCGTAGCATACAAACAGAAATCGGTACGTTCGGCTGTGTCATTCTAAAATTCATTTTCCCTATGGAACAAGATGTAGTATTTAACGAGCACAACAAAGAGGAGTTTCCGCCAGCCCATACGGCAGAGCATTTGTTGAACCAGACAATGGTGCGCATGTTTGGATGCGAGCGTTCAAGCAACGCCCATATTGAACGCAAGAAAAGCAAGATAAGCTTCATCGTCGACCATAAGCCTTCACGCAAAGAGGAAAATGAAATCGAAGCTCGCATGAACGAACTTATCGATGCCGACCTGCCCGTAAGATATGAAACCGTTGACAAAGACAATCTGCCCGACACGGTAAAGGCCGACAGACTTCCAGAAAATGCTTCTGACAAGATAAGGTTGGTGTATATAGGCGACTATGATGTTTGTCCATGCATTGGCAAACATGTACGTTCGACACGCCAAATAGGCAAATTCGTGATGCTCGGAACCAACTGGGACGAAATGAAACACCAGTTTCGCATCAGATTCAAAATAGTGTAAAGACACTTTTGACAGCCAGATAAAATGGCCGGAATACTGCAATTCGAAAACGAATACGGTATTCCGGCTTTTTTTTATTCAAGATTTTCAGCTATAAAAACATGAAAATCCCCGAAAGTTGCAGCTTGAACTTTCGGGGATTGAATATCATTCCATGTTTCAAATATTGGGCATTTGCAGGGTAAACAGAAGTTATACCTAGCAAATGCCAATATCTTTTCTCCTTTTACTTAATATTGGGCTCTTCAAGACCAAGACCTTTCTTCTTGTCAACAACCTTCAGAATAAGTCCTATAACAAATGCAGCAATACCAAGTCCGGCAAGCATTACAAGCGGAGCCGTGTAGTTAAGTTGGGTGGCATCTGTCACTCCTTCGTTAGTTGCATTCAACACTTTGCCTATAAGCAAGGGGAAAAGCCACAGACCTATATTCTGTATCCAGAAGATAAGAGCGTATGCCGAACCTATTATCTTGGCGTCCACGAGCTTCGGAACGCTTGGCCACAACGATGCGGGAACAAGCGAGAAGGATGCACCCAAGATGAGAATGGTGAGATAGGCTACTATCACGCCTCCCACTTGATTGCCTTTAAATTCGGGAAGGATGAATGCAAAAGTAAGGTGACATGCTATAAGAAGGAGCGAACCAAGCACCAACATGCTGGCAGCCTTTCCCTTGTGGTCAACATAATTGCCGAGAATAGGCGTGATTCCAACAGCCAACAGAGGGAATACGGCAAACACCGACTCTGCCGACTGGCGCATATATCCCATATAGCAGTAGGCAATGAGTGAAAGGATTGAAACGACAAGCATTGTGTATTTCACTCCTTTTTGTTTCATAAAATTAAACATGAAAGCTGTTGCGGCAACTACAAGCATAATGGCATATTGCACAATCGTTACAGAAGAGGATGCCCAGAAAGAGTCTTCGGGAACTTGTGTGAACGTCAGGTTGCACTGAAGCATGTTAACGGCATACTTCTGGAAGGGGAAGATAGCCGAATAGTAAAGCACACAAAGAAGGGATACGAGCCAGAAACCGCTTGATGTGAGAATCTGTCCGAGGTCGCTTATTCTGAACGGATCGTCCTTCTCTTCGGCTTCACCTGTCTGTGAGTCAAGTTTCTTGTCCATGAAGAAATACACGACAAACATGATAAGAGCAATACAAAGCAGCACAACTCCAAATGCCACCGAACGTGAAACGCTCACCACACCGCCGAGTTTGGCAAAGAACGGCGAGAATATCATACATGTAGCAACACCAAGACGTGCAAGAGCCATTTCTGAACCCATTGCAAGAGCCATCTCCTTTCCCTTGAACCATTTTACTATACCACGGGAAACCGTTATGCCTCCCATTTCGGCTCCACAACCGAAAATCATAAAGCCACATGCAGCAAGCTTTGCAGAGGCAGGCATACCTTCATAGAACGGAGACACGCCCAACTGTTCAAATACGGGTATATGGTTCAAGTTGTTGGTGAACCATGTTTCCAAACCGCTTCCGATAAAGCTTTCGCTAATGGCATACCATTTCACAATTGCACCGACAAGCATCACTACACCTGACAACAAGGCAGTAAAACGTACGCCCATCTTGTCCAAAATGATGCCTGCAAAAATCAGGAAGAACACAAACACATTGAGGAAAGTCTCGGCTCCCTGCGTTGTTCCAAACGCATTGGAGTCCCATCCGCGCTGCGATTGCATCAGGTCTTTTATGGGTGACAGTATGTCCATGAAGATGTATGCGCAGAACATAGCAAGTGCCAAAAGCAACAACGCAGTCCATCTTAACCCTGCGGAATCGCGTAATGTTTTTTTCGTAGTTTCGTTCATATCGTTATAATGTTGTTTTAGTTTATACTTTATAGATGCTTCTTATTTCTTGAGCCACTTGTCAAGCCACTCGAAGAAAGTGCGTTGCCACAATATTCCATTCTGCGGTTTCAAAACCCAGTGGTTCTCGTCGGGGAAGATAAGAAGCTCTGCCGGTATGCCTTTCAAGCGTGCGGCATTGAATGCGCCAAATCCCTGATTGGCATTGATGCGGTAGTCTTTCTCGCCATGTATGCACAGTATGGGTGTGTCCCACTTGTCTACAAAAAGGTGAGGAGAATTTTCATAGGTTGCCTTGGCACGTTCTGTTTGGTCTTTGTTCCAATAGGCATCATCATATTCCCAATTTGAAAACCATGCTTCCTCGGTGTCAGTGTACATGGATTCAAGGTTGAATGCCCCGTCATGAGCGATGAAACACTTGAAACGCTTGTCATGATGGCCTGCAAGATAATACACCGAGAATCCGCCAAAGCTTGCTCCCACGCATCCAAGACGGTCTTTGTCAACGAAAGGCAAGTTGTTGGCAGCATCGTCAATGGCCGAAAGGTAGTCTTTCATGCATTGCCCTGTCCAGTCGCCGGATATTTCCTCATTCCATTCCGAACCGTAGCCTGGCAGTCCACGACGGTTTGGTGCAATAATAACATAGTCGTGCGCAGCCATTATCTGGAAATTCCAGCGATAGCTCCAGAACTGGCTTACCGGGCTTTGCGGGCCTCCCTCACAATATAAGAGGGTGGGGTATTTCTTGTTTGCATCGAAATTTGGAGGCAGGATGACCCAACATTGCATCTGTTTTCCGTCGGTAGTTGTGACCCAACGCTCCTGCACTTTTCCCAAATCAAGGCCATCATAGAACGCTTTGTTCTCATTTGTCACCTGAGCTACAACTGTCTTTTTGACATTTTTCCCTGGTGTTATAACATAGAGTTCGTCTGCCTGCGAAATGCTGTGGCGTGAAGCGAGCAGTTTTCCAGTTGTTCCTAGCATCTGAACCGAACCGAAATCGGCCCAATCATCGGTCAGTTGCTTCACATCTCCTTTAAGATTTGTCTGATACATATTAACGCATGCATGCCAACAACCTATGAAGAAAAGAGACTTTGAGTCTGTGTTCCAGCAGAAATCATCAACATTTGAATCGAAACTCTCGGTTACATATGTTTTTGTACCGTCTGCTAGGTTGTAAACACAAAGGCGATTGCGGTCGCTTTCATATCCATCGCAGGCCATTGACTGCCATGCTATGTATTTTCCATCGGGTGAAAAGCGGGGATTTACATCATAACCAACGTTCACATCAGCAGTCTGATGGTTTATCACCTGGTTTTTCATTGTCTTTGTCGCATCTACTTTCACTTCCTTATAATCGGCAGGCTTGCACAAATTGACAGTCTTTCCAGTTTCAACATTATACAAATAAATGTCTGCATCGGTAGATATAGCATAGTCAACACCAGTTTTCTTGCGGCATGTGTAAGCGATGTTCTTTGAGTCGGGGCTCCATGCGAGTTGTTCCATACCACCAAACGGAGCCAACGGACATTCATACGGTTCGCCATTGAGAATGTCCTTTCCTTCGCCAACGCCGTTATCCGTGACGTCGGCAATGAACGGATGCGGTATAGATTCCACATAATGATCCCAGTGGCGGTAATTGAGGTCGGTGACAATACGGCCTGTTGCCAATGGCAAGTCGTCGGGGTTTTTCTTGATACTCTCGTGATAGGGGAGCGACTTTACAAGTATCACGTGCTTTTCGTCGGGTGAAAACTTATAGCCTTCGATTTCAATTTCCGAATTTGAAAGCTTCTTTCGGTCAGAACCATCCGAAGCCATCGACCACAATTGGCCTTCACACAAGAAAGCTATGCGTTTGCCGCCGTCTATCCACGAAGCATCTGTTTCGCTTTTTGCCGTTGTTGTCAGTTGCCGCAGGTTCTTTCCGTCAGAACCTATGGTGTAAAGAATCTGATGGCTTTTATTCTCTTTTACGCTATAATAGCCCACTTGATACACAATGGTCTTGCCGTCGGGAGAAGCAGATGCCCCCGACATGCGCCCCATTGCCCAAAGTGTTTCCGGGGTCATGCGCCGGTTTTTGGCAATCTTATTGATTTCGGTAGTTTTTCCAATCATGGTTTGTGCGCTGGATGTAATGGCAAGGCACGAAATGACGGCCGATGCCACAAAACACAAAGTCTTGTTCATAATCCACATATTTAGCATTAAACATTTATACGAATAAACATGTATCCTGGAGATAATGCAAAAAGCAGTTTGCCTTGTGCCAGAATATGGTTCGACGGAAACCATACAAGGTATTCCAACCATATTTTTCTTTCAAGGCAAACTGCTTTATTTGTTTTTATTTCTGCAGTCCTTTTCTTTTACGTTCGAGTTCTTCGCGTTTTCTCTGCAGTTCCTGTTGCTGCTCCTGCATTGCCTGCAAGCGAGCAGCCAAGCCACTTACTTTCTTCGGATTGTCTTTGTTCTTTCTGTAACGTTCTTCGAGAATTGCGAGCAATTTAGCATCATCGGTTGTCTTGCGCAATGTCCACATGATAGCGGCACTGAAGAAGAGCGATATAAAATAATAGAAATTCAATCCCGCCGAATAATCGTTGAACATAAAGAAGAACATCACCGGCATGAGGAACATCATCCACTGCATCATCTTCATCTGCTCGGCCTGCTGTCCAACCATTTGGTCTTTCTGCTGACGCATGGTCATAACAGAATACAGGATATTGGCCACACAGAACAAAATGCAAGTGAGTGAAAGGTGGTCGCCTATGAGCCACAGGTTTGTGTTCCACTCGAAAATCGGGTCGTATGTAGACAAGTCCTTAATCCACAGGAAGCTTTCGCCGCGCAATTGAATAGCATTCGGGACGAAATTGAACATTGCGACCCAAATAGGGAACTGAATTAACATCGGGAGACAGCCTGAAAGCGGCGACACTCCATATTTTGCATATTCAGTCATCATGGCCTGCTGCTTCTGCATTTGGTCTTCAGGCTTGTCATATTGCTTGGTTGCTTCTTCCAGTTTCGGTTTCAACACACGCATCTTTGCAGAGCTCATGTAGCTCTTTTTTACAAGCGGATAGGTGATGACCTTGAGCAACAGGGTGATGAGAATAAGCACAACTCCCATATTGATGTTCAGTCCTGTAAGGAAATCGAACACATATATGGTGAACCAGCGGTTGATTATTCGGAACAAAGGCCAACCGAGATACACAAGACGCTGCATCTCCAAATCCTTGCCGAAGGTGCATTCCTTTTCAACACGCTTCAACAGACGGAAGTCGTTGGGACCGAAGTAGAAATCGAACTCAGTAGGTTTCTTGCCTGAAGGATCGAAGAACGACTTCGCATTAGCCTCATACTGCTTCAAATAGCCAGAGCCCTTTTCCTGCGGAATACTTGTCAGTCGGGCATTCTCGGCAAAGTCGTCCTTTGCAATCATAACGGCCGAGAAGAACTGGTTTTTGAATGCTATCCAGTCAATCTTGTCGTCAATTGTCTTGTCTTTCTGCTCGCTTGTTTCCGACAGATATTTCGTTCCTCCGTCAGTCAAATGATAAGTGAGCGACGCATAACGGTTCTCGAAAGTAAAACCGCGTTCCTGTTGGCGGCAAAGGTCGCTCCACTGCACATCCAGCTGATTGTAAGAGGGTGCGAAATAACCTTCCAGTCCATTTGCCTGAATGCTCATGTGCAGCATATAGTCATTGCCAAGAGTATATTTTATGGCAAGACTTTTCCCGTTGCCGGCATCAGCCGTAAGCAGGAGCGTACTGTCAGTCACGGCAGACGGAGTAAAATACAGGTCGGATGTGTTTATGTTGGCCTCTTTTGCAAGAAGTGCGAAATTAAGCGACTGCGTTTTTTCATCAAACAATGTGATGCTGCTGTTGCCCTTATAATCTTCAAAATTCTTTATGACTGCCTTGCTCACGGTTCCGCCCTTGGTGTTTATGGCAAGTTCCACCTTGCTGTTTCTGAGCACAACATTTGTTGCTTTGCCGCTCAGAGCAGCATGGAACAAGGCTGTAGTGTCGGCGGTTGCCTTGGCTTTTGCAGAAGCTTGTTTCTTTTGTGCGGCCAGTTTTTCCGCTTTCTCGGCTTTGATTGCCTCCACCCGTGCGATAGAGTCTTGACGGTTTTGGGCTGCACGTTGCTCTGCTGAAGGTTGCGACCAAACGGTAAAGCCTATCAATACTGCGGCAATAAGCACGAAGCCGATTATGTTGTTCTTATCCACGTCTTTATAAATTTGTTATTTTTTGTTTTCAATAGCGGCCTTCACGAAATCCACAAAGAGGGGATGCGGATGAAGAACAGTGCTCTGGTATTCCGGATGGAATTGTGTTCCGATATACCATTTCAATCCCGGTATTTCTACGATTTCAACGAGGTCGCTTTCGGGATTGCGTCCCACGCACTGCATTCCAGCACGTTCAAACTCCTTCTGAAAGTCGTTGTTGAACTCATAGCGGTGACGGTGACGTTCCTGAATATGCTCTTTCTTATAGATATTAAATGTACGCGAGCCCTGTTTCAGCACACATTCGTAGGCGCCCAAACGCATCGTACCGCCCATATTGGTTATGTTTTTCTGCTCCTCCATAATGTCGATAACATTATGTATGGTTTTCTCGTCCATCTCACGGCTGTTGGCATCGGCATATCCAAGGACATTTCTTGCAAACTCAATAACAATCATCTGCATTCCAAGGCATATTCCGAATGTCGGAATGTCGTGAGTTCTGGTGTAGTGGGCGGCTATGATTTTGCCTTCAATACCACGCTGTCCAAATCCGGGACATATCACAACGCCGTCCAAGCCCTTCAGTTTTTCAGCCACATTTTCCTCTGTTATGTTCTCAGAATTGACAAATGTGAGCACAGTCTTGTAGTCGTTGTATGTTCCGGCCTGCGAAAGACTTTCGCGTATAGACTTGTATGCGTCCTGAAGATCGTATTTTCCAACCAGTCCTATATTCACTTCCTCGGTGGCTTTGTTGCGGCGATCGAGGAAACTGCGCCACGGACCAAGTGCAGGAGTTTCTCCAACGACCTCACCTGTCTTCTTCAATATGGCCACATCAAGCCCTTGCTTCTGCATTGCCACGGGCACTTCGTATATGCTGGGCAAATCCTCACTCTGGATTACGCACTCACGGTCAACATTACAGAAATTGGCCACCTTGCGCAGAATTCCGTCGTCAAGATGCTTCTCGGTGCGCAAGATGAGCACATCGGGCTGTATTCCCACGCTCTGCAACTCCTTCACCGAGTGCTGGGTGGGCTTTGTTTTCAGCTCTCCAGCAGCTTTAAGATAAGGCACATAAGTAAGGTGCACGTTAACGGCATTCTTGCCCAATTCCCATTTCAGCTGACGTATTGCCTCCATAAACGGGGCACTTTCAATATCGCCGATTGTACCTCCGATTTCGGTAATTACATAATCATAATGATATTTCTGTCCGAGCAATTTTACATTACGCTTTATCTCGTCGGTGATGTGCGGCACCACCTGTATGGTTTTGCCGAGATAGTCACCACGGCGTTCCTTGTCAATTACCGACTTGTATATACGGCCGGTCGTGAGCGAATTAGCCTTGGTGGTCTGAATGCCGGTAAACCTCTCGTAATGTCCAAGGTCAAGGTCGGTTTCCATACCGTCCACCGTAACATAGCATTCTCCATGCTCATAGGGATTGAGCGTTCCCGGGTCGATGTTTATGTACGGGTCGAATTTCTGAATAGTGATGTTGTAGCCTCTTGCCTGCAAGAGTTTACCTATCGACGACGAAATTATTCCTTTTCCAAGTGAGGAAACCACGCCGCCGGTAACAAAGATGTATTTTGTTTCAGCCACGATAAATATAATTAAAAATCTTAATACTTCAAGTTAAAATACAAGTTGCAAAGTTAGCACAAAAATGCGAAACCGACAAGTTTGTTTCGATTTTTATTAATACCTTTGCATCCGTAACGCATTAACGAATATGGAATTAAGAAAAACCGCTATATATATGCTCTGCCTGTCAGCTTGTTACGCCAAAGCGCAAACAAGGGGATACGGCCGGCACTACGACCGCAAACAGGATACTATATCACTGTTTGTGAAGGCTTATGAAGACTCGCTCATGCGCAGCAAGCTCTGCATTGACAGCCTCAAAAGCAAAGTAAATACTGGCACTTCGGTATATACCGGAGATTCATACCGCTTGTTTGCCCCGATGACATTCTACCGTGATGTGGTGACCGGGAAATTGCGCGCCGACAATGACATGACGACGGCAGAGAAAGAAACCAACGACTGTCTGTTTGACATATATCTCAAGCGTCCCGATTTGGTTACGGGCACGCAGAGACAAATAGAAAAGGAGACTCCGACATTGCCCCAAAAGCCTTACGAGGTAGTGCCCGACGTTGACATAATAGACAAGGTTGCGCCCAGAGCAGAAGACACCGACATAGTGCCCGTTGACATATTCGTGAAGAAACCCAATTTCTGGAATGTGTTTGGAGAATATGGTTTGCAGCTTTTCCAAAACTATGTTTCAACAAACTGGTATAAAGGCGGCGAGAGCAACTACTCGCTTCTTGCCACGCTCACCCTTCAGGCCAACTACAACAACAAGCAGAGGTTTAAATGGGAAAACAAACTTGAAATGCGTCTCGGCATACAAAGCTCACGGGCTGACACTCTGCATAAGGTGAAAACATCAGAAGACCTGTTGCGCTATACTGGTAAAATAGGGTTGCAGGCAACCAAGAAATGGTATTACACCCTGCAAGTCATAGCCAGCACACAGTTTATGCGCGGCTTAAAGAGCAACGATGATTTCGTTTATTCCGACTTCCTCTCACCATTCACATTCAACCCCTCAATAGGTATGGACTATGGGGTGAACTGGCTAAAGGGACGCGTAAGCGGCACCATTCACCTCGCCCCGTTTGCTTACAACATGAAATATGTGAAACGCGACGAACTAGTTACACGCTATGGCATTGAAGAAGGCAAGCATGTGTTGCACGATATCGGTTCGGAATTTATCTTCGACCTGAACTTTGCCTTCACAAAAGACATTAAATGGAAAACGCGCTTGTATGGCTACACCACTTACAAACGCACTCTGATGGAATGGGAAAACACATTCACATTTGTCGTAAACCGATACATAACGAGCAACCTTTTCGTATATCCTCGATTTGACGACGGCACAGTCCGTGACTCCCACCATGGCTATTGGCAGTTGAAAGAATACATATCATTGGGTTTCAACTACAATTTCTAGACAGCAGCCAACAGTTATTATATTCCACTACAAACAAACGCGCACACATCAGAAAGCTCTAATGTGTGCACGTTTGTTTTATATATTGCAGCATCATTAAGCGCAACGCTACAGTTTCAAACATGCAATTCAGTCAATTTTAGAATACGATTTGTGTTCCAACAACTTACAAGCGAAGCTAACAGCAACACAATATCAGTTTTTCTGCTCCACGCCTGCATTTCAATCAGCCTCAACAATGCCTGCCTCCAGCCACTGTTTTGCAAGAGTTTCGGCATCGACAAGAGCCCTTTCATTGCTCACTTCATATTCCTCGACAAGGAGTTCTGCCAATGTCTGTGGGGTGAAGTTCACCCCTTCAACCTTTTTCCACAAGTAAGCGGCACTCTCATTAAGACTTATTATCTTCGAGAAATCGATGTTTTCTTTTCCCTCGGCAATAATTATGTTTTCACCGCAGATGCTTTTCAGCACAAATCCATTCTTTATCTTCATACTTTTAATCCTGCTTTTATTTTCAAATCATTGCGTTTTCGTTCACATCTTACATCCGGTCAGCGCTGCAGCACGACGGTCAGCGCGACAGATTCCTTTTGCCGCATGCACACATCGCATACGGAGTATGCACGCGCACCATACGGAAGACGCCCGTTGCGCAATTGAAATAACATCGGCATGACGCGATAAAACAGGCGCATGCAGCACCTCAGCGAAACCACAAAAACGACTTATTTTCCTAGGATGGCATTTTTGTAACAAAGCGCGGCACCTATCGCCGTACAGAATTCGGAGTATTGCGGTATTCTGAATTTAACACCATACAACCTTTCCGTGGCAGGGAACACACGCTGACATTGAGGCAGAAGTGTCAGATTGCCAATCATCACAAAGTCTTTTATCCCGCTTCTTAGCGATGAAAGTATCGACGCGCTGCATATAGACTGTAACACCATCCATATCAGTCCGAGTGCAATGTCTTCGGGCGAAGCGTTGCTCTTCGCGTTTCCAAAGAGCGAGGCGATAGCATCCATAGGCAACCCCGGCAGCGGTTTCGCACTGATGTCACTTATCAAGACATTGATGCGTGACAAGTCGCCGTTAGCGGCAAGCATGGAAAGCTGCTTTATGTCATCGGTGTTGAGGAGCAATCGTGACAGCCCTTGTAATGTGCCGCCGCCGATGCCTATACCGCCAATGTGTTCAATCTTGTCGCCGTCGCACTGCACTATCGACGTGCCTGTGCCCATACTCACAACTATCATGCGGTCTTGGTTGGTTTCATAGCGTGCGCCAAGACCATCGGCGATGAATTCCTCGGCCTTGCTTGTGGGCAGCCCATACACGGGTTCGTTGATGTATGCACTTCCCACGCCCGTGAGCATCACCTTTTCCACATCGCACAAGTTCACCTTGTTGTCGTGCAGATACTTGCCGAAAGCCCCATACAAGGATGTCACAGGGTCGGTTGCCCTAATGCGAATAGGCGAGACTACCTTTCCGTCTTTGTTGATACCTACAATTTTCGTAGTGCTTATGCCTACGTCTATTCCAATTACGATTCCCATATCTGATTTTGAATTGTTGTGGCTTGCAGCCATGTCTTTAGGCGTGTTCTAAAAATTCCACGCATTGTTTATTTTTTTCTTTGGTCGGATTGCTCTTTGTGTCTTTTTGTATTTTATCCGGCATCTTTTTCTTTCTCTTTCAGTCGTATAGCCCACTATACTTCTTCAAGAAGAAAGAAAAATCTACTCGGCTAAAATTAAAAAATCCTACAAAGGTAATTTTTAGAACCCGCCTTTAATATTGTCTTTAAAAGAAGAAATAGCCGAAACTGCCCAGTGAACAATACTGTGTCAGAAGACGTCTTGTCAAATCCACTGCGGCTTCCACATTCTGGCGGTTTCCGTCATATCCGTTAATCAGCACAACAAGGTGTTTCGTGTCTATACCCGTCTTTGTGCGCTCATGGTCGGTAGTCGGGGTGCCTATGCCGCCCGCTGCATCACGATAAACAGGCAACCCTTCGATGTTTACAGGGCCGCGTCCGATACCCTCATAAGGCTCGTCTTTCACGCCGATGCCCAAGGTCAGGGTGTCGCCAACAATTTTGTCACGGTCGAAAGCTCCTATGCTGTAACCCGAAGCCATACTTACAAGGTTGGTTAAATCGACAATGGTGTTCACGCTATACAGACTCTTGCCCTGTATGGCCCGCCTTACGAGAGCCTCTGACGACGGACGGTATCGCGACGGGTCTTTGCCGCACAAACGGTAAACTTTGCGTGTGGCCGAGATTGCGCTATTGCTTTTCAGACTTTCGGTTGTGAGCGTTGATGCATACTTTGTCGTAAGTTCAGCAATTTCGTTCCACAACCCGTCAGAATGTATGGTGTTGGTTACATCCGCTTCTATGCACGCGCCCAAGAATTCAGGGCATTTGCTGCGCAGGTCTTCAGTTACTATAATATTCATGTCACTGTTATTTTCTTTCGGTTCAAACGTCAGCTTCAAGCATGTTAAGGAATGTGTCTTCATCGACGATGTGCACGCCCAGTTCCTCTGCTTTCTGCAATTTTGCCGGCCCCATGTTCTCGCCGGCGAGAATGAACGACGTTTTACCGCTTATCGAACCCACGTTTTTCCCGCCATTCTGTTCAATGATAGCCTTGTATTCGTCACGGCTGTGTTTGGAGAACACGCCGCTTATCACGATGCTCTTGCCTGCGAGCCGGTCGGTCATACGCCCCATTTGTTCTTCACTCATCTGCATTTGCAGTCCACTGGCTTTCAAACGCTCCACAATTTCTTTGTTTCTCGCGTCATGGAAATATGCCATTACACTTTTTGCAATCGTTGCCCCGATGCCATCAATGTCTGTCAAATCTTGAAGAGAAGCACCGGCCACAGCATCCATCGACTTGAAATGCCTTGCCAGCATGCGCGCCGACGTTTCGCCGACAAATCTGATGCCGAGCGCAAACAATACCCTTTCAAAAGGCACAGCCTTTGATGTTGCGATGCCATTGAGTATGTTTTGGGCAGTCTTTTCACGGTTGCCGAAAACATTTATATCGCTCATTTTCAAGTCGTAGATGTCTGCAATGTTGTTTACAAGCCTACGGCGGTAAAGTTCGTCAACGGTTTCCGGGCCAAGCGACTCGATGTTCATAGCCTTGCGCGATATGAAATGCTCTATCTTCCCCTTAATTTGCGGAGGGCATCCAGTATCGTTCGGACAATAATAGGCGGCTTCACCCTCATAACGCACAAGCGGAGTGCCGCATTCAGGGCAGGTGCCGACAAATGCAACAGGAACAGAGTCGGTCTGACGGCGCGTCTTGTCAACGCCTACAATCTTGGGAATAATCTCCCCGCCCTTTTCCACAAACACATAATCGCCCACATGCAAGTCAAGAGCCCTAATGAAGTCTTCATTGTTGAGCGTGGCGCGTCGCACTACCGTTCCGGCAAGTTGCACAGGCTCCATGTTGGCCACTGGTGTCACAGCACCCGTTCTTCCCACCTGAAACGTCACCTCGTCGAGCCTAGTGCAAGCCTGTTCGGCCTTGAACTTATAGGCTATGGCCCAACGCGGGCTCTTGGCAGTATAACCCAAATGGCGTTGCTGACGTAGCGAGTTCACCTTGAGCACAATGCCATCGGTGGCAACGGGCAGATTTTTGCGCTCAGTGTCCCAATAATTTATATAGTCGTATATTTCCTGCAAGGTCTTCACCTTGCGCATGCCGCTGCTTATTTTGAAGCCCCAGTTGCGTACCGTTTCAAGATTCTCGTAATGTCCGTCGGCAGGCAGATGCTCACCGAGCAGGTAATAGAGGTAGCTATCAAGATGCCTGCTGGCCACAAGCCGCGAGTTTTGGCTCTTTAGTGTGCCGCTTGCTGCATTACGCGGGTTGGCAAACAAAGGTTCTTCTGCCGCCTCACGCTGGGCATTGAGCTTGTCAAACACGTCCCACGGCATAAGTATCTCGCCGCGTATCTCGAACTCTTCGGGATAGTCAGAGCCGTTAAGTTTCAGCGGAATGCTGCGTATGGTCTTCACATTGGCCGTAACGTCGTCGCCGTGCACGCCATCGCCTCGTGTCACTCCACGCACGAGTTTCCCGTCTATATAAGTGAGCGAAATGGAGAGACCGTCGTATTTCATTTCGCAGCAAATTTCGAAATCTTCGCCTTCAAGGCCTTTCTTCACGCTTTCATACCATTCGGCTACATCCTGCTCGTTGTAGGTGTTTGCCAACGAAAGCATGGGATACTTGTGTTCCACTTGCTGGAATTTCTCGTTCAAGTCGCTGCCTACTCTTTGCGTGGGCGAGTTAGGGTCGGCCATTTCGGGATGTTTGGCCTCCAAATCCTGCAATTCATGCATAAGCATGTCGAACTCCCGGTCGGAAATCGCCGGATTGTTCAGCACATAATATTTGTAGTTGTGCTCATGCAGTTGCTGACGCAGGTATGTTATTCTTTCCTGTTCGTTCATATACTGGTTATTGTTCAAATTAATGCAGACACACACGGCAGGCATTGCCCGTGCATATTATATGGTGCAAAGTTATCAATAATATCGCAGTTACTTGAAATTGTTGCTTATCAATGTTCAACATATGCTGCACGCCACCACTGAAATTACTCAATAACACTATATTTTGCAAATTTCAGCAGCAATTGTTTCACGCCCACATTCTGAAATTCAACTGTGGCTTTTGCGTTTTCATTCGTTCCTTCCACTTTCAACACTTTACCTATGCCAAAACGCTGGTGCTCAATCATTGTCCCGGCAGCCAGTCCGTTTGCGCCTGACGGTGTTTCGCCAGAGCCGGAAACGGGCCTTTGTTCACAGTCGGAGACACGCCGCATACCGGCATGCAGATTGGGCCTACTGGCGGACATTACATTTTCGCTCATGCGGCTGCGTGGCGCAGTGCGGGCAGAATCGTAGGTTGTTGCTCTACTGCTACCTTTATATATACGGTCATCATGCGTGCCTTGGGCAAACGTATCGTCTTTCCGGAAAATATCATGAGTCAAATTCTGCTGTGAATAGCAGCGCGTTGCAGTTTCGACGGGAGTGAGCAAAGAAGCTATATCGTTAACAAACCTGCTTATGGGGTTGAACGACATGTTGCCGTATTGGTAACGACTGCGGGCACATGTTATGTAGCATTGCTTTTCGGCCCGTGTTATGGCTACATAAAACAACCGCCGTTCTTCCTCTAAATCCTGCATCGAACTGCTCGAGCGAGCTCCGGGAAAAAGGTTTTCTTCCATTCCCACGATAAAGACAACGGGAAATTCAAGACCCTTTGAGGCGTGTACTGTCATCAAGACGACATCGTCCTTGTCGGCATCGTCGGTGTCGTTATCATAATTGTCGGCATCGGTAGAAAGGGCTATTTCCTGCAAGAAGTAGGGTAGTGAGCACTCGTTTTCATAGCCTTCCTCACGCTTTGAGTCAACAAATTCGCTCAAACTCGACAAAAATTCGCCCACATTGTCCTGACGCGACAGTCCTTCTGCGCTCTTGTCGACAAATATTGCCTGCGATATGCCACTCCTTTCTATTATCGACTTTCCGAGTTGGTAGGCATCGGTGTCGCTCACAAGTGCAATGAACTGTTGTATCATGCCACGGAAACCATCGAGTTTTGCAAGCGTTCCACGGTTTACATTCAGACCGTTTACATCGGCATCGACTATGACATTCCACATGCTCACACCCGTTTGGTGTGCCACATCGGCTATTTTCTTTACTGTTGTCGCCCCGATGCCCCTTGCCGGATAGTTGATGATGCGCTTGAAAGCCTCTTCATCGTCTGGATTTGTCACCAGGCGGAAATAAGCCAAGATATCTTTTATTTCCTTACGTTGATAGAAACTCAGTCCACCAAATATGTGATAAGGAAGATTCTGACGGCGCAATTCCTCTTCGAGAGCGCGGCTTTGCGCATTTGTACGGTAGAGCACACAAAAGTCGGAATAAGAGTAGTGTCCCTTTCTTCTAAGCCGTGTGATTTCTTTTCCCAAGAAGGCCGCCTCCTCTTTGTCGGAATATGTTTGTATAAACTTTACGGGGTCGCCTTCTTCGTTTTGGCTGAACACGTTTTTCTTAATCTGACGCCGGTTATGCTCTATCAGACAATTGGCTGCATTTACGATGTTTTGTGTACTGCGGTAGTTTTGTTCGAGTTTGAACAATTTGGCATCGGGATATGTTTTCTGGAATTCAAGGATGTTGTCGATGTTCGCACCACGAAATGCATAAATGCTTTGGGCATCGTCACCCACAACGCTCACCTTGTTGTTGGGCTGCGCAAGCAACGAAATTATGCATTGCTGCGCATAATTGGTGTCCTGATATTCATCCACCAAAATATACTTAAAGCGGTCGGCATACTTGGCACGTATGTCTGGATTATGAGCCAACAAAGCGTGGGTGAAAAGAAGCATATCGTCGAAATCCATTGCGTTGGCGGTGCGGCAACGCATGGCATACTCCTTGTATATTTTGCCAGTAAGAGGCATCTGACTGTTGTTGTCTCTTTCGGTCAACGAGTTGTCAGACAAATAAGCCTCGGGGGTAATGAGGGCATTCTTTGCAAGTCCTATGCGATATAAAACGGTTGAAGGTCGATAGGTTTTATCGTTGAGTTCCAACTCTTTAATTATAGCAGTTACAAGCGACCGCGAGTCGGTATCGTCGTAAATGGTAAAATTACTATCGAAACCAATGCTCTGTGCCTCTGTTCTCAAAATTCTGAGAAACACGGAGTGGAATGTGCCCATGTTCAACATGCGTGCCCTCTCTTCGCCAACAAAAGCACCGATGCGTTGTTTCATCTCGTTGGCCGCCTTGTTGGTGAATGTCAGTGCAAGTATGTTCCATGGTGCCAGACCTTGTTGAAGCAAATAGGCTATCTTGCATGTAAGCACACGCGTCTTGCCCGAACCTGCACCAGCAATTATCAGTTGCGGACCGTCACAATATTTCACGGCCTGTTCCTGCTGTTGGTTAAGACCTGATAATATGTCGTTAATCATCGAACTGTCCTGGATTGTTAGTCAATGCGTATCAATTATTTGCGACGGTGATATATACCGCCCGAAGTGGTTTCGGGGTCATAGCTTTCGCCTTCCTTGGGGAATGTAGGTATAAACCGCATTTCGTTTTCAATTTTTCCCTTTCGTGCGCGCATCCATGCCGTGGGGTTTGAACTGTCATATTTTCTTGGGTTTGGCAACGAGGCTGCTATCAAGGCACATTCGCCTCGTGAGAGAGAAGCGGCATCCTTGCCGAACTTGTATTTTGCAGCTGCGTCGGCTCCATATATGCCATTGCCCATCTCAATGGAGTTGAGATAGACTTCCATTATGCGTTGTTTGCTCCACAACAGTTCGATGAGGGCAGTGAAATACACCTCAAATCCTTTTCTCGTCCAGCTGCGCCCCGGCCAAAGAAATACATTCTTTGCGGTTTGTTGCGAAATGGTGCTGGCCCCAAGCTTACGGTGGCCTCCGCGCATGTTGCGCTTTGCAGCATTCTGTATGGCATCGAAATCAAAACCGTGGTGCAACAGAAAGCGTTGGTCTTCGCTTGCCATGACCGCTACCGGCAGATGCGGCGACATGGTGTCAAGAGACACCCAATGATGATGACAGGTGAGGTCTTCGCCACTGGAAATCTGTTGGAAACAGCGTATAACCATAAGCGGGGTTACATAAACGGGCAGGAAACGATAGGCTACAACTGCCAATATTGTGCTGCAGAAAAACAAAGACACGCCCCAACGTATGATTTTAAATACAATATTTTTTTTCATTGTTTCCCCTAAAGGTGGGTTCTAAAAATTGGCTTTGCCTGATTGTGAGGTAAATTGTCCCCGAAAAGAGACTGCAAGAAGACAAAACTCAACTTATGATGTTTATCAGTTGTTTGCGGCGGGATTTTTCAGAACCCACCTAAAACAAAAATATGTTACCCTCAATGCGTCGGTAACACATAAGGGTAACATATTTCTTATATGGATAGTTGTTATTTCAGAGTTCCGTTGTTTGCGGCATCAACCATAGCCTGGCTTGCATAAAGGAACACCTCAACACGGCGGTTCTGCTTTCTTCCTTCGGCTGTTGTGTTGTCGGCCACAGGCTCAGAGCTTCCCTTGCCTTCTATCTTCTGGAACTGCGAAGAGGGAACGCCGCAGTTAAGCAGATAAGACTGCACGCTTGCAGCACGCTTGTTGCTGAGCGGGAGGTTTATGCCGTCATTGCCAGTAGAGTCGGTGTGACCGTAAATATCTATATGGCAGTCGGCGTTGTTCTTCAACACTGTTGAGAATTTTGCCAAATCATTCTTCGAAGCGGCATTGAGATCCGACTTGTTTGTAGCGAACAATATGCCCGAGTCGAATGTCACCTTAACCGCTGTCAGGCCGTTTGCATCAACAACTTCTTCTACCTTTGCATTCTCAATCTGGCGAGCCTGTTCTGCCACCTTGTCCATGTGATGACCTATCAAAGCACCGGCACCGGCACCAACTGCGCCACCAATAGCCGCACCAACGGCTGTATTGCCAGCAAGTTTACCTATAATTCCGCCTATAAGCGTGCCTCCACCGGCACCGATAAGCGAGCCTGTACCCTGTTTTGTTTGGCAACCCACCATGGCAAGCATGCACATGGCAAGTGTTGCACCCTGAACATTTTTCATTTTCATAATCAGAATATTTAATTGTTTCTAATGTCAAATATGTCTGTTTGTCAGCTATTTTATCATTGCAAAGGTAATGGTTTTTTTTATATGATGTCACCATTACAACATTTTTTTGTATTTTTGCATTCAAATTCATAAAGACACAACTATTAGTAAAATGGCAAAAGAATTAAAACAACTGACAAAGCGCGCAGACAATTATAGCCAATGGTATAACGATTTGGTGGTCAAGGCCGACTTGGCCGAGCAGTCTGCCGTTAGAGGATGTATGGTTATAAAGCCATACGGATATGCAATCTGGGAAAAGATGCAACAACAGTTAGACAAGATGTTCAAGGAGACTGGCGTGCAGAATGCTTATTTCCCGTTGTTAATACCGAAATCATTCTTCAGCCGTGAGGCCGATCATGTCGAGGGTTTTGCAAAAGAATGTGCCGTAGTGACACATTACAGACTGCGCACCAACGAAGCCAAGACTGCTGTAGAGGTTGACCCTGCTGCAAAGCTTGAAGAGGAACTCATAATCCGCCCCACGTCTGAAACCATTATATGGAACACATATAAAAACTGGATACACTCTTGGCGCGATCTTCCACTCATGTGCAACCAGTGGTGCAATGTGATGAGATGGGAAATGCGCACACGTCCGTTCTTGAGAACATCGGAGTTTTTGTGGCAAGAGGGACACACCGCACACGCCACGAAAGAGGAGGCAGAGGCAGAAGCACAGCAAATGTTGCATGTTTATGCCGACTTCGCCGAGAAATGGATGGCAGTGCCTGTTGTGCAGGGAGTGAAGAGCGAAACCGAACGTTTCGCCGGTGCACTTGACACTTACACTATAGAGGCCATGATGCAGGACGGCAAGGCCCTGCAAAGCGGAACAAGCCACTTCCTTGGACAGAACTTCGCAAAAGCCTTCGACGTGACATATCTCAACAAAGAAAATAAGCCGGAATATGTGTGGGCCACATCATGGGGCGTGTCAACACGTCTGTTGGGCGCGCTCATCATGACACATTCCGACGACAACGGACTCGTGCTTCCGCCCAAATTGGCTCCCATCGAGGTTGTTATCATTCCAATTTGCAAAAGCAGCGAGCAACTTACCGAAATATCGGCTGAATTGAAACCTGTGATTGAAAGCTTGCGCAATGCTGGCATAAGCGTGAAATATGACGATGCCGACAACAAGCGTCCCGGATTCAAGTTTGCCGACTATGAACTGAAAGGTGTGCCCGTGAGACTTGTGGTAGGTGCAAGAGACTTGGAGAACAAGACCGTAGAGGTTATGCGCCGCGACACCCTCGAAAAAGAAACACGCCCCATTGAAGGAATTGTTGAGTATGTGGAAAAACTTCTTGAAGACATCCAGGCCAACATATTCGAGAAAGCCCGCTCTTACCGCGACGCACACATATATGAATGTGACGATTACAACGAATTTAAGGAAAAAGTGAAAGACGGAGGCTTCTTCCTGTGCCACTGGGACGGTACGGCAGAAACCGAAGCCAAAATAAAAGAGGAAACTCAGGCCACAATCAGATGCGTGCCTTTTGGATACGAGCAGACACCAGGTGTGGACATGGTTTCAGGAAAGCCCGCAAAGTGCCGTGTAATCATAGCACGTAGCTACTGACCTTATAGGTTGTGTGGAGCACATACTTGCATTATGCACAAGTGCTTCGCACAACCAAGTATATTTGCACATATAAAATTACTTTATAAATATGGATTGGATTGTTAACCTTTTTACGACAACAGATTCCGTCGCCCACATATCTATATTATATGCGGTGGTGATTTCGGTAGGTATTCTGTTGGGAAAAATCAAAATCGGGGGCATCTCGCTTGGTGTCACCTTCGTACTCTTTGCAGGAATTGTTGCAGGTCACATAGGATTTACCGCCCCGACAAACATTCTCGGGTTCGTACAGGATTTCGGATTGATTCTTTTTGTGTTCTGCATCGGTATGCAGGTAGGCCCTGGCTTCTTTGAAAGCTTCAAAAAGGGAGGTATTACACTTAATCTGCTGTCAACAACGACGGTACTGCTTAATGTCGCCGTGATGTTTGCTTGCTATTACATTTTCTTCGACACAAACGACAAAAGCAACCTTCCGATGATGGTAGGTACGCTCTACGGTTCTGTCACCAACACCCCTGGTCTTGGTGCAGCCAATGAGGCTTTGGAGTCGGTTTGGAAGAACGGACCTATACCGCAGATTGCATCCGGCTACGCCTGTGCTTACCCTCTCGGTGTTCTTGGCATCATTGGTGCTACAATTGCCATAAGATTTCTCACGAGAGTAAAGATTTCAGACGAAGAAGAAGCATTGGAAGCAGAGGAAGCAGAAAACCCCCATGCCAAACCGTATCAGATGCACCTGAAAGTAAACAACTCGTATCTTGCCGGAAGAACCCTGAAACAAATAACCGAGTTCTTAAACCGCGATGTGGTTTGCTCCAGACTTATGCATGATGGCAAGGTGTCAATACCTAACAGTAAAGACGTGCTGGAATTAGGCGATGAAGTTCTTGTGGTTTGTGCAGAAGCAGATGCCGAAGCCATTCAGGCATTCATTGGCCCGACAATAGAAGCTCCTTGGACAGACGAAAATGCAAACCAGCCGCTCGTTTCGCGCCGCATCATTGTAACAAACTCATCGATGAACGGTAAGACCCTCGGTAAAATACACTTCTCAAGCGTTTACGGTGTTACAGTTACACGTATCTCACGTCAGGGAATGGACGTGTTTGCAAGCCGCAACTACCGTTTCCAGGTTGGAGACAAGATTCTTGTTGTTGGCCCGGAAGACAATGTTAACCGCATTTCCGACCTTATGGGCAATTCGGTGAAAAGACTTGACACACCTAACATTGCAACCATTTTCATCGGAATAATAATAGGTATTTTGTTCGGAAGCATTCCAATCGCAATTCCGGGAATGCCCGTACCCATGAAACTTGGTATCGCAGGCGGTCCGCTGATTATCGCCATACTCATTGGAAAGTTCGGACATCGCATAAAACTGAACACCTATACGACGACTTCTGCAAACATGATGTTGCGCGAAATAGGTCTTGTGCTGTTCCTTGCCAGTGTCGGCATCAAAGCCGGAGCAAATTTCTGGCACACTGTTGTGCAGGGAGACGGCCTTCTGTATGTGCTAACCGGCTTCATCATCACCGTAATTCCAATATTGATAATAGGCACAATAGCACGCCTCAAGTTTAAATTCAACTATTTCACGATTATGGGTATGATTGCAGGTACTTACACCGATCCGCCAGCATTGGCATACGCCAACTCTTTATGCTCGCGCGAAGCACCTGCTGTCGGATATTCCACCGTTTATCCGCTCAGTATGTTCCTGAGAATTTTCACCGCACAGATAATAGTCCTTTTCTGTTGCGGTTAAAGAATACATCATATCACACACGATAGGGTAGGTCTCCCATTGACAAAACTTCAATAGTGTTTGTCAATGGGAGATTTTTTATTAATGTATAGACTCACCTATAAAATCTCTATAATTTGCAATGAATGTCAGTAAAAGCTACTGCGCTGAAAATCCGCCACAGGGCAAAAACGGAGCTTTTATTTTTGATTATTGCATTATTTAGAGTAACTTTGCATACAAAATTCTAATAATCAAATATGATAACTGTAACCAATCTTGCCATACAGTTTGGCAAAAGAGTTCTTTATAAAGATGTGAATCTGAAATTCACCTCGGGTAACATATATGGAGTAATCGGTGCCAACGGAGCCGGAAAATCGACATTACTGCGTGCCATTAGTGGCGAGTTGGAGCCAAACAAAGGTTCAGTAGAACTTGGTCCTGGCGAACGTCTGTCTGTATTGGAGCAGGATCACTTCAAATACGACGAATACAGAGTGATTGACACTGTACTCATGGGACATGCGCCTCTATGGGCAAACATGAAAGAGCGTGAAGCCCTGTACTCAAAACCGGAGATGACCGAGGAAGACGGAAACCGTGCCGCCGAACTTGAGGAGAAATTTGCTGAAATGGATGGTTGGGAAGCTGAAAGCAATGCCGCCCAAATGTTGTCAAATCTCGGCATTCCTGAGACCTTACACGAGAAGCAAATGGAGGAATTGTCAAACAACGAAAAGGTGAGGGTAATGCTCGCAAAAGCTCTTTTCGGCAACCCCGACAACTTGCTCCTTGATGAGCCAACCAACGACCTTGACCTTGATACGGTGCAATGGCTTGAGGAATATCTGAGCAATGTTGAGCAAACAGTGCTTGTGGTAAGTCACGACCGTCACTTCTTGGATTCGGTCAGCACACAGACAGTAGACATCGACTTTGGCAAGGTTACGGTATTTGCAGGCAACTACTCTTTCTGGTATGAGAGTTCACAGCTTGCACTCCGTCAAGCACAGAACCAGCGTCAGAAAGCAGAGGAGAAGAGGAAAGAGCTGGAGGAATTCATCCGCCGTTTCTCGGCAAATGTTGCAAAGAGCAAGCAGACAACAAGTAGAAAGAAGATGCTTGAAAAACTTACTGTTGATGAAATACGTCCTTCAAGCCGCAAATATCCTGGCATCATCTTCCAAATGGAACGTGAACCCGGAAACCAAATTCTTGAAGTTGAAGGATTGAAGGCCGTTGACGCTGACGGCACAGTGCTGTTCGACAACGTAAGCTTCAATGTCGAGAAGGGACAGAAGGTAGTTTTCCTCAGCCACAACCCCAAAGCCATGACGGCATTGTTTGAAATAATCAACGGCAACCGCACTGCTGATGCCGGCACCTACAAATGGGGAGTTACAATCACAACCGCATATCTGCCACTTGACAACACCGAATTCTTCCAGAGCGACAAGAATCTTGTGGACTGGCTGAGCCAATATGGACCGGGTAATGAGGTCGTGATGAAAGGCTTCTTGGGACGAATGTTGTTCTCGGGTGACGACGTGTTGAAAAAGGTGAACGTATTGTCAGGAGGTGAGCGCATGAGATGTATGATTGCAAGAATGCAACTCCAAAACGCCAACTGCCTCATTCTTGACACTCCTACCAACCACTTGGACTTGGAGAGCATACAGGCATTCAACAACAATCTTGTGGGTTTCAAAGGTAACATACTGTTCTCCAGCCATGACCATGAGTTTATCCAGACCGTGGCAAACCGTATCATAGAGCTTACTCCCAGCGGCATCATTGACAAGCTCATGGACTATGATGAGTATATATACAATGACCAAATAAAGGAATTGAAAGCAAAAATGTACAATGTTTAATGTCTGATATATTGCACAGATGTCACTTTGGCAAGAAATTTGCTACCGTTATTCTGTAATAAATAATTAGATATGGATATGACAGAGGATATAAAGAACGAAAAAGAAACCAATAAAGTCAACAACCCTGAGGTCGCTGAAGGAGAAAAGGAAACCATCACCGAGCCACAAGGCGATGTAGCTGACAACGAACAAAGCACTGATAGCGAAACTGATGACGCTAAAATAGAAAAGGCTCAGAAAGAGATAGAACAGCTCAAGGACAAATATCTCAGAACCGTAGCCGAATTTGACAACTACAAGAAACGTACGCTTAAGGAGAAGGCAGAACTTCTGCTTAACGGTAGTGAAAAGGCCATAAGTTCGATTTTGCCTATCTTAGACGATTTTGAAAGAGCCATATCCGACAAGACAGAAGACCCGACTGCAATGAAAGAAGGGTTTATGCTTATTTACAATAAATTTGTAAAAACGCTTGAAACTCTTGGCGTGAAAAAGATTGAAACCGAAGGAAAAGACTTTGACGTGGATTTCCACGAGGCAGTTGCACTCGTTCCCGGCATGGGTGACGACAAGAAAGGCAAAGTTATAGACTGTGTCCAGGCAGGTTATAAACTGAACGACAAAGTTATACGGCATGCCAAAGTCGCAGTGGGACAATAATTAGAGCAAATGGCAAAAAGAGATTACTACGAAGTCCTTGGCGTTGGAAAGACAGCCACCGACGATGAGATAAAGAAAGCATATCGCAAAATAGCGATAAAATACCATCCTGACCGAAACCCGGGCAACAAGGAGGCCGAAGAAAAATTCAAAGAGGCAGCCGAAGCATACGATGTTTTGCACGATGCCCAAAAGAGACAACAATACGACCAATTTGGATTTGACGGCCCTGCAGGCGGTGGATTCGGCGGATTTGGAGGAAATGCCGGCGGATTCTCTATGGATGATATATTCTCTATGTTCGGTGATGTGTTCGGCGGACATGGTGGTGGATTCGGAGGAGGCTTCGGTGGCTTTGGAGGAGGGCATGCGCAGCAGGCTCAATACAGAGGTTCTGATCTCCGAATAAAGGTATCGTTAAGCCTCCAGGAAATCGCTACTGGCACAACAAAGAAATTCAAGGTAAAAAAATATGTACCTTGTTCCCACTGTCACGGAAGCGGTGCAGAGGACGGAAGCGGCAGCGAAACCTGCCAGACATGTCATGGCAGTGGCGTAGTTACACGCACTACACGCACCATGTTCGGCATGATGCAAACGCAATCTGAATGTCCTACATGCCACGGTGAAGGACGTGTCATCAAAAACAAATGCCATGAATGTGGCGGTTCTGGTATCGTTAAAGGTGACGAGGTCGTGGAAATCAAAATTCCAGCAGGCGTGGCCGAAGGAATGGTCGTGAATGTTCCGGGAAAAGGCAATGCCGGTGAACATAATGGAATAAGCGGAAATATTCAAGTCTACATATCCGAAGAACCAAACGACACGTTTGTGAGAGACGGAAATGACATAATATACAATCTGCTACTCGATTTCCCGACAGCCGTATTGGGCGGAAATGCTGAAATTCCAACAATCGACGGCACCAAGGTGAAAATAAAGATAGAACCCGGCACCCAACCCGGCAAGACTTTAAGATTGCGTGGCAAAGGTTTGCCTGCCGTCGAAGGATATGGCAGTGGGAACGGTGATTTGGTGGTCAATATCAGCGTTTTTGTTCCGAAAACGTTGTCAAAAGAAGAAAAACACGCTATCGAAAAATTCAAAGACAGCGACAACTTCAAAGGCGACAAAGAAACCAAGAATACGATATTCAGCCGTTTCAAGAACTATTTCAACTGAAAACAATGCCAAAGGCATAATTGATTTTACAGGCAATGAGATGACACTACAGAGAGTATCTCATTGTCTGTATTGTTTTTAACATCGAAACCATTGCTACAAACATGAACTATCAAGAAACCATCAACTACCTTTTCAACTCGACTCCCGTATTTGAAAAGGTTGGAGCTACGGCCTATAAAGAAGGACTTTATAACACCCATATGCTTGATGAACATTTTGAACATCCACACAAGAAATACAAGACAATTCATGTTGCCGGTACAAACGGAAAAGGCTCTTGCTCACATACCATAGCAGCCATACTGCAAAGTGCTGGTTATCGAGTCGGACTGTACACATCCCCACATCTTGTAGATTTCAGAGAAAGGATACGAGTTAACGGCATATGCATTGACGAACAATATGTCATAGATTTCGTCGAGAAGGAAAAAGATTTCTTCGAACCTTTAAAACCGTCATTTTTTGAATTAACGACAGCAATGGCATTCAAATATTTTGCTGACCAGAAAGTAGACATTGCTGTTATTGAAGTTGGGCTTGGTGGACGACTTGACTGCACCAACATAATCACCCCAATACTGTCTGTCATTACAAATATAAGCCTCGACCATACACAATTCCTTGGTAACACTCTTGAAAAGATTGCTACAGAAAAAGCAGGGATAATAAAACCAAATGTTCCTGTTGTCATAGGCGAGACAACGCCCGGTACATATAAAGTGTTTGCAGAAAAAGCAAATGAAAACAATGCTCCGATAATATTTGCCGAAGAAAAGAAAGAAATCATTTCGACATTACACAGCAATTTCGATTTTATAGAGTATATCACGGTTCATTTCGGCACGATAAAAGGCGAACTCCTCGGCGAATATCAAGAGAAGAACACAAACACTATCTTGGCTGCCGTGAAAGTTCTATTTGAAAACAATATTATAGACGACATCAACTGTGTAAACAAAGGCTTTTCAAATGTATGTGAAATTACAGGTTTGGAAGGAAGATGGCAAAAACTTCAGGAAAATCCGCTTGTAATATGTGACACTGGTCACAATGTAGGAGGTTGGAAATATATTGCCAGTCAAATAAAGAAGCAACATTGTGAAACATTGAGAATCGTATTCGGTATGGTTGACGATAAGGATTTGTGTCATGTAATGGAGATGCTCCCCCAAGAAGCCACATATTATTTCACCAAAGCAACGACAAAACGTGCCATACCCGAAGCAAAGATTCTTTGTGAAGGTGCAGAACACGGACTACACGGGAAAAGTTTCCCAACGGTAACAGACGCTTATTTGGCAGCAATAAACGATGCCACCCCCAATGACTTTGTTTTCGTAGGCGGAAGCAGTTATGTAGTGGCCGACTTACTGACGTTTTTAAAATGTAACGATTAATAGTTTTTAACTGTACACTTTTCGCATTTTTTTTGTAAAGACTTGGGCATTACGTTTTTTTTTGGTTACTTTGCAACATAAGAAATCTAACTAAAAACTGATCAAACAATGAGCATGACCGAACCGGAAAACATCTGCGGATTGAAAAAGTCAGACTTTCAATCCACTGTAGGAGGCAAAAAGACCGACCTATATATATTGAAAAACTCCGAAGGCAATGAAGTTGCAATAACCAACTACGGCGGAGCAATCGTTGCAATCATGGTTCCTGACAAAGATGGCAAAGTGGCCAACGTGATACAGGGACACGACAATATCGAAGATGTCATAAATTCGCCCGAGCCATATCTGTCAACACTTGTAGGCCGATATGGAAACCGCATTTGTAAAGGGCAATTCCAACTTCATGGCAAACATTACCAACTACCTATCAACAATGGGCCTAACTGTCTGCACGGCGGACTCAAAGGGTTTAATGCCAAAGTTTGGGATGCCCTTCAGATGAACGACCAGACATTGGTGCTCAAATATGTAAGCCCATACGGCGAAGAGGGATTCTCTGGCGAAATGAGAGTCACCGTTGTATACACTTTCACTAACGACAACGAACTTGTTATTGAATATCTGGCAACAACCAACAAGAAGACAATCGTAAATCTCACAAGCCATGGATTCTTCTCGCTGGCAGGTATAGCAAACCCGACACCGACGGTAGACAACCTTGTGTGCGAGATAAATGCGAATTACTATATTCCCATTGACAACACTTCAATACCCACAGGCGAAATACGCCTCGTTGAGGGAACTCCGTTCGATTTCAGAACCCCGAAATCCATAGGAAAGGACATTGATGCCGATAACGAGCAGATAAAGAATGGTGCTGGTTATGACCATTGCTTTGTATTGAACAAAAACGAGGAGGGCGAACTTAGCTTCGCAGCTCGCATAGAAGAGCCTGTAAGTGGACGCACAATGGAGGTATATACCACAGAACCTGGTGTTCAGGTATATACAGACAATTGGGCCGATGGTTATAAGGGACAGAACGGGGCTACTTTCCCACGCCGTAGCGCAATATGTTTCGAAGCACAACATTTCCCCGACTCTCCCAACCACCCTTATTTCCCGTCTGTTGTGCTCAACCCCAATGAGCAGTACACGCAAAAAACAGTTTATAAATTTGGCGTGAACAAATAAAACAAACATTTTTTCGACACTATCTACAGTATCTAAAACAACGAAACGATTGAGAATTGGAACAATTCTATTCTCAATCGTTTCTATGAAAAAACGACACCTCTACACCTTTGGGAAACTGTAAAACTAAATAATAAAAAACATGGAAAAAGTAGAGAAAAACTCTAAAAAACAAGGTAGCATCATTGCCATTCTTGCAATGATATTCCTGTTCGCTATGATTGCTTTTGTGACCAATTTGTGCTCACCTATGGCAGTTATTCTTAAAAACAATTTCGCTGTATCTGAGTCTTTGGCACAGGTTGGCAACTACGGTAACTTTGGAGCCTATTTCCTTATGGGTATTCCTGCCGGACTGCTTATACAGAAGTTCGGCTACAAGAAGACTGCTCTCGCAGCCCTCATTGTTGGAATCGTCGGTTTGCTCGTACAATGGTTGAGTGGTTCAATGGGATTCGTAGTATATCTTATTGGTGCATTCATATCAGGACTCTGCATGTGCATGCTCAACACCGTGGTTAACCCTATGCTTAACCTTCTTGGTGGCGGTGGCAACACCGGCAACCAGTTGGTTCAGATTGGTGGTGTATTCAACTCGGCCGCTGCTGTTTGCGTTTACATCCTCATGGGCAGCCTTATAGGCGATGCAAGCAAGGCCAAAGTGTCTGATGCCACACCTGCTCTGTTCATTGCACTGGCAATATTTGTATTTGCCCTTGTAGTCATTTTCTTCACGAAAATACAGGAACCGCAACAGCATGCAACAGGCGAAGCTACGAAGGACAGCAAATACAGCTGCTATTCTTTCCGCCATTTCAAGCTCGGAATGGTGGCCATCGCAGTCTATGGTGCAGTGGAAGTATGTCCTCCCACATACATCATGTCATATCTTACCGCACCTACCGATGCAGCCAATCCGGGACTCGGTATGGATGCCGGCTACTGCGGAACCCTCAGTGCCGTATATTTCATATTCATGCTCATAGGCCGTTTCATTGGCGGTATGATTGGCGGTAAAGTTTCGGCCAAAGCCATGATTGCAACCGTTAGCACAGTCGCTATCATCCTTGTGGCAGCAGGTATGCTTCTGCCTAGCACCATGTTAGTAAGCTGCCCAGGCATCGACTACACATCATTGAGCTTCGTATGGGGCAAGATTCCTGTAGGTATGTTTGCGTTCTTGCTGGTCGGCCTTTGTGCATCAGTCATGTGGGGCGGTATTTTCAACCTCGCCACAGAAGGACTTGGAAAATACACTGCAGCTGCTTCGGGCGCATTTATGATGATGGTTGCCGGATTCGCAGTTATGATTGGCATCCAAGCTGTAGTTATCGACCTCACCCACAGCTACATAACAAGTTTCATTGTCGTGTTGCTTAGTGCTGTTTACATTCTTTACTATGCCCTCGTTGGTTCGAAGAATGTAAATACAGACATCCCCGTTGAATAATTGAGACACCAAAAAGGTTTGTCTGTCAGAAACAAGAGTTTCTTTCAGACAAACCTTAATTTCAAAAATCTATACATTAACAAAAAACACTATTGATTATGGACATTGAATTTGTAAGAAGCCGTTTCATCAAACATTTCGACGGCAAAACTGGCAATATCTACACATCTCCCGGACGAATAAACCTTATTGGTGAACATACTGACTACAATGGTGGTTTTGTATTCCCCGGTGCTGTGGACAAAGGCATCATGGCAGAAGTGCGTCCAAACGGTACAAATACCGTAATGTGCTACTCTATCGACTTGAAAGACCGTGTAGAGTTTAAGGTAGACGACCCCACTGGTCCGCGCGCAAGCTGGGCACGTTACATCTACGGAATCGTTCAGGAGATGAAGAAACTTGGCGTTGATGTGAAAGGATTCAACACTGCATTTGCAGGTGATGTACCTTTGGGTGCAGGCATGTCTTCATCGGCAGCGTTGGAGAGTTGCTTTGCCTATGCTCTCAACGACTTGTTCGGTGACAACAAGGTGAGCAAATGGGATATGGTTCTTGCCGGCCAGGCCACAGAACACAACTATTGCGGTGTGAATTGCGGCATCATGGACCAGTTTGCGAGCGTATTCGGAAAAGAAGGATGCCTTATGCGTCTCGACTGCAACAGCAGAGAGTTTGAATATTTCCCGTTCCGTCCCGTTGGCTACAAGCTCGTGTTGATTAACTCTTGCGTCAAGCACGAGCTCGCAGGATCTCCCTACAACGACCGCCGTAACTCTTGCGAGAACGTGGTAAAGCACATTGCCGCAAAACACCCGGAAAGTCATTTCGAGACATTGCGTGACTGCACATGGGAACAACTCGAAGAAGTTAAGGCCGAGGTAGGAGAAGAGGATTACAAGCGTGCTCATTTCGTGCTCGGCGAGAAAGACCGTGTGCTCGCAGTATGCGATGCCCTTAACGCAGGCGACTACGAAACGGTGGGCAAGAAGATGTTTGAAACCCATGAGGGACTAAGCAAAGAGTATGAAGTTTCGTGCGAAGAACTTGATTTTCTCAACGACATAGCCAAGGAAAACGGCGTCACCGGTAGCCGTATTATGGGCGGTGGTTTTGGTGGATGCACCATCAACCTCGTGAAAGAAGAACTCTACGACAAGTTCATTGCCGATGCCAAGGCAAAATATTCTGCCAAATACGGCAAAGAGCCTAAGGTTTATGACGTTGTCATAAGCGAAGGCTCACATAAAGTTTGCTAAAGTGTTAGCAAACTAAAAAGATACAAATGTTTTTTGATGTTGGAGGCATTCGGTTTTTGAGTGCCTCCAACATTAGAAAACCTACACAGACATCCCAACTCGCACAGATCGAAATTTCCTTATAAAAAATTATATGAAAACCATTAAACGTATTATCCTCAGTTCTGCGATGTTGTCTGCCATCATCGCAACATCATGCACTAAAGGTGGCATGATGCCCGAATCGGGACTCGCCCCCGCACGTTTTGACACTACAATCAATGCCAAACCCGTACAGCTGTTTGTATTGAAAAATGGCAACAACATGGAAATGTGTGTTACTAATTTTGGAGGCCGCATCGTTTCTGTATGTGTGCCTGACAAGAACGGCAAGCTTACCGATGTCGTGCTTGGCTATGACAACATAGCACAATATGCCGATTCGGTAAACAGTCCGAGTGATTTCGGAGCTGCCATAGGCAGATATGCCAACCGCATAGACAAAGGTGTGATATATGTTGGAGGCAAGAAAATACAACTTCCGCAAAACAACTACGGACATTGTCTGCATGGCGGACCGTCAGGATGGCAATACCAGCCTTACGACGGCAAGCAACTTAACGACACAACCTTGATACTCACATTGTTGTCTCCTGACGGCGACAACAATTTCCCAGGTAATGTAAAAGCCACGGTCACTTACACGCTGCAAAGTGACAACACCATCGATATAAAGTTTGAAGCCACTACCGACAAAGAAACGGTCATAAACATGACCAACCATTCATATTTTAATCTTAGCGGCGACCCGTCAAAACCGGGAACAGATATGTGTCTGTATATAAATGCCGACAAATACACGCCTGCAGATTCTACATATATGACAACGGGAGAGGTGAAGGAAGTGAAAGGCACGCCGATGGATTTCACTACACTGCGGACACTTAGCACAACAATCAACGACACTTCATTCAGCCAGATAAGAAATGCCAACGGTTACGACCACAACTGGTGTCTCAACACATACAACAACGGTAAAGGCGACGACAGCAAGGTTGCAGCCTCTCTTTATTCGCCACAAAGTGGCATAATGCTTGATGTGTACACCAACGAACCGGGCATACAGGTGTATACAGGCAATTTCCTTGGCAACAACGTCAAGGGCAAGAAGGGCATTGTCTATCCGCGTCAAGCATCAGTATGTCTAGAAACCCAGAAATACCCCGACTCTCCCAACAAGAAGGATTGGCCGTCGCCATATCTTAAGCCCGGACAGAAATACTACAGCCATGTGGCATACAAGTTCAGTGTAAAGAAATGATTGTCAGTTTGGGATTTTGACAACTACCTTACAGTATCGATATAGAGTAGGAGAAGAGCCAAGCGGTTTTTCTCCTACTTTAGTTTTCAGACAACACATTCCAAGACACATCTGCGACTCACATTCAAATCGTTTGCGAATTATAGGTGTCCAGTAAATTTTACACGAAACTTTGTAACATACAGAGTATTATATCTTTGCAAAGATTACCATATTAGGAGCATAATAGCGAGTATAGGACGGTCCTCGAAGAGGACCTGCCGTTTGCAACTTTTACCAGACACCAATATTTGCGAATACATTCTCTTTTCAAGTCACACCAACTGATGCAAGAGCTTACTGCAACCGAAGCACGCGCTTATCCCGACCGATGTAAGACCGTTTTCTTGGCTTTCTACCCAAAACAACTGGTATGGAGGCGATGGCACGCAATTGCTTTTGACAGGTTGTTAGGATGCAGTATTCACAACTCGCAAGACATCGGTGCAGGAAAGACGGAATACATCACGAAGCGTTGCTCAACATCTCTCTAATCCATAAAACAAAAAATCTCCTTCCTGCAACAAATTGGTAAGCAGGAAGGAGATTGTCTATTAGGGGTGATACGGTTCTGTATTGTCTTTGCCGTTATACTATTGGTGAACTCTATTTCTGTAAAGTTCCATACTAATCACCAAGCCGGCAATCATCAGTTTTGCCTTTTCTTCATGAAATGGCGGGCGACAAAGTATATTGCGGCAATAACTACAAGGGCAACTATAATCCATTTAATGTATTCGCCATACCGCACTATCTCGTCATGTAGTTGTTCTTCGGGAACGATACTGTGCAAATACCAGCCCAAACCGGCAAGCACGCAGTGCCATGCCCCTGCTCCGATGGTGGTGTAGAGCAGGAATTTTCCGTAATGCATTTTTGCCAATCCTGCAGGAATTGATATCAAGTGGCGTATTCCGGGAATAAGACGTCCGGTAATTGTGGCTACCATTCCATGGTTGTCAAAATAGCGTTCGCTTTTCTCCACCTTTTCCTGGTTAAGCAGACACAGATGTCCCAGTTTGCTGTTTGCGAATTTGTATATTATTGGTCGGCCCAAATAATATCCAGCAAAGTAGTTGATTGAGGCTCCCACATCGGCTCCCAATGTGGAAAACAGGATGACAAGGAAGATGTCAATGTTACCGGCTGCGGCATGGTAGGCAGCAGGAGCCACTACAAGTTCTGATGGTACGGGGACTACGGTGCTTTCAAGAAGCATCAACAGAAATATTGTTCCATAATTCAGATGGCCCAATAAAGAAGCTATCCAATTCATTTTTTATTTGCTTTTACTAATATTATTGGTTGTCGTTACAGCCTTCGGTTTCGTATTCGTAATATTTTTCAGGCGGGATGCCTTTAGGAAAGCTTTCGCTGAATACAATCCTCGTTTCGTCGGGATTTTCGTTGCATGCCTTTTTCAGCGTTGCGAGATATTCCTCTCTGCGGTTTATACGCTTGCAACATGATGCTAGATAGGCCAAACCTTCGCCGTTTTTACCTTTGTTCATCTCGATGTAGGCTTTGAACATCTTATAGGCAACTCCGGAATATCCGCAGTCGTATGTTGACACTGCGACGCGGTAGAAGATGTCTTTTGAAAAATTCGAATCGTTGAGAGCCGACATAAAACTGTTGAGCGCGTTTTTTATGTGTCCGTGCTCAAGCATTATGTGCCCACGCACCACATTTATATTGGCTTTGTTGCATTCGGGCAAAGCTTCTGCTTTGTCTATGTAATCAACAGCTTCCACCTCACGGTTCATCTGTGAGAGCGTAAAGGCCAGGTTCTGATAAATGTCGGGCAGGTTGCGCGTGTCATTTCCTGTTTTCGACAATGCCACGCGGTATTCTTCCTCAGCCTCTTCAAAACGCGACAGATTGAGCAAAGCATTGCCGGCAAACATATAGCCAGTCGGTTCGTTGGGACATAACGATATGAAACGCCGGTAGTAGGCGAGTGCCTCTTCGAAGTTGCACAGACAATACAATCCGTTTGCCTTGTTAAGTATTGCCTCGTCATCGTTAGGGTCAATTGCTATCGAAAACTCACTACTGGTTATCGAATCGTTTATATGATTGCGCATATACTGCGACGATGCTAGGTGATTCCACAGATGAGTGGAATAGGGATCTTCATCGAGAAGCGATTCAAATATGCGTTCACTTTCTTCATATTTACCTTCACCGAAAGCAATGCGGCCTTTAAGTTCACGGTAGTCTGCAAGTTCCGGCTCGTCAGACAGGCCAAGCCATTCACTCGCTTTGTCGGTGAGATTATAGTCCATATATAATGTCGAAACATCGAGCACATAGTCGGGCACATCGTCTTCGTCAATTTTCGGCATGCACTCATGCAGATACTTGTCTGCATCATCTTCTTTGCCTTCAGAAATCATTATTTCGGCCTTGAGATAGATGCAGTCCAAGTCAAGCTGGTCTGTTATCTGCCGTGCATAGAATTTTGCCTTTTCAGCATTGTTTTCGTCAAGCAATGCAGTGCGGGCCCTAAACACCAGAGGCAACGAAGCCCCCGGATGCAAGGCAATGGCATAGTCAAGAACTTCAACAGCCCGACTGTTATTGCCGTTCTTGTAGTAGAACTCGGCAATATCAGTCAGCTCGTCTGATTCCAAATAGACATTCTTATGAAGACGTTGCGAGTCTTCATATTTCTTGAGAATGTCCTGAAATTCAGCACTGTTGAAATGTTTGTCTCTATCGGTCATTATTGTTTGTTCTGTTTTGCCCAAGTGTCTTTCA
Organism: Dysosmobacter segnis; assembly: GCA_963602915.1. Lineage (GTDB taxonomy): Bacteria > Bacteroidota > Bacteroidia > Bacteroidales > Bacteroidaceae > Prevotella. Next base: position 240,015 of record CAVCLB010000001.1, on the reverse strand, counting down.
GGCCGACAGTCTTGTTGAACACGAGGTTTTCTGCTGTAGAGTCAAGGTCGGCCATGAAATAACCTATGCGCTGGAACTGCAGGTATTCGCCAGGTTTGCGCTCTGCTGCATATTCCTCAACATAGCAATTGTCGTTTACGAGCAGACTGTCGGGATTGAGAAGTTCACGGAAATCGCGTTCGTCAGCCGACGGATTCTCCACATTGAACAATCGGTCATACACGCGCACCTGTGCTTTTCTACATCTGTCAGCCGACACCCAATGCAGCGTACCCTTCACTTTACGGTTAGCACCTTCAAGTCCGCTTTTGCTGAGAGGGTCGTATTCGGCCTGAATCTCTGTCACATTGCCGTTCTCGTCTTTTGTGCATCCGGTGCATTTGATGATATATGCATTCTTGAGACGCACCTCTTTACCCGGTGAAAGTCGGAAGAATTTCTTGGGAGCTTCCTCCATAAAGTCTTCTCTTTCAATCCAAAGGTTCTTCGAGAAAGCAATTGTGTGAGTGCCGTCATTCTCGTTTTCAGGATTGTTTATTGCCACCATTTCTTCAATCTCGCCGTCGGGATAGTTGGTGATTACGAGTTTCACGGGATTAACCACAGCCGAAACACGTATTGCACGTTTGTTCAAGTCGTCTCTTACAGCAGCTTCAAGAAGGGCGAAATCGTTTAATGCATCGAATTTTGTGTAGCCTATCGAGTCGATGAATTTGCGTATGCTCTCAGGCGAATAGCCACGGCGGCGCATTCCGCTGAGTGTCGGCATGCGCGGGTCGTCCCATCCGCTCACCTTCTTTTCGTTTACGAGGGCAAGCAGCTTGCGCTTGCTCATAACGGTATAAGTAAGGTTCAGTCGGTTGAATTCTATCTGTCGCGGACGGAAATCGTGAATATTTTCTGTCTCGCCGCGCATTTCCTTCAGGAAATCAACGAACTTGTCGTAAAGCGGGCGGTGGGGCACAAACTCAAGAGTGCATATTGAATGTGTTACGCCTTCAAAGAAATCGCTTTGTCCATGTGCGAAGTCGTACATGGGATAAGCATGCCATTTCGTTCCTGTGCGGTGATGCGGAGTGTGAATGATGCGGTAGATGATAGGGTCGCGGAAATGCATGTTAGGATTGGCCATGTCGAGTTTCGCGCGCAACACCATGCTTCCTTCAACGGCCTCGGGAGTGTTCATCTTCTTGAAAAGTTCCAAGTTTTCCTCAACTGGACGGTCGCGGTAGGGAGATGCGGTGCCGGGGGTTGTAGGTGTGCCCTTTTGTTCGGCTATTTGCTCGGCTGTCTGCTCGTCAATATATGCGTGTCCGTTGTTTATCAGCCACAAAGCAAATTCCCAAAGTTTCTCGAAATAGTCGGAGGCGTAATATACATTGCCCCATTTAAATCCCAACCAAGAAATGTCATTGAGAATGTTCTCTACATATTCGTTGTTTTCCTTGCTCGGGTTTGTATCATCGAAACGAAGGTTGCACACTCCGTTATATTTCTCAGCAACACCAAAATCCATGCATATTGCTTTGGCGTGTCCTATGTGCAGGTAGCCGTTTGGCTCAGGCGGAAAACGGGTTTGAATGCGGCCTGCGTTCTTGCCTTCGGCCAAGTCCTGTTCCACAAGTTGCTCAACAAAGCTCAAACTCTTTTTCTCTTCTTCCGGGTTTAGTTCTTTTACTGCCATATTTGTTGTCTTAATATTATGATGCAAATTTACACAAAAAAAACTTTATATAGTGTGCCTACACTTGCATTTAAGGTTATTTCGTCTGCATTTGCAACAAAAACTGCCCATTAATTCACTTAGACCCGTCTATAAACGCACACATGTGATGCCTTACACGCTTGTGCATGCTAGACACCACATGTGGTCACAATCTATATTTGTTGCTGTTGGCTTTTTACCTCTTTGCTGACTTACTCAACGATTTCAAAGTCCAGTTCGGCTTTGTCGTCTGCCTTTTTTATGTTAACCTGTTTGCCGGCAGACAACTTTTCCGACAATATGAGTTCGCACAGACCGTCTTCGACATACGTCTGTATGGCACGCTTCAATGGTCTCGCACCGTATTGCTGGTTATAGCCCTTCGACGAAATGAAATCTTTGGCCTCATCGGTTATCGTCACCGTGTAGCCCAATGTGCTGAGCCGTTTGCACAAAGCAGCCAACTCTATGTCGATTATATGCCGTATGGCCTTGTTGTCAAGTTGGTCAAACGTGATAATCTCATCAAGACGGTTTAGAAACTCCGGTGCAAACTGCCGGCTCAGGCTTTTCTGTATTATTGAACGGGCACGCTCTTTGTCGTTGGCCACATTGCCATTCGCGTTCACTCCCGATGATGTGAAGCCGATACCGTTGCCGAAATCTTTGAGCTGACGTGTACCTGCATTGGAGGTCATGATGATGATTGTGTTGCGGAAATCGACAAGTCGTCCGTTGCCGTCGGTCATGCGCCCTTCGTCGAGCACTTGCAGCAAGAGATTATACACATCGCCGTGAGCTTTTTCTATTTCGTCGAGCAAGACAATGGAGTAGGGGCGGCGGCGCACTTTCTCGGTGAGTTGGCCGCCTTCGCCATATCCCACATATCCCGGAGGTGCTCCAACCAGTCGTGAGGTGTTGAATTTTTCCGAATATTCGCTCATGTCTATTCGTATAAGAGCGTCTTTGGAGCCGAACATGAGCTCGGCGAGACGTTGCGCAAGATAGGTTTTTCCCACGCCTGTCGGTCCGAGGAAGAGGAAAACACCAATCGGATGATTGGGGTCTTTCAGTCCAAGGCGGCTGCGCTGGATGCTCCTAACAATTTTATCAACGGCGTTGTCTTGTGCTATAACAGAGTTTTTCAACACGTTGCCCATATCGCGCAGACGCTCGTTTTCCGACTCAGTGATTTTCTGCAATGGTATTCCCGACATGGTGGAGACAACATTTGCCACATCCTTTTCGGTAACACTTTCACGCTGTCCGTCTTCGTTCAAGAGCCATTCTTCATTCAGTTTCTTCAGTTCTTCTTCAAGTTCGCATTGCTTGTCACGGTAGGTGGCAGCCATTTCAAAGTCCTGATTCTTCACAGCCTCCTGCTTCTTCCGCGTCATCTCGCGCACTTCCTTTTCCTTGTTCTCTATCGAAGGCGGCACTGTGGCATTCTTCATGTGCACTTTTGCGCCAACTTCGTCAAGCGCATCGATAGCCTTGTCGGGGAAATGGCGTTCGGTCACATAGCGTTCGGTGAGCTTCACGCATGCTTCCAAGGCATTGTCGGTGTATTCCACATGATGATGGTCTTCATATCTCGACTTAATATTCTTCAGTATCTCGAGGGTTTCGTCGGCCGAAGTCGGTTCAACGATTATCTTCTGGAAGCGACGTTCTAGTGCGCCATCTTTTTCTATACTGTTTCGGTATTCGTCAAGAGTGGTTGCACCGATGCACTGAATTGCCCCGCGTGCTAATGCCGGCTTCATTATGTTGGCTGCATCCATTGTCCCAGGAGTGCTTCCAGCTCCGATGATAGTGTGTATCTCGTCGATGAAAACTATCACTTCGGGATGTTGTTCAAGTTCTTTCAGCAATGCCTGTATGCGCTCTTCAAACTGGCCACGATATTTTGTCCCAGCCACGATTGATGTCATGTCGAGTCGCACAATGCGCTTGTTGAACAGCACAGGCGATGTCTTGCGCTTGGCGATAAGCTGTGCCAATCCCTCGGCAATGGCACTTTTTCCAACGCCGGGTTCTCCTATCAGTATCGGGTTGTTCTTTTTTCTCCTGCACAATATTTCTGTCACCCGCATTATCTCCTTTGTCCGGCCCACAACGGGGTCGAGTTTGCCGGTGTTTGCAGCCAGTGTAAGGTCGAATGAAAACTTGTCCAATACCGGTGTTCCGCCATCATTTCCGCTTTGATGTGTTGCGGTGCCTGGCTGGTTGGCTGCCCGTCGGCCTGCACCATTTCCTGTCTGTCCGGCAGCGAAATCTTTTTCCTCCTCGTCTTCCGACAATGAAATGCCGTTCTTTGCAGTGCTTCTTTTTTGCATCATCGAAACTGCTTTTTCGTAATCTATGTTGTTGCTTTCCAAAATAGCCTTAGCCCCATTGTTTGTCTGGTCGTGCAGTATGGCAAGCACAATATGGTTGGCATCTACTATCGACGTTTGTTGCAGGCGGGCTTCCAATACGGCGAGCCTTAGAATATTGCTTGCCTGTTCGTTTAATATTATGTCGCCATCACCGGTCGTTGCAAACGGTTGCTGGTTTTCTTTTATTTTGTCTTCAAGCTGGTTCTTTATTTCACTTTGGTTTATGTTCATACGCGTGAAAAAATCAGTTAGAGGATTGTCTTTTTCTCTCAACATCCCCAACATCAGATGCTCAGGAGCAACCGAAGAGCTTGCCAAACGTACTGCTTCTTCTTTGCTGAATGCGAGTATTTCGGAAACTTTTGGTGAGAACTGGTTTGTCATTTGTATTTGTTATTTGTGATTTTTTTGAAAAATACAGGTCATCGAAAACCCTTTGTGTGTAGAAAAGCAAAAAATGTGCCAATGGCTATCGTCAATTGTTTGCCACTAATATTGAATCGATGTATGCCATTTTCTCTTCACTAGACATTCCACTGTTATATCTATTGTAATATGCCTTGGCACTTTGTATGTATTCCAATGCCGTTTCGCTGTCTCCCAACTTGTCATAACAAGCACCTATGCCAAACATGGCATCGGCTTTTTCGTTGTCATAACACACGTTCAACATGATTTCATACAGTGGTATTGACGCTTTATATTCGCCGTTTTTTCTCATGCTCTCTGCCGCGAAATAATAATACACAGACCTCTCGTGTGGGGCAAATGCGTCAATGCCCGGTATGGCCTCTTTAAAAAACTTGCAGGCATTGCGATAGTCACATTCGTAATAGAAGCATGTTCCGATGTAAGCCTTAAACCGGGGGTTCAGTTGGTATTGCTTGTCTAGCTTGACAAACAGCAGCATGGCCTCGTGAAATTTTCCGCTTTGAAAATAGTCGAGAGCCATGCCAAGCCTGTCTTTATCGCTTGTGCCTGTCTGCATGCATACAACGCTGCGGTTTTCTGCCATGACGCTTGCGGCAAAGAGCAATGCACATGTTGCCAATATCTTGGCGTATAATGTTTTGGGCAATAATGTCACTTTGTGTAGAAATCTATCAGTCTTGTTATCGCCCGCTTGCAAACTGCGCAGAATTCGGGTGTGGCATTGCTTCTCATACGGCAGTCGTAAGACGGACGGTAAACGCCGCGCATACTGTAGCCTGCGCCTTCGAACACGCCAACCACTCCCGGCTTGGTATCGGTAGTCGGTATTGGCGTATCCTTCTTTATGAGGTCTTCCCATTTGCCGTGGAAATCTGTCAACGTTGTCAGGTTGTCCTCCCAGGGTTCTACATCATGTGGGTAGAGCGGTATCTGTTCGAAATCATAAGCATACTCATCGCCCAATCCGGCAAAGCTATGTCCGAATTCATGTGTCACAACTTGTCTGTACAAATCGTGATGGGTCATTGAAAGATTGTATGAGTTAAGAATGCCACCACCGCCGTATTCTTCGGTGTTCACAAGCACTATTATGTGTTCGTATGGCGTGCCTGCGAGACAGTCATGCAAATCCTCAAGATTGAGTGTAGTGAGGTAACGTGCACTATAGAATGTGTCGAAATGGCTACTCAACGCCGTGTTTTTCCACACGCCTTTCGACGGTTCGCTTGTTCCGCTGTCTTGTGAAACGGCCTTGACAGCTACAATGTTAAACCGGTCTTTCATCGACGCGAAAGGTTCGTGTGCGAATATAGCATCAGTAGCAACCTTTGCATCATCAATGAATTTGTCCATTTCCGCCGCCGTATAGCCCTCAGCGACATAGGCGATGTGTATGCATTTTGTCGTGTCGCGGGCCGGTTGCAACGTGGTGTATGGGGTTACGCCTTTAAAACCCACGCGCCTTATCAATATGTCGCCAGGCACTATAGTGTGTGTTAGCGTTGCGACAATTTCCCGGCGATTGTTGCGCAAGTCAACAGTAACATCGACTGTATCCTTGGGCATCGGTATAAGAAACACGTTTTCAAAGGCTTTTGTCGTGGTTTTTGCTTCGTCGTATGAGAGCCATTCCTGAAACAGGGTGGAGAAAGAATTTCTATAGAGCACCTCGTCATGCCCATGTCTTTTCACCGTTATCTGTCCGTTGCCTTCTACTGGCAACTCGGCAAGGCGGGCACGTTTGCCATACCAATGCGGCATCAGATTTAGTTTGTCAACGGCTATTGTTTGCGAACTGGCATTACCAGAGAATATATAATCAATGCGCAACGTACTGTCGCAAAACGACTCGTTGAAAACGCCGGCCTTTACCAATTCTGTTGCCGACAACAATATTGCCAAAAATACAATCCTTATCATAGCGTGTGTGTTTATTTATCTTTTCTGATTTCGTGTAACAATTCAACAATATATGGCCTGTTCCAATCGTTTTCATGTCTTTTGTGACCGTCAAACGACAACATGTCGATGTCCATTCTTACAATGTTCTGTCCGCGTTTTTCGCGGCTGTCACCACATTTTCGCTCTATATTCTTCAAGCATTCGGTAATTTCCGCTTCGTCACGGTGCGTCTTTGCCATGGCGACAGCATTCATGAAATTGCCCGATTCTATGCCGATTGGCGTTGTCCATATTGACCGCGAGAACACGACACCGTCAAACTCTTTCTCAATCAACGCCTTGGCACGACTAAAACAAATCTCAGGTTCGGTGTTTGACCCCAATGACATTATCGTTTCATGTTCTTGCATTGCCGGATGTTTTTATGATGCTTTTATTTGCTATCAAGTGCGCGACCTTTTGCCAAGGCATCTTGTTCTATTTGTCCACAAGCATCTTGACGCTCCTTCTCTACCGCTTCTATATGACCATAGGCATAAAAAGTTACGAGACCAGTCCAAAAGCCGAAGTACCTGACTATGAAACAACCCAATGTGCATGTCACGAAAATGAGGTATTTAAAATAGTCGGGTAGGCCAGTCGGGTCGCCGTTAGCCATTCCAATGGAGTCGAGTTGGTTGGCATAAACTACAATGAGTGTCGGCGAAATCATAAAGATGAGTCCAACCGAGATAGAAAGCAAGGACAACAATTCCACAATGAAGATATAGCCCACATGCCGCAGGCCATTGCGGAAGTCGCGTTTGAATATCTGCACAAACTTCATTTCTTTTGTAACAAGATATTTTGTGGCAGAATAAACCAATGGCAGGAATGCGAATATGGCTATAAGTAAGATGCAAGCTGTGGTTGCCAGCAGCACTGCAAAAATCTTGTTTTCTGAAACATGGCGCGCTACAAGCGATGCAACTGCATATGCATTGACCGTTGATATAGTCACGAATAGAATAGCGAACAATGCAAAGACGAGCATTGCAACCTTTAAATGTTTAACAATGAGATATTTCGTGCGTTCTCCGTTAATCAGATGTAGGAAGCTTGCGCAAGTACGGCTATTGGTTACGAAGGTGCAAACCACGAGCAGTGCTATTACACACAAACCGGCTATCGGCAACGTCGCAGCATGAGCCCATAACGACAGGCAGAACACCGTAAGTCCCAAGAACAGCGACTGTATGGTGCAAAACAACCATGTGCGTTTGAATATTGTCGCAAAATTTGCACACAACACGTTGAATGCCGTACCGAGACATTCTGCATAATTTCTACGTTTTGTAAAATCGTTGGTTATCATTTCCAGTTCTGTTACTATTAATTGTGTGTATAGCGACGCAATCACATGCGTCTTCTGAATTCTGCGCACACTACTGCCGTAGCAATGGCTACATTCAAGCTTTCAGCCGTAGGGCAACCCTTCGGATAGCTCGGAATGCGCAATCCACGGGTAATGAGCTTTCTCACATCCTGCGATATGCCCTTTCCTTCATTTCCCATTATTATGATTCCGTTGTCAGAAAGGGGTTGTGCATACATGTCATCAGCTTCAAGCATTGTCCCGTAGACTGGTGTAGCATCAGGCATGGCATCTATAAATTTCTCAATATCGGTGTAATGCACGTTCACCCGTGCAATGCTTCCCATAGTAGATTGCACCACCTTGGGATTATATATATCAACCGTGTCACGGCTGCACACAATGTCATTGATGCCAAACCAGTCTGCAATACGCACAATCGTACCGAGATTGCCGGGGTCTTGCACACCGTCGAGGGCAAGAACAAGTCGATTCGCCATTTCGCCGGGAATGATATCCGTATGCTTCTGCTTGAAGATTGCAACCACCTGTTGCGGACATTTCAAGAAACTGACTTTTTGCAGTTCCGATTCTTCCACCTGAATGGTTTCGCACTTCTGTCCAGTGAGTGCCGCGCGGTGTGCAGAAAACCATCTGTCAGTGGCTATTACGGCCATAGCCTGACACGTTTCGAGCAAGTCGCCTACGCATTTCGGCCCTTCAACCACGAACACGCCTTCCCGGTCGCGGTTTTTCTTCATTTCCAACGAGTGGATATATTTAATTCTATTCTTGCTTATCATCTGTCTATATCACAAATAAAGGCATTGCAAAGGTAGCAATATTTATTAATTATTTAGTACCTTTGTGCGCAATTTAAAGCATATTGACTATTATTAAGCACATATTATACAAGTTGCCGAAGCCTTCATCGTGGTTGGGTTTCATCGCCGTTTCTGCAGTTGCAATGGCGGTTGCAGCATGCTCATCAACGAAATTCATCCCCGAAGAGCATACTTTATTGAAAGATGTGAAAATCGTTTCCGACGACAAACGGTTTGACTGCAATACGCTAATGCCTTATTTGGGCCAACGCCCCAATTCCAAATGGTTTTCACTTTTGAAAGTGCCGTTGGGCATATACAACCTTTCGGGACGCGATTCCACGAAATGGGGCAACCGTTTTGTGCGCAGACTGGGCGAAGCTCCCGTCATTTATGACTCACTTGCAGCAGTAAAGACCTGTCAAAACATGACTTCGGCAATGCAACAAATGGGCTATATGCAGGCTTCAACAAAATGGCTTTCAAACAACAAGCACAAAAGAACATCGTTGCGGTTTACTGCCATTCCCGGACCTTTATATACAATAGATTCTGTAAAATATGAAATCGACGACCCTAACATTGGGCGCGTCCTTGGTTTGGAACAACCGGCAAACAGAGGACTAAAACGCGGAATGACGTTTTCGATAGCTAACCTTGAAGCCGAAAGGAAACGCATCACTGCCATATTGCTCGATAGCGGATATTACAGGTTTAATAAAGATTTCATAAATTTCAGAGCCGACTACACCGAAACACCCCAAAAAGTGAACGTCGTCTTGCATCTTATGAAATACAAGGCGAGCAATAACTCGCCTGCGGAATATCACAAATGCTATACATTAAACGACATCAATTATACTGGTGGAGACGAAAACGGTGTGCATTTGCGCCATAGTGTGCTCGTTAACAATACTGAAATGCAGGCAGGGAAGCCGTTTAGTGCAAGCGATTTGCAACACACCTACAACAATTTTGCCCGTTTGCAGGCTGTGCGTTACACCAATATTAAATTTAAGGAACATACCGACTCTGCGCTGCTTGACTGCGACATACAGGTGAGTACGAACAAGCCCAATACAATTTCATTCCAGCCCGAAGGAACAAACACTGCAGGTGACCTTGGTGCAGCAGCCTCGCTTACTTACGAAAACCGCAATCTGTTTAGAGGCAGCGAGTTGTTAAGCATCCAGTTGAGAGCTGCTTTTGAGGCAATAACCGGGCTGGAAGGTTATCAAAACCAAGACTACGAGGAATACAACATTGAAGCCAAATTAATGTTTCCGAGAACTCTCGCGCCGTTTCTCTCACGTTCGTTCCGCAGAAAGAGCAACACCCAGTCAGAACTTTCTTTAAGCTACAATCTGCAGAACCGCCCTGAATTCCACCGCAGAGTGTTCTCTTCAACATGGCGTTACCGTTGGGAAGGAAGCAAACGCCGTTCACAATATCGCCTCGACTTGGTTGATGTCAACTATGTGCGCATGCCTTGGATTTCGGCCACATTCAAAAAGGATTATCTTGACGATGCATCCAATAGAAATGCCATCCTCCGCTACAACTATGAGGATTTGTTCATCTTACGCACAGGTTTCAATTTCAGCTACAACAATGCGAAATATGCAATAAGGACCAATATAGAAACCGGCGGCAACTTGCTGAGCCTGTTCTCGCACGCGCTCGGCACTAAACGCAACACAAACGGCCAATACACCTTATTCAACATAGCCTATGCACAATATGTGAAGGCCGATTTTGACTACACGCGGTTGTTCACCTTTGACACACGCAACACACTATCGTGGCATTTCGGCTTCGGCTTGGCCTGCCCTTACGGCAACAGCAAAGTGCTGCCTTTTGAGAAAAGATATTTCTCGGGGGGAGCAAACTCCGTGCGCGGTTGGAGCGTTCGTGGGCTTGGACCAGGGTCGTTCAAAGGTTCAGACGGACGCATAGATTTCATCAATCAGACCGGTGACATGAAGATAGACATGAATTTGGAGTGGCGCACCTTCTTGTTCTGGAAATTCAACGGAGCATTTTTCATTGACGCTGGCAATATATGGACACTGAAAGACTATCCAGAACAGCCAGGCGGACAGTTTAAAATCAATGAGTTCTACAAACAAATTGCAGCAGCTTACGGACTTGGACTGCGTCTTAACCTCGACTATTTCATTCTGCGCCTTGACTTCGGCATGAAAGCAGTAAATCCTGCCTATACCAACTCACGGGATCATTATCCATTGGTACACCCCGATTTCGGACGTGATTTGGCTGTGCATTTCGCTGTGGGACTGCCGTTCTAAATTGCGCACATTTGCAAAAACACATTGTTTGCAGAACCATTTATTCTCTTTGTCAAGACATATTTATTGAAAGATTTATTAACTGCAACATAGCGTGATAATTCGGAATAAATGTGTACTTTTGCCGACTGAATATAATTTAAAGACAAAATGAGATTTATATCGAAAAACTGGTATGAGACAACTGTGCGCTATGAGCGCCAGACTGAAGATGGACTGAAGAAAGTTAGCGAATTGTATGTCGTTGATGCCATTAATTTTGGTGAGACAGAAGAAACCATAACACAAGAACTCGCTCCTTTTGTGAGTGGCGAATTCAACGTAAAAGGCATATCACCCGCTACATATAAGGAAATTATTTTCAGCGACGACGCAAACGACGACAAGTGGTACAAGGCGAAGTTGACATTCATCACATTGGATGATGTCACAAGCAAGGAAAAGAAAACCAACGTTTATTATCTCGTTCAGGCCAAGACATTCAACGGCGCAGTTACCAACATAGAAGAGGCTATGAAAGGTTCGCTTGGCGAATATGTGATTGCCAACATCTCAGAAACAAAGATTCTAGACGTATTTGAGCACGAAGCTACGAAGAGCGACAAGACAGACGATCGTCCTGAATACGAAGAACAGGACAAAAAGTAGGAGGACAAGTAATATGGACTATGACGTGGCAGGCAGGCTACACGATGTTTTGGGAACCATTCCAGACAACGTGAAACTTGTGGCGGTGAGCAAATTCCACCCCATTGAAAGCATAAATGCCGCCTATGCTGCCGGGCAGCGTGTGTTTGGTGAAAGCCGTGAGCAGGAACTTTTATTGAAGAAGAATGCCTTGCCTGATGATATCGAATGGCATTTTATAGGGCATTTGCAGACAAACAAGGTTAAATATATAGCCCCGTTTGTTTCAATGATTGATTCGGTAGATTCAATTAAACTGCTAAAGGAAATCGACAAACAGGCTGCACGCCACGACAGGGTAATAGATGTTCTTCTAGAACTTCATGTAGCCGAAGAACCAACGAAATACGGATTGACTATTGATGCTTGTCGGCAACTGCTTGCAAATGAAGAATGGCGGTCGCTGAAGAACGTGAGAATACGCGGCTTGATGACCATGGCATCAAACGTTGACGACGAGAAACAGATAAGAACCGAGTTTACCACGGCTTTTGAATTCTTCAACGAAGTCAAAGAAACATATTTCGCCACCGATCGCTATTTCACAGAAAGGAGTTGGGGCATGAGTCACGACTACAAGGTAGCCATTGATTGTGGAGCTACAATGGTGCGCGTAGGCACTTACATCTTCGGCAATCGGGCTTATTAAGAAACAAAAAACAAAGCGTATGAATTCCAGAACTTTCATAGTTGTGGGATTCATACGCTTTTTTGATGTCTATTCTAATATGCTTCGCGATATTTGTTTTCTTCCTTATCGCCAAGCATTGACAGATAGCTTTGGTATCTGCTTTCGGATATATAATGATTTTCTACGGCCTTCAACACCGCACAGCCGGGTTCGTGCGTGTGCGTGCAGTTGTTGAAACGGCAGTCTTTTGAAAAAAAGAAGATTTCTTTGAAATAGCTTGTGAGTTCTTCCGGCTCCATGTCGAAAGTGCCAAATCCCTTTATCCCTGGGGTGTCAATCAGATAGCCACCTTCAGGAATCTCTATCATTTCGCTGAATGTAGTGGTGTGCATACCAGTGTCATGGGCGTCGCTGATATCTGATGTTCGCAAATTAGTACCCGGAAGGATACGGTTTATCAAAGTGGATTTACCCACACCACTATTGCCGCTCAACAGTGTTATCTTGTCTTTCAGCATTGTCGGCAACACGTCTGTTCCGTCGCCATTGGTTGCCGATATTGCCACACACCGATAACCTATATTGTCATACATCGACATCACAAGCTCTTGATAGTGGCGTTCTTCATCGGTAAGAATGTCGGTCTTGTTGAACACCAATGTTACCGGAACGCTGTAAGCTTCGGCAGTTGCAAGAAAACGGTCGATAAAGATTGTGCTTGTCTGAGGGTGATTTACTGTCACAATAAGGAACGCCTGATCTACGTTGGCCGCTATGATATGGCTTTGCTTGCTCAGGTTTTGCGATTTCCTTACAATATAGTTGCGGCGGTCACATATAGTCGTTATGAATGCCGTACCTTCTTGATTGAGGGTTATGTCTACGTTGTCCCCCACGGCGACGGGATTGGTGCTGCGTATTCCCTTTAATCTGAAATTTCCTTTTATCTTACAGTCAACGATTTTTCCATCGGTAGTTTTCACTGAATACCAACTCCCCGTGTTTCTTATCACCAATCCGCGCATGTTATGCTGTTTTTGTAATACATTCACTTATTGTGTATGACGAAAAAAGGTAAAACAGAAGATTTTTCATGGCCTTGAAGAGTCTCAAATCCTACTGTTTTACCCATATATGTTTGTTGACAGACAATTACACTGTCATAATTTCTTTCGTCTTCTCGGCCAAAAGCTCGTCGACTTTCTTTATATATTTGTCATGGATTTTCTGAAGTTCGGCCTCGGCATCCTTTTCGTTGTCTTCCGACAATCCGTCCTTAATGGCTTTCTTCAGCTTTTCCTTTATCTCTCCACGCACATTACGCACTTCAACCTTGGTGCGCTCGCCAATTTTGTTGCATTGTTTAACGAGTTCCTTGCGGCGTTCCTCAGTGGGTTGGGGAATGCCAAGGCGTATTATCTCGCCGTTGTTCTCAGGAGTTATACCCACGTCGCTGTCCATGATTGCCTTCTCTATATCGCGTATTGCCTTCTTGTCCCATGGGCGTATCGCGATAGTGCGCGGGTCGGGAACCGACACGTTTGCTACTTGGTTGAGAGGAACCATTGAGCCATAGGAGCTCACTCTCACCCCTTCGAGTATTGCGACATTCGCACGTCCGGCGCGGATACGTGCGAGCTGTTCCTCCAAATACATGGCGGCCATCTCCATACGCTCGTTCGCGCCGTTCAAAGTTTCTTTTACATCTATCATTGTTGTCAGTTTTATCTTTCTGCAAATTTAAGTATTTGTTTCCAAAGTTCCAAATTATTGCCGTTTGAATGTTTGGAGTGTCAGCTTTTTACAACGCACCGATTCGGTTCAGTTCTTCGGCAACAATATTGGTGAGTGTCACAAACTCTGCAACAGAAAGTTGTTCAGGACGTTTGGTCATAATGTCGCGGGCATAGAAATCAGGAGCGACATCCTTGCCCGAAAATATCTGACGCAGACTTACGCGAAGCATTTTACGGCGTTGGTTGAACACTGTTTTTACAACACGCTTGAACAAATCTTCGTCGCAGCCAAGGTCTTCCACTTTGTTGCGCGTCATTCTTATTACGGCACTCTTTACTTTTGGCGGCGGATTGAAAACATTTTCATCAACGGTGAAAAGATACTCCACATCATACCACGCCTGAATGAGTACCGACAAAATGCCGTAAGCCTTGCATCCCGGTGCTGACGCTATTCTCAAAGCCACTTCACGTTGAATCATACCCGTACAGCACGGTATAAGATTTTTGTTGTCGAGCATCTTGAAGAATATCTGCGAGGAGATGTCGTAAGGATAGTTGCCGGTAAGCACAAACTGATTTCCTCCGAAGATGTCGTTAAGATTCATACGGAGAAAGTCATCGCCGATGATATTTTCATTTAGCGTAGGAAAATTGGCATGAAGGTATTCCACCGACTCCTTGTCGATTTCGACAGCTTTGACAAGACGGCCTTTCGTTACAAGATATTGCGTAAGGACTCCCATGCCCGGGCCTATTTCAAGTATTGGCAAGTCGGGGCATTTGTCAACCGTGTCGGCTATGGCCTTGGCTATACCAAGGTCGGTAAGGAAATGTTGCCCAAGATTTTTCTTTGGTCTTACTGTCTTCATCTTTGCCTCTTGTTATGTTTTGTCATAAGTGACGGTGAAAAAATAAATTGGCATGATTTGCGGCTTATATTTTTGAGCTGTTTTTGTCTCTATTGAAGAGGGAGCATAGCGGGCTATGTTACCGATGAAAGAGGCAAAAACAGCCAAAAAGATGATCTGGACATACATATTTATATATGTATCTTGTATACTTCAAATCGTACCAGGCATTTTATATCATCACTAAAAAAAGTCTGCGAGCTTTCAGCGCTGGCAGAAAGCTTACAGACCTTACCATGTTTTTGTCTAATTATTCGGCTTCCTGACGGTCGTCGATGTTGTCGCCCTGTGTCGGGGCGAGTGTGCTTTCAAAGTCGGTAATGCCATTCTTCACAAGAATGTTATACCACTGAATGAGCTTCTTTATGTCGCTGTCGTGCACACGGTCGCGGTCATAGTCGGGAAGAACTGCCGAAAAGAAATCGTGCAACTCCTGTGCCGAACACTTTCGGTAGTTGAGTGAGCATTCTTTCGATTCTTCCTTCTCGCCGAGACTCTTCAAGACTTTCCACAAAGGAATGTCTTCTGCATCGGTGTACATTGCTATGTCGGCAAGACTTGTCACCCTATCAGATGCGAATGCCGGCAGACGGCGGTGTGTCTCATCAATTGCCTCTACTATAAGATTCATCTTCCCACGCGAAACCAGCTTGTAAAGACCCGGTTTTCCAGCGATTGAAAGTATTGTTTCCATTTGTTTGTCGCTTTTATTTGTTTATTGTTCTTAATATAAAATCTATCTGTTCTTCTATGTCTTTCACTCCGTCATTGACAATGACGAAACTGCTTCTTGCCGACATTTCTTCCTGACTCATTTGGCAAAGTATCCATTCCATGGCTTTTTCCGAAGAGATGCCATCCCTTGCCACAATGCGCTGCACTCGCACTTCAACAGGAGCTGTCACACAAATTATATAGTCGAATGCAATTCTTTCGTTGAATTTGCTTTCAAACAGAATCGCACTCTCAAGCCAACTCTGACCAGACTCTAGAAAGTCATCTGCCACAGCGGGGTGTATGACAGAATTCACTTTTTGCTTGTTCTCCTCACTTTCCAATATAAAAGAGGCCAACATTCGCTTTTGCAGCTTCCCATTTTCAAACAAGTTTCCGCCTACCATTTCGGCAAGTTTGTTTTGAAGGGTTACAGAGTTGCGCATCAAACGCTTTGCGGCTGCATCACAATCATACACGTCTATACCCTTTTTAGCCAAGAGCAAACACACATACGATTTTCCACTGCCTATACCTCCGGTTATCGCTACCTTCATGTCTTTATTGTTGTTCAATAAGATAGTCAACCTGCTGTATTTCCATTCTGACGTTTCTCACGCCGTGTGGACTGGTGCGCAGGTGTATTCTGCACTTGTCAGACGGGTGGCTGGCAATCTCGTTATAATCAACAACCACAGAAAAGTGGTCGGCATTGACATGCCTGAACATAGTGGCTCCTACTGTGAACGAAACTCTCACCCGGGCAGGAAAAGTGCGCAACACTTTTCCTTCGGGCATATTGATTGCCTTGATTGGCACTTCTATGCTTTCTTCAGTGAGAATATCGGGATACAATCCTATTTTAATAGTGGAGGGAACTATTTTCACGCCTTTTATCGAGGCCAATGCAACAGTCTGCACCACGGTATCGCTGAAATTCACGATGTTCAACGGTTGAGTCTTGACATACTGCAAACTGTCGAGGATATGCTTGCTTGCATAAACCGTAACAATTTCAGGCCAAAAGCGTGTGCGTGCCAAATAGAAAGACTTACCAGGCACTATATGGCCGGTCATTTTTATTGGTACAACTTTCGAAAGGCCGAAATTGAAATAAAAGTCTATGCTTTCCGGCTTTACCTGAGTTATCTTTGACGAGCTGTTGAGCCTTTGGTAAACAAGCTTTATTATGTCGGCCGATGTCACAGTGCCATGCCCCGTTTGTTTATTGGCGTATGTAGCAAAATTGATTTTCACCGGACGTATTCCCTCGCCATACGTGTATGACACGAGCGTATATCCCTTGTCTTTTACATTCACGCGCAACGTGTCTTCCACGTCGGTAGTTATCACCGCATTTTTCGGAACGTTTGTCAATTGCACAGGGATATAGATTTCCTGTTCATAAGTCTCGTTGAGTGTCATCATAAGCCAAAATGTGCCACTCAGAAAGAGAAAGAACAAAAAAATCAGAAACTCTTTGTTCACAGAACTAAACAAAAAATTTCTGACAATTCTGTATATCCGTGATATTTGTGCTATCATCCTAATATGCGACAATGTTCATTTCGCGTGCCTTTTGTCAGGCTTTCTGCATCTGTGCGGCAGCGTTGGCAAAAACGTAGTTCTTGTCGGCTGTAACAACGACACCGCGTGCAATCTCGATGTCAACGGTATTATTGGCCAAGTCGATGCGCTTCACAGTTCCATAGATGCCACCGCCGGTGATAACCTTGGTGCCTTCCTGAAGCGAATTCTGGAACTTGCGTATTTCCTTTTGTCTTTTCTGTTGCGGACGAATCATGAAGAGCCACATGATGACGAATATAGCCACCATCATTATCAACATTCCCATGCCGCCACCATTCTGGGCCTGTGCGGCCAATACGATTGTATTCATTGTTGTATTATTTTTATTTGTTTGTTGTTCGTTTGGTATTATTTTACTTCCGTTTACTACTCGGCTTCAGCCTCGGCAGTTCCGGCAGCATTTTCTTCAGCCGCCTCTGGACGTGCAACAGCAGCTCTTTGGCTGTTTTGTTCCACTCTTGCCGCAGTCTTCGGCTTGCGTGCTTTTGCCGGTTCCATTGTCTTCAGCATCTTTCCTGTGTCAATAAGATAACGAGCAATAGAATCAAGCATTCCATTTATGTAGCCGCCGCTCTTTGGGGTAGAGTAGAGCTTTGCGAGGTCAACATATTCGTTTATGGTCACGCTTACGGGAATATTGGGGAATGTGAGCATCTCGGCAATCGCAATCTGCATCACAACCACATCCATATAGGCCAACCGTGAGAAATCCCAATTGCGCGAAGTCTCGCTCATATAATGCTGGTACTGGTCGGCATTGAGTATTGTTGCTCTGAAAAGTTTCCGGGCAAAATCCTTGTCCTCTTCATCCTTATACTCAGGCAAAAGCTCTTGTTTCGACTCGTTTTTCGAGTCAAAACGCTTTATTGTTTTCAACACGAATGTGTCAACCACTTCCTTATCGTCATTCCAATACAGGCTTTTCTCCTCGAGAAGCGCATCCAAATCCTCATTTTCCTGAATGAGCTGGCGGTATAATTTGCGCCATATCTCGCGGTCGGCTTCATAAGAGTCGTCTTCACTTGCCATATATTCGGCATAAGCCTGACTTTGCTCTACCTGATTGCAAAGCTTGCGCACAAACTCGATGTCGTCATGCCAGCTTTGCTTTTGGGTTTCCATGAATTCCCCGAGAGTCTTGTTTTCCTCAAGCTGCAGGGCAAATTTGTTGCAGGCGAATTTCGGCGACGGAGCTTCCGTGCCTTCACGCTGTGCCCTTTGTGTCAGAATTTCCACTCTGTGCTGTTCTTCACGGGTGACGGCGACAATAAGTTCCAAAAGATAATTATACAAATCGTATGCTTTTGACAAGCTGAAAAGCAACTCTTTTTCAGCACTGTCCATGTTTTTGTTGCCGTTTTGATAGTATGCGTAGGTTAACTGGACTATCTTTATCCTTATTAGCTCTCGATTAATCATGCCTATATAAATAATGTATCTTCTTGTCGAAATTGTGCAGCCGCATTTTACCACCCCGAAACACACAACCAAATCAGCATGCACGGAGCAGACGGCATATCTTCTGCAAAAATAGATAAAATTACATTAACCACCAAGGAAAGACGCCTTATTTGTATGTTTTTTTTACTAAGTTTTGCGTATTACGCAGAAAAAGCGTAACTTTGCACCGCTTTTTTCGGCACATCGATGCAGAAACGACTTCTCGTGTGATGGCGAATTAAGGCAAAACATCAACTTAATTTAGAGTAACACAAAATTATGAAAGAAATCAATTTGAATGGCCAGAAGCGTGAGGCCTTTGGAAAGAAAGCCTCTAAGGCTCTGAGAAAAGAAGGTTTCATCCCTTGCAACCTTTATGGTTTGGCTGAAGAGAACGGCAAGCCGGTAGCAAAAGCGTTCATGGTTGCCATGAGCGAGTTGCGCAAAATCGTTTACACTCCGCACATCTATGTAATCAACCTGCTCATCGACGGTGAGAGCCACACTGCAATCCTGAAGGAACTGCAGTTCCATCCCGTTACAGATGCAGTGCTGCATGTAGATTTCCTCGAGGTTAACGACCAGAAGCCTATCACCATCGGTATCCCCGTCAAGCTCGTTGGTTTGGCACAGGGTGTGCGTGACGGTGGCCGCATGAACCTCTCTATCCGCAAGATTAACGTTACCGCTCTTTACCAGAACATTCCTGAGCACCTTGAGGTAGACGTTACACCTCTGCGCATAGGCAAGAGCATCAAGGTTGGCGAGCTCAGCTACGAAGGTCTGGAGCTGGCAACAGGCAAGGATGTCATCGTTTGTTCAATCAAGATGACACGTGCCGCAGCAGCCGCAGCAGCCGCAGCAGCCGAATAATACAGCGGAAACGCGACTTTAACTTTATAGCGCACTACGTCGAAAAAACGGGTGCGCTTTTTTATTTATAGCTTTACACCCCTCAATAATAGCATATGGACAAATTCCTTATTGTCGGTTTAGGAAATCCCGGCGACGAATATGCCGGAACGCGCCACAACACCGGTTTCATGGTGTTAGACGCATTTGCCAAAGAAGCAGGAGTGACATTCTCCGACAAACGATATGGCTTTGTAGCCGAAACGTCGATAAAAGGGCGCAAGATTTTCCTACTGAAACCAACGACATTCATGAATTTGAGCGGCAATGCCGTAAGGTATTGGCTGAACAAGGAGAACATCGACCTGTCGAGACTGCTCGTTATTGTTGACGACATTTCGCTTCCGCTTGGTGCTTTCAGGCTGAAAGGCAACGGCAGCAATGGCGGGCACAACGGGCTTGGGAACATACAACAGCTCATAGGCCAGCAGTATGCGCGGTTGCGCATGGGCGTAGGCAACGACTTTCCGCGCGGTGGTCAAATAGACTGGGTGCTTGGAAAATATGACGACGACGACTTGCGCGTGCTGCAACCGAGCATCGACACGGCAGTGGAGATGATAAAGAGCTTTGTGCTTGCCGGTATCGACATCACGATGAACAGTTTCAACAAATTAGGCAAGAAGTAACGACGTATGGCAGATACAGCAAGAATTGACAAATGGCTGTGGGCAGCACGCATATTCAAGACCCGTTCGGTTGCTGCCGATGCCTGCAAGAACGGCAGGGTAACGATAAACAAGGTGAACGTAAAGCCAAGCCACACCATAAAAGCTGGCGAGGTTATCAACGTGAAGAAACCGCCCGTGGTTTATTCTTTCAAGGTGCTGAAAACCATAGAACAGAGGGTGGGGGCGAAACTGCTGCCTGAGATTTACGAGAATGTAACCGACCCGAAACAATATGAACTGCTTGAAATGAGCAGGATAAGCGGTTTTGTCGACAGAATGCGCGGCACCGGACGTCCTACGAAGAAAGACCGCCGTGCACTTGACGCATTTGTAGACCCGGTGATGTTTGGCTTCGACGATGACGACGAAGAAGACGACGTGATGGAATAAAATCATACGCCTACTGACACAGGAAAGGCGGGAACGTGTGGCACATTAACCATACTTTCCCGCCTTTCATGTATTATGCACGTTGAAATGCAACTGCGCGGTGCTTTCAGAAGTGCAGTTTCAAGTCAACCCCAAATTGCAAGGGCGTGCCTCTTTGTGCAAAATATTTAAGTTGGCGTGTTGCCGAACTACTCATTGCAAATGTGTTGTAGCGCGTGTCGGTGAGGTTTCGTCCCCACACACTAATGACCAGATTATTTATTTCAACATCCACATGGGCATTCACCACGGCATATAACTTTTGCGAGTAGGTGTTGCCCTCATCCCAGTAAATACGTCCCTGTGCCGTGGCGTTGGCCCCGAAGGTCACAGCCTGTATCATGCCCGCCGGCAACACCAGACGATAGTCGGCTGCTGCGCCAATGGTGTGGCATGGCACATAAGGCACTTTTTTGCCCTTATAGTTGTTGGTCACATATTTGCCGTTTGTCTTCACACTGTCTACATATTCTGTGAATTCCGCATTGGTGTAGCCATAATTCAATGCCCATGCCAAGCGGTTGCCGAATGCACTTCCACGCAATCCGAACTCAACTCCGCAGCTCCGACTTTTACCAGCATTAACCATCATTCTTCCGAAACCGTATGTACCGGCCATTATAGACAATTGCTGGTTGTTGATTTGCATGTAATACAGCGAAAGGTCGATTTGCAGCGCATTGCCCAACAAATTGAAGTGGCCTCCCAATTCATAGTTCCAACTTGTTTCGGGCTTGTAGGATATGGTGTTGTTCACATTATCATAGTCAGTCCCCGTGTGTGGAACGTCATAGTTGCCTTTGCTTGCATTGGCATAATTGGCCATCAGTTCGGTTTGCAGTATGTCGGAAAACATTTGTATGTTGTAGCCTCCTGCGCGGTAGCCTTTGCTCAACACGGCATATACTACACTGTTGTTTCTGTCAAGCTTATAGCTCAATCCTATTTTAGGAAGCAGCTGCGAAGCATTGCTGCATGAGGAGTTAACAAGTTTCGACGTGAGGGCATTGGCGGCTTCTGTCCCCATGACATTTGCCTTTATCATCATCTCTGCCTTCGAGTCGTAGGCCACCTTGTTGTGGTTGTATTCATAACGAAGTCCGATTGTGGCGACAAGGTTGGGCGTGATGTTTATGTTTGACTCATGGAAGATGCCTAAACAGAACTGCGGGGTGCGGAATGTCTCAGGCACCTGCAAGTTTGTTTCCACATTTACGCCGCCTTTCTTTTGTATTATAGCTTCTGCCATTTGCTGCGACAGTCCTTGTTTCATCATCCCCTGCAATATTCCATTGTACATTGCTTTCTGTATCACGCCAGACAGTTGATTTGTCGTGGCCTCGCCGAAATACACAGGTGCCGTTGTCCTCAGCCATTGGTAGTTGCCGGCAAGTCCGAAGAGCCAATGCCAGCGTGCGGCATTTTTGCTTTTCAGCGTAAGTTCTTCTGTAACCGAATTATGCAATTGCTTTTGTTTCAAATGCATGTAGTCGATATCGGTATAATCTTGATCCATGAGCATGTTGTCGTGCAAGTATTGATAACTTGTAGTTGACTGCATGGAAAGTCGGTCGGTTTCATACTTCGCCGTCACACCGACATTTGCCATATCACGCCGATAACGTCCCGCGTGGTTTGAAGATGGAGCATCGGTGTGTCCCGTCTTGGGGTCAAATGCCCCATAGGCAAAACCGTTTTGTTCCACATGCTGGTAGCTGGCAGTAAAATCAAAGGCGAGCCGTACGGTTGGAGCGAGCACCAGTCTAAATCTTCCTCCTCCCTCGTTCAGTCGGTCGGCCCGTTCGCCGGTAGAAGAGTTACGTTGGAAACCATTTCTCCCGTCATAGAATGCCGAAACAGAGTATGCCACGATGTCGTTGATTTTATTGAAATGTCCAAGCTCCACATTCCGCCAGAAATCGCTTCCGCAGCTGAGCTTTATGTCGGTGCCTTCATAATACATCGGGTTTTTCGTGTACATCTTCACAAGTCCTCCCTCGGTGTTCTGCCCATAAAGAGTGCCCTGCGGACCTCTCAGCACATCGACTCTCGCTATGTCGTGGAAATAAGAGTTGTATGCACTTTTGCACATTACGGGCATATCGTCGATGTAAATGCCTATGGCAGGATTGTTCACCCTCGACCCAAATCCGCGCATATACAATGAAGATGTATATCTTGTTCCGTAGTTAGGCATTGAGAAAGAAGGTATGAATGCCGACAGGTCGCGCAAGTCTTTCGCTCCAATATTCTTCAAGTCCTGGTTTGACAACGATGTCGCACTGATTGGTTGGCGGCGCAGGTTGAATGCATCCTTTGGGCGGCTGGTAACAACTATCTCATCGATGTCGTAAACCTTCGAGGAGTCGTTGGCCATTGCCGTAGTGTTTCCGTTAGCATCGGGAGTGTCTGCACTGGCTGCCGTGGCAAAAAACGCGGCACAAGTGAGGCCAATCAATCGGCCCATGTCTTTGTTCATTTCGTTTCCTTTTGTTGTTTTATTTTTGTCTCGGTGCAAAGTTACGGCCAAACCGTGGCACACACAATCATATAATGTTATGAAATTGCGAATGCGCAAAGCTCCGGCTGCGATGCAAACGGCACATTGTCTTACCGCCATTAAGCCCACACTCCGCGCGTGCGCCGTATGCAGCAGATGCGTGCATCGCGTGCACAACACGCCTACCGCATACGCGATGCACATGCAGCGCGTATGCCAAACCGAAGCATGCAGGCGTTTTCCGGCAAACAGGCAGGCCCTTATTCTGAATATTTAATGTATCATAAAAACCGCCTTGCGTGGCTTTTTTGTCATGTATGATTATAGTATTTTAAAAGAAAGTGTTACTTTTGCAGTTACATTTGATTAAATACTAATTTGTTATGGTTAAAATCACATTTCCGGACGGCACTGTTCGTGAGTACGAGCAGGGCGTAACCGGGCTTCAAATCGCCGAGAGCATTTCGCCGGCTCTCGCCCGTGACGTTGTATCTTGCGGTGTAAATGGCGAGACTGTAGAGCTTAATCGTCCGATTCTCAACGATGCGAAAATCGAGCTTTACAAGTTTGATGACGAAGAAGGAAAACACACTTTCTGGCACACCTCGGCCCACCTGTTGGCCGAAGCACTGAAAGAACTCTATCCCGGCATACAGTTCGGCTTCGGTCCGGCTGTGGAAAACGGGTTCTTTTATGATGTCATGCCCAAGAAAGGCGATGTAATAAGCGAGAGCGATTTCCCTAAGATTGAGGAGAAGATGCGCGAGCTGGCCAAGAAAAACGAGCAGGTTGTGCGCAAGGAGGTGTCGAAAACCGACGCCCTCGCCGAATTCAAGGCCGACGGTCAGGAATATAAGTGCGAGCACATTGAGCAGGACTTGGAGGACGGCAGCATATCGACATACACACAGGGCAGTTTCACCGACCTCTGCCGCGGCCCGCACCTCATAAGCACGGGAAGCATAAAGGCAATCAAGATAACAAGCGTTGCCGGTGCGTTCTGGCGTGGCGACGCAAAGCGCGAGCAGATGACACGTATCTACGGCATCTCGTTCCCGAAGAAGAAGATGCTCGATGAATATCTCGTGATGCTTGAAGAGGCCAAGAAACGCGACCACCGCAAGATTGGCAAGGAAATGGAACTGTTCATGTTCTCGGAGAGAGTGGGCAAGGGTCTGCCTATCTGGCTGCCCAAGGGCACGCAGCTGCGTCTGCGCCTTCAGGACTTGCTCCGCACCCTTCAGAAGCCTTACAACTATCAGGAAGTAATCACTCCGGGCATTGGCGGCAAGAGCCTCTACGTCACTTCGGGCCACTACGCCCACTATGGCAAGGATGCCTTCCAGCCCATACACACCCCCGAAGAGGACGAGGAGTATATGCTCAAACCCATGAACTGCCCTCACCACTGCGAGGTGTATGCGCGCAAACCGCGTTCGTACAAAGACCTTCCGTTGCGCATCGGAGAATTCGGCACTGTGTTCCGCTATGAGAAGAGCGGCGAGTTGCACGGACTCACACGCGTGCGCACCTTTACACAGGACGATGCCCACATCTTCGTGCGTTCCGACCAGGTGAAGAAGGAATTTGAGAACGTAATCGACGTGATTCTGAAGGTGTTTGCCATCTTCGGCTTCGACAACTACGAGGCACAGATTTCGCTGCACGACCCGAAGGACACCGAGAAATACATTGGTTCGGAGGAAATTTGGGCCGAGAGCGAGAACGCCATTCGCGAGGCTTGCAAGGAGAAAGGTCTAGAAACACGCGAAGAGATAGGCGAGGCCGCATTCTACGGTCCCAAGCTCGACTTCATGGTGAAGGATGCCATTGGCCGCCGCTGGCAGTTGGGCACAATTCAGGTTGACTACAACCTGCCGTCGCGCTTCAAGCTGGAATATACGGCTGAGGACAACACGAAGAAGACTCCCGTTATGATACACCGTGCGCCGTTTGGATCGCTGGAGAGATTTACGGCTGTGCTCATAGAACACACCGCCGGACATTTCCCGTTGTGGCTCACTCCCGACCAGGTGGCCATTTTGCCCATCTCCGAGAAATACAACGACTATGCAAAGAAGGTTCTCGAACTTCTTGACAAAGCCGGTGTGCGCGCCTCAATCGACGACCGCAACGAGAAGATTGGCCGCAAGATACGCGACAACGAGATTAAGCGTGTGCCTTACATGGTAGTAGTAGGCGAGAAGGAAGCTGCCGAAGGTCTCGTGTCGATGCGTAAGCAAGGCGGAGGCGAGCAGGCAACCATGAAAGTGGAAGAGTTTGCAAAGCGCATAAACGAGGAGGTTGCAGCTCAATTGAGCGTAGCCAGCAAATAAGCAATAAACCATTAAAAGAATAATCCGGGACAAAGCCGACTGCGGTTTGTTCCGGATTTTTCTTTTTTACAATTCATAGTCTTCATCAACCGAGTGGGCATGGCCCAACAACGGCAAGCTACTGCAAGTAGCTTAAATGCCCGTCTTATTTACGGCTTAGCAGTGTCAAGCTCCGCTTTAAGAAATCTTGGTGTGAAGCCCAAAGAGCTTTCAGCCACCTGTTCGGGCGTGCCCATCGACAACACATTTCCGCCTTTGCGTCCGCCATCAGGCCCCATGTCTATTATGTAATCGGCCATTTTTATCACGTCAAGGTTGTGCTCTATTATAACGACAGTATTTCCACGGTCAACCAATTTTCCGATTACCTCCATAAGTGCCCTGATGTCTTCGAAATGCAACCCAGTTGTCGGTTCGTCAAGAATATACATGGTTTTCCCAGTGTCGCGCTTGCTCAACTCGGTGGCCAGTTTCACGCGCTGACTTTCGCCTCCCGACAATGTGGTTGACGGTTGTCCGAGCCTCAGATAGCCCAAACCGACATCCTTGAGAGTCTTTATCTTCTGTAAAATCGAAGGTACATTCTCGAAGAAATCCACCGCCTGACTTATTGTCATGTCAAGCACATCGGCTATGCTCTTACCTTTATAACGCACCTCCAGAGTCTCCCTGTTGTAGCGTTTTCCATGACAAGCCTCGCACGGAACCATTACATCGGGCAGGAAATTCATCTCCACTGTTCTGTATCCATTTCCACAGCAAGTTTCGCAGCGTCCACCTTTCACATTGAAAGAGAACCGTCCGGGCTTGTAGCCGCGTATCTTCGCTTCGGGCAAATTGACAAACATGTTTCTAATGTCGCTGAAAACGCCAGTGTATGTGGCCGGATTTGAACGCGGAGTACGACCAAGTGGCGACTGGTCTACATTCACCACCTTGTCAATATTGTCAATGCCGTCTACACTTTCATACTCCATCGGTTTTTTAAGCGAACGGTAAAAGTGCTGACTTAAAATGGGCTGCAAGGTTTCGTTCACCAGTGTTGACTTGCCCGAACCGCTCACTCCCGTTACAACAATAAGTTCGCCAAGCGGAAACGACACATCAACGTTTTTCAGATTGTTGCCTTTCGCCCCGTGTATTGTTATGCACTTTCCGTTGCCTTTCCTGCGCGTTTGGGGAATTTCCAGGCATCTCACACCGTTAAGATAGTCGGCCGTGATGGTGTGTTGGCGCAACATCATGTCGGGCGTACCCTGGAATACCACCTCGCCACCGTTGATTCCAGCCTTAGGACCAATATCCACGATGTAGTCGGCATTGAGCATCATGTCCTTGTCATGCTCAACCACGATGACGGTATTGCCCAAATCTCTCAGTTGTTTGAGCGAGTGTATGAGGCGTTCGTTGTCACGTTGGTGCAGTCCGATGCTGGGCTCGTCGAGAATGTAAAGCACATTGACAAGTTGCGAACCTATTTGTGTTGCAAGGCGTATGCGTTGGCTCTCGCCGCCGGAAAGTGTAGACGAACGCCGGTCAAGCGACAGATAATCAAGACCAACGTCAAGCAGGAAATCAATGCGCTTGCAAATCTCCTTCAATATCTCCTCGGCTATCGCCGTTTGGCGTTCGTCAAGATGTGCTTTCGCCTCTTTCAACCAGTCGCGCAACTGGGCGATGTCCATATTAGAAACCTCGTAAATGTTCTTGTCCCATATCCTGTAAGACAGAGCTTCACGGTTGAGTCGCCTGCCGTGACATTCCGGGCACTCGCAAACAGCAAGGAACTGGTCGGCCCATTTCTGCCCGCTTGCAGACTCGTCGTTTTCGATTACGTTGTGGAGATATTTCACCACACCGTCGAAGTTGGTGAAATAGTCGGTTGATGTATGTACGATGTCCTTGTCGATACGTACCGTTTCCAGCGAACCGTTAAGCACTTCGTTCAACGCTTCTTCGGGGATTTCCTTGATAGGAGTTTTCAAATTGCAGTCATACTTTGCCAACAAAGCATCGATTTGCCAGAAGATCATCTGGTTTTTGTATTTTCCCAACGGCACAATACCGCCATTGTGAATACTCTGGCTGTCGTCGGGTATTACCTTTTTCAGGTCAATCTCATTCACGCACCCAAGTCCTTTACAACGCGGGCATGCCCCTTCTGGCGAGTTGAAAGAAAACACATTTGGCGCAGGGTCTTTGTATGATAAGCCCGTTGTGGGACACATCAGTCGCTTTGAATAGTTTCTTGCGATGCCAGTCGCCGCATCGAGTATCATCAGCAGGCCGTCACCATGCCGCATAGCAGTACCGATACTCTTTTTCAAGCGTTCTGAATAGTCGCTCGTCATCACAAGTTTGTCAATCACAACCTCAATGTTGTGGTTCTTGTATCGGTCTACTTTCATCCCGACCCGTATTTCCTCTACCTCTCCGTCTATACGTACATAAAGGAAACCTTTCTTTCTCAGGCTGTCAAACAGTTCGCGGTAGTGTCCCTTACGCTGCCTTACGAGTGGGGCGAGTATGTATATGCGTTTGCCGTCATATTCCTGTTTAATGGCATCAAGAATTTTTTCCTCGGTATATTTCACCATCTTTTCGCCCGTGTTGTAACTGTATGCCGTTCCGGCACGGGCATAAAGCAGACGCATATAGTCGTAGATTTCGGTAGTCGTGCCTACCGTAGAACGGGGATTCTTGTTGGTTGTTTTCTGTTCAATGCTTATTACAGGACTTAGGCCGCTGATTTTGTCAACATCAGGACGCTCCATGTCGCCGAGGAAATTCCTTGCATAAGCCGAAAAAGTTTCTATATAGCGCCGCTGACCCTCTGCATATATCGTGTCGAAAGCCAACGATGACTTGCCCGAACCACTGAGACCGGTGAAAACTGTCAAGCTGCCGCGTGGAATTCTAACGTTGATGTTCTTCAGATTGTGCACACGAGCTCCTAAAACATCAATATATGTTGTCTCCGTTTCTTTCTTATTCATAACAAACAGTTAATTTTATGTACCTTTCCCGATTGCCACATTACGATGCGTTGCACCCCTAGTTTAAGCGTAGCTGTGCATGCCTCCCAAGAAATAGTTCACTCCGAAATAGGTCATCAAGATTGTCAAAAATGCAAAAACCATAAAAACATGGTAGAACACGGGGCGGCGCATGGCCGGTATCGTTGTGGTGTGGACAGCTACGGCATAAACCATGAACGTTATAAGAGCCCACACTTCCTTGGGATCCCAGCCCCAGTATTCGCCCCAGGAGACATTCGCCCAAATGGCACCGATGAATATTCCGATGCCCAATGCGGCCAATGCGGGGAAGAGGAACACTTGAGACAACAGTTGCAGGGCCTTTGTCTCGTCTCCGGTTGTGCGTTTCACCATTCTCACGATGAGTGCCGTCAGACTGCATATAAAGGTCATTGACAACAAGGCAAAGCCTATCATTATAATCGAAACATGAATGCTTAGAAGCGGAGAATTAAGCACCGGCATACGGTGGGTTATCTGCGGATCCATCTGACCGATATGGCTAACGAGAAGGAAAAAGCCCGACATAAGGAAACCACAAGTGAGTATTATGCGGAACCGGCGGCAAGTAACGAGCGAGAGAAGCATTACGAGCCATGCAACAAACAACATTGTTTCATAGCCGTTGGCCATTGGTATGGTGCCGCTGATTGTCCAACGCAGGGCTTCGCAGAATGTCAGCGCTGCAAACGACAACAACATGAGTGTGAATGTAGTTGTGTCGGTAATCCTGTCGCGTAGGGTTTGCTTTGCATCTACCGCTACATTTCCATACGATTTTCTTATCATTCTTCTCATTGAAAGCAGAAATGTAAGAGTTCCCATGCCAAGATTTACCATGAACAGAATGGTGGCAAACGGTATTTTATTGTATATGCGTTCGGCTGCGACCTGTTTTTCCGACTGCAACGACTGCCCACCGTTGTCCGCCTGGTATTTTATCATCTTGCCAATGGTATCTTCAAACTTTTGGGTGTCATTCTCCATTGCATATTCATAAAGCAACGAAAACACATTCTGCATGTATTGCGCGTGCTCCGCATCTATCGTGTTGGGAAGTTTCTCTGTTGGTGAATACCAAGTGGTCTTTCCTTTGTACGTGTTCGGAAAAATCTTCAACACAGTGCCGTGACGCAGTTGCATGAGCAGTTGCAAGCGGTCGTCAACGTCGGCAACTTCCTTGTGGAACTTGTCATTTTGCCCTTGATAGAATTCCTGCACATACGGTCCGAGTGTGTAACCACCCATGGCCGGATTGAAAAAAGCATTCAGCGATGTGTATGCCGGCAACTGCAAAGTGCTGCGCAATGCACCATTCTTTATCTTTATAAACGGTTCGTTGCTCCATTCTTCGCCCCAGAAAATCCATCCGGTCAGCACTTGTTCGGCGGTCAGTCCGTTATATGTGCGCGCGCCATACATTTTCTTTGTAAAGTCAAGGGCAAAAGTCTGTACCGGGCAGATGCGTCCGTTATACAGGATGCTGAGCTCCCCAAACTTTGCAGCAGTTTCTTTCGGTAGTGCCGGAGCGGCGTTTACCGTCGGCAACAAAGAAAACATCAGACCCAAAGTGAGTGCTCCTTTCTGCAACAACGGATGTTTCAGCAATTTCTGGTATGCACCGTTTGGATCGACAAGCACCCATAACAACGACAGAAACAACAATGCGTATCCTGTGTAAGTCAATGCTATTCCGTAAGGGTCGGCATTTATTGCCAGCGAAGCCCCATGTCCGTCCTCATCATACGATGCCTGATAAAGCCGGAAAGAACGGTATTTGAAGATTTTGTTCATGGCCACTTTTCCGGCCAACTGCTGGCCGTCCTGCATTATTGTAAAACAAGATGTGTAGTCGGCGGCAGACTCTGTGCCTTCATGGTATGTTATCCCAAATTTGTCAAGACGTATTGAAAAGGGCAGATTCTGCAACTCGGTTTCACCGCCTTTGCCTTGAACATAATATGTATTTGCCGTTTCTCCCTCGCGCACATGTATCATTCCCTGTGTCGATGTAAGGTGTGTCGCAAATGCTCCAAGCAGGATAACGACAAACGACGCATGCAGAATGCAGGAGGAAACTGTGTGCCTGCGTGCCTTTACAAAATATACAGTTGCGGCAACTACCGCAATCGCCCAAACAGAAACAAACCACCATGCACCATAAATGTTGGCTTTCACAAATTCAGTTCCTTTGCTGTTTTCCACAAACGTTGCCGTTGCCATGCATAATATCAAAACAACATAGAGTATTGACAATATAATTTTGGCGTTTATTTTCATAACTTTTGGGATTTTATGGATAGTATTCTTTATTGAATTTCAGCCTGTGAATTACAGTTTCCGTGCATTACTTCTGCCGACTTAGAGCCGCAAAGGGTAAGAAGAAGATACTCCGACTGTGTGCCTATTCGGAACTTTCCGCCCCAAATGCCCATGCCCGAGCTTACATAGTATCGTGTAAGTCCTTTCTGACTATATCCGTATGCGTTATCGTAAATCATGTCCGTAATCCACGAAATGGGCCAAACCTGCCCATGATGAGTGTGTCCGCTGAACTGGAAATCAATTCCATCCGTTTCGGCTTCAGTGAGATCGTGAGGCTGATGGTCGAGCAATATGGTGTAATTTCCTCTTTCAGCATACTTCTGCATGATTGTTTTCAATGCCAGTCTGCGCGGGTTGCTCCTGTCGTCTCTGCCTATTATGCTGATGCCATTTATGTTTACCGCACTGTCACGCAACAAAGTTATGCCAGCATCTTTATAGAATTTCAGTGCTTTGTCTCTACCGCAGTAATATTCGTGATTACCCATACAGGCAAAGACTGGGGCTTTCAGTCGTTTGAATTCCCCTATAAAATCAGATGCATAAAGTGGTCTGACGCTTATGTCGATAATGTCTCCTCCCACAAGGATGATGTCTGGCGATGCGGAATTAACGATATCAACCCACCGATGAAATTCCTCTCGACCATTATGATAACCAAGATGCAAGTCGCTCATCATCAATATCTTCACCTTTTTCGACTTAACCTTTTCTGAAACAACCGACAGCTCCACTTTTTTCTTGCTTCGGTAATGAATGTTTCCCGATATGAATATTATCGACAACAATACAATTACAGCTACAGCCGAGCCCCAATTGCCATAAAGGTAATGCTTGGGCAGCAAGCGACACGCAACCGCAATGTCAGCCACCGCAAACAGAATGACAAGATACAATAGTATGAACAACATCGAGTTGCCCACTTCATACACTATTGTGGCAACCCTTATCGGCATTGTCTCAATAGCCCGTGTCACGTTAAGAAATATGAGAGAAAAAACAAGTGCTATCACTATAGGCACTATCCATCGCAATGCGTTGCAGAACGAAAGCATGTTCCAGATATGCCAAAGCACATAAGCGAGCCCCGCAAACGGCAAGGCTCCAAATACCAACATCCACATTATGAAGCAATTATTGTCAGCCTATTCGGCATCTTTACCTGGTGCGTGCAAAATTATACTTGTCGCACCTATTGTGAAAAGGGTTTCATCGCCAATGACACGGTATTCATTGTCGCCCAATATTTCATGGTCTACAAACGTTCCGGTATAACTCGGCCCGTCTTTCAACGTATATTTCAAACCGCCTTTTTTGTCTTTTGCCACGGTAATAATGCAATGGTTTATGTCCATGCTTGGGTCGTTGGTTTCAATAGGGCAGTTTACGCCGCTCCCTTTCATGTAGCGTCCAATCACATTCTTGCCCATACGCAACGGTATCACCTGCTTGTAGTGGAATACATTTTCTATTACAGTGAGATAACCATACACTGCATCTTCGGCATTTTCCTCGGGATTGTCATTCTTTTGGGTTTCGCGCAATTTTGAAACGCCTATTCTTATTCCAAATTGTTTGCCGCATTGAGGGCAGCCAAAGACCAAAGATTGGCCTTCTGTGTATTTCTTTTCGTCGAATGTTATGTAATTGTCACATTTCGGGCATTTCACTCTTTTCATGATTTCACCGTCTCTTGTTTTGCAATGTTTGGCACACGCGTGCCATTATTCGTAAATTTCAGTTATCCAGCAACCTTCAAATTCTGCCTGTTTGCCAAGGTCATTAAGAGCCGCATAGGCATCGGCTTTCGAATTGTAGTGTTTGTATATGACTTTAGCCTTGCCGTCCTTGACATATACAGAAGCATCTGCAAGTCCTTTCTTATGCAATTCTTCCACATACACCTCCGCGTTTTTCCGAGTCACACGACTGGCCAACACAATGGTGTACACTGGATTGCGCTTCACTTGTTCATCTTTTTCTTTCACACTTGCACAACCATTTTCAGTCTTTTCTCCGCCTTCCAATTTCGCAGACATCAAACTTGTCGATTGCATGCCGCCCATCGTTTCGTTTGGCATTATGCGGTATAGCATATCGGTATCGACTGCATATTGACTCAATATCTGCTTGGTGTTTTTGCCTACTTGCGACGGGAAGAGAACGAATATCAACAATGCCACGCCAACGGCACATATCTGATGCAGAAGATTTTCGGGGATATTCACCGAAATGTGTTTTTTGCCCGACGGCAACTGTTCGGTCTCAGCCTCCAACACCGGCACAATTTCTTCCTGACTTTCGGTTTGCAGCATTTCTGCTTCTATATCGGAAAGTCCGTATAAAGCCGGCGAAACAAACGATGTGGAGCATGGTGTGAAATCATAGGATTTAGCCACTTCAGCACTTTTGCGCAGTGTCCCGATGCCGCTGATTGTATATTTCCCGGTTTCCTCAATCCTACGCCGTAGCTCGTCAACATCCTGTTCTATGCTGCGCATGGCTTCGGGAATGCTCAAATCGCTATGGTCAACAATAGACTGAGCCAGAACTGAATCGGACATCGACAACCTGTTGTCGAAACCGAGGATTCTCTTCGGAGGGGAAAAGGTATTGCGTTTGGAATTGAATATGGCACATGAATGGTGGACTACAAATCCGCCAAGCCCCGGTACTATCAGGCAGTCGCTGTCAAGAAGCAGCCTTTCTATATGTCTTTCAATTTCGAGCATACTGCAAAATTAGCGAATAAACGCCGACTGTGCAAGTGTTTGTGCCACAATTTGGGGCATGGTGTTAAATTAGCCTTATTTCTTTTGCCTTTCGGCATAAAAGCACTACCTTTGTGATAACCAAAACAGACAAGTGTAATGGAATATAAGGAAACCGAGATTAAAGGCGTATGGGTAATCGAACCCAAGGTGTTCAGCGACCAGCGTGGCTATTTCTTTGAAGCATGGAAGAAAGAAGAGTTTGAAAAGCACATAGGCAAAGTCGAGTTTGTGCAGGACAACGAGTCGTGTTCTTCTTATGGTGTGCTTCGTGGGCTGCACTACCAGAAAGGCGAATACTCACAGGCCAAGCTCGTAAGGGTGATAAAAGGCAAGGTGCTTGACGTTGCTGTCGACATAAGAAAAGACTCGCCCACTTTCGGCAAATATGTGATGGTTGAGCTAAGCGAGGAAAACAAGCGTCAGCTTTTCATCCCGAGAGGGTTTGCACACGGTTTTGTAGTGATGAGCGAAACTGCCATTTTCACATACAAAGTGGACAATGTGTATGCTCCGCAGCACGAGGCAAGCATAAAATGGAACGATGAAACCATAGGCATAAAATGGCCTATACCATCACAAGACGTGCTCACCAGCGAGAAAGACACCAACGGTAAGTCGCTGAAAGAAGCGTGGTTATTCTGATTTAATTAAACAATCGCTCCACACACTCCCACTATATGAAGCCAAGCAAACATGGTTTCATTGCAATTGACAAACACGAAAGGCATTGGTTATGTTTAAAGGCAACAAGACATACTTATTTCTTCCGATATTAGCCATGTCCCTAACATTCGGCGGATGCCGCAAACAAGGACAAAAAGAAGAGGCGGCAATTGAGAACATTGCCGCCAAAAAAAACTTGCAGGGCATTTGGCTTGACGAAAACGGAGAGGATGTGGCATTCCGCATTAAGGGCGATTCGGTGTATTTCCCCGACTCGGCGAGTGCCCCTTCTTATTTCCGTGTCGTTAGCGACACGTTGGTAATGGAGGGACAGAACAATGTCACCAAGTATGCCATAGTAAAGCAAACGCCGCATATTTTTGTATTTGTAAACACGAGCGGCGAGCGCATAAAGCTTGTAAAAACCGAAGACACGAGCTTTATGGACATGTTCTTGGAAAAACAACCTATTGCCTTGAACCAGAACAGACTTGTGAAACGTGACACTATCGTGTATCACGACAACGAGAAATACCATTGTTATGTGCAGATAAACCCGACTACATACAAAGTGGCAAAGACTACATATAATGATGACGGTGTTGCTGTTGACAACATATATTACGACAACATAATACACTTGAGCATATTCAATGGAAACGACAAGCTGTTTTCGCGCGATTTCAGAAAGTCGGACTTCGGCAAATACATTGAAGCGTCGGCCCTGCAACAGTCTGTTTTCAGCGACCTGACACTTAACGGTATCGACGGCGGAGGGTTTCATTATTTTGCCACAATGGCCATTCCCGACTCTTCAAGCAGCTATATGGTGGAACTTACTGTAGGCTTTGACGGCAAGTTGTCGATGCGTATAAAGAACACGCATTGATTTTCGGGGAAGCAATAAAAACAAAAAAACAAATGTCGGTAGCAGTACTTATTACTGCTACCGACATTTGCTTTTCACCCATACAATTGGAGTGGGGCAGCGTGCAGCGTTTGCAACACGCGTGTTTCGCAGCTGCCTTACACGTGTGCGGCATATGTTGCATGCACGCAACACATACGACGCACGTGGAAGCCGCCACTTAGTTGTAGAAATTCCAACTTACTCCGAAACGGAAAACACGTTCGTTTAGCGGATAGTGCGGTGCGAGGAAATAATTCCTTGTGCCACTGCCTGCATTCACATGGCTCATCATTACGAAGAAACGCGTGCGTTTCAGATGGAAATTGGCATACACGTTCACCAACGGGTAGCCTCCCACTTTCACGCGGTTCTCGCTTTCCTGAACGGCATACTGACCCAGTGCCGGGCAATAGTCGGGAGCATAGTAGCTTGTAAAGTAACGTGCATCGGCTCCGAAGTCGCACTTCAGCACACGCGCTATCTTGAATTTCAGATACAAGTTGGTATAAACATTGAGCAACGGCAACGGCAGAATGTCATCTTGTGAAGATTTCTGATAGGTCACAAG
Organism: Dysosmobacter segnis; assembly: GCA_963602915.1. Classification (GTDB taxonomy): domain Bacteria; phylum Bacteroidota; class Bacteroidia; order Bacteroidales; family Bacteroidaceae; genus Prevotella. The sequence continues at coordinate 204,273 of CAVCLB010000001.1, read as the reverse complement.
GTTCTCCCAATTGAGCGGTCCGAGCCTGAAATTCTGCGAAAGTGCGAGCGTGAGCACACTCATGGCATCTTTGTGCTGTCTGGCAACAAACCGGTTTCCCGTACGCCCGAAGTCCTCAGTTATCCCATACGACATTCCGAAATAGGTGTAATTTTTTATCTCGTCAAACGCCACACGCAACATTGTCTTTGTCTTGCGGTAGGCAAATATGCCTTCAATGCGCGAATGCATCGTCTTGCCAAGCCCGTCGTTGTCCCACCACGCATGCTTGGAGTGATAGTGCCTGTAATAGAACGTCGGGTTGAGACGATGAAAGAAGCCCTTGGCCGCCAACGTTACGGTGTCGCCAAGAAAGGCAAAATTCACGTCGACCGTGGCATCCACCTTAAGTTGTCCGGCATCTTTGCCCACGAGCCAAGTCTCGGCAAGCACATTGTAATGCAATGTGCGTCCCTCCGACTTTATCAGTTGTCCGCCCACGCTTAGGTTGTGTTCGTTGTAGGTTGTGCTGCGGCTTATCGAGTCGGGTAGGGTGAAATGCCGCAAATCGGACGTGGCGAAAATTTTCACACCAGCCTTTGCCCATTTGTTGAAGCCTTCAAGCATTGATATTGCAAACGTGTTTACAAGGCGGTAGTGTGATGTCTTGTCAAAAATAGAGTCGCCACTGTATGTCCCCACAGTGTTGTATGTGTCGGCATAGAAATTCTCCGGCGTGGCATATGCCTGATATATGCGGCGGTAGTTGTCGAATTTCATGGTATGTATGAAACTTGTCACCGGCACATACTCCGTCTTCATCCACATCGTGTCTTTTGCAGCTACCGCCGATTGTGCCATGATGCTGTCGGCGGCCTGCTTGCCGTTTACAGCTATGCGCCCGGTTTCTGCCTTCACAGTATCGGCTGGTTCGCTACCGACAATTTTGGCATTGTCGGGACGTCCGCCATACCGTTTGCCATCGAAATGTTTCTCGTCGAAATCCACCCCACGTTTTTTCGCTTCGCGGCTGGCTTCGTCTTTTGCCTTTCTCGCTTCATTCTCCTTTTTCGACTCCATGGCAAACTTGCGCGCGGCAATTTCGTCGTCGGTCATTTTCACCTTTCGGTTAAACCCGATATTGTAGCGGTGGGTGAGAAAAATGTGCTGGTTGTTGTTGCGGTTCCAGTTGCTTTCGAGAACCGTGAGCATCTCGCTTGTCGAGAAATTGTCGTCGAAGCTCTCAGGGTGGGTTATGTAATTATCGTTGGTTATGCCGCCGTTTTCGGCAACCTTCTGGTTGACTGCCGACAACAGGAGATGCATTTGGTATCGGTCGCCGATGTATGAACCGTACATCGTATAGTTAAAGTGCGATGTACTTTGGTTGGAATAATATCCGCGTCCGTATATGTAATCCACATTAAAGCCCACACCTATTCTCTTTCCTGCGTTCACTCCGAACTTAGCAACGAGGTGGTCTTCGCCATTTGTGCGGTTTCCTGCCGTGTTGTAAGAAAGGTTTGTAAACGGGGAGAGCGTGTTGGTGAAATGGAACTGGCCCACCGGCGTGTGCACAAAATCGTAAGGTTGTGTGAACAGGAACTGACCTTCGTCGTTTCGGTCGATAAACACACGGTTTTGACGCGGTGCGCCAAGATTGCCCGTTGTGTTGTATTCGCCACGGAGTCCGGTGGTGAATATCGTGTTCATAAACATGTGCGACAGTGTGTCAACGTCGGCTTTCGCCCTGTCGCCAAACCTGGAATCCACCGTCCACACTTTTATTCCTTTTGGAATTTCCTTGTCTGTGCCCAAAGAGTCGGCAAGGTTGCCCTTTGACGAACGTTGGTTTACCGTTCCGTCGGGGTTCATCTGGTTGTAATAATCGTTTTGGGCAGACACCGGTATTGTGATGCCAAGGCAAAGAAGCAGAGTAATACGAGATAATAAGTTCATCAAATCAACGTATGAATCGGATGCAACATTCTGCCACCTTGAACACCATTGAGACAATGATGATTACAGCTCCGAGAAAGTGGCCATAGTAAAAATACGTCAACATTCCCGCAACAGCGCCCAACATGAATATGATGTTGAGAATGTTTCTTATGCGCAAATGCCTGTCACCAGCATTGTCGGTTGGCTTGCGGTGCATACGTTCTGTTTTGTTGTCGCTTTCCATAATTGCTTTTTTATAAATACGAAACCGCCGTCAACGGGTTGTAAGTATTCCGTTCTATCGGGTTTCACAATAAATAGAATGCAAATTTACAAAATAATGCACTATTAATGGCGCATTATTAATTATTTAACTAATTCACTGGGCTGCATCCGCATGCAAACCACATGAATATCACGCAAAGCAAATCATCGGTCTTTGCAGAACAAAAAAACTGCCATTACCGAAAAATGCGGCAATGGACTGTAAGTGTAGAGGCTTGAATTACGCCGATAATACGCGCAGATGTTATCGGGATTTTTTGTGTTTGCCGAAAAGCGAACTCCCCAATTTGAATTTTCTGTATAATTTCCAACCGAGCAGTGCACCGTCAATCACTCCCGATCCCATGCTTATCATTCGCGTTATGCGTTGCGCTCTTGTTTTTGGTTCAGGATCTTCTGTGTGGAACAAGTTGTTCCACATATCTGATATGCGGCACTCGTCGTCGTGTATTTCGCGTTTCAGTGCAGCTTTACAAGTATCAATGTCGGCAAGCGAACGCACTTGCCGCATGTCGGTGATGTTGTGGTTGTCGTTGGATTGTGTCATCGGTGTCTTTGGTTATCTGAGAGTTTTCAGTCGCGCAAGAGTATGCCTGCGAGCAGTTTCACCAATGGCCGTTCAATCCATTGGCGACGGAATATTATGAACAATACCAATATCGCGAAATACACTCCGGCTATGCATGCAAAAGCCATTGCTTCGCCAATGGCAGGGGCTATTGCGTAGGCTGCCGCAAACGACAGATATATTAGAGCAAGCAACAGTAGCAATGCCAGCAAAAGCGCCATTGTCAAGGCAGTGAGCAGACGCACAATTTTGTCGATTACATCGAGCTTCATGTATTTTGACTGAAGCCCGATGTAACGTCTCACAACTTCTGCAAGCTGACCTATGGTTTCTATGTTCTTGTCGTTTGAGAACATTTGCCTGCCGTTATGCGTTTTCAATGTCTGCGGCATCCCTGATGTCGTCCACCAAGTCGTCCACTTCCTTACGGCTCACCTTGATGTTGTGCTTCTTGCAGAACTCGTCAACGGCGTCGCCTATCTTTGTGCGTGTCTCGCTTCCCTTTTCGGGAGCCAGCAAAATGCCAAGAGCTGTTCCGGCTATAGCACCGCCGAGAAATGCTCCGATATAACCCAATGTTTTCATAATAGCTTTGCTTTTAAATTATACAAATTGTATTTATCGAGAGCAAATATAGCAATTCTATTCAAATTGCAATCAAACACGATAGCCATTTTTTGTTAAAAAAGTTGCCGATTTCGCATTTAACAAACTTTATGCGCATTTTGGTGGGTCGGTAATGATTTATTTTGTAATTTCGCCAAAGAATGTATAAATGTCAAATATCAAAATAGAAAAAGAATATGAAAAAAAGTGTTGTCCTTTGCGCAGGTCTTTGCATAGCATTGGTTTTCACCGGCTGCAAGTCGAAAGAGAGCGCATATAAGAAAGCATATCTTAAAGCCCAGGCTAAATCTGAGCAGCCGGCACAGCCCGTGCAAGAGGAAGCTCCCGTGGTTGCACCGCTTGAAGAGCGTCCGTCTACAGAAACAACTGTCGTTGACAATTCAGACAATGCCACCGTACGGTCGGAAGACTTTTCGGTCATAAGTGGTTCAGGAGTAAAGAACTTCAGCGTGGTTGTAGGCTCGTTCTCACTTAAAGCCAACGCCGAAGGATTGCAGCGCACCTTGAAAAACAACGGCAGCGATGCACAGATCGTCTACAACTCTGCCCGTGGACTTTATCGTGTAGTAGCTTCGACATTCGATTCGAAAAGCGATGCTGTGCGTTCACGCGATCAGTTCCGTGCGAAATATCCCGACGCATGGCTTCTTTTCAAGAAATAACGTGCATCACGGCAACATCAACTATATACACATTATAAAAAGCTTACATTTCTGTGGCCCGTATTATTTCTGTTGATTATGGAAAGAAACGCACGGGCTTGGCAGTCACCGACCCGTTGCAAATAATTCCCAACGGGTTGGCGACTGTTGCTACGTGCCAACTTATGGATTTCCTGCGGTCATACGTTGCCCGCGAAGAAGTGGAGCGCATCATTATAGGTGAGCCCCGCCAGCTCAACGGCGAGCCAAGCGAAAACCTGCAGAGGGTGCAACAATTTGTGGCAAGATGGCGCAAAGCCATGCCTAACATTCCCATTGAATACTACGACGAGCGCTTCACTTCGGTGCTTGCACACCGTGCTATGATCGACAGTGGCATAGGAAAGAAGGCAAGGCAAAACAAAGCTCTCGTCGATGAAATTAGTGCAACGATAATATTGCAGGATTATCTCAACAGCCGTAACCGCTGAACGGCATTCGGCATGACGTGTGCTGATGTGTATAATGATTTATTGAAACAACAAAACAACATGATACTACCAATTTACATCTACGGCAATGCGGTTTTGAGGAAAGTGGCAACCGACATTACTCCCAACTATCCCGAGTTGCCGACACTTATAGACAACATGTTCGAAACCCTTACCGCAAGTGACGGTATCGGTCTTGCAGCACCACAGATAGGACTAGACATACGCCTCGTCGTCATCGATCTCGACGTGCTGAGTGAGGATTTTCCTGAGTACAAGGATTTCCGCAAGGCATTCATCAACCCCTACATCATCGAATATGATGACGAATCCGAGAAGAAATCAATGGAAGAAGGCTGCCTTTCTTTGCCCGGAATACACGAAAGCGTAAAGCGTCCCACACGCATACATGTGCGCTATATAGATACGAATTTCGTTGAACACGACGAATGGGTAGAAGGTTATCTTGCCCGCGTGATGCAACATGAATTCGACCATCTCGACGGAAAAATGTTTATCGACCGCATCTCCCCAATGCGCAGACAACTTATAAACGGCAAGCTTAAAGACTTGCTCAACGGGCGTGTGCGCTGCAGTTATCGGGTGAAGGTGAACAGAAAAAGATAGCGGGAAATTTTATCAAGCTTTTCGATGAAGCATGTAGTCTTTATAATATTGATGGCTCTACTGCCTTGGCAGAGAACCGTGGCACAGTTCAATACCGACCGTCTGATTGTATCCGGACGCAGTGCGCTCTATTATGAAGACTATGTTTTGTCGATACAATATTTCAATCAAGTCATAAGCGTGAAGCCTTATCTTTACGAACCGTGGTTTTTTCGCGGTCTGGCAAAGTTTTATCTTGATGATTTTGCAAGTGCTGAGGAAGACGTAAACAACGCGATATCGCTCAATCCGTACATATCTAACATGTATGAACTACGCGGTTTGTGCCGGATAAAGCAGAAAAATTATGAAGGTGCGATTTGCGATTACGACAAAGCGATCTCCATCAACCCGCAAAATCAAGGAGCTTGGTATAACCGCGCCTTATGCCGTATTGAACTTAAGGATTATTCACGCGCCCAAAACGAACTTGACACGGTGGTGGTGAAATGGAAGAAATTTGCCGGAGCATATTCATTGAAGGCACAAGTGTATCTTGTACAAAAAGACACGACGGCCGCAGACGAATGGCTCGACAAAAGCCTTGAGGTAGACCCGTATGATGCCGACGCATGGACAACACGCTCGCAGATAAGTCTGTCGCGTTCGAAATGGAAAGAAGCCGAAACATATCTGAGCAAAGCCATCCACTTGAAGCCAAAGACTGTGGGCAATTATGTAAACCGGGGGCTTGCCCGTTACAACACAAACAACTTGCGTGGAGCCATTTCCGACTACGACACTGCCATTGATCTTGACCCAGACAATTTCCTTGCCCACTACAACCGGGGGTTGTTGCGCATGCAACTTGGCGACGACAACCGGGCCATTACCGATTTCGACTACGTAATACGGATGGAGCCGCACAACGTGCTTGCAATATTCAACCGTGCTATCCTGCTCGACAAAACGGGCAATTTGCGTAGTGCCATACGCGACTATTCACGCGTTATAGAGCAATTCCCCAACTTTTGGACCGGTCTGTCGCGGCGCGCCAACTGCTACCGCAGACTTGGAATGAACTCAAAAGCCGAAATCGACGAGTTCCGCATCATGAAGGCGCAAATGAACAAACATCTTGGCATACAACCGCGTTGGAGCAATTCACAACGCCGCCAGATGCGCCGCCGCAGCGAGATTGACCCGGAGAAATACAACCAAATGGTAGTGGCGGATGATGACATGCAAGAGCACGAGTATAAGAACGACTACCGGGGACGTGTACAAAACCGTGCCGCAGAGTTATCGGCGTTGCCAATGTTTCACCTCGGTTGTGACCAATACGACAACGCCGTGCGCTCATACCATGCTTTTGCACAGAGCGTGGAACGCTTCAATATAGCCCACAAGAATGCCCGTTTGTTTATAAACTGCGACACGAAACAGTTGACGGCATTTTCTTCATACATATATCTGTCACGCATTGACTCCCTTACGGCAATTGTCAACACATCAAAAGAGATGAGTTTGACAACCGACATCATCTTCCAGCGTGCCATATTGGAAAGTGTTACGCGTAATTTCGATGCTGCCATTACCGATTTGACAATATGCCTGTCTGCAGACTCGGCTTCTGTTCTTGCACTTTGGCAGCGTGCCTATTGCCAACTGTGCCTTAACGAGTTCGACAGATCACTCGGCAAAGAGGCCGGCCTGAAGTTGTCTGCCGTCGTAGACGACCTGGACAAGGCATTGTCAATTGATACCGACAACCAATATTTATATTACAACCGTGGCAATGTGCATTTCATGCTTAAGGATTTCGCATCAGCCTCCAACGACTATACGCGTGCAATAACCATCGACCCCAATCTCGCCGAGGCCTATTACAACCGGGGCCTGGCAAAAATAAGTAACGGAGACAGGAAAGGCGGCGTGACAGATTTGAGCAAAGCAGGCGAGTTGGGTCTATATGGAGCTTATAGCGTAATTAAAAAAGTAAATTCCGAAAAGACACGTTGATATGGCATCACGCCGCGTTTTGTCGTTTGCAACCTTATTGTTGCTCATCATCCCGATGCTTTCCATGCAGCTTTACGCAAAAGAAGCATCCAACATTCGCAATTATGCAGACAGTTGCTATGGTGCAGGTGAAGCTTATTATGCCCATCATCAGTATGCGCTTGCAATGAAAAGCTATCTAGACGCACTCAATGCAAGCGAGCACGACGGCACACAACAACTCACCGCGAAGATTTATATAGGGATAGGCAACTTGTACAGCACCTGCGGCGATTACGCTATGGGATTGCGTTTCTACCGCGACGCACTGTCACTTGCGCAGAAAGCGAACTCGAAGACGCTGCAGAACCGCATACTGAACAACCTCATAGGAGCGTCATGCTTCTCCGGAAAAATCACCAATGGAGAGCGGTACCTCCGCATACTATCTGCCAACAAAGAACATTCTGCCGAATACAAATACAACCTTCTTATGTGCAAAGGCCTTGTCTCGACATTCAAGAAAGACAACACCAATGCCTTACACCAATACCGCAAGGCATTGTCATTTGCCCGGCAGCACAATATGGACTGCAATTATACAGAGGCAGTATATTCCTGTTTGGCCCAATTGTTTGCCGACACAGGACGTTCTGACTCTGCCGTGTATTACCTGAAAAGGAATGAACACATCGCCCGCACTACCAACAACGCATATTTTCTGGCCGAAACATTGCGCCATCTTTCCGACATATACTCTACAACAGGCAACAACTCACGCGCTGCCGCATGCCGATACGAATATGTATCACTATGCGACTCTATACGCAGCCAGGAGGATTTCAATGCAATGAAAGATGCCCAATACGCATACGAAGCAGACAAAAGCTCGAGAAAGATAAACGCTCTTACCCAAGAAGCCCAATTCAACCAGAGGCAGATACGCATGCAGCGTCTGTGGATTATAACACTTGCATTGGGATTTGCCGTGTTTGTCGCACTCCTACTGATAGTCTACCGACAGAAAAGGCAATTGGCAGAGGCCTACAACAAACTGTTTGACAGCAGCCAAAAACTGCTTGACAACACACAAGACAAGACCAATACGACATCAGAACCGTTGCCCGACACACGGGAAAGCAATGTATTGTTGTCGGCAAAGCAACGCGAAGAACTGGTGGCACAGATACGCGTCATCATGGAAAATACCGACGAAATATGCCGCAACGATTTCAACATCGAGCGGCTTGCGGCTTTGGCATCGTCGAACACCCGTTATGTATCGGAAGCCATAAATGAAGGTTTCGGAAAGAATTTCAGAACAATCCTCAACGAGTGCCGCATAAAGGAAGCCATGAAACGGTTGGCCGACAAAGCCAACTACGGCAGCTATACCATACGCGCCATATCAGAAAGCGTAGGCTACAAGTCGCAGGCAAATTTCATATCGCAATTTACTAAAATGACAGGAATGAAGCCTTCTATGTATCAGAAAATACTCAAAGAGCGCGAATAACTTTTGATTTGCCCTTATTTGCATTTCTATTTCACGAATTAGAAACCATAAAACCGATAATAATTTGCGGTAATGCTTTTTATTCGTAATTTTGCGACATGACAATTGGAAATTCGCAAAACAAAGAACCAAATGTAAATATTATGGACAATAAATTACACAAAATGCAAAGCAATGCGTTTGGCACATTCGCCACATGCGCACTTGCAACATTGCTTTCACTACCTGTGTCGTCGCAAAACACGTTGCCCGCCCCGGCAAACCTTCATGCCACAGCCGATTTCAGCAAGGTGACATTAACTTGGGAGAATGCCGAGAAACTTGACACATTGCTTAAAGAAGATTTTGAAGGCCAGACATTCCCGTCAAACGGTTGGTCGGTGAAAACAGTCAACGACTACGACCCGTTGTTCACTTGGTTTCATTATCCGACAGACGACATAAAGGAGAACGTGGAAAACTATACCGACTGGATATATTCCGGGAATGGAAGTGCTGCAATAATGTTCGACGATGCCGCACCGCACGACGATGAAACATCGGCTGTGCAGAACGAATGGCTCATAATGCCGGCCTCTTCGGCTTCCAAATATTTGAGTTTCTACACCTATATCGACCCACAAGTGCTGGAGTGGGGGGCTGATGCCGAATTTCCCGACCATTATTATGTAAAGGTGAGCCATGACAACGGCGCAACATGGGAAGAACTTTGGGACGCACGCTACGATAGCAACGGAGCAAGCGGTTGGCAATTTGTAACCCTTCACATTGGCAATGATTCTGGAAACGACAACCTTGTGGCATTCCAGGCAGTAGGCGACACGACCAACACCGAGTCGGGTCTCTATTTTTCATGGGTCATCGACGATGTAATGCTACTGTCTGCAAAAGGACAGGCTGCGCCCAACAACATTCATAGTCAGACGGTTTCGCCTCTTGCAGGACGTCCCACACATCGCAGTTTCACCCCTTCAGGCATCAAATCAATACGTCCGCGACGCGCCCCCCAAGAAACAATCCCCACAGAATGCTACAACGTGTATCTTGACAATGAGCGCATAGCCGAAAACATCAAGACCAACACCTATACCGACACATCTGACAAAGAACCCGGCGAGCACACTTATGCCGTGCAGGCCGTGTCACTCAGTCAAGACATGGTGTCGTCGTTGACAAAAGTGCAGGTTGACATTAAGCAGCCTACTTTAAATGCTCCGACAAACGTAAGACTCAGCTACATAGCCAACGACGACAACACGGGCTATAACGTCACCATGGCTTGGGACGAACCGGAAGGCGAGCGCAAACCATCCTACTACAATACATACTGCAACGGAGCCTTGTTTGGCGGCTATCTCATCGACCTCAGCGTCGGGCAGAGCAACGTTGCCAAAGGCGTGTACACTTATTCGGTAGTGGCCGTATATGAAAATCCCGACGGAGAATCAGAACCGGCATCAGATGTAATAGCCATAGGCACACGCAACACCGTACGCGATTTGGTTGCCGAAACCGACGAGTCGGGCAAGACATCGTTGTCGTGGAAAGCTCCGAAGGCATCAGAATACACCATGTCCGAATACGCCATTTTCCGTGGCAACGAGCTCATTGACAAGACAGAACAGACAACTTATTATGACACACAATCGCCCGAAGGCCTCTACGATTATAGCGTTAAGGTGATATATACCGACGGTGTTGAGTCGTTGCCAATATCGGTATCGGTGAAGAATGGCACTGTTCCGTCTTACAAGCTGCCATTCAGCGAGAATTTTACGGGTGGACTGAAACCGGGCAACTGGACAGTTGAGAAAGTAGACGGCAAGATGAAAGACAGTTATCTGTGGCGTTTCGACAACTGGTACGACCTGCCCATAAGCGGCAACGGCTTTGAAGGCGAGTTTGCATCGGTAACATCTTCGGTCGCAGGATATACAAACGTGTTTACAACACTCGACACTCCGCCGCTTTTGCGCAACGCCCAGACAGACGAACGCACGGTGATAGAGTTTGACATGGACTACCAACAGGGAGGACGCACATCAAGTGCCGGTCTTTATTACTCATATGATGGCGAAAATTGGGGAGCAATCGACGAGGAATTCGTGGGCTACGAGACCGAAGACCTGACTGGAGATGCCACCTGCCAACCCGTCCACAAGAAATACGACATAACGCTGTGCTTCACCGACAACGACACTCCCGTGTATCTTGCATGGAAATACAACGGCAAGCAAGCTTATCACCTGGCAATCGACAATGTGAACATCTACAACACCACATCAACATCTGTCGCCTCTGCCAAAATCGGGGCATTGCCCAAATGGCGCATCGACAACGGAATGGTCGTGCTTTCAGGAAACGCAATTCAGCGTGTTCAGGCATTCGCGCCCAATGGCCTGTGTGTGGCCGATGTCAATGTCGGTGGAGCAAACGAATATGCAATGCCGTTGACACAAGGAGGCATATATCTGATGAAGGTTACAGCATCCGACGGAACGAAGATCATAAAAATCGGCAATAAAAACAAATAAAGTTGGCATAAGCAGATAAAATCTGCGTCCACGAACAACCTTATCAGTCACGACAATAGTCACAGACGATAACTTTCCAAGCCCTTGTCTTTCGCCAAATTCACGAGTTTCGGCAAAGACAAAGGCTTTTTTATTGTCTATACCATACGCAACACGCATGTCATCCGTAAGCCGCACGCGTGTGCTGCATCCGCAGTTATGAGAAACTCAAGCACGGGTTTCACCACATTCACGTCTTTGCCAACCTTGAAAAGCAATCCTATATCTTTTCGGTATTACGGCAAACAAAGCCGAACCATATTTTCTTTACAAAACAAGCAAACACAGAGGCATATTAAATAAGCATTATTTTACATATAATGCGCATTATGATAAATAGGATACAGGAAAATGCCATACTCCTACCTACCGCACCTTAAAGCTGCAGCAAATGCTAAATGAAAAAGCAGTAAGTTTTATCACAGGAAAATCAACTACAAGTGGATACGTGACATCACAAGAATACGGTTCGCAGACTTACTACGAGGAGCACCCGTGCATCATTTGTCATGGCGATGGTCGGTGTCACATCTGCAACGGAACAGGCGGCACCTACAATAGCTATAAAATGTTGAAGAGAAATCTGTATGAAAAAATTTCTCTTCAACATTTTATAGCTATTGTAAAAACTAACTAAAAAAAGAGGCTGCGCCTATTTAAGGAGCAGCCTCTTTTTTTAGTGAAAAATATCGTTGTTTTACATCACTCCATCTTCACGCAGTTTAACCTGCCATTTCCAAGCAGATTTCAACACATCCTCAATGGGTGTTTCTGCTTTCCATCCAAGCACGGTGTTTGCTTTATCAACGTTGCCCCATACCTTTTCTATGTCACCCTCACGGCGTGGTGCATAAGTCCAATTCACCTTCACGCCAGTAGCGCGCTCAAATCCCTCTACAATCTCAAGGGTTGACACGCCCTTGCCAGTTCCGATGTTGAAATATTCAATCGGTTCTGTTTCTTGGTCAAGTACACGGGCCATTGCAGCCACATGCGCTTTGGCAAGGTCAACTACATAGATGTAGTCGCGGATGCAAGTGCCATCGGGTGTGTTGTAGTCGTTGCCGAAGATTTTCAGCTGCTTGCGAATTCCAATGGCAGTCTGTGTTACATATGGTATCAGGTTCATCGGGATTCCGTTTGGCAACTCGCCGATAAATGCAGTGGGGTGTGCACCAATCGGATTGAAATAGCGCAGCACTATCGACTTTATTGCCGCACCGCTATGGATGTAGTCGCGGATGATTTCCTCATTGATTTGCTTAGTGTTGCCATAAGGAGAAAGTGCCGGTTGTATGGGAGCTTGCTCGGTTACAGGAAGGTTTTCTTGTGAAGGTTGACCGTAAACGGTGCAGCTTGAAGAGAAGATGATGCCCTTAACACCATACTTCGGCATGAGTTCAAGCAGGTTTACCAGTGAGACGATGTTGTTGCGATAATAGAGCAACGGTTTCTCCACGCTCTCTCCTACTGCTTTTGAAGCTGCGAAATGTATGATTCCCTCAATGTCGGGATATTTCTTCAGAACGTTTTCTGTGGCCTCTTTGTCACGCAAGTCTACCTTCTCGAAATCGGGACGTACACCTGTTATTTTCTCAATGCCGTCAAGCACCTCGATCTTCGAATTGGACAGGTCGTCAACTATAACCACCTTATAGCCTGCCTGTTGCAATTCAACAGTAGTGTGCGAACCGATAAATCCGGTTCCGCCCGTCACTAAAATTGTTTGTTTCATAATAGTTTTATTTTAGATTGTCTACGTATTCATTTAGTCGGATTAATAAGGCGGCTTGCTTTAACTGCATAAGCAGAGAAGCCACACGTCAGTTCAAGCCCATAAGGGCTTTAAGTCCATTGTCTACGCCACTGAATCCCATAAAAGCGAGTGACAGTAGTCCGGCGGTAATGAGCACGATGCTCATTCCACGCATGCCTTTTGGAATATTGACAAGTGCGAGTTGTTCGCGCAGTCCGGCAAACACCACAAGCGCGAGAGCGAAACCGCCAGCTGTGGATATGGCATAAACGACACTTTCAAGGAGTGTATATTCCTTTTGTATGACAAGTATTGCAACTCCAAGCACGCAGCAGTTGGTTGTTATGAGTGGCAAGAATATTCCGAGTGCCTGATACAATGCCGGCGAAATTTTCTTCAATATTATCTCCACCATCTGCACAAGTGCGGCAATGACCAATATAAATGCCAACGTCTGCAGATATTCCAATCCCAGCGGATTAAGAACGAGATGTTGCAAGAGATAAGTTACTATGGTTGAAAGCGTAAGCACAAAAGCCACGGCTGCCCCCATGCCAAGAGCGGTATCTATTTTCTTCGATACTCCGAGAAACGGGCAAATGCCAAGAAACTGTGACAGAACTATATTGTTGACAAATATAGCCGAAATGAAAATAAGTAAGTATTCCATGCTTTTCTACTTTTTCTTCAGTTTGTTTACGAATGCTATCAAATAGCCAAGTGTTATGAACGCGCCTGGAGGGAGCACAAACAGGAGCACGTTATAATCGTTGGCAATAAGGCTGATGCCAAAGACACTCCCCGCCCCTATCAGTTCACGCACTGCTCCAAGAAGCGTAAGGGCAAGGGTAAATCCCAGTCCTGTGCCCAAGCCGTCGAGCAGGCTTTCACACGGATTGTGCTTGCATGCAAAAGCCTCGGCACGTCCGAGAATTATGCAGTTAACGACAATGAGCGGGATGTATATACCGAGCGACTTGTTTACGGAAGGCAGATAGGCTTCCATAAGCATTTGCAATATTGACACAAAGGCAGCAATTACAACAACAAAAACCGGTATGCGCACCATGTCAGGCGTGAGGTTTTTGATGCTAGAAATAGCGATATTTGAGCAAATGAGAACAAACATGGTGGCAAGTCCCATCGACATTCCGTTCATTGCCGATGTGGTCGTGGCCAAAGTAGGACACATTCCAAGAAGAAGAACGAATGTAGGATTCTCCTTTATTATGCCGTTATATATGATATTCAGATATTTCATTTTTACAAATCTTGTTTTTACAAACCGTAAGTCATTTGCAACAGGTCATTTTCTCTCTTTCGGAGCGGTTGTTTTGCCTGCAGACACATCTTTCATCACGTCATGGGCTTGGCGCACTGCATTCAAGAAAGCGCGTGACGTTATTGTCGATGCGGTAATGGCATCGATGTCTCCGCCATCCTTGCTTACAGTAAACTTGCATTTGTCAGGATTTAAACCTACGACACTACCCTTTTCGCCTTTCTGAAACCAAGTGTCAGCTTTCTGTCCGAGCCCCGGTGTTTCTGAGCTTTGCCGTATTGTATAGCCGGTTATATTGCCTTCGCCATCGAAACCGACAAGCACTCCCAAATTACCGCCAAATCCCATTACCGAGCTTTCTATGGCGCATCCTGTCATCTTTCCATCGGCAGTCTTCACCTTGTGCACGACAAACGTATAGTCTTTCCCGGCAATATTCTTTGTCAGCTTTACATCACCCAAAACAGTTACCTTTTGGCCTCCCATAACCTGTTGAATGTCGGTTGCCAACGACTCAACATTTTGTCTTGCGATAGGTTCTTCGGTTATTTTGTGTACATAGGCAAGCAATCCGCCCGTGATGAGAGCAACCACCACCAGCACGACAATCATATTTGGCAACGACGAACTTAATTTTTTCATTTCTTCGCCACCTCCCCATAGCGTTTAGGTTTCATGTAATTATTTATTATAGGTGTAAACGCATTCATTATCAATATGGCAAACGACATTCCTTCGGGATAAGCTCCCCAGTTGCGTATGACAACTGTGAGAAAACCTATTGCCACGCCATATACCAACTGGCCCTTGTGAGTCATTGGAGATGTTACATAGTCGGTGGCCATAAACACTGCGCCAAGCATCAATCCTCCGCTCAACACAACCGACAAAGGGTCGGCATAAACCGGATTGGCTATATGGAGAAGTTCTGAGAACACAAAGACAGTGGCAATGATGCTTACTGGTATGTGCCATGTGATAATTTTTCTCCAAAGCATAAACAACAAGCCAGCTATCAGCGCAAGAGCGCACACCTCGCCTATCGTGCCTGCACCGCCGTTGATGTTGTCGCCAAGCAGCATGTGCATAGAGCCAGGCAAGGAGTCGAGCACACTAGCATCGCCACTTGTTATGGCCTGCTTCATAACACTGAGGGGGGTAGCACCAGTCTTGGCATCAAGATAGCTGGAAAGATTACCCATTACAGGCCACGACGTCATCTGTGCAGGAAAGCTCACAAGCAATACGCATCGCCCCACCAATGCAGGATTGAACGGATTGGCACCAAGTCCGCCGAATGTCATCTTGCCTATCGCAATAGCCACGAATGCTCCCAATACTACAATCCATATCGGCATGTTGCTCGGCAAATTCATTCCAAGCAACAACCCCGTAATAACTGCCGAACCGTCGTATATGGTAGGTTGTCGGTTAAGTAAATACTTTGTTATTGCCCACTCAAAGACAATACAAGAAATGACACTTGTGGCACATACGACAAATGCGCCAAGCCCGAAATAGGCGAACGATACAATCAATGCTGGCATCAAGGCTATTATAACGCCATACATATTGCGCTCTATGCTGTCGCCGCTATGGATGTGTGGCGATAATGAAACGACAAATTTAGACATAAACTTATTTTTTGTTGCCCGCATTGCGAGCCTTTACTATTTTCATTACAGTTGATTTGCCAAGGCGTATATTGTCGAGCATTGGTCTGTGGGCAGGACATGTAAACTGGCACGAACCGCATTCTATGCATGAAGTAATGTGTTCACTCTCGGCTTTTTCCCACATATGGTTAGCCGAAACAGTGGCCAGCAAATATGGTTCAAGCCCCATAGGGCAGGCTGACACGCATTTTCCGCAACGCACACAAGGTTGAGCCTGTCCACGGCGTACCTCACTGCCACTTATTACAGTCACACAATTGGTGCCCTTGCACACCGGGACGTCGGCCGAAAGAAGAGCCTTTCCCATCATAGGGCCACCAGCAAGCAGTTTGTTCTCGCCTTCGGGTATGCCTCCGCAAATTTCAAGCAAATTGCTGATGGGAGTTCCCATACGCACTATGAAATTGCCCGGATGTGCGAGTTCTTTACCCGTTACGGTGACATAACGTTCAAACAAAGGTTTTCTTTTCATCACGGCCTCATAAACCGCATATGCTGTCGCCACATTCTGCACTATTGCCCCCACATTGACTGGTATGGCAGGCGGTGCTGGAACTTGTCTGCCAATGACAGCATCGACGAGTTGTTTCTCGCCGCCTTGAGGGTATTTCTGTTGCAGGGGCACTATTTCTATGTTGTTGCAGGAAGATGTCTTCTTTTCAAACAAAGCAATAGCTTTGGGTTTATTGGCTTCAATACCTACATATCCCTTGTTTACATTAGCTGCATGCATAAGCAGTTTCAGTCCTTCGATTATCTCGTCGGCATGTTCAAGCATAAGCCGATAGTCGGCAGTGATGTAAGGCTCGCATTCCACTCCATTCAATATAACACATTCGGCTTTTGTGCCCGGCGGCGGAGTGAGCTTTATGAATGTCGGGAAGCCAGCTCCGCCCATTCCCGTTACTCCGGCTCGTTGTATGCGGGCTACTATTTCCTCAGCCGACAGTTCGGGGTGTTGCTCAAGGGTTTCGACATCGGTTGTTCTGGAAATGGAGTCTTCCCAATCATCGCCTTCAACATTTATTATAATAGAAGGACGTCTATATCCTGACGCGTCAATTGCCGAGTCAATTTTAAACACGACACCAGACACCGAGGAATAAACGGGAGAAGACACGAAACCTGATGCCTCGGCCAGAAGTGTTCCTACCTTCACTCTGTCGCCTTTCTTGACTACCGGCTTTGCAGGAGCACCGATATGTTGCGACAACGGGAATATGGCCTGTTTGGGGAGCGGCGCAACCACTGCTGCTACATCATTGGTTAGCTTGTTGTCATCAGGATGCACCCCACCCTTTCTGAATGTTCTGAATTTCATTGTTTTGTCTCCTTTCCTTGTGTCGGTTCTACAACGGTGTTACATGCATCGGCTACGGCTGCGTTCACCTTAATGTCGCCAGTGGCAGAAGCCGATTGTATCACTGGTTGTTTAGGGGCAGGAAAATTCACGGCTTTAATGGCTTTTCTTGGACATACCTTTTCACATTTGCGGCACATCTTGCATTTTGCCGGGTCGATATATGCTAAATTGTTTTCAATCGTGATTGCATCAAACTTGCATTCGTTAGCGCATTTTCCGCATCCAATACACGAAACCGAGCACGCTTTCACGGCCGTTGCTCCCTTATCCTGATTACGGCACGCAACAAACACACGTCTGCCACGCAATCCGCGCGGCCTCAATTCGATGATTCCGCGTGGGCAAGTCTTCGCACACGAGCCACATCCGGTGCAAACCTTTTCGTCGATTTCAGGCAACCCGGTAGTATCATTCAGTTTAATTCCGCCAAACGAACAGGCCGAAACACAATCGCCACATCCAAGGCAACCATAAGCGCAGGCCGTTTCGCCCATTCCGCTCACATTCATTGCAGCACAGGTGCGCAAACCATCATATACAGCCACACGTTGCCTTGCCGTGCAAGAGCCTCCACATCGTAGCACCGCCACGCAAGGTTCTGCATCAGCGACAGTCACTCCAAGCACTCCGGCAATTTTCGCCATAACTTCGCCGCCGCCTACAGGACAGGCAAAGCCTTCGATACTGCCGCAATCTGCCGCTTTCACAAGAGCTGCAGCCATGCCCGAGCAACCGGCGAAACCGCATCCGCCACAATTGGCTTGCGGCAACAACGAAGCTACCTTACCAATGCGTTCATCTTCTTTTACGGCAAAATGCTTTGAACAATAATAGAGCACAAAAGCAGATACCAGTGCTATTGCACCCAACACAAGCAGTGCCGTCAACATATAATTCATATTGTCATTGTGTTTGTTTTTCCACTTCTACTATGCGAAACGAGAAACGTCGGCCGACTCTTTTGCGCATGACATACAACAAGAGGTAATAGACACCGAGCGCCACGATTGCACAAAATGCTGCAACACTGTCGGATATTCCCGACACATTGGCAATAACCAAAACGGCCACGAATGCAACCAAAGGCCACACAAAGCCCAAAAGCACCGCATCACGTCCGTTGTGCGTGCCAGCTTCTACAACAACCTGGTCGCCCACTTTGTAGGTATCGGCTTCAGTGTCATGCACGTCAACGTACATTGTCTTGCCATGAACAGTCCGGCATGAAGACGATGCACTACATGTGTCACAGGCAGAAAGCCTGACACAATGCACACGGACAATATCGCCGTTGACCGACTCCACCACTCCGCATTGTCTAACCTTATGTTCACCCATGTTTTTTAATGTTGCAACTAGCGGACAAACCGCTTTTTATACTATTGCAAAAGTAACATTATAATTTCTATTGGCAAATAAAATGTTGATAATTTTCGGTTTTGTCATTGCCCTATAAGTAAAAAATATTATATTTGCAACACAATACCAAAAGAAGCAAAACAATGACAAAACCTTCTGAACAGACAATCCAACAAGTTGAGCGTTTCTTGAAAAAAATCGCCCAAAAATTTCCTTCTGACAGCGAAACGTCACTTGTTACAGACATACATGTGCGGGTTTCGCAAGAAAGTGGCGAAATGCTTGCATTCGATGACGACGACAAAGAAATCACCCGATGCGTAGTTGAACAGTGGATAGGCAACAACGACGAGAATTTTTACGACGACATTGCATCTGTACTGACATCAACACTCAAGGCATATTCTACGGTTGCCGACAATTTGGGAATATTCAAGCCATACAGTTTCGTTCTTGAAACTGAGGAAAGAGAACATATTGCCGAATTGTACATAGCCGACGACGACACCATAATAATAGGTAAGGAACTTATGGAAGGCCTTGACAACGAATTGGACGACTTTCTTGAAAACCTACTGAAAAGCGACACGGGAAAGTAATAGTCAGACGAAATATTGTTTCAGAGAAACAACAACAAACATTTCTATTCGCCTCCAAAATATCAATGCGAAGACATAAAACAAATTGGCAGACCTGCTTTTTAAAGATGCAAGTCTGCCAATTTTTATTTGTTTAGAAACTCATCATAAATCCGAAGCGCACTCCGTTTTTGTGCACACCGTGGTTATTGTTGTAGCTGAGTCGGCGTACATAGTCAACGGCAAAGAACTTAAATATGTTATGCACTCCCACAACCACTTCCCAGTAAGGACGGTTTTTGTCCATGACATGTGCCCCGTCGGGGAACTGGAACAACACGCGGTCGTTTTTGTTGATGTCCAAGAACGGATTGTTCTTGTCGGTAAGCGTGCTCCACATTCCCTTTATCGCAAAATACTCACGCCATTTCAGATGCTTGACAAGCGGAACACGGTTGAGCAATTTTCCGTTCAAGTCCCATGCAACCGACCAGAAAGCGTAACGGTCGCTAAGAAATTCCATATTGCGCATCATGCTGAACGTGTTCTCATGTTCAAAGTAAGAGAGGTTTACCGGAGGCATTATGAGCAACGGATAAGGAACCTTGTCCCACTGGGCGCCACCATTCAAATGGGTATCTATATATCCCCAGCTACCAAGCCATACACGCTTATAGAAACCAATCTCAGTGAAATTGAGCTTATATTGACCTCCAAGCACGTTTTTGAAGCCCATAGTGTGACTAAGTGTAAACTCGGGTGAGTCGAGATTTATTGGCCAACGCTGTTGCTTCGTGTTTATGAATGTCTGCCCCGGACAATATCTGATGCCGACTTTAAACTCTGTAGTACGTATTTTCTGCACCAGTTTGTCAGCCTCAGAAGCATTGGCGTCAATAAGACCCGGCATTTTTTTGAACACAAGGTCGCCTGTAGGTTGATTGCTTTCAGCCTTTACCGATGTGTTAAAACTAAATCCCCAATCGGTTTCATACACGAAGCTCAGTTTCTGGCGATTGTAGAAATACATCTGTTCTACCTTTTGCGTGCGGAACGACATGAACATGTTGTCCTTGTTGTGTATGAGGAACTTGTCGGAAGGAGACATTACATCGTAGCCTGTTTCAAACACTATGTTACGCTGCGGGAACTCAAATGGTGCGTTTTTCTTCTTATTCAAGCTGTAAGTGATTTCCGTACCATAATAGCTCTTATGCGACTTTGTTCCATAAGCATAATAACCCGTCCAAAACAAGTGTTTGTTGAGGTTGGCCGATGTACGTCCGCTAACACGCAGACGGTAACCATCCACAAAATTGTTGGATATGATAGTGTTGACTGGTCCGAAATCAAATTTACTCTTTGTCTTCGAACTACCCGTCTCGACATAGTTTTCGGCAAAGGCACGCAAGAAGAACAATATCCACTTGAAATTCTTCGACTGTTCCACGCGATGTATGAATGCATTCATCGACGACTCTCCCTTGGTAAGGTCAACAGAGCGATATTGATTCCAGAAAGAATCGTCGCGCACCATTGCATCGGATTCATGCCGCGTTTTTGCCTTTCCCTTAAACAGCTTTTTGGGCAAATCGTCGAAGGCGTAATCACTCAACCGTGTCTTACGCACCACAAGCAACTTTCCCATGAGCTTATTCATTTTCAGTTCGGCAGCCATGTCGTCGGTTGTCAAGGCCCACTCTCCATTCGGGAGCTTTGTGTATTCCTGCTCAATCTTCATGTCCTCAACAAAATTTACATCCGAACGTTTGGGCAAGGTGAGAGAGCATCTCTTTACATGCAGTGTCGAATCGGCAAGCACATAAAGGTCGCCACGGAAGCCAAAATCCTGCTGGTTGTTAGGAATGAATTGCAAATGATAGCACAAATCGCGGTCTACATACACCGTGTCTTCTATATAGTAACGATAGAAAGATATGGCAGTTTCGCCAATGGGGCTTGTAAACCAATATTGAAGAAGGCGTACATGGTCGTCGTATATATCGACATCAGTAAACACTTCCTTCAACATCGTGTTAAGAATGTCGCCTGTCTGCAGCACATTGTTTATACCTTCCGAGCGTTGGCCTTTGATTATGTCTTTCTCATCACGCGGATTCTTTCTAAATATATGCTGCGTGACAGTCTCGTCAACCGACACGGGAAGAGTGAGTTTGTTGTTATACGGACTTGTTTCCAACTGGTCGATGAGCCAGGGCTTGTTCTTAAACCGCTTGCTCTCCAAGTCCTCTTGCTTTATATCGTTGAGCGAGAGTGTGATTTTCTGATACTTGTTAAACTGGTAGTATTCATGGTTTTCAAGATGTGTGCGTTGCTTGGCAGCAATCACTCGCTTCATAAGTTCTACCGCGGGATTGTTTTTGCGCGAATAACGCTCGCGCTTTGTCTTTATCACAACTTCTTTTATGCTACGGGCATCTTCTTTGAGCACAATCTTCATGTGAGCCGGAGTGTTCGGCCCTACTTTAATGGTTTGAGGCTGAAAACCCACCGAACTGAATGTGAGTTCCCAACCTTCATGGCGTTCTATCGAAAATTTACCATCCAAATCACTGGCCTCTGCCACATGATGTCCACGGTATATGGCACTAGCATAGGGTATTGGATAGCCCTCATCATCATATATCTCACCCGTAATCTGCGCCTTGACCATTGTCAAGACCAATAGCATAAAAGCCAAACAAAAAAGCCTTCTCACCTTTTATTTACTTGATTTATCCTTTATACATTTCCCTTACACATCCCATTTTCCGACTTGCTATACATATTCTAACACCAATGTTTCTCTCGCCGACATGGACTAACGTTAACCTTACTGCTCTTTTCTTAGAAACGTCCAACACTTGAGATGCATTATTTCAGGTCTGCAAAATTAAGCATTAAATGTCAAACAAGACAAGAAAACTTTTTGCTTTTAAATATTTTTCTATAATTTTTTTGTTTGTTCCGCACTATACATACGCGAGTATCTCATCCAACCGGGTTATAACGGCATCGCAGATGCTCTCGTCGCAGTGTTTTTCTTCCCATTGGCGACCCTTTATCCAAATGGCATGGCATCCGAGTTTGCATGCCGGAACAATATCCTTCGAGTAGGTGTCACCCACCACCAGCACTTGCGATGCCGGCAAGTCAAGAGCACAAACGCCTAGCGCAAATATAGCAGGATTGGGTTTTCTCACACCAACAACTGCCGACTCGACAATATCATTGAAATATTCATCCATGCCACTATCGCGCAATACAGTGTGTATATTGCCGTAAAAGTTTGACACGAGAACCATAGGAAGCCCTTTCTGACGCAATTGTTCAAGCACACGGCGATTTTCGGCAAGCAATTCAACTGTCGTTTTATTTATACAATCGGCTACATTGCTAACGACCGATTCTATTTCCATATCGCTCAATTCAAGATGTCGGCCGAGTGCAGCTTGTTTTTCTGCATCATCTTTTCCGGTAGCGAGCAAGTCACGGCCGGCAAGAAACTGAAGTTGAAGACGCAGTTTAGCATGGAGTATATCGACAAAATGAAAGTCGGGAGTGACTATGGGATTTACGGCAAGAGCACGCTCACCATAGACATAAGCATCACGGTAGGCCATTTTGTCAATAGCTATGCCGCACTGGCAGTAGCCATCGTAAATAACTTCCGACCAATGGTCGCCACGCGTGTCAAGTGTTCCTCCATAATCGAAGATAACTCCACTAATCATGCTTTTACTCATTTTGTTTTCTTGTTTCCTATTTTTATAAGAAAAATACCTATAGCTATCCACACAAGTTCACGCAAACGGGTGATAAGACCGGTGTATACTCCAAGCGCGCCCGTGAGATGCAAACCGTCAACAGCGAGTGCCAATCCTCCTTCACGCGTGCCGAGTTGCATCGGTGTGAAGAATATCAGATTGCTGAAAAGCGACGAGAATGCAAGTATGAGGATTGAGTCAACAATGCTCACATCGGCTGCAAAAGCCTTAAGAATGAGATATATCTCTACGCTCTGCAACACCCTGGCACCAAGTTCGAGAAGCAACGACGAGTAAAACGTACGCTTGTGTTGGCGATGCAGCAACGCGATCTGAGAGTCAATCTGCTCTAGTGTTTCACTCTTCGATTCAGCAAAACGCCGTGCCCAACGTTTTACATACGGAATATGCGTAAGTATTCTTATACCCTTCTGCGCCATTCCCGTTTTGTAGCCACGCGAGAAAAAATAGATTCCAAGCAAGCAAAACGCTCCAATAATAGCAAGCATCACGCCCATTGACACGCCAACTTTGTTGAACGCGATGAAAAGGAATATTGAAAGAAACCAAAACCAGAAATGCGAGAAGATGTGCATCATCACATAAAGTATGACCGACGACGTTGCCTTGCTCACCCCCGTGTATGGTTTCAATTCCATAATACGGTATGGCTCGCCGCCCATCAATCCGCAAGGTGTGGTATAGTTGAGCGCGAAACCACTTACAGTGAGCTTGTAAACACGCCAAAACGACAATCCTTCGCACTTGCCCTCGTCATTTATAATGATATACCATGAAAGTGTATTCACGAGGTAGACCACGAGCCACAAACCAAGAATCAGTGGGAAATACAAGCCCAATTTCTGCACATAATGCCAAATATCGGTATAATCCATATTCATTGTGCAAAGCATAATGATTATGACTATTATACCAAAAGCCATAAACAGATTGCGAAACTTATTGTTCATCGGTCAAATATATTTATTTATAGCTTTCAATCTTCGCCAAAATTTCATCGCACAAGTGTTCGTGGCGATAATGCATATAATAACATACGGCACTGAACACAACCACCTCTACAGCAGGATACACCCAAGGCTCGCCAATGAGCAGGCTCACGAGCAGGGTTATGCTGCGCCAGTTGAATGTGAGGAAGTTGGTGTATTTCATAAGCGGCAGACTGCCTTTGCGGAAATCTGACCGCAGGCTTTCAGGCAATTGTTCCGGGAAACGGCGGCGTATTTCGGCCTTCAATGCCTGAAAACGGGGCGTTGACTTTTCTTGTTCAGCGGTGTAGTTCTTGTAGAAGAACTGGAAGAATTTCTGCACAGGCTGACTTTTCCACTTCATCTGCTTGTACAGTTCTACTTGTGTCGAGGCATCGTCCATCTCGCTTCCTTCTTTGCCTTTGAGGAAGAACAAATGTATCTGGCGGTAATAGTCGGAAAGACGGCACTGGCGCACATGGCACACCAAACCGCTTAATGCACACAGAAGCCATATCCACACGCCCCATTGCGGAGTGAGACGATAGGCGATGCCTCCGTAAATGGCAGCAAACCAGAAATCGCTTGATGCTCCGTCGAGAATGCGTCCAAGTGCGGTTTTCTGCCCTGTGAGTCGCGCGAGCTGTCCATCGCAACTGTCATACATGTTTGCCCAAACAAGAAGAAGAAAACCAATGAGGTTTATCTTCAAGTCATTGAATGCAAAACATATTCCAGCACCCATACCAAGGAATATGGAGAGCACCGTAACGGTGTTAGGACTAACGCCAAGCATACGGAAGAACCGTGCCCACTGATAGCCTATGGGGCGGTAGAAATAAAGATCGATATGTTCCTCTGTGTCTGTTGACTTGAGGGTAGATTTAAATTCTGTATTTTCCATTTCTTATATTATATCTTTTTCAGAATTGCCATTGCTATATGAAATGCTGCTTCATCGCGGCATGGTGCGAAGCTCGGCCAATCGTTAAAGTCGATTATTTTCAAAGCTCCATCATCACCCACTACGCAGTCGCCGCCATACACCGGCACACCAAGCATGAGCGCAGCCTTGTCGGCCTCACGCTTAAGAAGTTCTGTATCGAATGCTATTCCACGCGCGTCGCCGTTGATAACTTCAAGACCGAATTTTGAGCGGTGTCCGCATTTTGACGGATAGAACCAATAGAAGAAATCGGTTCCTTCAACGCCATAAAACTTTATAAGGTCGCCACACAGATGCTCGTTAACCACAACCGAAGTGACTCCACGTTGCCAAAAGCTGTCGAGCAATTCTTCTGCCTCTACAGCCGATTGCACATAACAGGTGTCTTCCTTCTGTTGGGCACAACCATCACCACGTTTCAACCAACAAGGATAATCTATATCGGTGGGCATTTTTCCACCTTTCTCTATAATTCTGCTGTCAGGACATGCCACGCCACCTTCTATGAGCATTTCGGTCATGGTGCGGCGCACACAACGCCTCACTCCGCGGCCACTGTTTACCACCAGTTTGCCATTGCATTCTATTCTGTCAAGCGCATCGAGCGCACGCTCACTGCGAGCCATACTAAAGAAGGCATCCACTCCTGCATCCACCACACCAGCTGTGTCTTTTATTGTCCCGTTGTCGGCTGCACGCTGTAAAGCGGCTTCCACGACATCGGCTTTCTTGCAGAAATCCTTCTCATTGCACACCTCCACCTCGGCTCCCAAAGTTTCGAGATTGGCTCTCACAGCATTCATTATGGCCGCATCGTTGTCAATGCAATTCGGAGAATATTCGTTGCCACGGCACACTCCTACAAGTTTCTTTCCAAGAAGTGGACGCAAGAAAGCCTCGGCTTTTGCAATGTCAGCCTTATGGTCAACATCAAGAATCTTGTCAATCGGATAGGCTTCAAGTTTCAATCCTTCAGCAACAAGCTGACGTTGGAAATTACGCATACGGCTCATCCCTTGGCTTATACAGTGGTCGAGCACATCAAGAGCTTTGTCGGAGAGGCAATATATGCCGCCCGAAATGAGTCTGTCGCCGTTTTCCTGACAATCATGGAATCCTGTTATGCGCGGAAGACGATGCAAGCCCTGTCTCTCTATAAGACTAGTGTCGTCAGAAGCAGCACTGTCGTCTACCCCAACCCACAACGGCTTTTCATCGTCAACAAACGGTGTCACAGCCATACACCCGTCGATGTCGGCTGCGCCCATAAAATGCCGTATGTATTTTTTGAACTCTTCTTCACGGAAAATAGTATCAACAGTGGTAAGACAGAATTTCTCACCACGCAAATAAGGCGACAACGCATGCAAACTGTGCATTGAACTGGGAGTCGTCTTAACAACCAGCCGTAATGGAACGGGCAAACTCAGCGTTTCAAGATGCTCACGCACCGCTGTGCTCCATTCGTTGACAATTACTACAATTTCTGTAGCTCCACAATCGACGAAGATACGCAACAGACGCTCTATCATAGGCTCACCGCACACAGGAACTAAAGGCTTAGGTTGTTCAACGCCCTCCTGCGCCAACCGGCTGCCTTCACCGGCTGCAATCACTGCAAATTTCATCAGTTCTCTTTACTTTGTTTTTTGCGCGCAACACATAACCGACAGAGGCAGACTCTGCCTCTTGCCAGCCACGAACACGCTATATTAATCATTTAAACGATGCAAAGTTACAAGAATATTTCGATAAATTGGCAGTTTAAGACGAAAGAGAAATGAAAACTCAGCCTTTTTCCCAAGTTTTGAAGAAATATAAGAATAAAAACGCAGTTGCGCTGTGGTAAAAAGCAGTTACCGCCATGTTAAGTGACGATAAAATATCAAATGCCGGATTTACCCAATATTTTCCCTTTTTCATTTTGCACCGATTCTTGTCTTATATTTGCATAAATCGGTGTGCAGAACTCACGAAAAACGGACTGCGGATTTTCTTGTGCGTTTTATTGATGTTTTAGATGTGCAATGCGTAAGATAGTGTTTCAAAACAAATTGCGATGAAGATAATCGCGAGTGTGCAATACTAATTAGCTAAAAAACATATAGCCAAGTTGCAACTAAGCCTTAATTGGAGCACAACTAAGCCCTAATCGGATTGTAACGAAGCCAAAATTGGAGCGCAACTAAGCCCAGTTTGGAGTGCAATGGGGCTTCACTTGCATTGCTAACGCATAAAAAACAAGCACCGACACAGTTTTTAATGCCATGTCGGTGCTCTAAAACGAGAATTCTATTTGTAACAATTTTTTACCATATGTCTTATATTTGCATCATAAGACAGCTCATATCACTTCATATTGCGGATGACCCTCAACTTCTTCACATTGATTTCACCTGACCCACGCTTTATTTTTGTGAGTTTCTTCAAGTCGCCTTTCAACGTTATGTCACCAGTCCCAGTGAGGCTACAGTCAGCCGTGCCACAATTATCGAAACTGATATCAGCATCGCCGCACCCCACCAATTGCAACGAAGTGTAAGCCACGCCGCGTTCATGCATTTCAATGTCGCCAGTTCCATACAATACGATTTGCGACGACACTGTTTGCAGTTTTTTCACATCAACGTCGCCAGTTCCACGCATTATGAGTGAGAAATTGTCACATACGATGTTGCCAAATTCCACATCACCAGTACCGTTCATAAACACATGCAAGGTGTCGGTGTCAATATCTTGTTCACATGTGAAATCGCCACAACCGCTCATCGTCACAGACTGCAGGTTTGGCGAATATATGTATATGTCAACTCCGTCGTTGCCACCAGTTGGAAGCAGGCTTGTCTTGTGCGATATGTAAAGTTGCTCCCCGCTATTTTGCAATTTCACATTTTTAATTTCATTCTGCCTTCCCACCATTTTCACGAAGCTACTGTCACTCTGGCAGAAATGCACATCATATGGGCCGTCAACAACAACTGCCGTAAACGGTTTCATGTTTTTCTTTACTGTTACTTCTTTATCGTCTGCGAATGTGCCAAACTTCGTTGTGTTGCCAAGGCAAGAGAACATGCAAAACACGACAGAAAGTAAAAATACTAAGGAGAAATGTTTTCTTATCATTGCTTTATCTATTTGGTTCGTTTTATTAATGTGACGCGCAAACAATAGACAAAGTTGCATTTCTTGCCCAATATCAGCAAAAATGTTAAATCAAAGTAAAATGAACAACACTAGAATAGGGCATCGGCAAAAATTATTAACTTTGCACACTATTATGAATATAGACATACTCACAACAGACGAACTCTCAAAATTGCGGGAATTGTCTGTCAACTCTCAGAACCTCATAATATGTTGTCACAAGTCGCCCGACGGTGATGCACTCGGATCGTCGCTTGCATGGGCAGAGTATCTGTACTCTTTGGGCAAGATGCCAACAATAATAACGCCCGATGCATACCCCGATTTCCTGCAATGGTTGCCAGGAACTGAAAAGATTGTAAGGTATGACAAACATCCTGAAAAGGCAAGCCAACTTTTCAACGAAGCCGACCTCGTGTTCTGCCTTGATTTCAACAGCAGCGACCGCACCGACGAAATGAAGGATACACTCGACAACTCAACGGCCAAAAAGGTAATGATCGATCATCATCTTGCCCCCAAGATGGACACCGTTCTTACCATTTCGCATCCTGACATGAGCAGCACCTGTGAGCTTGTTTTCAGAATTATCAACCAACTCGGAGGCTTCGACACCATGAGCCGCAAGTGTGCCGCTTGCATATACTGCGGAATGATGACCGACACCGGCGGCTTCACCTACAATTCAAACACTCCCGAAATATTCTTCATCATAAGCCAACTGCTCACCAAAGGCATCGACAAAGACAAGATATACCGCAACGTCTTCAACAATTACAGTCCGTGGGCAATACGGTTGCGCGGCTACATCATGTGCCAAAAGCTCAATGTCTTCAACGACATCCATGCATCCTATTTCACTCTTTCACGGCGCGACATGCACGATTTCCATTTCATCAAGGGTGATGCCGAGGGACTTGTCAACGAACCTTTGCGAATAAAAGGCATGCGTCTGTCGGTATCTCTGCGTGAAGACGACCGCCGCGACAATCTCGTATGGGTGAGTCTACGCTCTGTCGACGATTTCCCATGCAATAAAGTTGCCGAAGAATTCTTCAATGGTGGAGGTCATCTCAATGCCAGCGGAGGCCGGCTTGCATGTTCGCTCGATGAGGCTGAAGCGATAGTAAGACGTGCTTTCGTGCACTATGAAGACCTTCTGAAACAGAACACACGACAAGCGGGGTTACCGACAAACAGTAAATAAATACATATAAAAATTAAAATATTAACATTCGCCAAACCATTTTCGTCGAAAATGAGTAACTTTGCGAAGTTTTACAACCACAATTGTATATATGAAAATATTAAAATTCGCTCTCGCTGCGCTTGCGGGTCTGATGCTTGTAACGTCGTGCAGTGACACCGAGACCTATGCCGACAAAAAGAAAAAAGAACGATCGGCTATAAGCAGGTACATAAAAAACCAACATATAAATGTAATTTCCGAAGAGAAATTCTTTTCACAAGATTCTATGACCGATGTTTCAAAAAACGAATATGTGCTTTTTGAAAGTTCCGGCGTATACATGCAGATTATAAGGAAAGGCTGCGGAGAAAAGCTGAAAATAGGTGAAACAGCAACAGCTCTCTGCCGATTCAACGAATATAACCTTTTGGAATCGGACAGCACATTGCAGCTCACGAATATTTACCAATATAAATGGCTCGTCGATAAGCTGAATGTAAACAACAACTCGGGCACTATAAACGGTTCGTTCATAAGTGGTTCGAGCCTTATGTACACCCGCTACGGACAGGCAGCAGTGCCCTCTGGTTGGCTTACCCCACTTACCTATGTAAACTTGGGACGCCCTGAGAAAGATGGCGACCAAGTGGCAAAAGTGAAAATAATCGTTCCGCACTCAGAAGGACAAAGCGACGCATCAAGCAATGTTTACCCATGCTTGTATGAACTCACCTATGAACGCGGCCGTTAAAACCACGTTTCGTTGTGTCGAAAGCAGACAATATCTTATAAAATCAAACGACACTCCAAACAAAACCTATTTTATATGACACTCATTAAATCAATTTCAGGCATCAGAGGTACCATCGGTGGTCATCCTGGTGACACACTCAACCCTCTCGACATAGTAAAGTTCACCACAGCCTACGCCACCTTCATCAAGCGCAACACGAAATCAGGCGGCAAAGGAAAAATTGTTGTGGGACGCGATGCCCGTATATCAGGCGACATGGTGCGCAACATAGTGTGCGGAACGATAATGGGTACTGGTCTTGATGTCATTGATATTGGATTGGCAACAACCCCTACTACCGAACTGGCAGTGCAGATGTCGGGAGCATGGGGAGGCATCATCATAACGGCAAGCCACAACCCACGCCAATGGAACGCATTGAAACTGCTCAACAGTGAAGGCGAATTCCTTACGAAGGCCGACGGCAACGAGGTTCTGTCAATTGCCGAGAGAGAAGACTTTGAATATGCCAATGTCGATAATTTAGGACATTACACGAAAGACGACACTTTCGACAAGCGTCACATCGATGCAGTGCTTGCCCTGAAACTTGTTGACACCGATGCTATACGCAATGCGCATTTCAAAGTGTGTCTTGACACCATCAACAGCGTAGGAGGCATCATCCTGCCCAAATTACTTGATGAGTTGGGCGTAGGCTACACATGCCTAAATAGCGAGGCAAATGGCGATTTCGCCCACAACCCCGAACCGCTTGAGAAAAACCTTGGCGGCATAATGGAGCAGATGGCAAGCGGAGGTTACGACTTGGGAATAGTTGTTGACCCCGATGTTGACCGTCTTGCATTCATTTGTGAGGATGGCAAGATGTTTGGCGAGGAATACACGTTGGTCAGCGTGGCCGACTACGTATTGTCGCACACTCCCGGCAATACCGTTTCAAACCTCAGTTCAACACGCGCTTTGCGTGATATTACCGAGCGACACGGTGGAAAATACACCGCTTCGGCAGTAGGCGAAGTAAATGTTACCACCAAGATGAAAGATGTGAACGCTGTTATCGGAGGCGAAGGCAACGGCGGAGTGATTTATCCCGAAAGTCATTATGGTCGCGACGCGCTCGTGGGTATTGCCCTATTCCTGTCGTTGTTGGCACATAAGGAATGCAAAGCAAGTAAGCTGAGAGCATCATATCCCAACTATTTCATAGCCAAAAACCGCATCGACCTCACCCCTTCAACCGACATCGATGCCATTTTGGCCAAAGTGAAGGAAATGTTCAAAGATGAGAAAATAACCGATATTGACGGCGTAAAGATTGATTTCGCCGACAAATGGGTGCATCTGCGCAAGTCGAACACAGAACCAATCATCCGTGTTTACAGCGAGGCCCACACTATGGAAGAAGCCGATGCCCTCGGAAAACAACTCATGCAGGTAGTCTACGATATGCAATGACGCAACACCGGAAACAAAATCCGGCCTCACCAAGCAAATCGTGAATAAACCAATACAAGTGCCATGTGAAATCATAATGATTTTGCCATGGCACTTTTTCGTATTATCCTGCGATTGCCATAATTGTAGTTATAGAGAAACTAATAGCACATGATAAAAAACGCAACAACCATTTTATCACAAATCCATAAAAAGGCGGCACTTGTTGCAACTTTGCTTTCATTGTTTGCAAGCATTGCCGCAACTCCAATAAGCGCATCACAAAAAACCGGCAAAGGCATAGAAGCAACAAATGAATGTTGCTTTTGGAGCGATTTCAATTTCGCCGACACCACAAAACAATCATGCCTGAAGGCCGAAAAGAAATTCATAAAGTTTGCGAAACAAACAAGAAAGATGCAACCGGCCGATGCAGCAAAAGAAATAAACGGCTTCGTCAACGCCATTTTCGACAACAAAGACGAGCGTAAACTACAACACTACGCAAAGACATTTACCGGCATTGCAGAACGGACAATAGGCAACGCAAAATCAAAACTATACGACATAATCTCGTATGAATTGTTTCGTGAAACGCTCGCATCAATACAGTATGCCCACATGGCCCTACGCTATGGAAACAAGTCAATGGCTAAAAGTGTGTTGAAAAACATGCCGGGCACACACATAGGCAATGTCACATGCATGGGAAGACAAGGCGAAACTGCGGTGTTAAGCTCCATGTCAGCCCAATACACAGTATTGTTTTTCTACGACCCCGACTGTCATGTTTGCCACGACATTGCAAAACAATTGGCAGACCAAGACATTATGACCAATGACAATGACATCGCCGTCGTTGCCATATATCCTGACATCGACACCGAACGTTGGCATGCACACACACAACCTTTCCCTTCCAACTGGAAAGACGTGTGCAGCGTGAATGGGGAGATTGCCGAAAAGGAAATTTTCCACTTACCGGTATTGCCTGCCATTTATCTTCTAGACAAAAACAATTGTGTAATTCTAAAAGACTGTAAGCCCGACACCCTTATCAATGTGTTGCATCAACTCAAGAAGAGGAAGCCTTGACTGCCGTCTCCCCACCCTACTACATGTCGCATGGGCATTCTTATTTCTTGGCGTGCCGCTGCATCTCGGCTTTGTCTATAACTACATAGACAGTGTCAACCACGCGCCCGCCTTGCGCTGACTGCACGCTACGAAGCGGATTGGCAAAATTGCGGTCGAGCACAGTAACCTCGTCCACGAAATAATCTGTTTCTCCACGGTTGCAGAAAAGGTTCTTCAATCCCCACACCTCATGGTAGCGCACTTTCAATTTCCAACCTTCCACTTGCGCCTGTTTCATCAAGTTAACGAGTGAGTCCTGGTCATCACGGTCGTTGTCGAAACTGAATGAGAACGGCTCTCCACTTGTGTTCATTCCCGTCTGGGTCATATTCAACCGTCCTTCCCAGGAATTCCAAATCACACCTTTACTGGTAAATTCTATAAGGTTACCCACCTTTTCGCCGTTTGAATAATTTTCCTTGCACCCTGACAATGACATTGCCAACGCGACAACAACCGGCATTAGTAAATATTTTTTCATCTTATTTTTTATGATTTTGTGATGTCTGAAGTCTTTTTACGATGACTTCACAAAGATAGCGAGATTTAAGTCCACCGCAAAATTTTATATAGGCAATTGCCTTGGTTAAAAAATAATTCAGCCTCCATTACATGAAAAATGGCGGAACTCCTTGCTGCCAAGCAACAGAGTTCCGCCTTTTTAAATATTCTGGCATACCAACCGGCACGCCCTCAATACATCATGTCATTTCACTACAAACTTCACAACAGTGTTCTTTCCGTCGATTGTAGCCGAGAGCTGGTAAACACCCGGAGCGACATTATCCAACGGCATTACCACACTGTCGTCAGAATGCACATTGTGACGTAAAGTCTGTGCCGCAAGCTGACCTGCTGTCGTATATACGCGCAGCTCGACAACATCGGCATCACACCCTATTTTCACATTAAGCTTGCCTTCACTGTAATCGGTATCAAGCAGAGCTTCATTTGCATTGCCCTCAATGCCATTAATACCATTGGTTGAAGTCACGTTCAAGTCAATGACAGCACTTGTAGAACCGCCATTGGCATCGGTTGCCACGACAGTGATTTTGGTTTTGCCAGTGCGTTTTCCACAAACAACGAATCCATCATTTGCCGCATATATTTCAGCATAAGCACTGTTGGCAATGCTTGTGGCAAACGTCATGTCGTCGTTATCGGGATCGGAGAACAAGTTTGAATAGTAGGTCACAGGTGTAGTTTCACCGCGCACCACCGTCATTTGTCCTTCACCCGTGAATTCCGGGGCACGGTTGGTAAACTCAACGCTATAGTCAACGTCGGTTTCAGCCGCATTTCCGTTAGCATCGGTTGCCACGATAGTGAACGACTTTGCACCCACATTGTCTTCTCCATAATCAGGCGACAAGGTGACATTGGCATTCAACACCGTATTGGGCTCAACGCTAATCACGCCGTCGGCGATACTAATTCCGTCGGTTGTTCCATTTGAATTTGTGCATTCTCCTATCGACAACCAACCGTTCTTGTCGGTGAACTTCACAGTAAATGCATCGCCGTCAGCATCGCTCACCGACAACTTAACATTGGTCTGCTTGCCCTGCGGTGCAAGAACAACACTTCCCGATGAAGTAATGTCGGGAGCAGCATTCTTGTTAAGCCAGATATGATAGTTCACTGTCTTTTGCTCAGGATCGTTGCTGTGTATGACAAGCGTTGCCTTGTTGTCCTTCGCGAAATAAGTGCTTCCGGCATTTATCGCGAATTTCACAGGCAGAGTTTCTCCCACAGCCACGTCGCCCTCGGTTGTAGTATTGAGCAACTTTATCCATGGTTCGCCCTTTTCTTTCTCTATACACGTCATGAAATATCCAAACGCGCCATAGCTGTAAGCCTCATCATAAGTAGCCTCTATGTCTATCCAACCACCGAAGCTCTTCAAGTAAGCCATATAACGGTTGGCAGACGTGTCGCCGTCCTTTGAAGCCAACAGTGCCGACGACTTGTAACCAGCCGGATATTTAAGCACTACATAGAAGGTATCGGCAGGGTTGATGTATACTGGTTTGTCGAATTCCAGCACACGGGCCTCACCATAATAATATCCGCTTGCATTGGGTTCTTCCTTGTCCACATGTATTTTTCCGTGTCCAATGATGCGCTTACGGTCGTTCACCTTGCTTCCGAGCACTACAGAAGCCTCTATGTCAACATTCTCGAGGTCGCCTACTGTTCCCACGAAATACAGGTGTGTGAGGTTAAAGCCTTCGTCGGGAGCCACATAACGTGTTGCGGCGTAGAAGTTCTGGTCAAGCTCATCTTCTCCAGTACCCATCATGGCAGCAACCGCAGAGGTCACAGGATTGAATACGGGATAATATAGGAGGTTAGAACACTCCAGACCGTAAGGCACGTCATATTGATATTGCTGCGAGTCGCTCACACGCTTCATTGCTGTTCGCATGACCTTGGCGGCAAAGTTTGTCGAGCATGACGACATCACCGAGTCGGTTTTCAGAGTTGAGAAGCGCGGGGCAAAGCGTGCGAAAGATGTCGGCATTGGATCGTCGCCACCTTCATACGTATCGTCAACAGCCTCGTCAATGCCCGACGGGCTCAAGCGCAAATCATAATGCAGCGGATATTTTCCGTTATTGCCTATGTTGAGCGTTTCGGTAGAAGCAAACGAGTCGCTTGCATCGTTTATCACAATCTCGTCACGGTCGAATGTCATCGCCGGTGCCTCAGTGATGTTAATGTTCACAGGAATAACCTTTGAGTCCATTCCGTCTACATCAAACGTGAGGGTCGACGAAGCAGTGGTTGCCTGATAGGTGTTGAAATAAACCAACTTGAAACGCACCGGCTCAAGGCCTACGCTTATTGCATCCATGCTGCCAGGATAGTAGGCCACCCAACCCATATTGGAGTTGCTTGAGGTAAGCGAGAGCGGACCAGGGCCGTCGTCGCCGCTCTGATCGGTAGACATCCACACTTGCAGCTGTGCATCCTGTGTGTATGTATCCATGTCAAACTCAATCATCTTACCACTGATATTGTTGATGACAAAAGCGCGTTTACCATTGTTTGCCACCTCAAACTCCACTTCACCCGGAGTGTATGTCGGGTCGTAAACCTGTGTGAGCGTAATTGCCTCAGGCCATACCGGCACAGCTTCTCCTGTTATTTCCACGCTTACGGGCAACGTTACATTGCTGTTTGCCGGGTCGTTGGTAACAATAGAGAATGCTTCCTCATAGGTATTGGCAAGACGGTTTGCATCTATTTCCACCGGCATGTCAACACTAGATCCCGAAGCAATGACATAAGATATACCCGGACGGAACAATACAGCATTGCCGCTGCTTATGTTGTTGTCCGACGGCTGTATGCCGCGTTTGCCCGAATGATCCATTATGCCGCACAGTCCAAAGGGCTGGCTCATAAATCCATCATCATCCAGTTTATACTGGAATTTGAAAGTTCCGTCATTGTTGAGCACCACTTCAAAGTTCATACCCTGCATCATCGTGTTGCCATAGTCCTTGAAACTAACTACGACACGGTCGGTATAGGCTTTGTAGTAAACACCGTCGCTCGCGGCAGTATTCATCGTGTGGTTGCCCCAGAAGGGACATATAATATTGGTATAGAATGTTTCGGTTGTCGGAATGGTTGCCGGCGGTTCGGGGAACTGCTTGTAATCCACTTCTGGTTTGTCAAACGACACAAAACCAGTATTATATATGTACATCTTGTCGTATTTCTTTCCATAGAACGGGAAGCTGAATGGCAGTGTCACCTCCTTATAGTCGGTTTGGTCGGCAAAGTAGGAGTAAGCCATGTGTTCGTCATAATCGGAAAGAATATCCTCCCATTCATAATCAACATCCTGACCATTAGCAGTTGACTCCCATGTGTAGTCTACACTTGATGTAACATCGTCGGCCTCGAGATTCTTGAACTTGAACCACGAGTCAGATGCAACACTCACCGTGAGAGGCTCATCGCCGTTGTTGACAAAGCTATAACTGCGCTCCACGCTTTCACCGTAGGGTGTAGATATGTTGTCGCTCGACGGCGTAGCCGAATATTGCGGACAGCCTATCACCTCGCCCTTCAACGGCAATACCGTAGAAGTTCCGTCAGAATAGCTTACCGTGAGTTTGTCTTCAACAGCTCCGCTGTTTTCGGTAGGCAACACCACTGTGATGTCCTTGCTTTGTCCTGCCGGCACTGTGAAGCCGCTCTTAACATCATCGGAAACAGTGAACTTACCCTCGGCAAGGCTCACCGCACTTACTTTCAAAACGTCTTTTCCGTTGTTGGCAAGATGAGCTACACGCTTTTGCACTGATGTGCGGAACACCTTACCGAAATCGATTGCCGTCGAATCTACTGCAACCTCGGGCTTAAGGTTGTCGCCAGTAATGTTGGCCTTGAACACGATATTGTGGCTTGCAGCCTTCGGATCGTTGGTGAGAACCACGAGATTGTTGGTCAGGTTTCCGGCATTCATTGTGTCGTCGGCCTTTGCCGTGACAGTGAATTCCTTGCTCTCGCCAATGCCTATATATCCGTCGGTGCTTGACAAACCCGTTATCATCGACTGTCCCGGAGCAACAATGCGCAGCACCGTGCCCGTAGTAATACTACTATATATGTCGTTGTTGCCCGAACGTGCCGCATCGGCATCGGTGACAGTGAACGGATCGTTCACGTCAACATCAGTAACACCAACATACATGAGCTGACCTTCGTCGCGCATTATCGACGGAGTGTAGTTGTCATAATATATCGTTGCATTGCCATCGGGGCTAAGAACAATGTGGAAACTTAACGGCACGTCGTCGCCATCGGTGCCAAGCGAATAGCACTCATGGAACTTAACCACGAAGTTGCCGTCCTTATGTCCGTAGCTCACCTTGCTGCCATTGCGCATGAGCAAACTGCCGGGAAGTCCGGAATTGCCGTATGCCGAAATGTAGCCCAAGCCACTCATACATGTGGGTTGAGGCACGAAACAGCCAATTGTTCCATGACTGACGGTGTTCATCGAGATGCCGCCGTGCGATGTTATGTACACCTTGTCGTAGTTGGTGCCATAGAACGGGAACTTGAAACCAAGGCTGACAGCACCCGAAATCCAAGAGTTGTCGCCGAACTGTGATGTTATGTCAACCTCATCGGCCAACTCGGGTTCGGGTTCATACTCCAATGCAGAGTTGTCATCAAGGTTGGTCTCACAACTATAGCCAAACTTATGCGCCTTTTCTGTCGTTCCCTCCACATTCTTATCAGAGAATTTCGGGAACACATACTGAAGCGGATATTTGCCATCATTCTTTATTGTAAATGTAGATGTTTTTGCATCTCCACCCACTTTCAAGTCGCCAAGGTCAAACTCACTGCTATCCAAGCTGAGCAAAGGCGGCTCTGAAGCGATTCCGCTCACAGTGAACGAATAAGTGTTTTTGTTGGCATCGGTTAGCGTAACAGTACCGCTCACGCTACCAGCCTTGGTGGGACTGTATGTGACATGCATCACGTTGCTCGACCGTGCAGAAACAGCAGGCGCGCCTTGCGAGAGGTCGAATTGGTCAGACGTGCATGTGAGTGTCTTGTTGTATGTGTAGAAACCGGCGCCGAAACGTCCGCCGAACGTTCCGTAACCCTTGTTGGTGAGTTCAATGTCGAGCGTCTTTGTCTGTCCAACAAGCAGATGTCCGAAATCGATGAGCTGCTGGCTCACTATTTCAGGTTTGTTGTTCTTCACGGTCATTGTTACCGCAAGAGTTTCGTTGTTAGCCTCCGACTCGTTGGTCTTCATGCGCAGATTGAACTTGTAGGTGCCGTTTATCATCTTCTGACCATCGTTTTTCAACGTCACCGTCTGCTGCTCACCCGGACGTATTTCACCAGACTTTGGGTCGGGATTGAGCACTGCACTCCAGTCAGGATTCTTCGAAACGGCATCAACGCTCCATGTAAGATTCTCGCTTACCGACTCAAATGTTGAACCTTTGAGCACTTCGGAGAGGAGAGTCCACGAGTTGCCGTTGTCCGAACTGTAATAGCTATAATTGGAAATGCCGTCTTTGTTGGCCATTGCTGCGCCCAACGGATTCTTCTGTCCTGCCGGGAATTTGGCTACAACCCAAAAGCTCTCGCCTGGAGCAAAATAAATCTGCTCATTCAAATTGATGTCATAACCATAGGCAAAGTAGTCGTAACTTACACGCTGCAACAAACTTGCAGTAGATATTGAACGACTTCCGTCGTAAATCTCTATTACGGGATTCTCGCCGTTGCTGCCCTTTATGTTGAGGGCTGTAAGATTAAAGCCATTCGGGAAACTGTCTTTGTCAACCTTGAAATACTGGGCAAGAGCATTGGGCTTTTCCTCATCCGACTCGCCGAGATATGCGCGCAGATAATTGGAGTAGCTCAATGTTGAAGGCCAATCGCTTGCTTCATAATCGCTTGTCACGAGTTTGTTGGTAGACGTAGAGGCACTTGCCGGAGTCATTTTTCCGCTGAAAGCTACAACATTTCCTGGTTTCGGAGTGTTGTTGCGGGCACTTGTCGAATAAGTAGCACGCGTGGTAGCAGCAACAAGTTCGTATTTCAAGACGCCCTTGCCGTTGTTGAGAATGTTGAATGTGCCCTCGGCCACATCCGATTTCGAGGCATCAAGCGTCATTGCAAGCGCAGTTTTGTCAAGCTTAGCCAACGGTCCTTCGTTGGTCGTTGCCGACTTTATGGGCGAAACTTGCGAAGCCTTGCCCCAACGGTTGTAGGCCACAATGGCGAAATAATAGGTTGTCTGCGCCTTAAGCCCCGTCAGTTCGTAGCTCATCGCATCACCGCTGTATTTGTATTTTGTGTCAACCGTTGCCCTGTTAAGCTTTGTCAGGTCGTCGGTGGCGGCAAACTGCTCGGTGCTGTAATAAATCACATGGTGGTCAATCGTCTTTTCTTCACTGTCGGGTATAGTCCATTCCACAAGCACATTGTCGTGCGACGGTGTGAGGGTAAAGTCGGAAACTGCACCCGGCACACTGCTCTCATTGCCTTGCAATGCCTTGTAGGCATCAATACAACCCGAGCCGAACAGTCCGGCATATTCTGAATCCTCTCCATAAATGTCGTTGACCGATGTGGTGAGCATCGTGCGCAATGTCTCATTGGAGAAGTTCTTGTTGCCGTATTTCGACAATATGAGGGCTGCAACTCCCGAAACATGCGGACACGCCATTGAAGTTCCTTCCTCATATCCATAGCTGTCGCCCGGCAGAGTGCTCAACACTCCATATTCATCGCCGTTGTCTTTCAATCCACCGGGAGCCGAAACGTCAACCCATGTGCCGCGCGAAGCATAGTAGGCAGGCTCGCCCGTGGCCGTCGTAGCACCAACAGCCACCACTTCCGACATGCATCCGGGATAGTAGTTGCCCTCGTCGGCGGTGTTTCCCGCTGCGAAGATGCAAAGGCCGCCGTCCATTTTGTCGCCGCCGCCTTCTTTGGTGAAATAGCGCACACCCTCGGCTGTTGCCTCATCTTCATCATCGGGAGTTGACATACCCCACGAACATTGTGCAATGCTAGCCCCTCGGTCGGCCGCATAAACGAGTGCTGCGCCATAGTCGGCCACTGCCGATGAACTTGCACGGGAGTCGAATACCTGGCATACCATCATCTTTACGCCGCCAGTTCCGTCGCTTCCTCCTGCAACACCACACACGCCAATGCCGTTGCCATTGGTTGCTCCGACGGTGCCGGCAACGTGAGTGCCGTGAGTATGGGCACTAATGTTGGCCGAACCCACGACAAAATTGTAACCGTAGATATCGTCTACATATCCGTCGCCGTCGTCGTCAACACCCGGTTTACCATTCAATTCGGCTTCATTAATCCATACATTGTCCTTCAAATCGGGGTGATTCACCTGGAAACCACCGTCAACGATGGCCACGACAACATCTTTTGAACCTGTCACCCCACTCTCCCAGGCAGGGAATACGTTTATGTCGGCTCCGGGTTTTGTGCCGCTCAACTGCCCTTCGTTGTGATAATGCCACTGAGCCGAAAGCATCGGGTCGTTGAAAGGCATGGTAGAAGCAGCCTTCTGTGCCTTGGCTATTGCGGCAGGAGAGACCTCGATGTATTTCTGACTGTCAGAAATCGTATAAACGGGGATGCGCTGGGCGTGCATGATTCCCGCCGTAGACCGATAGAGGTTTCGTGCCTGCGCAGGTGTCATGGCACTGTTGTCGTAGGTAATGTCATACCATTGGTCGAGCCCATACTTGCGGTGTTTCTCCTCATCCTTTCCGGCATAAGGAAACACTCGCCGCA
Source organism: Dysosmobacter segnis (assembly GCA_963602915.1). GTDB lineage: Bacteria > Bacteroidota > Bacteroidia > Bacteroidales > Bacteroidaceae > Prevotella. Next base: position 163,343 of record CAVCLB010000001.1, on the reverse strand, counting down.
TGCTTACAGCGTGCACTTTGCTTGCCACGCCGTCAAGCTGCGCCACGCCAGTCGTTAAATATGCCGCCGGAGCGCGATTCGTTCCCGCTGTCGGCAGAGTGGCTTTTTCCACTTTCGCCGCCAGCTCGGGTTGAAGCTTCACGCGCACCACGCCTTCAATATAGCGTGGCGACAACCCATTAACAACCTGCTGCGCTGATGCCTGCACTCCGCCAACGGCGAGAAGACACAGGCAAAGACTTGTCAGTTTGTTTTGCATAAAATGTTTATTAAAATTAAAATTACCCTATCTTACCTTAAACTAGTTTTCCCAATATCTTGCAAAAGTAATAAATTTTAAGAAAATCAAAGACAAAAAGTGTAAAATATCAATAAGTACCGGTTTTTACATTGCGAGTTTTCACAAAACAGTTTGCCGTTCCCCTTTATGAAAGGTGAGGTTCTTCGCCCAAGTGCGGGGTTCCGGCAGAACTGGAAATCGATATAACGGCAATGTCAAGGAGCCGATGCTCTTCTCAGCAGAGTGGTAATCCGCCGCCGAAAATCACAAAATTTGGGTATTGTCGAGAAAAAAGAATATACATACCTTTGCAACGCAAGTCGGAAAAGCGGCTGCAAAGGAAAACAATGAATAAACAGTTACATCTTGGCAAGACAATAGGATCTTTGCTAATTATCCTGCTATTGATGCCTCTGGGTCATGCTCTGATGATTATAATGGAGCATCTTCTCCAGCCCACCGCGTTGCACTATTCAACGTTTACAATGGGCTTCGTGGGGATTGTAATCACCATTTGGGGAGTATTCGTCAAAGGAGACACCCGTCAGACTATTTTCGGGATGACGGGAGCTCTGCTCTTTTGGACAGGCTGGGTGGAATTTCTCTTCGCCTACTACGCCCAGCGCTACGGCGTACACTGCGACCTCGTAGGCAGCGGAGCGGTGCAGACTACAACGGAATATATTAATGGAATTGGGGTGAACCACACCTTTACCATCAACGGCGCGCCACTCGATGAGTTTACGCGCCCCGAACTCAAGGGCCTGCGCGGGTCGCGCCCCGAATACCTCATAATGCCGGCCTCCTTCGGAATGTGGATAATGTTCATCGTAATGTACGTGTTCTGCACGCGCACAGGCTGCGATTTCATCCGCTGGATTCAGCGCCATTGCGGAGTGGAAAGCCGTGTGGAACTGCGCCCTATGGCTCACCACACAAGCATCGTCACCTTTATGGAATGGAACGTGATGATGTGGGGGCTCTACCTCGTCCTCATGTTCTGCTACGACCCCGTATTCCTCGGCACCACGCACCCCATAACCTACGCTGTGGCAGTGCTGTGCCTTATCGGTTCGGCGCTGATGTTCAAGAAACAACTGCATATCGCTTCATGGGGCAGAAACCTTCGTATGTCGCTCGCCACGGTAATTGTTTTTTGGACTACGGTGGAGGTGGCCGCGCGCAATGGATTCTTCAAGGAGATATGGGTAGACCCAGCCAACCATGTGGGCGAGATGCTCGGCATTCTTGGCGTGTTCTTGGCACTGATAGCCGGCTTTTGGATATACAACGCCAGGGATAACGCGGAAGAGACTAACTGACATTATAAACTTTAAAAAATAACAAAACAATAATATTGTAAAAAGAAAAAGCGAAATGAAAAAAATCTTTACTCTTGTTTTCGCCGCCCTCGCGGCAGCCGACATGATGGCGCAGCATGGTCCCATGACATTCGTAGGCCCGTCTACGGCAAGCGTGATGTCAATGAACGTGCCGAATGAAAGTGACACATTGAAATTTGAGGTCACGGGCGTAAGCTCAGGAAATATCACTATCCCGGCAATATCCGCCACTGGAATGCCTGCAATCCCCTCGTTCACCATCAACGGTGCAGCATTCACCATGGGCGAAAACCATGCCATAACAATAACGGAACAGACCTTCTCGACCACTGTAACAGTGGACGGTTCAGAAAAGACGATAACGGGAACTTCGCTTTCTGGCACATACAACATGGCGGACAACTGCCTTGACATCAAGGCGGTGTTCAACTATGGTGCCATGCCTCTCCCGCTTACATACACCGTGAAGTCGTATTTCGTGAAGCCCGTGACTAGCGCTATAAGCGTGAGCGTAGGCGGAATGTACAACTATTCCAACGAGAGTGTGACATACAACGTGCGCAAGTACAAGGAAGGCGACCTCGAGCTTTTGGATGTGCAAATACCTACATACGAGCTGAAGGGCACCGTGATGGGCGACCTTACACTCGGCACTTACACGGTGAAGCAGCTTGCGTATGACGATGAAAAGGGCGGATATTACCGCGACTACAGGAATGACGACCTGAAATTCCATTTCACAGCTGTGCAAAACGGAAATACAACAATGGACGGCGACTATATGTTCAATGCAAAGAAAGACAACACCATACTTGTGAAATACAACGACACGGCTGTGCAGGACATCGTGAACACCTTCCAAATGGGCGTAATGCCATTCGGCATTGTGTCTAAGTTCTACGCATCGAGCAACGGCATATCTTCGACAATTGTCGACAACGTGAAGTCAGACGGCAAGATGTACAACCTTAGCGGACAGCAGGTGGACAAGAGCTACAAGGGCATTGTCATCGTGAACGGCAAGAAATATCTCAACCAATAAAAGCGTTGCCGGTATCTGGCAGCGAGGAGAAAATACATTAAAGGCGGGTTAAGTAGGCGATCATTATTATTATGAACCCAACAAGAAAGGTACTTTAAAAATAATTTTGATTACCAACTTATGAAAAATCCCGCCGCAATCAACAGAATAGATGACGAAAAAAAGAACAACTGATCATCTTATACATACCGTTGCAGGTTTGGGCATACTAGCGCTCACGGCCTGCAACGGTATTTTTGACGGTATCTACGATGCCCCCGCAGAAACCCTTTCCCCCAGCGGACAGTTTGTTATTGACGCCACGAGTTGGGAGAATTGGTACTACGTTGATCTCGCCCAACTGCGGCGACTCCAGCAAAGCGGCGATTCCGCGGCTCTAGTGAAGGCACAGACGGAGTTTGAAGCCTATCCCATACCGATGGACCCCATCGGAAGCAAGGACGAGACGGAAAGCGGACATACCGCAGCCACCGCAGCCGAGAAGCCGGGGCAGTATATGTACTGGTTCGATGTGTGGGGCGCAGGCTTCAAGAACAACCACTTCGTGAGCTTCACACCCACGGCGGCGCAGCCTGAGCCAACGAGCTGGACTTTCGCCGTCCACCGCAACAACGTGCGCACCAACAGCGCGGCGGCGCTCGAGACATCGTTCACGTCGATGGACCAGTTGCCAGAGACGAGCGACTATTTCCGCGATATGACATTCATCGAAGACGAGTGGTCGGAAAACGAGGTATGGGACAGCCAGGACGAGATGCTCCTCTTAAACATCCCCTCGCAGGGCATCGCCATTAACAAAGTGCTGTCTTCATGGCTTACCATGGAAATACCGCCCATGCCGCCGTCGTTCTCCCTCAACAACCACGTGTTCATCCTGCGGCTTAAAGACGGTACCTACGCTGCCCTGCAATTAGCTAACTATCTCTCGCCGAAGGGAACAAAGTGCTATCTCACCATAAACTACAAGTATCCCTACTGACAATTCTCCCCGACAATTCCTCTCCTTATATGCAAAACATGAAGCTATTAGTGCCGACAATATTGTTGGCAAGTCCGATCGCCCTCATTGCGCAAACCCCTGTAGACACTGCCACCGACTCCATATACAGGCATTTCGACCTCGACGAGGTGGTGGTGACAGGCACGCGCACGCCGAAATTCCTTAAAGACGCCCCCATACAGACACGCGTGATAACGTTGAAAGACCTTACGCGTCTCGATGCAACAAACGTACTCGACGCGCTGCAGCAGGAACTGCCTGGGGTGGAATTCTCTTATGCCATGAACCAACAGACGCATCTCAACTTTTCGGGATTCGGCGGACAGGGCGTGCTCTTCCTCGTAGACGGCGAGCGGTTGGCTGGCGAGACGATGGACGACGTGGATTTTTCGCGTCTCTCCATGGACAATGTGGAGCGCATTGAGATAGTTAAAGGTGCAGTCTCCGCCCTCTACGGCAGCAATGCTACGGGCGGCGTGATAAACATCATCACCAAGCACACGCAGCAACCGTGGACACTCAACCTCAACACACGTTTCGCCAAGCACAAGGAGCAACGCTACGGCGCGTCATACGGCATCAACGGCAAGCACTGGAACAATATGCTCACCGCCAACTACAACCGCACCGCCAACTACGACGTTCACAGTGCCACCAACCCTGTCACGCGCATCATCGCCACCATTTACGGTGACAAGACGATGAATTTCAAAGATCAGCTCGTGTGGAAGCCTTCGGCGGACTTCAGTCTTACGGGGCGCGCCGGGTATTTCTTCCGCGAGACGGTGCGTAGCACCGACCAGCCGGAGCGCTACCGCGACTTTTCGGGCGGTGTTAAAATGGACTGGAATGTGAGCCAAAGCGACAAAATCCAGCTCAGCTACGCCTTCGACCAGTATGACAAGTCGGATTACCAACGCATCACGCACCTTGACATACGCGACTACAGCAACGTGCAGAACACCGTGCGGTTGCTCTACAACCATTCTTTCCAGAGCGGCGACGTGTTCACCGCAGGGGCGGATATCATGCACGACTACCTGTATAACACCAACCTTGAAGACGGCACACGCAAACAGGACAGCTTCGATGCCTTCGCCCAGTACGACTGGCGTATCACCGATAAATTGGAGGTTGTTACCGCCATGCGCTACGACTATTTCTCCGACGGCAAATTGTCGCGCCTCACGCCGAAGATTAATGTGTGCTACAAACCCTTGCGAAACCTCTCGCTGAGAGCAGGCTACGGCATGGGGTTCCGCGCGCCATCACTGAAGGAGAAATACTACAATTTCGACATGTCGGGCATATGGATAGTGGAAGGCAACCCAGACCTCAAACCTGAAACGAGCCATAATTTCAATGTTTCGGCTGAATATACCAAGGGGCACTATAACTTCACCCTTTCAGCTTACTACAACAAGGTGAAGAACAAACTCTCCACAGCTGCGCCTTATTTCAAGAGCGTTGCCGACAAACAGCCTTATCTGCCGTATTCCAACCTCGACGACTACAGCGTGAGCGGCGCAGAGGCTGGCATGCAGGCGCGTTGGAGCAATGGGCTATCGGCACGCCTCACCTACGCCTATACCAATGAACAGCTGGCGAAGGACAAGGACGGCAATACCATCAACAATCAGTATATCCCGGCAAGGAAACACGCTGTGAACGCGCGTGTGGACTTCGACAGGCAGATAACAAAAAACTACAGTTTGTCGGTGGGACTTAACGGAAGAGTGCTCTCGGGAGTGAAGAACGCGGAATACAAGAATTACTACAACGTAAGCGAGGGAACGCTTACAGTGAGCTATCCTGCCTACACCATCTGGAAGTTGTCTCTCGTGCAGTGTTTCGGCAAGGCTGCGAGGCTGAACCTGGCTCTCGACAACCTACTCAACTACAAGCCCAAATACTATTACCTAAACAGTCCGCTGACCGACGGTATAAATCTCCAGATTGGCGTGGCTGTTGACATCGACAAGTTATTGTGACTAAAAAATGGTTGTTCTTTACAAGGCTTGGGAATATGCAAGGCTTACTTTTGCTCATTGCATGGTTTGCTGTCCATTGCCCCTGAAAGGGGCGCATATTATAGGATAGGGGCTTGCCCCTATCTATCAAAGCATCATTTCATTTGCCCCCTACAGGTGCAAAATTATTGAAATACATAAACGCAGGGGCAAGCCCCTGCGCTATAATCTGTCGTCCCTACGGGACTTACCCGTTGCAAAATTTTTTACTGGACAACAATAATTTACAAAAGTTCATTTGGGGCTTTTGGCACACAAGCCGTCCCCTCTTGCCTGATTACCGCTAAACATCTCGCCAATCTTATTAAGATAGGCATCGGCATACTGGCGGTTTCCTATATCATTGGGGTGCGTGCCTTCTATCATCGACTCTTCGGTGAATTCCAAATCGTCTGCCGACAGATAGTAAAGTCCTGCCACACCTTCCTTGCACAGTTGATCATAAGCGGCGCGGCATTTACGGTTGGCATCAAAATATTCTTGCGCCCGCGTGCGGCAAAACAGCGTATCCATAGACACACACGCTTCAACCATAAGTATTGGTGCATTGCTTGCCTTGCGTATTTTGCGCACCCCTTCGCATGCACGCTTCACGATTTCGTCTTCGCCCAGCCGATAACTGTTTGGCATAGGGTCGAGAATGAATGCACACGCATCGATTTCGGAAAGGAAATCAAACACTGCAGGCTCCATGAATGCCGAACCCGAGAAGCCGAAATTCACAACGGGACAGCCGCTCTCGCGTGCCACGATATTCGTGAACATAAGTCCGGGGCGCGACGGCGAAGCGCCGTTCACTATCGACGATCCGTATACCACGATTGGCTTTGCGCATTTTCGTGCCAGAATTCGAACTCTGCGTCATAGTCTACGCCCACTTCGGCAACACTCACCTCGTTGTACGGCGGAAGATATAGGCGGAATTCAGTGCCTCCGGCCATTCCTGCGGGCAAGGTCAGACCGTTGTAGACAACAGCAACCGTGTCGCCGTTGACATTCCAGTTCATGTGGTTGCCTATCCAATGGAGCATTCCTTTTGCATCGGCGCCATAAAGGTCAACGCCCGAATGGTTGAGCCAAGTCATGTTGAGATAGCCTTGACGTTGTGCGAGAACGTAACGCACGCTGATGTTTCTTGAATTTGTAAAGAAACGCAGCGAGACGCCTGCGCCAAACCGCGAAAGTCCCCATACAGCCTTAGTGACCTTTGCTTTGTAGCGTTGGGGAAGGCGTGCGAAATTATTTCCGATTTCACTGTTCCACGCCCTACCGCAAACGTAAGGTTCGTCGCCGCAATTATCAAAAGGCGAATACCATTTTGTTTGTGCACAAAGCGAGGTTGCCGCAATGACGGCAAGCAGCAGCATGATTATATATTTACGGCTATTACACACGACGGCACATTTTTGGCACCACGTTGTGGTTTGTTGCTACACGGTTATTTTCTCACCTCTTCGAAGGCTTTCACCCAATCGGTGTCGAGCGAGAACTGTGTTATGTATTTTTCGTTGTCAACATAGGCATAGACAACTTCCTTGTCTACATCGTTGAACAAGGCGTGGTTTATTGTGGCAGCCTTGAACTTTGCCATTATAAGGTTTTTGTCGCGCTGTTTCTTTTCGTTACCTATGCGCTTTACATAAAGGTTGACGAAATCGATCATGGCATTGGCCTGCATTCCAAGTTCATATTCGGTGAACGTTGCGTCGTTGCCGGCCTTGTCGATGAGATAGTAAAGTGCATCATACTTGAAGCATGCCACCTTTCTCACTTCAATGTTCTTTGTGGTATCGTTGACTATGCTTTCCTCATGTTTCTGCAAGGCTTTAACCTCGTTGTAGATTTCCTGCGAATATCCGTTTACCGTGCACAAGACGGCCATTACAATTGTAAACAATAATTTTTTCATGTTGTTTGCTATTTTTTCGTATTTTTCTTTTCTTCATTTTCTGCGCTCAAGCCGGTATTCATGCGTTACACATTCCGGGAAATCGGTGTCATAGTGCGACACCATGATGAGCGTTTTGCCTCGACGTGAGCAGAACGTGCTTATCACATTGCCCACGACGTTGCGGTTGGTATCGTCGAGCCCATGAAACGGTTCGTCGAGAATGAGCAGCTCCGGGTCTTTCACAAATGCCCTCGCGAGCAACACCAGACGCTGTTCGCCACTCGACAACGACATGTATCGGCGAGTGGCAAGATGCCCTATGCCGAACACATCTATCCAAAACATGGCTTTCTCCCTATCGGCCGCAGTGCAGTTACGGCGACAACCCGTAAGGTTGTATAAACCGCTTGCAACCACATTCACGACTTCAACATCGTTTTTCATTGCCCTGTGCAACTCCGGCGAAACATAGCCTATGTGTTTTTTGATGTCCCAGATGCTTTCGCCGTTTCCGCGCTTGCAGTCGAAAAGCGTAATGTCGCATGCATAAGCCTGAGGGTTGTCGGCACAAACCAGACTGAGAAGCGTGGACTTTCCCGAACCGTTAGGGCCTTTCAAAGCCCAACACTCGCCATTTTTTATTGTCCAGTTCACGTCGTGCAGAACAGTGCGGTCGCCATATTTTATGCTTACGTCATTCATCTTCACTATGATGTCGGCTGCCTGTGCATCTTCCTTATAAGGTAGATGCTTTATTGCCGCACGCTTTTCTTCAGAAAACGGCACAATGGCAGAACTGCCGTGCCTGCCAAGATAATGCTCACGCGTTGCCTTCTGCCCTACTACCAGTCCGCTCACTTCCACCACATGGGTGATGAAATCGGGTATGTCACGACTACTGCCCACAACAATCACTATCTGCATGCGGCACATTGACACCAATGTTTCAAGCGTTTGCCGCAATGTCCCTCGTGCTTTTGCGTCAAGTCCCACGAAGGGATTGTCGAGCACCAACACCCGAGGTTGGCCCATTATGGCACACGCAATGGTGAGCTTGCGCAGTTCGCCACTCGACAATGTTACCACATATTTGTCAGACAACGCGTCAAGGTGAAACATCTTGCACACGTTGTCTACAAATGTTCCATACTGATGGCTTCCCGTTTCTGCCATTTCGCGTGCCTTGCGCAGTTTCTGCCCCACCGTCAGCGCGTCTTCGTCAATCTCCATCGAGTTCCAACGTTGTTGCAGATAGTAAAGCGAGTCGCAACGCGTGCCGTAGGAATCCTTAAAACATATATACACAATGTTGTCGGAAGCGCGTGCAGAACCCGACGGCGAGAAATCATACACAGGCCCTTCGCCCTGTAAAGGGTGGCTTCCGCGTATCATCTCAACGAACAAGGTTTTTCCGCTGCCGTTATCGCCCACGACGGCAATGTGTTCGCCGTCGCACAACTCAAAATCGGCAGGTTGCCGCAACCGCCAGTCTTCGCGGCGGGCAACACCCTGTTTCATGCTTATTATCGTTTGCATAGTCTGTTCTGATTCTTGTTTACAAAGTCTTTCCACCCGTTATAGTGTGTGTCGTTGACGGGATTGCCGGCCTGCATGAAATGGCAATAGGCCACGCCGAGAGCATCGGTGGCATCCATAAAATGCGGCATTTCGTCGTCTTTGAGTTTCAGCAGTCTTTTAAGCATATCGGCCACTTGCTCCTTCGATGCCTGTCCCTGCCCGGTTATGGCCATCTTTATTTTCAGCGGTGCATATTCGTGCACCGTTATTCCGTTCTGCACAGCTGCCGCTATTGCCACGCCTTGCGAGCGCCCAAGTTTGAGCATCGACTGCACGTTTTTGCCAAAGAACGGGGCTTCAATTGCCATTTCGTCGGGTTGAAATTCTTTTATCAAGGCACTTACCTGTGCGAAGATTTTGCCAAGACGCGCATAAGGGTCGTGGTCTTTGCGCATGTCGATTACGCCCATTGTCAGCATCTCGACCCTGTTACCTGTGACTTTTATTGCCCCATAGCCCATGACATTTGTTCCCGGGTCGATGCCGAGAATTGTCTTTATTGCCGTTGTTGCCTTCAGCATATCACCTGTCCATGTAAGGATTGTGCGCAAGCTCATAGCCTATTGTGGTTTGGCTGCCGTGGCCAGGCATAATAACCGTGTCGTCGGGGAGTTGCGCGAGCATTCGCAGACTTTGTATAATCTGCAACATACTGCCGCCTACGAAATCAGTACGACCTATCGAACCGCGAAAAAGAGTGTCGCCGGTGAAGGCCGTCTTTTCATCCTCACAGTAGTACACCACCGAACCTTGCGAGTGTCCGGGGGTTTCAATCACTTGCAGCACATGATTGCCGAAAGTTATCTTTTCGCCGTTTTCAAGCAGACGGCCAGCCGGTATGCAGGGTTGGTCGAAATCCACTCCGAACGTTTTTGCCTGCTCGTCGCAATGATCAAGCAATTGCTTGTCGTGACGCGAGATTTCGGGCGACAGACCGAAAGCCTGTGAAATGGCTGCGTTTCCGAAGTTATGGTCAAAATGCCCATGCGTTACAAGGAGATGCACAGGCGTCAATTCGGCAGTCTTTATATAATCGATGATTGCGGACAGCTCCGCCTCATAGTATGCGCCACAGTCTATTATTACGCATTGTTTTGTCTCGTCGCTCACAACATAGCAGTTTTCCTGAAGCATGTTGCAAGTGAAATGTTCAATTTTCATCATACGGGAACGTAAATTAAATGTTTTTCCTTAAACCATTCTTCCTCGAAAGTGTCATGTATCTCAATCACCGACACGATGTTCTTGAACGGCCTCACCTCCTCGTCAACATTTCCACCCTTAAGGCAAATCAGGCCGTTGGGCAATGAGTTGTGCTGGTTTTTACGCGAAATATTTTTCCTCACGATGCGCATCAGGTCGGGCAATGGCATCACGGCACGGCTCACCACGAAATCGTAGAGGCCTTTTTCTTCCTCGCCGGCCAATTGTTCGGCAGTGACATTCTTCAAACCTATGGCATTGGCCACCTCGTTGACGACGCGGATTTTCTTACCGGTGCGGTCGATCAACTTGAAAGTGACATCGGGAAACATTATTGCCAACGGTATGCCGGGGAACCCGCCGCCAGTGCCAAGGTCGAGAATTCGGCTTCCTTCCTTGAACTTTATTTCGCTGGCTATGGCCAAGGAGTGGAGCACATGGTGCTCGTAGAAATTGTCCATGTCCTTTCGTGAAATCACGTTTATCTTGTTGTTCCACTCCTCATAGAGCGGTTTCAACTGCGCGAATTGCCTTTCCTGCTCCTCGCTGATGCTGCTGAAATATTTCTTTATTTTTTCCATAATTATTTCATCGTGTGTTTATTGTCAACAACTTTCCAAACTCATCATAGCTTATGGCCACTCTGATTTCGCCAAAGTCGTGTGGGGCTATCTCGTCGGCTGCATATATGTAGGTTATCTCGTGCTTGCCTATCACAAAATTATCGGGTATGTATATATCTTCGACGGCAAGTATTCCTTTATCTTTCAATTCATTGTCGTCCTTCGCTCCATATTTTCTGCGGAGCTTGCCAACTATCAGTCTTTCTATATGGCGGTCGCTACCCGGCAGAAACAGTTCGTCGTGAGTTATCACCTTGCCGGTTTTGGCATTTATGTTTATTGCCGATGTGCGTTTCTCCGACATTCCGTCTTCATCACGTTCCGACGTAGTTACGGCATAGACAATTATGCCTTCGCGGTAGGAATAGGCACGCGCCGTGACCGAAATCCGCTTGGTGAACATTTGCCCATGGGCGGCGTCGCCACGATAGAGCGGTGCATAGTCGCGCAAATAATCATTCGCGCAGTTCTCAACAACGCATCTTGCAAAGCGCGAGGCACGCTGTGCATCAGCCCCTGACACATATTCAGGAGCGAACACGCCCGACTTGAGCAAAGCCGCATTTATTAAATCCGCATTCCGCCCTACTGCATAGGCTACACTCGCCGTAACGTTGCATGTGGGCGCACCGTTGTTTCGGGCGAGAGCCACGGCAGTGTCGGCTTCGGCGCTTTCAAAACCGATGCCGCACAATGTGGCTTTTGCGCCACACCCAGCACAAGCCGTGAGCATGGCCCAAGCCACTACAACGGCAAGGGTTGCATAGCCAAGCGTCTTCACACGCCATGTCATCAACATCATTCTTGCAAAGTTAAAGATAAAAAATGAATTGTGCAATTTCTGACATCCAAGAAATCAAACCATTTCAAAGCAATAAAAGCAAACCAACGCCATATTGCCTTGCCGTCATCAACCGGGCTATGGCGACATTAACAGATATGGAGCACTTGCGTGCAGCATGTGCAACACGCACGCACACCAACCGCCGCACGCACATGCACCATATGCCGCACGCCGGCACCAGACTTTGCTTTTGCGACAAAAAGCAACGACATGAGTCGCAAAAACTATACAAACACTGCATTGCCACAACCAAACGGCATGTGCGCACAAGGCACAGCAGCAAGCCAGAGTTTGTTATTTTTCGCACAAACTGCTTGTGATTTCCGACAAAATAGCTAACTTTGCAATAATTGCAAAAGTCGTTTCACACAATGGCGACGCCAGAACAATCACAAACCAAAAGACCGGGAAATGAGAAAGAAGCACATCATTACACTTGCATTGGCCTTGGCCGTTTCAACTGCAGTGCCAGCGCAAACAAAGGCAAAGGCCGCAGCCAAGAAGCGTCAGGCCAACACTGCCAATGTAATGTCGGCCAAGACAAAGGCCATATACAACGATATGCTTGAAAACACGCAACGAATATTCTTTGTAGACAGCATAGTGGTTGACAAGGACAGTGTGCTCGATGCCATTTTTCTGCCTGCCACCTATGGCAAATACATAAAATACGACGATTTCTTCAACACTACGGGCAATGACAAGGCGTATGTGTATGTTAACGGATTCCAAAACAAATGTTTCTACACAGAACTGGGAACGGACAGCATCTCGCGCCTGTTCACACGCGACAAGATTGGCGGGAAATGGGGAGAAGCACACGAAATAGACGAGCTGAACAGCAAGTTCAAGGACATTAGCTATCCGTTTATGTCTTCAGACGGTGTTACCCTGTATTTCTCAGGCATCTCTGACGACGGACTTGGCAAACGCGACATATATCTTTCAAAATATGATGCCGACGAGGGTAAATTCTTGAATGCCGAGAACATCGGACTACCGTTCAACTCACAGGCCGACGACTTCGTCTTCGTAGAGGCCGATGCCGACAGTCTCGCATGGTTTGCCACGACACGAAGACAACCCGACGGCAAGGCGTGCGTTTACACTTTTGTGCCGCCGACAACCAGAACCAACTACGATGCCGACGAAATGTCTGAAAGCCTACTTCACAATTATGCGGCAATTACGCGCATAAGGGAGACATGGCCTACGCCCGAAATAAGGCAACAGGTGATGCAGCACATTGAGCGCGTAAAGGAACGACTGGGCAGAAATGCAGAAAACCACCGCATGGCATTTGTGGTGAACGACGAAACCACCTACCATGACGTCAACCAGTTTGCCTCTACCGAAACAAAGAACATGTATCAAGCAATTGTGCGCATGCAAGAAAGCACGCAAAAACTTGCCGACAACATAGAGGCCGCGAGAGCAAAATATCATGCTTCGGCAGCAAATGCCCGTGCACAGGCAGGTAAGCAGATTGCGCAACAGGAAGCCCAGCTCGAACAGAACGTGCAGAAAACAAAGAAAGCCATAGCCACACTAAGAGCCAAAGAAAACAGTCTGCTTGGCAAATGACACACAATGCTCCTGCTTTAATGCAGATGTGCCACAAGGCAGACAGCACGATATAGTAAACCTTAAATTTGACATTATGACAAAGAAACATTTTGCCGACTCGGAACTCATCATCAACGGTGACGGCAGCATATTCCACTTGCACCTCAAACCCGAAAACCTTGCAGACAAGGTAATACTCGTAGGCGACCCGGGACGCGTGTCGCTCTTGGCTCCACACTTGGAAGATATAGAGTTTGACATACAAAACAGGGAATTCCACTCAATAACCGGAAAATACAAGGATAAGCGCATCACCGTAATTTCAACCGGCATCGGCTGCGACAACATCGACATCGTGATGAATGAAATAGACGCTCTTGCCAACATCGACTTTGAAACACGGCAAGAAAAAGAAAACCTGCGCCAACTCGAAATAGTAAGAATAGGAAGCTGTGGCGGACTGCAACCCTACACGCTTACCGGGTCGTTCATCTGCTCGGCACGCTCAATAGGTTTCGACGGACTCCTGAACTTCTATGCCGGGCGCAACTCGGTGTGCGACCTGCAAATGGAACGCGCACTCATCAACCACCTTGGTTGGAGCGGCAATATGTGCGCACCGGCTCCCTATGTGGTGGAGGCCGACAAAGAACTGACCGAAAGGATTGCCGGCGACGACATGATTAGAGGCATAACAGTGGCATGCGGCGGATTTTTCGGACCGCAGGGACGTGAGCTGCGCATACCGTTGGCCGATCCTCACCAAAACGAGAAAATAGAGTCGTTTGAATATAAAGGTCTGCAGGTGACTAACTTTGAAATGGAAAGCTCTGCACTGGCCGGACTGTCGAAACTCATGGGACACAAGGCCACGACAGTTTGTATGGTGATAGCCAACCGTATAGCCAAAAAGACCGACACCGATTACAAGAGCAAGATGAACGGTTTGATAGTGACCGTTCTCGACCGCATCTGACAACCACAAAACCATTGCCCTGACCACATAACCACGGCTACAAAAGGCACGCGAAACACACTCCAAGTACAGAAATGGCAATAAAATAGCCATTCAAGGCCGTAATAATCAAATTATTTGACTATTTTTGCACGCCGTTAACCCGCTTCAGCTATGCTTGAGAACAATTGCTGAGGCGCGGAATTGTAATGCACACACGAAAAAGAAAGTACACACGACATTATGACAAGAAAGAAAAAGGCGTTGCCTATACTTGAGAACATAACGATAACCGACATTGCAGCAGAAGGAAAATGCATAGCACGCATCGACGACATGGTGGTGTTTGTACCGTTTGTCGTACCCGGCGATGTTGTCGATTTGCAGGTGCGACGCAAAAAGCACCATTATTGCGAGGCAGAAGTGATACGCTTCATAAAATACAGCGATGTGCGAACTGAACCCATGTGCGAGCATTTTGGAGTGTGCGGAGGATGCAAATGGCAGAATCTGCCATACAGCGAACAGCTGAAGGCCAAGCAAAAGCAAGTGTTCGACCAGCTCACACGCATCGGCAAGATAGAATTGCCGGAATTCCGCGAGATATTGGGGTCGGTAAAGACAAGCGAATATCGCAACAAGCTCGAATTCGGTTGCTGCAACAAGAGGTGGCTCACACGCGAGCAAGTAGCGTCGGGTTTCAAGTATGACAATATGAACGGCATCGGCTTCCACATCACCGGCGCATTCGACAAGATTCTCCCCATAGAGAAATGCTGGCTCATGGACGACCTGCACAACCGCATACGCAATGCCATACGCGACTATGCCTACGAAACGGGCATGACTTTCTTCGACCTGCGTGCACAACACGGTTTGCTGCGCGACATAATGATACGCAACTCAAATACGGGCGAGTGGATGGTGCTCATACAGTTCCACTACGACGAGGAAGGCGACGAGCAGCGTGCCTTGTCGCTGTTGCAGCACATTGCCGAAAAGTTTCCCGAAATCACGTCGTTGTTGTATGTAGACAACCAAAAGTGCAACGACACTTTCGGCGACCTCGACCTATCGGTGTATAAAGGCAACGACCACATCTACGAGGAAATGGAAAACCTGCGCTTCAAGGTGGGACCAAAGAGCTTCTACCAAACCAACACCGAGCAGGCATATCATCTTTATTCTGTTGCACGCGACTTTGCGCAGTTGAGCGGCAACGAGTTGGTTTACGACCTGTACACCGGAACCGGAACAATAGCCAATTTCGTGGCCAAAAAGGCACGAAAGGTCATCGGAATAGAATATGTGCCCGAGGCCATAGAGGATGCCAAAGTGAACTCGAAAATAAACGGGATTGACAACACGCTGTTCTATGCCGGTGACATGAAGGACATACTCAACGACACATTCATCAGTCAACACGGCCAACCCGACGTAATCATTACCGACCCACCAAGAGCTGGAATGCACCCGGATGTAGTGGCCACAATACTGCGCACACACCCCAAACGCATAGTATATGTAAGCTGCAATCCTGCTACACAGGCTCGCGACCTTGCCCTGCTCGACACAGCCTATGCAGTGAAAGAGGTGCAACCCGTTGACATGTTCCCCCACACACCGCACGTTGAGAATATCGTGCTGCTCGAAGCAAGATAATTCTCACGGCCTATACATGCCTAGAAACAAAACAATCTACACATAAAAATATTATTACTAAATCTACCTAAATGGAAAAGAGAATAATAGCAGCGGCATTGCTTGCCTGTACGCTTGCAACGGCAAGTGCACAAAAAGAAGAGAAGAAAATCTCAGTGATGAGCGACATTAAGTTCAGCGGATATGTAATGACGCAATATCAATACAGCAGTCAAGACAACGCAAAGAGCAACACATTCAACATGCGAATGACACGTTTGGCTCTGGAAGGACGGCTGCTGCAGGATTTCTACTGGAAAGTGCAACTTCAGGTGAACGGAAACACATCGACACTCGGCAACTCTCCGAGAATGGTTGACGCATTTGCCGAATGGCAAAAGTATGCGGCATTCAAAGTGAAAGCCGGACAATTCAAGCGTCCATTTACTTTCGAAAACCCGATGCACCCCATGACACAGGGCTTCATGAGCTATGCACAAGGCGTGACAAAACTCGCGGGATTTTCTGATCGCAACGGCGGACATGCTAGCAACGGACGTGATATAGGTGTTCAGATACAGGGCGATTTCCTGAAAAATTCGCAAGGACGCAACTTGCTGCACTATCAGGTGGGCGTGTTCAACGGACAAGGAATAAACACCAAAGATGTGGACCAGCGCAAGGATATCATCGGCGGAGCGTGGGTTGCTCCTGTAAAAGGTCTGCGCATCGGTGCATTCGGGTGGACTGGTTCGTATGCAAGGAAAGGCACTTGGAAAGAAACGGCATCCGACGGCACGGAAACCACAAAAAGTGGAATACGTTCGCTCGACGTAAACAGATATGCATTCAGTGCCGAATATGCAGCCAACGACTGGACATTGCGCAGCGAATACATACACAGCAACGGATGGGGTTTTAAAACCACTTACCAAAACGAAACCAATAGCAAGGACTGCACCATTAATACCGATGCAGGAAACGAGGCCGACGGTTTTTATGCTCTTGTAATCGCACCTGTAATCAAGAACAAGGTGCATGTGAAGGCTCGTTACGACCTTTACCGTCCGAGTGCCAGCTGGAACACAGCAAAGACATACTACGAGATTGGTGCCGACTATGAGATAGGAAAGCACATAAAGCTATGTGCCGAATATGCTTATGTGAACGACCGCAGCTTGCAGAAGCAGAACTACAACATGCTTGACTTTGAGTTCGACGTGAAATTCTAATCGCAAAGAATACACCATGCAACAGGCAACAGCTATGGCATAACATCACACACAAAACATAATTACAGACAAGGCTATGACCAACCATCACCATCATTCGGCACATTACCACCGTGACGATGCCGAAATTTTCAAGCAACAGAATTTCCGTGCAATAAAACGCAGGAAAGCATTAAGCAAACTGCTTTTTACATTGCTTACAACAATCGCCATTCTGATTACGGCTGCAGTGATTTACCTGTACACAACAGAATAGCATAAAAAAACAAGAGTGGAGCTTTTATGGCACAATGCCAAAGCTCCACTCTTTATTTTTTCGGAATCGTCCGAAATTCACCTTTACTTTATGATAATGAATGCTTATTACCGGGATTTTGATGCTATCCTTACTCATGCACAATCATATTCCACAGAAAAAGTGTATTGCCGATAATATATCTTCGCCACATTCGCCGGGGCTCTTTCAACAACCGATACAACCATTCCAATCCGTTACGTTGCCACCACAACGGCGCACGTGCCACAGTTCCTGCAAAGAAATCGAATACGGCTCCGATAGTGCCAACATGACAATGTATATCAAGCTCATCCCAATGTGCATAAGTCCATTTCTCCTGCTTTGGGGCTGTCATGCCAACCCAAAGTAAATCAGGATTGGCTGAATTGATAGCCTCAACAATTTTCCGACTGTCCTCATCGGAGAACTCCGGTTTGTAAGGCGGCGAGTAAGTAACCACTTTCAGATGCGCAAACGCCGTTGATGCCTTCTCTACAATAAGCGCAAGCACATTTTCAGAACTGCCCATGAACATTACAGTTCCGCCTTTGCGCTCAAGACGCTGCATCTCATATTCAAACAAGTCCCAACCCGCTATGCGCTCCGTTGGCTTGCTTTTGGCTTTGATACACCTACAAGCCTTCACAATGCTCACCCCATCGGGTATGAGCACGTCGCCTTTGGTGAGTGCTTCGGCAAAGAGCGGGTCTCTGCGTGCAGTGTTATACGAATGTGCGTTGATTGTATTTATTAGCAGCTTGCCTTCCGGCAAGGAGGCAAGCACCTCCTTGCTTTCCAATATGTCCAAGTCTTTAAGTCTAAACATACGTCCTGTTTATACAATAATACAGAAAAAAGTCGCAAAAAGAATAGGTTTTTCTACTCCGCACAAGCCCTTGTTTTATATTGGTTCAACAACCATTGTTGTTGTTCGTCAATGCTTAGGCTGCTATTGTCAAGAAGAATTGCATCATTGGCTTTGCGCAACGGCGATGTTGCACGGTGGGAATCTATGTAGTCACGCTCTTCTACATTCTTAAGAATGTCAGCATAATCACATTCCTGGCCTTTTGCTTTCAATTCGTCAAAGCGTCGTTGTGCGCGTATTTCTGCACTGGCAGTAACGAATATCTTCAGCTCGGCATCCGGAAACACGACGGTACCGATATCGCGACCATCCATAACAATGCCCTTGTCTTTGCCCATACGTTGTTGCTGCTCAACAAGTTTAGCCCTCACAGAGGGTATGGCTGCGATTTTGCTCACACGGGAAGACACTTCAAGTGTGCGTATTTCGTTTTCCACACATTCGCCGTTAAGGTATGTATTCACCGCTCCAGTCACTTCGTCGCGTTTGAAAGAGATTTCTATTTCCGGCAATAATCCTTCCAATTTTTCCGTGTCAACATTTGACTCTTTGTCGAAAACATTGTTGCGCAATGCGTACAATGTTACGGCACGATACATTGCACCAGTATCTACATATATATATCCAATTTCTCGTGCGAGCTTTTTTGCCATTGTACTTTTACCACAAGACGAATGTCCATCAATGGCTATCGTAATCTTTTTCATTGCTTTTACCTTTATAATATAACGGCTACATTTTACAATGAGTAACCGACATTTACTGTTATTGACGAACTTGACACATGATACTTGCCATAGGCAATATTAAGCTTAAAGCGATTTAGGTTGACACCAGCGCCAAATGACAGACCTGCTCCATGTGTTCCGCCGCCGTCAGTATCGTTTATGTCCATCTCGCTAGCCCGTCTGAAATTATATCCGGCTCCCACCCATATTGATTCCGACAGTTGGGCATCAAGTCCCACCACAAGGTGGTTAATGACTTTGTAATTCCAATGGTTCAAATCGACAAGTGTTGCCGACAAGCGAAACGGTGTGTGGGCGAATTTCTTGCTCGCACCCAGCTGGAAGTCAATGGGCATGGCATCATATTCATCATTGTATGCCTTTAATTGCCCACCCAAATTTTTTGCCACAAATGACACAGACCATTCTCGTTCGTCATCGTAATAGTTTATACCGAGGTCGATGCCCATTCCCATAGAATTATATCCTCCTATGTATGACGTTATGAATTTAGCTGTAACGCCTCCGACAAAATAGTTGCTCAGCATATATGCGAAATATCCGGCAACAGAAATTTCCCTCGCCGAGAACTCGCCGGTTTGCACATTGTTGGCATCCACTTGCTTCATTTTTCCATAATCCATGTATTGCGCTGACACAGCAACCGAAGCACGCTCTTTTATGTTGCGGTTGAATGCCGCACTGGCAGTTTGTGTGCCAGCCATATAATTCATGTAATTAAGGATGATAGTCTTGTCGGAAACAGACGTGAGCAATGATGGATTGTTGAATATGAGCGACTCGTCATCATCAACAATGGTAATGTTGTCACCGCCAAGAGCTGCCGCATGCGCGCTCACGGGCAATCGCAAGAAATTGTACGCAGTCTGACTTTCCTGTCCCTTGGCAGGCAGTTGTGACAAAACTGCGAATATAGCAATGACAACTTTTTTCATACTGACATTTATGCTTTACCGATTACAAAGTTAATATAAACATGTGTGCCTTGAAAAGAGCGCAATATTTAAAAGTGAACATTTATTATTATTGTGCTCAAAGTTTCTTGTCGTAATCAAAACCTTCAGGCTGTTCCTTGTTGATAATTATATCATAGGCTGCGCCTTCAGCCCAGTCGGAGGCATCAGGTGCAGGAGTTACTTTGCCAGTCAAATGAAGATTTTCAAACATCCATTTCATATAAAAGGCAAACATATAGTTATGGTAGCGGTCGTTTCTGGGAAGTGTTGCGGTGTATGCCTCAAACGAGCCTTCCTTTTCTATACCTTTCAAAGCCTTTTCCAATCCAGAAGAACAACCGAAGAAGGTAAGTCCATCTCCATAATATGCGCTTAAATCCTCTAAAGGTACATTGAATTCGAAAGGTTCGATATCTTCCATATGGTCATACACCCAATTCGTTCCACCTCCAAGATAGCTCTTGCAGTATAGTGTTCCCCAATCACGACGCGTAATCTTATTGTCGTTTGGAACATCTGTCGTATTGGCCACAAACGCAATTTGTGCGGAAACGCCGCCTATCTCAACGATACCTTTTGACGAAGAATTCAAAGTTCGGTTTTCGTAGTTTGCTGATATCCATGCATACAAGCCTTCATAACGTCCGGCTATGGTCATTGCCTTGTTCAGTTTGAACCCGTTAGCCTGACCTATATTGCTCAATTTCGCATAAATGGCTTCTGCATCAGCCTTTTCCTGCATACGCATTCCAGCCGTAGCAAGTATATAAAGGGGAATAATCTCATTGCCACCTTTTTTATAGCACAGTGTCATTTGGTCGAAATAAGCCCTTACACTGTCGGGATGATTGGCTATTGTAGAAATGGCCCGTCCCTTCGACTCTTTCTTCTCAGTATCGTTGCTTGGGTATATCTGCTGTATGGTACTATCAGACTTCACCTCATAGACATGCAACCGCGACCCAGAACTACCTGCATCTATTATGGCTATCTTTTGGGGGAATTTGTCTTGTGAGGCATTGTCGTCACTGCTTGTCACGCTACATGCAGTGATGCTTGCAGCAGAACCTATGCACAAGGCGAATATAAGAGTTTCCTTTTTTGCCGATTTCATATAACGAATAAAATCACAATATGGATTTTCACAAACTGTTTTCAATGTATGCATAACAAAAATCAGTCTAGAAGCGTTGACGCCCTTACCCTAGAAAGAGTTTCGGGGGTCATCTGTAAGTAGCTTGCAATATAAACTAAAGGAGCACGCAGAACCACTTGCGGACGCAATTTGCACATTTTTTTATATCTGTCCTGAGCTGTTTCAAAGCGCACGAGGTCGGCATGTATTTGCGACATGATAAGACTTTCCTCCAAAATTTTTCTGTATAGTATCTGGATGTTTACATTATGCAAGGCCACCTGCTCCAGACGGGCTTTGGGCAAAGCATAAATGATAGTCGATTCCAATGCCTCCATTTGCAGTTTTGTGGGTTCTTCCTTGAAAAGGCTCTCTATACACATCACGATACTATGGTCATCGCCGATGTGTTCTGTCACTTCTTTGCCGTGTTTCTGATAGAATTGCCGCACAAGTCCTTTTTCAATATAGCAGATGCTACGGCATACTTCACCCTCTTTAAGAATACTCTCGCCCTTCGCATACTTCATAGGAACGAGGATACTCTCAAGAATGTCAAGCTCGTCATGTGTCATTGTGCTGTATTTACGCGCAAGTTCACGAGCTACATCACGCTTGTTGCCACCGACATTTTCTTTCATTTCACTTATCCCTTCACAAATTATCCCACATTTTCTGCTCTATATCAGTCGAGCTTCAGCACCGCTAGGAAAGCCTTTTGCGGAACCTCCACGTTACCAATCTGCTTCATGCGCTTCTTTCCGCGTTTCTGCTTTTCAAGAAGTTTGCGCTTACGGCTCACGTCACCGCCATAGCATTTTGCCGTGACATCCTTACGCACGCACTTCACGGTTTCACGCGCTACAATCTTCGAACCTATTGCAGCCTGTATCGCAATGTCAAACTGCTGGCGCGGAATGAGATCTTTCAGTTTTTCACACATCCGCCGTCCCAACACGACAGCATTGTCTTGATGAGTCAATGTTGATAATGCATCAACCGGCTCACCATTAAGCAAAATGTCAAGTTTGGCCAGTTTCGACGGTCTGAACCCATCTATATGGTAGTCAAACGAGGCATATCCCTTGCTTATAGATTTCAGTTTGTCATAGAAATCTATCACAATTTCACCCAACGGAAGCATAAAATGCAGTTCCACACGGTTTCCGCTGATATACTCTTGATTGATGAGTTCGCCGCGTTTGTCCAGACACAACGTCATTATCGGCCCAATAAAGTTGGCCGTTGTTATTATGCTGGCCTTTATATATGGTTCCTCGATGTGGTCGATAAGCGTTGCCTCGGGCAAACCAGACGGATTGTGCACTTCTTTCTTGTCCCCATGCTTGTCATAAACCATATACGACACGTTGGGCACCGTGGTTATAACATCCATATTAAACTCCCGATCGAGTCGCTCCTGCACAATTTCCATATGCAACAGTCCCAAGAATCCGCAACGGAAACCGAATCCCAATGCAACAGAAGACTCAGGAGAGAATGTGAGCGAAGCGTCGTTGAGCTGAAGTTTTTCTAGCGAAGCCCTCAAATTTTCATAATCGCTTGGGTCAATGGGATAGACTCCGGCAAACACCATAGGTTTTACTTCCTGGAAACCGGCTATGGCTTTGCTGCACGGACATGATACATGTGTAATAGTATCACCCACTTTCACCTCGGTGGCATCCTTTATTCCGCTTATGATATACCCCACCTCGCCAGTTCCAAGAACCTTGCGTGGTATCATATCCATCTTCAGCACACCTATTTCATCGGCCACATATTCCATTCCAGTATTGAAGAATTTCACCTTGTCGCCTTTGTGTATTTCACCGTTTTCTATCTTGAAATAAGCGATGATACCACGGAATGAGTTGAACACAGAGTCGAAAATAAGAGCCTGCAAAGGAGCTTTGCTGTCGCCCACGGGATGCGGAATACGTTCAACCACAGCCCGCAAAACATCTTCTACGCCCTCTCCGGTTTTTCCCGAAGCCCTTATAATGTCGGAATGTTTGCAACCTATCAATTCGACTATTTCATCTTCCACCTCATCAGGCATGGCACTAGGCATATCAATCTTGTTGATTACCGGGATAATCTCCAAGTCGTGTTCTATTGCCATATACAGATTTGAAATAGTTTGGGCCTGAACGCCCTGTGTAGCATCCACCACAAGCAATGCACCTTCGCAGGCAGCAATGCTGCGCGACACCTCATACGAGAAATCGACATGCCCCGGGGTGTCAATCAAATTCAATATATAGTTTTTCCCATCCAACGCATATTCCATCTGTATAGCGTGGCTTTTTATCGTTATTCCGCGCTCACGCTCCAAATCCATATCGTCAAGCATTTGGCCTTCGGTGATAGCTATTGTCTTAGTATGCTCCAATAGTCTGTCGGCGAGAGTCGATTTTCCATGGTCGATATGCGCTATTATGCAGAAATTCCTTATATTATCCATTGATACAAATCACTTTTATTTGCAAAGATAGTTGATTTTTCTGAGAATTGAACTATCTTTGCACAAAATATTGAATTTTTGAAAATGAAAACAATATCGCTTATTTTCCCCGTTTTATTCTTTTCAGCATGCCAAGAAAGCCTGTCACAAAGAGCGGCGAGAGAAGCTGCTGAATACACGAGAAAGAACTGCCCCACCCCCGTAGAAAATTCCACCCGTACAGACAGCGTGGTATTCGACATGGCAACCAATACCTATCATTATTATTGCTCGGCATGCGGTGTCATGGACAACAAAGCTATAATCGACGCGAACAGGGACAAACTTGAAGAAGGTCTGAGAAAAAGCATAAACGAAACCACCGGGCTGAAGATGTACAAGAAGGAAGGATTCAACTTTGCATGGACATTAAGGTCGGACTCGCACCCCGAAACCGTATTGTTCGAGAAAACGTTCACCCCAAAAGAATACGACCGACAATAAGAAGCATCCGTGCTTCACCGCCCCAAAAGGCCGACGCGCCACACACTACACTGCGAATTTTCACCAAGCATATTCATCTGTATGGAAATCAAAAAATCAGAATTCACAATATCATCTGCCAATATCAACCAATGCCCTAACGACGACAAGCCCGAGTATGCCTTCATTGGAAGGTCGAACGTGGGCAAATCGAGTCTTATAAATATGTTGTGCAACCACAAAGGACTGGCAAAGACATCGGCGACACCCGGAAAAACCCTTCTTATCAACCATTTCATCATAAACAACGACTGGTATCTTGTTGACCTTCCGGGATATGGTTTTGCAAAGCGTTCAAAGACCGTACAAAAGAAGCTCGACCAGATGATAACCTCTTATATATTGCAACGCAAACAATTGGTCAACACATTCGTGCTTGTAGACATCCGGCATGCACCTATGAAGATAGACACCGATTTCATAAATTGGCTTGGCGAAAGCGGAATTCCGTTTTCCATAATATTCACCAAAGCCGACAAGCTCGGTCCGGTCAAGGCAAAACAGAATGCCGGCATCTGGATGAACTCACTTAAAGACCAATGGGAAGAACTCCCACCCTATTTCATCACAAGCTCTGAAAAGCGCACGGGGCGCGAAGAGTTGCTCGACTATATAGACGGCATCAACAAGTCTCTCGAACAATAGCCAACATTACATTCAGAGACTTTCACTTAGAAAATGCCATAACAAAATCCAATAAACACCACAATGACACCATACGTTGACATTCAGAACGTATCGAAAGCTTTCGGAGCGCACATCCTGTTCAACAACATATCTTTCTCTATTGCCGAAAGCCAGCACATCGGACTGATTGCAAAAAACGGAACCGGAAAGACAACCCTGCTTTCAATCTTGGCAGGCAAGGAAAGCCACGATTCCGGGCAGATTATATTCAAGAAGGATTTAAGGATAGGTTTTCTTGATCAGGCACCTGAATTTGACAACAACGAGACTGTGCTCGATGCCTGTTTCAACCATCATGGCGACCCCGACAAGGTTCTGAAAGCCAAGCAGGTGCTCACACAGCTGAAGATAAACGACCTGAACCAAAGAATGGGCGAACTTAGTGGTGGTCAGCAAAAACGTGTGGCATTGGCAAATGTTCTGATTACAGAACCTGACATGCTCATCCTCGACGAGCCGA
The DNA here is from genome assembly GCA_963602915.1 of Dysosmobacter segnis. Taxonomy (GTDB): domain Bacteria; phylum Bacteroidota; class Bacteroidia; order Bacteroidales; family Bacteroidaceae; genus Prevotella. Next base: position 137,994 of record CAVCLB010000001.1, on the reverse strand, counting down.
CAAACCACCTTGACCTCGACATGATTGAATGGCTCGAAGGCTATCTGTCGCGAGGCAACAGAACGCTCCTCATGGTCACACACGACAGATATTTCCTCGACCGTGTGTGCAACGTCATTCTCGAACTCGACAACAACACGATTTACACATACAAAGGCAATTTCAAATATTATATTGAAAAACGCCAGGAGCGCATCGATGCCACACGCGCAGAAATAGAACGCGCCAACAACCTTTACCGACGCGAACTTGAATGGATGCGACGCATGCCGCAAGCACGCGGACACAAGGCGAAATATCGCGAAGAAGCATTCTACGACCTTGAAAGCAAAGCGAAACAACGCATAGAGGAACGACAGATGCGCCTGAAATCAAAAAACGTGTACATCGGTTCTAAAATCTTCGAATGCCAATATGTCTCAAAGGCGTGGGGCGACAAGACCATTCTCAACAATTTCTACTACAATTTCAGCCGTTTCGAAAAAATGGGCATCGTTGGAAACAACGGCACAGGAAAATCGACATTCGTAAAACTGTTGTTGGGCGAAGTGGCACCCGATGCGGGGAAATTCGACATCGGAGAAACAGTGAAATTCGGATATTTCTCGCAGAGCGGACTGGAGTTTGACGAACGGCAGAAAGTTATCGATGTCATTACCGACATTGCCGACTATATAGACTATGGTGGCGGCAAACACATCACAGCCTCACAACTGCTGCAACATTTTCTCTTTTCGCCCGAACAACAACACGACTATGTTTACAAACTAAGCGGCGGCGAACGACGGAAACTGTATTTGTGCACCATTCTTATGCGAAATCCCAATTTCCTCGTTCTCGACGAGCCTACAAACGACCTGGACATACAGACGCTTGAAGTGCTTGAAGAATATCTGCAGGATTTTCCCGGATGCGTGATAATAATCAGCCACGACCGCTATTTCATGGACAAGATTGTCGATCACCTCCTTGTCTTCAACGGCAACGGTGATGTGAAGGACTTCCCCGGCAACTATACGCAATACCGCGAATGGTTGTCGCTTAAGCCAAAGGCTGAAACAGAAAAGAAAGGTGCCAGCGAAAAGCCGGAGAAAAAAGACTATCATCGTGAGTCACGCCGCAAAAAGACGTTCAAAGAGAAGCAGGAATATGAACGCCTGTCGAAGGAAATCAACGATTTGGAAAGCGAGAAACGCGACATTGAAACGGCATTGTGCGGCGGTGTGCTGTCGGTTGAAGAGATAACGGAGAAAAGCCGAAGGCTGCCTGTCATCAACGAATTGCTCGACGAAAAAGAAATGAGGTGGCTTGAACTTTCTGAAATCAGCGACTGAGAAACCATTCACCCATCCACTGATACAATACATTCCCACTGTCCGAAGAAATTATGCTTTGAACAGTGGGAATGTCGCATATTAACCAACGCCCCCTCAACCGGGCGTCAATAATTGCACTTTTCCCTATCGGCACGCATCTATTTAGCGCACCTTTTAGTTTCTATTTTTAAACCATAACATCGATATAAGGTTAATAATATTAAACGATTGGTTAATTATTAACTTTTCAGATAACGCGGTGCTGCGTTTTATACTATCTTTGCAGAAGATAGGTTGCACTCGGCAATCTGAAAGCTAGCTTTCATTGCACTCGTTTGCACTATCTTTGCAGAAGATAGGTTGCACTCGGCGACAGCAAACGGGCAAGACAGTCTTCAACTTGTACTATTCTGCCCAAACCGAGATTGCACCGACAAAAGAAACATTCATAGCCACAATATGAAGAAAAGAACGATTTGGATTATAGCCACCATAATGGGACTCTCGTTTTTGGCGTTGCTCTACTTGCAGTTGAAATACATCCAAGAGATGGTTGACATGAAGAAAGAGCAATTCGACGAGTCGGTAAACCGAGCACTCTACCAAGCATCGAGAAACCTCGAGCTCAACGAAACGCTCCGCTATCTCGAAAAGGATGTCAACGAGACCGAGCGCAGAGCCATACGTTGCGATTCCGTCGGCACACGTTCCGGCAAGCCCGACGGCAGCATACAGCAGTCTCACCAATACTCGGTAACAGGCAAAGACGGCACTATATACTCTTCGTTCGAGCTGAAAACAATCTCGGTAAAACCGTCGCAGATGCCAAAGGCCATGATTCTGCACAACGACAAGAGCTCCCTCTCCGAAGCTTCCAAATCGTTGCAGGAAATAGTAAAGAACAGATACATCTACCAAAAGGCACTTTTGGACGAGGTGGTTTATTCAATTCTTTATTCGGCATCAGACAAGCCTTTGAAAGAGAGGATTAACTTCAAGCTCCTCGACCAAGACTTGAAAGCCGAGATGATGAACAATGGCATCAACATTCCATATCACTTCACCGTATCTACACAAGACGGACGCGAGGTTTACAGATGCCCTGAATACACCGACCAAGGCGAGGAATTCACCTATTCACAAGTGTTGTTCAGAAACGACCCACAGTCGAAAATGGGTGTTGTCAAGATACACTTCCCTGACATGAATGCCTACATATTCTCGTCGGTAAGGTTTATGATTCCGTCGGTGGCTTTCACCATCGTGCTGCTCGTTACGTTTATCTTCACGATTGTCATCATATTCAGACAGAAACGGTACACCGAAATCAAGAACGATTTCATAAATAACATGACCCACGAACTGAAGACGCCTATAGCAAGCATATCTCTCGCGGCACAGATGATGAACGACGAGTCGGTGACCAAAAGCCAAGCTATGACCAAGCACCTTGCTTCTGTAATCAACGACGAGTCGAAACGCCTCAGATTCCTTGTGGAGAAAGTACTGCAGATGTCGATGTTCGACAGGAAGAAAGCCGTGTTCAAGAAGAAGAAACTCGACCTGAACGAAATGGTTGAAAACATTGCCAACTCCTTCACCTTGCGTGTGGAGCACACAGGAGGTAAAATCTACACCGAAATAGAAGCCCTCGACTCTACGATATACGTTGACGACGTGCACTTCCAGAACGTGATAAACAACTTGCTCGACAATGCCGTAAAATACAAGAAGCCCGATGAGCCGGTAGATATATTCCTGAAGACTTGGAACGACAACGACCACCTTTATCTGTCGGTGCGCGACACTGGTCTCGGAATAAAAAAGGAGAATCTACGCAAGGTGTTCGACAAGTTCTACCGCGTGCACACCGGCAATGTGCACGACGTGAAAGGGTTCGGTCTCGGACTGGCCTATGTAAAGAAAATCGTGATGCTTCACAACGGCGACATATCCATAGAAAGCACCTACGGAAAAGGAACGAAATTCACAATAAAATTACCAATAATAAAAAATTAGACACATTATGGACGAGAAATTGAAAATCTTGCTGTGCGAGGACGACGAAAACCTCGGCATGCTGTTGCGTGAATATTTGCAGGCAAAAGGATACTCGGCCGAACTCTGCCCCGACGGAGACGCGGGTTACAAGGCATTCGCAAAGTCGAAATTCGACATCTGCGTGCTCGATGTCATGATGCCCAAAAAAGACGGCTTCACACTTGCCCAGGAAATAAGGCAGTCGAATGCCGAGATGCCTATCATTTTCCTCACCGCAAAAACCCTTAAGGAAGACATTCTCGAAGGCTTCAAAATCGGCGCCGACGACTACATAACCAAACCTTTCTCAATGGAAGAACTGGTGTTGAGAATCGAGGCCATACTCCGCCGTGTGCGCGGAAAGAAAAACAAGGAAAGCACCGTCTACCACATAGGCCGCTTCACGTTCGACACGCAGAAGCAGTTGCTTACCATCGACGACAAGCAGACAAAGCTTACAACAAAAGAGAACGAGTTGCTCGCCTTGCTGTGCAGCCACGCCAACGAGATACTGCAACGCGACTTCGCCTTGAAGACAATCTGGATTGACGACAACTATTTCAACGCTCGCTCAATGGATGTTTACATCACCAAACTGCGCAAGCACCTGAAAGACGACGACCAGATTGAGATCATCAACATTCACGGAAAGGGCTACAAACTCATAACCCCTGACGAAGACTGACACTCAGTCTCCTGACAACACATAAAAAGCCGGAAGACATACAACCCAACGGTTGCCTGTTTTCCGGCTTTTCATTTGTCTTGCCGCAAGGCTAAGCACAATTGAATTATATTGATGTCTGGTGTAACTTTCGCAACTGGCAAGTCCCGTAGGGACGACAGATATAGCGCAGGGGGCTTGCCCCTGCGTTTATGTTTCTCAATAATTTTGCCCCTGTAATGGGCGCATAATTCATTGTGATGTTGAACTCTGCGCCCCTTACAGGGGCAAAAGACTGCTATGTCTAATATATAGGGGCAAGCCCCCTATCCTATAATATGCACCCCTTTCAGTGGCAATGGAGTGCAAGCCATGCAATTGGCAAAAGTAAGCCTCGTGTTTTCGGAAGTCTTATTACAGACCAGACATTCCACGTTTTACAATGTTAGACATATATTTTATCGGACACCAATAACTGAATAACGTCATTTTATAGCATCCAACAGAGCATCAACTGTCAATGTCTGCTGTTCGCCTGTCTCCATATTTTTCAGCGTTACCTTGTTCTCGGCCATTTCAGTTTCGCCTGCCAACACTACATATGGTATGTTTTTGGCGTTGGCATAAGCCATTTGTTTCTTCATCTTCACGCTGTCAGGATAAATCTCGGTGCGTATGCCACACTCGCGGCATTTAGCCGCTACCGGCAAAATGTAGGCCGTTTCGGTCTCGCCGAAATTGATAAACAGAACCTGCGTTCCGTTTACTGCTTCACGGGGATAAAGGTCAAGACCGTTGAGCACATCGTAAATGCGGTCGGCCCCGAACGAGATGCCTACCCCACTAAGCCCGGGCATACCGAAAATGCCGGTGAGATTGTCGTAGCGTCCTCCACCCGTTATGCTTCCTATTGAATAGTCGAGAGCCTTAACCTCAAATATCGCACCCGTGTAATAGTTTAGTCCACGGGCCAAAGTAAGGTCGAGCTCGACAACATTCTTCAAACCGCACGATTTCAGCTTGTCCAGTATAAAGCGTGTTTCGTCTATACCCTTCATGCCCGTTTCCGACGATTTAAGCACCTCTGAAAGCGTTGACAGTTTGTCGTCGTTGCTTCCTTCAAGGGCAAGTATCGGCTGAAGTTTTTCAATCGCTTCCTCAGAAATGCCGTCAGCCTTCAACTCCTCGTTCACCTTTTCAAGTCCTATTTTGTCGAGCTTGTCTATGGCTACGGTTATATCAACTATCTTGTCGGCCTCGCCTATCATTTCGGCAATGCCACTAAGTATTTTTCTGTTGTTTATCTTGATTGCCACTCTCACTCCCAACCGTGCGAAAACGGTATCTACAATCTGCATGAGCTCCACCTCGTTGAGCAATGAGTCAGACCCTACGACATCGGCATCACACTGATAGAATTCACGGTAGCGTCCTTTTTGCGGACGGTCGGCACGCCAAACGGGCTGTATCTGGTAGCGTTTGAACGGCAGCTGCAACTCATTGCGGTGCATAACCACATAGCGTGCAAACGGCACAGTGAGGTCGTAACGCAAACCTTTCTCGCAAAGTTTCGGAGCAAGGCGCAAGGCGTTGCGTTCATTCAGCTCCTCATCGGTTATCTTGTTGAGGTAGTCGCCAGAATTGAGCACCTTGAAAAGAAGCTTGTCGCCCTCCTCGCCATACTTTCCCATAAGCGTGTGCAACGTTTCCATTGCCGGAGTTTCTATTTGCTGAAAACCGTACAATGCATATACGCTGCGTATTGTGTCGAATATATAGTTTCGCTTTGCCATCTCCTCGGGGGAGAAGTCGCGCATTCCCTTTGGAATACTTGGTTTGTTCATCTTTTCTTTCGTTTTTTTCTATGGCGGAATAATCCGCTAAAAATGAATATTGTCTATGGCGGCAAGTCGCAAGACCGGCCATTATTAAAATATTGGGCCAACATTATGTCGGCCCAATTTCAATCAGTTTCCAACGTGTCTTGGTCACGAAAGTGTTACCCTCTGACAATCGTCTGCTCGCGGTCGGGACCTATCGAGATAATCTTTATCGGGGTCTCGAGTTCCTTTTCAAGGAATGCGATATAGTCGGAGAATTCTTTCGGGAATTCGCTCTCGCTCGTGAACTTCGTCATATCGGTCTTCCATCCGGGAAGTTCCTTGTAGACAGGTTCGATGCCCGTGTTGATGTCATACGGGAAATAATCTATCTCTTCGCCGTCTTTTTTGTAAGCCACACAAGCCTTTATCGTATCGAAGCTGTCAAGAACGTCGCTCTTCATCATAATAAGTTCGGTAACGCCGTTCACCATGATGGCATAACGCAGAGCCACGAGGTCAATCCATCCGCAACGGCGTTCGCGTCCGGTTACAGCGCCATACTCATGTCCGAGGCTGCGTATTTTTGCACCTGTCTCGTCGAAAAGTTCCGTGGGGAAAGGTCCTGAACCAACTCGTGTGCAGTAGGCCTTCATAATGCCATACACATGACCCACCTTGTTGGGACCTATGCCCAGACCCACACAAGCACCTGCACAAATGGTGTTGGATGATGTGACAAAAGGATAGCTTCCGAAATCCACATCGAGCATTGTGCCCTGTGCGCCCTCGCAAAGAATGCTTTTGCCGCTACGCAACAAGTTGTTCACCTCGTGCTCACTGTCAACGATTTTAAACTGGCGCATGTATTCAATGCCTTCCATCCAAAGTTTTTCATCGTCGGTGATGTCGTAGTCGGTGAAGCCCAGCGACTTCAGTATAGCTTCATGGCGAGCCTTGTGTGCCGCATATTTTTCTTCGAAACCATCAAAGATGTCGCCCACTCTCAATCCGTTGCGCGAAACCTTGTCGGTGTAGGTAGGTCCGATGCCTTTTCCGGTCGTTCCCACCTTGCTCTTGCCTTTGGCCGCCTCGTATGCACGGTCGAGCACGCGGTGGGTGGGCATTATAAGATGAGCCTTTTTCGAAATGTGAAGACGGCTCTTCAGGTCATGTCCGCTTTTCTCCAATTCCTTGGCTTCGGCCATAAACAAGTCAGGGGCAAGCACCACCCCATTGCCAATGATATTCACCTTGCCTCCCTGGAATATTCCGGAAGGTATGCTGCGGAGAACATATTTCTCGCCTTCAAACTCCAAAGTGTGCCCGGCATTCGGTCCACCCTGAAAACGTGCTACCACATCATATTTAGGTGTAAGCACGTCAACGACTTTTCCTTTTCCTTCATCGCCCCACTGCAATCCGAGCAGGACATCGACTTTACCTGTACTCATATTCTATGTCTTTGATTTTTTCCTTTTAACTCTGTTCTTGCTTTTGGAAAGACGTGTCTGGCATGAAGAGCAAATGCCATATATATACAATGTGTAGCAGTCTTCGCGAAAACGTTTCAGTTTCACATCAGAAATGGCTTTCTTTACATGCGGCACAAAAACCTCTGTCACCTTGCCGCATATCGTGCACACTTGGTGACAATGGCTCTCGTTGGCGCAGCATGCCTCATACTTGGTTTCGGCCTGGAGGCGGTGGCGTATAACCAGCCGCAACTTGACAAACAACCGTATGGCATTGTATAAAGTGGCTTTGCTCACCACGAAATTCAAACTTTCCAGCTTTTCAACAAGCTCATCCATCGTAAAATATGTCCCCATACTGTAAGCTGCATCCAATATCGCATACCGTTCCGGTGTCTTACGACAGTGGTTGGCTTCCAGGTAATTTGTGAGAATATTCTTTACTTTTATCTTGATGTCTTGTTCCATTGCTGGCACTACGTATTCTCCACAAAGTTACATTTTTTTTCAAGAACTCTGCATATATGGTATTAAAAAATGTCCAAATTCAACGATTTAAGCACAGCCATACACATTTCACCACACCTTCCCTCGTTGTCAGCACAGCGCGTCAGACAATTGTAGGCTGCATGGCGCACGGTTGTGTCTGCACCTACCAAATCGGTCTTTGCCGACATGCACAGCTTGTTGGCCACGTCATCGGGCAGTTGTTTTCCGCCGTTGCTCAGTCGGCCAAGCAAATTGTAGGCACAAACACGGTGCAGACTGTCGGTCGAGCCAATCCAGTCATTCGCCATGTCCACGGCAAAAGAAAGTTTGCTGAACACATTCATCACACATATTTCGGCCATTTCGCCAGTCTTTATCTTGTCAGCCCATGCCTCGGCCAAAGCCCTGTCCATGAGTTCCACGGGCAGGACAAGTGTTGCAAGAATCTTGCACTCACGCACTTCCTCGCCGAAGAGGCGGTTGGCAAGTTCAAGGTCTTTGCCATAATCTTTCGACATCTGCTTGAGCTGCACAAGCGAAATGCCCCAGTTGAGCTTGTATTCTAGTCCTTTTTCGCGCATCGACCGCGATGCGTCACCGTTCATAAACAGTCTGAAGCTCCGCTTTATCTGCCTTACAGTGTCCTCGACACGCGTTTCATCTGTATTTTTACACATTTCCATACATTTTTTAGATGGGTTCTATAAATTGGTTTTGGAAGATTTCGAGGCTGTTTTCGAGGACAATTTGTCTGTGAGTGAAGATGTATAGCGAACTATACGGCTGAACGAACAGACGGATTGGACCGAAAAGAGACCGCAAGATGACAAAACGCTACCCTTTATATTAATTCTTGTTTTGCGGTGAGAATTTATAGAACCCACCTTTACAACAAGCCGTATTCGCTTGAATATCTCAACATTTGCTGGGCGAACGTTTCATCGTAATGCAACGTCACATCGGTGATATTGCCATCGGCATCACGCTCCACACGCATCTGCGGATTGAGGAATCCTTTGTATGGGGCTATGCCTAAGCGGGCATAGCGTTGGAGCACCTCGCTGTGCAAGTTTCTGTCTACATTCACACCATATTTTTCAACAAGAATGCGTGCAGCTTCATAGTCGCCTTCGCTCTTTATGCGCTGTATCTCGGCAAGAAGGCGTGCAAACGCATCACGGAGCCGTGCATAGTCGGTTATGCGCAGGAATGTCTTTCCGTCGGTTTTCTCAAGCGTTACAATATCTGGATAATTTTCATATACCCAATGTGCAATGAGCGAACGGTTGCGCATGTGCGCCTCCTGGATATTGTGTCCGGGTTTGATTCTTGTCAGTTGGGTAATCAAACCGTTCATCATATAGGTGTAATACTGCGACTTGAAAGCCTCGGCATCGGGTGTAAGTCCGAGTTCCACGAGCTTCTTGTCGGCAATATAATACAGTCCGAACAAGTCGGCACGTGCCTCTTCAATGGTGTCGGCGTATGATTTCAGTGCGTCAGGATTTGTCCCCGGCAACAGTTTACCGCTACCGTGGCCGAGACATTCATGCAGATCGGTGTGCAGGTCGTCGCACACATCGCCATAACGTTCAATAAGTTCGCGCGTAGCATCGTCAACCACGAACTCGTCGGTAAAGCCGTTGCCCTTGGCTGCCATGTTATAGGCATGTGTAAGATTGCCTATAGTGATGCTCTTCGAACCGTAAGAAGCCCTTATCCAGTCGGCATTGGGGAGGTTGATGCCAATTGCCGTAGACGGATATTCGTCGCCGCCCAACATTGCGGCACACACCACATTGGCCGTAACTCCCACTACTTTGGTCTTCTTGAAGCGAGGGTCAACCGGCGAGTTGTCTTCAAACCATTGTGCATTGGCACTTATGGTGTGCGTGCGCTGCGTGGCTTTCAAGTCTTTGTAGGTCACGATGCCCTCCCAAGAACCTTTCAGTCCGAGCGGGTCACCATACACCTCAATATATCCGTTTATGAAATCGACAACACCTTCCTGCTCTTTGAGCCATTCAATTGAATACTTGTCAAACAACTGCAAATCGCCTGTAGTGTAATAATCTACAAGCATTCCGATTATTTTCTTCTGTTGTTCGTTTTCGGCATATCCGGCTGCCTTTTCCAACCAATGCACTATTTTCCTTACAGCCTTGCCGTATCGGCTTTCGGTGGTCCATTTCTCCTCATGCAAACCGTTTTCGTCCTTAACCAACGTGGAGTTAAGACCGTAGGAAATGGGACACTCGTCGCCTGCCACACGCTGCGAGTCATAGAAATGTTCCACTTCCTGTTGGTTCACACCTTCATAATAGTTGCATGCCGATGTAAGCACCAAGTCGTCGCCGTCATGCTTGTTTACGCGCTTCGGAAGGAATGTCGGGCAGAATATCACCTTTTCCAACTCTTTCCACAGAGCATCAACAGTTTCGCCGTCGCGCAGCGGAAGCCGGTCGGAAGGTATGTTTTCTATTGCACGGTGAAGGAAGTCGGCAGAAAAGCCCGGGGTGAATTTCTCACAACCGTAGTGGTGGTGTATGCCGTTAGCAAACCACACCTGTTTCAGGTATTCAACAAATTTGGAGAAATCGTTGGTTGTACGGTCGCCGTCGTAAAGGTTGTAGACGGCCTCCAAAACCGTGCGCACGCGGAGATTGTACTTGCCAAACTGGTCGGTGGTGATGTCGCGGCCGCACAAAGTGGCCTTGGCAAGACAATAAATGTATAATTTGCGCTGCAGAGGCATTTGCTCGAAACCCTCGAGCCGGTATCTCAGTATCTGGATGTCGGCGAATTTCTCACCAGCATAATTGAATTGCTTACTATCCATAAAATATTGTTTTTTGCTTTTATGTTTTACAAGTTATTTGCATTTGTATGTGTCGCCGTTTTCCCACAATCATTCCGTTGCGGTCAAGCAAAGCCCTTACTTCGGCATCTTTCATTCGCTGCACGCGCGTTCTCCATACGCTGCACGCGTGTAGCGCATCTGCACCACGCCCGCCGCAAACACAGAAACAGCCAAAAGCAAGCACTCGTCAGAGCGCATCGGACTGCACTTTCGTTTCTGATAGACTTTCCTTGTATGCGCTCGGAGACAGTCCGCGAATTTTCATGAAAGCATTGTAGAATGTCTGCCGGTTGGCAAATCCCACCATATCCGAAATGTCCTGCATGCCCAAGTCGGCATAGCGTTTGTCCACAAGCAGGCGCATTGCCTCTTCAACACGCAGATTGTTGACGAATGTAGTGTAATTCATCTGGAAACGCGTGTTGAGCACGAGCGACACATAACGCGTGTTTGTCCCAAGAACATCGGCAAGTTGCTTGGCGGTGAAGGTCTTGTCCTTGTATTTCCGCTCAACCACGAGCACTTGCCAGATGCGTTCTTTCAGATTGTCTGACGTGTCGGGACTTATCCATTTCAGATATTTTGGAGTTCGCTTGGTCATTGGTGCCATTACGTTGAATGTTGCCTACAAGTTGTCGCACTCGTTCATCCACAATGCAACTGCGGCATCTGAAGGCATGCGCCAGTCGCCGCGCGGACTTAGACTTACGCTGCCCACCTTCGGTCCGTCGGGCAAACACGAACGCTTGAACTGTTGGCTGAAGAAACGACGGAAAAAGGTTTTAAGCCAATGCTTTATCGTGGCATCATCATATAAGTCGGCATTGAATGCAGCCCTTGCCAACATGAATATCTTTGAAGGCCGGAACCCAAAGCGCATGAAATGATAAAGGAAGAAGTCGTGAAGCTCGTATGGGCCTACGAGGTCTTCTGTTTTCTGCTTAATGTTGCCGTTGTCGTCGGCAGGTATGAGCTCGGGGCTTATTGGAGTATCGATAATGTCGAGAAGCGTTGCGCGCGATTTTTCGTCAACACCCGTTGAGGCTACATAGCTCACGAGATGTCGTATAAGCGTTTTGGGAATGCTCACATTGACTCCATACATCGACATGTGGTCGCCGTTGTAGGTGGCCCATCCCAAAGCCAGTTCGCTCAAATCGCCGGTTCCGATTACGAGTCCGCCAAGCTGGTTGCTTAAATCCATCAATATTTGGGTGCGCTCGCGTGCCTGCGAGTTTTCGTAGGTAACGTCGTGCACATTGATGTCGTGTCCGATGTCACTGAAATGCCGCTTAACACTCTCCGATATGCTTATCTCCGATATGCTTACTCCAAGGCTTTGCATGAGCGACATGGCATTGTTATAGGTACGGTCGGTTGTACCGAAGCCCGGCATCGTTATGCCGTGGATGCCTTTGCGGCTCCACTGCAACTTGTCGAATGTCTTCACACAAACCAACAGAGCTAGCGTGGAGTCAAGTCCGCCGCTTATGCCGAGCACCACATTCTTGCATCCAGTATGCATGAGACGCTTGGCAAGTCCGCACACCTGTATCGAGAATATGTCTTCACAACTGTTGTTCATATCGTTGTCGAACGGTACGAACGGATGCGGATTGATTTTGCGCAGCAACGTGAAACTAGTGGGCAGACAATCGGTATCGTCTTCCAATACACACGGATTTGCCACCGAACCATATTTGAAGGTGGTGTTTTTACAACGTTCAGCCCTTAATTTCTCAACGTCAATTTGGTTTATCAAAAGCTGCGAATCCAACGCGAAGCGCTTGGCCTCTGCCACAAGTTCGCCATTTTCATATATAAAGGCATTGCCAGCATAAACCACATCCTGCGTGCTTTCGCCAAACCCACAACTGCTGTAAACATATCCAGCCATTGTCCTTGCGCTCTGCTGTGCCAAAAGACTCTTCAGATACTGGTGTTTGCCTATCAGTTCGTCGCTTGCCGAAAGATTGAGAACAATTTCTGCGCCCGATATCACCAAGTCGGTGCTGCGTGGATTAGGTGCCCACAGGTCTTCGCATATCTCTATACCGAAGGTGACTCCGTGCTTTGTCTTGAATAATTCGGGCGATTCCTGCACCGTTATGTCATGGCCTGCGAAGCTGACTTTATGGATGCTGCCGGGGGCGAGAGTGGTAAACCACCGTTTTTCGTAGAATTCTGAATAGTTGGGCAAATGTGTCTTTGCGACAATTCCCTTTATCTCGCCATGCCAAAGCACAACCGCACAGTTACATATACCCGAACCTATGCGCACGGGACATCCCACAACTATAACCATGTCCAAGTCTCCCGTCTGCCCGGCAAGCCATTCCACCGATTTCTCGGCATGTTGAAGTAGTGTGCTCTGAAAGAACAAATCCTGGCAGGAATAGCCCGTCACCGAGAGTTCGGGAAACACTACTATCTCAGCATTTTGCCGCGCGGCTTCTCTCGACATTTGCAAGATTTGCCCCACATTATATTCGGTGTCGGCAACACGGATGCTCGGAATGGCCGACGCAACGGTTATATATCCGTATTTCATTGCATGATAACTTTAAGGCGTGTTTTATAAATTCCACGCATTGTTATTTTGTATTTTAGACAGGTTGTTCTTTGTGTTTTTTTTTGTTTTTGTCCGTCATCTTTCCCGTTCTTCCTCTGTCGCATAGCCCGCTATGCTCCTTCAGAAAGCAAGTGAAATTTGCTCGGCTAAAATCCAAAAATCCATCAAAGGTAATTTATAGAACCCGCCCTAAGCGATTGTTACTTGTGTTGCCCCGTAGCCATACTCCTGGAAAGAGGCGTCTTGGAAACGATATTTCTTGTAGCGGTAACGCAATTCGTTCAATATGGCATGACGCAATACGCCTTCACCTTTTCCGTGTATGAAAACTATCTTCTGTCCTTTGTTGCGGCTCTGCTCGATAAGCGTCTTGCGGAAGACATCGAGCTGGTAGTTGAGAATATCTACCGAGCTCATTCCCAATGTGGTTTCTAGCAATTCGTCTGCATGTAGGTCAACGACAAGCACATCGTCCTTGCCTTTATTCCCTTTTGCGGCATTGCGCATTGCTGCCGATGCATTCTTCAATTTGTCAGGCGTTAGCACATAACCGGGGTCTTTTTTCTTTGCGTTGGGCTGCAACATCTTGTCACGGATGTCTTCCGGGGCGATGTCCAAACTGTCTGCGCTGGCATCATTCTCGATTATTGTGCGGATAATTGCAGGTTGGTCGAAGAAATCATTGTCTTTAAAAGCATGCAACTTGTAGAAATTCACCTTGTCAACCTTTATGCTGGCGTCGACAACGGGCTTTTTCACAAATTCCTTGTCACGCTTGAACGCAATCATCTGCAAATCGATCGTGTCGAAATCGTTGAGTTGCTCATAGCCGAACGTGTTGACAAGATATTTTGTGTTTGGTTCCAATTCGCCCTCAAATTCAAGTGTATGAAGGTTTTCCAGAGCATTCATACATATATAATGCACATAATAGTTGCTGTCATTGACAAGATAGAGTTCGAACTGTGAATGCGAGAAGTTTTTTATATCTGTCGGTACAAATGCCAGATACAGATTCAAAACATTGCCGCCTTTGCGTTCGACAACGGGCGCAACATAGGTTATCTCCTTGTCGGCCAAGTCAACATCGTCGGGTTCGTCATCCTCCCATGCATTCATTTTTGCCTTTACCGACATTCTGCTATTGCCCTGTTCGGTACTCTTTTCATTGCCTTTTCCACTTGAATATTTGGCATTTTTATATTCGGAACTTTCACTCACCACTACCAGTTCGGTAACAGGCATCGGTATCTGAAAGCCGTCTTCGTCTTCAACCAAGGCTATATTCTTGCCTTTGAAACCGGCAATCTTGCCTCCACCAATTTCGCTCAGAAAGCTGACTTTATCGCCTATTTTCATTTTTCTCAGTTATTTAAGGTATTAATAGAGAACTGTCGCCATAACTCAGGAAACGGAATCCGTGAGAAAGCGCATAATCATATATCTTGTGCCAATCACCATGAACGAATGCACTGACCAACAACAACAGCGTGCTTTGAGGCTGGTGGAAATTGGTTACAAGCATCTTCACGATTTTATATTCATATCCCGGAGCTATTATTATCTGCGTGCTTGTATGCAAAGCCTCCAAACCGTTGGCATCGAGATATTCTATTATGTTTTCTATGGCTTTGAGTGGAGAAATGGGTGACACTGTTGCATCTTCGCCATAAGGTTCCCACTGGTTTACATGAAGGTCGTTTTCAGACAGGTTCATGTTCTTCTCCAGTTTCGCACCTATATAATAAAGGCTCTCCAAAGTGCGCACACTCGTCGTTCCTACGGCTATGGCCGAAGCGTTGTGGGCAACAAGTTTCTGCAAAGTCTGGCGTTTCACACAGATGTACTCGGTGTGCATTTCATGCCCTTCTATTTGTTCCGATTTGACAGGCTTGAACGTTCCAGCCCCTACATGCAGGGTCAGTTCTTCAAGGTCAACACCTTTGTCGGCCAAAGCGCCAAGCACATTTTTTGTGAAATGCAGTCCTGCCGTTGGCGCAGCTACCGACCCTTTGATTTTAGAATACACTGTTTGGTAGGTAACTTTGTCGCTTTCCTGTGTTTCACGGTTAAGATATGGGGGAATGGGCAGTTCGCCCATACTATCCAAAATCTCAGCAAACGAGACATCTGCATTGTCCCACTTGAATTCTACAACATAACTGCTGCCTGAATTTTCAAGTCTCGTGGCCGACATTCTCACTAACTTTCCCTTCACGTCAAACTCGCGCACGAGCGAATCTTCCTTCCATTTTTTAAGGTTTCCTATCATGCAAATCCAAGAACACGACGTTGTTGTCTGGAACATCTGCTCGTAATCAGCCGGCTGATGTGGTTCCAACAAGAACACTTCAATGAGTGCGCCCGTCTCTTTTCTAAAATGAAGACGCGCCTGTATCACCTTTGTATTGTTGAATACCATCAATGCACCTTGGGGAATGTAGTCTACAATATTATAGAATATGCCTTCAGTCACGTTGCCATGATTGTAAACGAGCAACTTGCTGTGGTCGCGTTGCTCAATCGGAAACTTGGCGATGCGCTCATCGGGCAAATCGTAATTATAATCTTTTATACATATATGTTTTGTATCCATAATCTTTTTTATCAGTATACATAAGCCGCACGTATGACGGTGTAAACCAGTGTGGCTGTCAAGACAAGCATCACCACGTCGATGTCATCAAAGCTGTAGCCGGAACGGGTGTATTGCGTGGATATGAAATTGTTGCCTGCCGACAACCGACGGCGTATTTTCCAACATACGAAATAGACGGAAGAACCCACGACCGCACCCCAAACCAAACCGGCAACTATATCCGATGGATAATGAAGTCCCAAATATACACGGGTGTAACAATTTGCCAATGACCACAAAACAAGTGCTGTACCCAACACACGGCTCTTTACCAAAAGACAGAAGAATACGGTCAATGCAAATGTATTGGCGGCATGGGCAGAGAAAAATCCATATTCGCCACACCTCAAGCCTGGCAATGTTGCAACAGAAAGCTTTAAGGCCGGGTCGGCACATGGCCTCAAACGGCCCACAAGCGGTTTGGCCACAAAGTCGGCCACACCGTCCGACAGCAACAGACAAACAGCCACACCACCGATGACAAGCAATATTTGCGCCATGGTCTCATTGTTCTTCACAACTAGATACAACAACGAAACATACAATGGTATCCATGTATAGCCTGAAGTCAAGGCCAACATCCATTGGTCTACAAACAAGGAATTGCTGCCATTGAATGATGACAGCAACGCTTTGTCAAGCTCAAGAAATGCCTGTAAGTCCATAACAATTCCTTAAATGTTCTCTATCTGCGATGTCTTCAACCAACCTTCGCGCCCATCGGGCAGCTTTATGCCGCGCCAATCCTTCAACGTACAGTCGGTGACATCAACGTATGACCCTTCATGCAAGACGAAACTTTCAGTTCCGGTGTCCGATGGCGTTTTCTTTACTGTTACTACTGGCGAAACGACAATGGCCGCATCGTGGGTCTGCAACATTTGCCTCTCTTGATAGGCAAACACATTGCTGGCCACGAAAAGCAACAAAGACAGGCACGCGCAATAGAACGACAACCGCCGTAGAAGCAATGTCGGCCCGAAAAGGAACAACAGTCCGAGCACAAGCATCACCACCACCGACACGACAGAGATTTTCGCCCATCCGTCAACACTTGCTGCCATAACGACAGAACGATACCATGTCACAAAGAAAGCATCGGGATTTGGAGTTATTCTGTCGATTGTCTTGCTTTGGACAAACTGCAAGTTGAACCGTATATCCTTGTCGCCTGGAGCCAGACGTTGTGCCCTCTCATAGGCGAGAAGAGCCTGCGGGATATTGCCTACGCGATAGTATGAGTTGCCAAGATTATATAACAGTTCAGGACTGTCGCCTTTCTGCAACAACTCTTCATAATCGGCTATTGCCTGCTGATAATTGCCTTTCATGTATTCGGCATCGGCATTTCCCTTGGTTATGGCACACATCGAAGCCGGACACAACGACAATAGCAACAGAACTAGTGCCATTGTCTTTGTTTTAGCCTTTTTCTTGCGTGAAGCAAGTGTATTCTCAATACTTGTAATCGCTTTCATTGCCGACTCGTATGTCTTGTTCATGTTGCCCGCAGTATCGCCCGGAGCATATCTTTCAAATTCACATTCGTCAAGTGCGGTGATAAAATCTTCAATAACCGAAATTTCTATGCCACGGCTTGAAAGGTTCTCCTGTATGTTTTCACGCGACAGGTTTTCAACCGAAATGTTCATCCTGTCGCTTATATATCCCCACAATGCCCGCAGCACCTCATCATAGAACTCGTTCTGCGAAGCCGACAACATAAGTTTGTAAGCTCTGCGCAAACGGCGTGTGGCAACTTTGTTTGCACGCTTGCCCTTCATCTTCACGATGTCGGCATTGTCAATCGCACGCTTACGGAACGCAACAAACAAGATGACAAACACGCCAAGCGGCACGAGAAGGCAAACCAAATGCAAGGCACTTCCATAGAAACCGCCTTCGCTTCGGCATTCCACGTCCTTGCATTTCTTCAACGGAAGGATGTCATTCATGGCTTCTGCCGAATAGCTGTCCACCTGCGTTTGCTTGCCATCGCCTTTTGTCACTGTAATATTGACCGGTGAGGTCTTTATTGTTTTATATGCCTGGGCTGCCGTGTCAAAGTAGGTAAGCGAAACAGAAGGAATGACATAATTGCCCTGATTGCGCGGAACGACAAGAAAATCATAAATCATGTTGCCTTCGATGCCGTTGGCAGTGAGCTTTGTCTTGTCGGTGACTTTCGGGTCATACTTGTCGAAATCTTTCGGGAAATCAACCGACGGCTGCTTCATGAGTTTCAAGTTGCCAGTGCCGCCAACCACTACACGCAGTGTCAACGGATTGCCGGCCTTTATGGTTGAATGGTTTGCTTGGGCCGATATTGTGAACCGCCCCACTCCGCCGGAGAACCCTGCGGGCTTCTTAGGTAATGGCTCCACATCGACAGTAAGACCTGGGGCCACAATATTACGCTTCACCTCCACATAGCCCGAGCCTCCATTGAAGAACGCTTCGAATGGATCTACCGCACGGTTCTGCTGCACTACGATGCCTTTAAACGTAATGCTCGGTATCTGCAATTTACCCGTCATTTGCGGATACATCACATATTGGCTCCACGTCACGCAACGGTAATTGCGGCCGTTCACTTTCTCTATGTGGAAACTCTTCTGCGACGGCAGTTTCACTTCCTGCGTATGGAAACCCGTCAAATCGGGCATTTTACCGTCAAGTTGTGTCAAATCCACCAAAGTGTACACTTTGTAAGTGAGCAATATCGGCTCCTGTTCGTGCACACGCCGCTTGTTGGCACTTACTTTCACAAATAGGTCATTTCCGCTTATGTGCTGTCCCGATTGTCCGGAGGGCATAACATCATTGTCTTCGTGCATGTTTGGCGAGCTGCCTCCATTTTTCCTTGCCGCGCCTGACACCTTGATATGTACAGCCTTTGAACTTACCGCACGACCACCAATACGCGCCCGGGCTCCAGCTATGGTGTAGTTGCCGGCCTTTTCGGCATACAACGTATATGTATAGGTTATCGAAGAATAGCTGCTTGTATGCCCGTTTATCACCTGCACGCTTGACTGTTGCGAAGTGTAAGGGCCTGCTATGACTTCCAATCCCGACGGAATGTTGGCCGCTCTGAACTCCTCAACGTTTTGTGTAGCTATTGTATATGATAATCTGAAATTCTCGCCGGTGGCCACATTGCTTGGTGCCGACACAGAAATTTCCTGCGCATGCACCGCCCCGACAAGAAGCACTGCCCCGACAAGAAGCAACAATATTCTTTTTATTGATATATGTGACATTTTACCCATATCTGTTTCTTTTGTAAACCGAACGCCAAAGTTACCAATTTTTCTGCAATTTTCGGCTTCTGTTCTGCCTCATGGCATCTTTCACGCGTTGCTGCGTGGCTTTTTCCTCCTGCATCGCAGCATTCAAGAGTTGCTCTGCATTGTCTTTGCTCATTGTTTCGTTATTGTTTTGCTGCTTCTTCTGCTCTTTTTGTTTTTGCTTGTCTTGTTCGTTCTTTTTATCTTTGTTTTTGTCGTTCTTGTTTTTGTTATCATTCTTGTTGTTGTCCTTGTTCTGTGGGTTGTTTTTCAACAATTTCTTGCACAAGGCGAGATTATAACGTGTTTCGTTGTCGTCTGGATTGTTTCTGAGACTTTCCTTGTAGGCTTCTATGGCCTCGGCATACATTTTCCGGTTCTGGCACACCACCCCGATATTATGATACACCTTGGCTTTACGCACTGGAATGCGCTCCAGTCTCCCTGCATTCTGATACTGTTCTATTGCCGCAGAATCTTTTTGCTGCATCATTAGCGCACATCCAAGATTGTAGACAGCCTGTGCATTTTCGGCATTTGCCGATATGGCCTTGCGGTATTCTGCTTCAGCTTTCGCGAAATCGCGGCTTCTGTAAAATCTGTTTCCCGTCCTTATATATTTACGGTCTGCCTGCGCGAAGCATACCACTCCGCACAACATGGTTATAGATAACAATAAAAGCCTTCTCATCATAATCTGTTTCTAAACAAGCGCAGTTTGCGCAATCTTGGATTTTTCACCTCAAGCACACACACTTCAAGTATGAGCAGTATCAGAACCAATATGCCGATAGCCTGAAACTGTTCGTTATATTCACTGTATATCACATTGTCGGTTTCTCCCTTCTGCAACTTTTCCAGTTCCATGTTCAACTTGTCCTGTGCGTCACTGGTGTTGTCAACGTGTATGTAAGTGCCATTTCCGGCCTTGGCTATATCCTTGCACATGTTTTCGTTCAAGGCCGACATGACAACATTTCCTGTATTGTCTTTAAGATAATCGCCGTTACCCTGCGGTATTGGAGCACCCGACGCACTGCCCACGCCAAGGATAAACACATTGATGCCTTTCTTTTTTGCCTCACGCGCAGCTTCCAGGGCACCGCCCTCATGGTCTTCACCATCGGTAATAAGTATTATGGCCTTGCCCATATCCTTTTGCTGCGTAAAGCTGTTCATCGACACCGATATAGCCCTTGCGATGTCGGTGCCCTGCGTTGAAATCAAAGCGGGACTGATGTCGTGCAGAAACATTTTAGCCGACACATAGTCGGTAGTTATTGGCAGCTGCACAAAGGCATCGCCGGCATACACCACAAGTCCTATCCTGTCCTTGGTGAAACGGTCTACCAGATTCTCGACAAGCATCTTGCTTTTCTCCAAACGCGACGGCACGACATCCTGGGCAAGCATTGAATTGCTTATGTCGATGGCTATTATTGCTTCTATTCCATTTCTCGTGTCGTGCGAAATCTTTGATCCCATTTGCGGGCGTGCAAGCATAATTATTGCCAAAGCCAATGCCCCAAGCAACAGACCGAATTTCAATGCAGGTCTTGCCTTTGAGGCATCAGGCATCAAATCGCTTATCAATGCGGCATCGCCGAATTTTCTCAATTTGACTGTACGCCGACGCATGGCCACCATATATATGATAACCAGTAATGGCAGAACAAGTAACAGCCACAAATATGCAGGGTCTTCAAATCTAAACATTTTGTTGTTTTGTTATGGAATACGGCGCAACACCGTTATCCTCAATAATATTTCACAAAGCAGAGCCACTATAATCCACACTGCAAACGGTTGGAAGGCCTCATATTTCTTCGAGAACCTTTTCACATCCATCTTTGTCTTTTCAAGTTTGTCTATGTCCTTATAAATCTGCGCCAGTTCGCGGTTGTTGGTTGCACGGTATGCGCTACCATTGGTGGTTTGCGCTATTTCGGCAAGAGTCTTCGTATCGATTTCCACCGGCATGTTTACATACTGCACTCCACCAGCCACCGGAACGGGGTAAGGTGCCACCTTGTTGGTTCCCACGGCAATCGTATAGACGCGTATGCCAAGACTCTTTGCTATTTCGGCACTTGTCATAGGCGAGATGTCGCCCATGTTGTTACTTCCGTCGGTGAGCAGAATTATCACCTTGCTTTTAGCCTTTGAGTCTTTCAGACGCGACACCGCATTGGCCAATCCCATACCTATCGCCGTTCCGTCAGAGATAATTCCACGCGCGGCAATGTCGGTGCGCACCGTCTGCAAGAGGTTTAGCAGTGACGTATGGTCGGTTGTCATGGGGCATTGTGTGAACGATTCGCCGGCAAATATTGTCAGTCCGATATTGTCGTTAGGGCGGTCGGCGATGAATTCCGATGCCACGCCTTTGGCCGCTTCAAGTCGGTTTGGCTTCAGGTCTTCGGCAAGCATCGACGTCGAAACGTCCATAACGAGCATTATGTCGATGCCTTCCACCGACTTGTTGTCCCATGCATTGTATGTTTGCGGACGCGCAAGCACACACACCAACAACACGAAAGCCACGCAGCGAAGCATCATCGGAAGATGCATGAGCCTCATGCGCCAACTTTTAGGAGTTGTGTGATAAGCGCGCGTATCGCTTACCCTCAATGTTGGTTCGCTCTTCCGCTTGTACAGGAAATACCATAATATATATGGTATAAGCAGCACCAGAAGCAAGAAATATTCTTTGTTTGCAAACTCCATCTTAACTATAATGCTAAATTAACTGATAAATGCGGCAGACAATCATTGCCGACACGCCAAGCACCAGCAAACCTATAGCCGCAAGTGCCCATTTTATTGCCGAACGGTTTTGGCGTGTTTTCTTTTCCGTTTCGCTCAGTTCCGGCACGATTTTCTCCTCCACTGCCTGTTGGTCGGCGTTTTTCGTCTTGTCGATGAAATTTACTGCCGACACGAGATTGCGGTCGTTCTCGTTGAGCATTGTCGAATACTTGGCGAATTTCACCAAATCGGCCGTCTGGAAAAGTTCCCTCAACTCGCCTATCATTGCCTCTGTCCCGTTTTCTTTAAGGTTGAAGAGGATTTCGTCGCTCGTCATTTCCATGGCGTTGAAGCCGAACCGTTCTTTTATATATCGCCTTAACGTATCGGTAAGCTGGGTGTAATAAGTCTTCTGGTCGTCAGAAGAAGCAAGGTGTTCTTCCTTCAACTTGCCCATTTCGTTCAATGCACGCGTATGAGGCGGTATTTTCTTCACTATTCTTATAGCTATCCTTATGGGTTTGTTTTGTTTCAGGCACACGAGCAAATAGGCGAATGCACCACACAAGACGAGCACTACAAGGCTCAGCCAGAACACCGGAGCCCATTCCGACCATTGGAAAGGATTGTCTTGAACATCCTTGGGCGGAAAGAACTGGTCGGCGCGTGTTGTGTCGACATCGGGCGAAATCACCTTCAAAGCCAACTCGTTTGAGGTGTAGGTTTTCCCTTTCGACTTCACATTAAAGCCCGGTATGCGGTAAGGTTTTTCGTCGAAGCTTGTTATGGTGTATGTTTTCGACACGCGCATCTCTTCATCTGCCGACACGGTGTCGGCATCAGAAACAGCCAGCACCTCTATGCCCGGCACCAACATCTGTGCACGTTTAAATGCCGGAAACACCAAATCGCTGCCGTTTTTGGCTGTCGCAGTTACCGTGACATGTGCCTGTTGACCTATAAAAATATATGTAGAGTCAATCTTTGCCTCCACGCTCACTTGGGCTTTAACGCCCGACACCATCAATAATATATATAGAATGGATATTAACCTTTTCAAATTATGCTCTCCCTATATATTTGTCTCCCAATGGAATTAAACCATAAAAATCAGTGATTGCGCAATGCAAACAGTCTCATAAGATGCTTTACATAGTCTTCACCGGTTGCCAACGACACCCAATCTACGCTGCTTTGCGAGAACTCCCGTTTCAGTCGGGCCTGGCGTTCCGCCCAATACGAGGCATGGGCAGCACGTGTTTTCCGCGAACTAGTGTCGATGTAGAAGTCGTTGCCGTTTTCTGCATCAACTACTTTCATAAGACCCACATCTGGTAGTTCTCTGTCGCGTATGTCATACACCTGTATTGCCATCACGTCGTGCTTGTTGTTGGCAATCTGCAACTGCTTCGAGAAATCCTTGTTGTCGTAGAAATCGCTCAGCACAAATGCCGTGCAACGGCGCTTCATAACTCGTGTGAAATAGGCCATTGCCTCTCCTAAATCGGTGTTCCGGCTCTGCGGTTTGAAGTCGAGCATTTCCCTTATGATATAAAGGATGTGCTTGCGGCCTTTCTTTGGCGGTATGTATTTTTCGATTCTGTCTGAAAAGAAAATCACGCCAATCTTGTCGTTGTTCTGAATGGCACTGAATGCCAGTGTCGCGGCTATCTCCACGGCACAGTCAGACTTGGTGCTTTTTACCGTACCGAAATTCAACGACCCCGAGACATCTATCACAAGCATTACCGTCAGCTCGCGTTCCTCTTCGAAGACTTTCACATAAGGCCTACGGAATCGTGCCGTCACATTCCAGTCAATATCTCTCACGTCGTCGCCGAACTGATATTCTCTCACTTCCGCGAAAGCCATTCCGCGTCCTTTGAACGCGGAATGATACTGACCGGCAAAGATGTTGTTGCTGAGTCCCCGGGTCTTTATTTCAATCTTGCGTACTTTTTTTAATATTTCTGATGTATCCACGCCGAAAAATTAATTATGAAACCAAAATCCGACCGAACCTGTCCGTCAGGGCACTTCAACTTTGTTGATGATGTTCGAAACGATTTCCTCGCTCGTTACATTGTTGGCCTCTGCCTCATACGATAGTCCGATGCGGTGACGCATCACATCGTGCACCACAGCCCTGACATCTTCGGGCACCACATATCCACGGTGTTTTATGAAGGCATAGGCGCGCGCTGCCTTGGCAAGATTTATGCTCGCTCGCGGAGAACCGCCGAAAGTAATCATGTTTTTAAGCTCCGGCAAGCCATATCTGTCGGGATAGCGCGAAGCAAACACCACGTCGGCAATATACTGTTCTATCTTCTCGTCGATATATACCTGCTTCACCACATCGCGGGCTTTGAGAATGTCAGAGGCAGTGACCACTGGTTGTACCTCGGGGAATTTCTGGCTCACGTTCTCGCGGATTATGAGTTTCTCTT
Organism: Dysosmobacter segnis; assembly: GCA_963602915.1. GTDB lineage: Bacteria > Bacteroidota > Bacteroidia > Bacteroidales > Bacteroidaceae > Prevotella. The sequence goes on along the minus strand of CAVCLB010000001.1, from coordinate 113,632 downwards.
CCTCAATGGTGGGATAGTCGATTATAACCTTCAACATGAAACGGTCGACCTGTGCTTCGGGCAACTGATAGGTGCCTTCTTGCTCTATCGGGTTTTGGGTAGCCATAACCATGAATGGCGTGGGAAGGTCGAAAGTGCTGTCGCCTATTGTCACCTGATGTTCCTGCATGGCCTCGAGAAGTGCACTTTGCACTTTGGCAGGAGCGCGGTTTATTTCATCGGCCAGCACGAAATTGGCAAACACGGGACCTTTCTTCACATGGAAATTCTCGTCTTTCTGCGAATACACCAATGTTCCCACCACATCGGCAGGCAACAAGTCGGGGGTGAACTGTATACGGCTGAAATCGGCATCCACAAGTTTGGCCAAGGTTTTTATGGCCAAAGTCTTCGCCAAACCTGGCACGCCTTCAAGCAGAATGTGGCCATCGCTCAACAACGAAATGAGCAAAGAGTCAACGAGATGACGTTGTCCCACAATCACACGGTTCATGCCCGTCACAAGATTCGTAACGAAATTGCTCTGTTGTTCAATCCGTATGTTCAATTCACGGATATCAATTGATTCTGACATATTCCTTTTCTTTATTTTACGGCAAAATTACTACTTTAATGATATAGTTCGGAAATATAGGGTCTAAATTATATTAAAAAGTATCTAATTCTAATTATTTTAATAACTTTTAGTGACGGTGAAAAAAAATGAGTTGTTATGATTTGCGGCTTATATATTTGTGATTTCACCAAGGCACACACGTTGTTATTTTCAAAGCGCGAAGCCGAAATTTCCGGTAAGTTCTTCATATACACGTTGCACGGGAAAGCCCATCACGTTGAAGTAGCTTCCCGTTATCGACACAACGCCCACATATCCAATCCATTCCTGTATACCATAGGCCCCGGCCTTGTCGTAAGGACGGTAATTGTCTATGTAATAATATATTTCATCGTCGCTGAGTTGTTTGAATTCCACATCGGTTTTCACCGAAAGGCAACGCTGTTGGCTATTGGTTGAAAGACACACGCCCGTAACCACCGAGTGTTTTCTGCCGCTAAGCATACGCAACATGCAGTAAGCTTCGTTGCGACTGTGCGGTTTGCCCAATATCACATCATCCACAATCACCACCGTATCGGCAGTTATCACAAGTTCATCGTCGCCAACGCTGTAAGCACTGGCTTTCTCGCGAGCTATATATTCAGGCACCTTGCAAGCTTCGAGGTCTTCGGGATATGATTCGTCAACGCCCTTCAATACTTTCACCTCAAAATCAAAACCAAGTCCCGAAAGCAGTTCTTTCCTGCGCGGGGAGTTGCTTGCCAATATTATCTTTTTTGTCATTTCGGTATTGCTTTTCATTTTCCAATTGCATTCACCATCCAAAAGCCTTGTTGTCGGCCAGCCATTTGCCCTGCGACCTAAGTATCTGTTCTATTATTTCCCGGGCACAACCATGTCCGCCTTCCGCGTCGCACACATAGCGGCTTATCCGCTTGATGTCATTGCAGGCATCGGCAGGACAGCATGCACACCCCACCCTTTGCATAACCTCATAGTCGGGAATGTCATCGCCCACATACACTATTTCCTCATCCGCCAGTGAATATTTGGCGAGAAACTCGTCATAAGTCTTTATCTTCACCGAACATCCCATGTATATATCTTCCACGCCCAAACGCATGTAGCGCATTTTTATAGCATTGGTATTGCCGCCGGTAAGTATCACTACACGCAGTCCGAGTTTCTGTGCAAGCTGTATTGCATAACCGTCTTTTATATTCACCGTGCGCAACGGTTCGCCATCAGCCGACATCGTGACGGTTTCGGCCGAAAGAACGCCGTCTACATCGAATATCACGGCGCGTATTTTACTTAAATCATAATTTATCATGAGAGTATTTTCATTCTTTATTTCTGTTACGCATTATGCCTTGCGACACAAGCCTGTAAATTTGTGCAAGGTTGTCGTCGCAAGCCAATAGTTTTTTCTGTTCTTCCATCAATTTCACGTCGCCGCGTGCAGCAGGTCCTGTCTGGGCCTCGCGCGGAGTCAACGTCGAGAGTTTCCCGGCTGTCTCAGCGACGAGTGGCAACATCACCGAAAACGGAATACCACGTTTCTGCAACATGTCATAGGCCACCGAGCAACAATAATTTGAGAAGTTGCATGCAAAGACAGCCGCAAGATGAAGCCATTTGCGCCCTTCGCTGTCGAGCCGGTAAACGGAGTCGGTTATTTTTTCGGCAAACACCTCCACTGCATTCATAGTCTCATCGTTCGAGGCTTCGACAAACACCGGGACTTTTCTGAAATCAACTTCCTTGGCCTTGGAGAATGTCTGCATGGGATACAACACGCCGTAAGAATCGGCATAGCCGCTGAAACAATCCATGGGCATGCTTCCTGCCGTATGCATGAAAACCGCATCGCGGCGCGACGGACACAATGCCTGTATGACACCGGGCAGAGCATCGTCTGTCACTGATATTATGAACAAGTCGGCATCATGCACCACCTCGTCAATATCAGCAGTGAAGCTGCACCCAAGCGCTTCGCCCAGCTGTCGGGCAGAAGCAAGTGTGCGGCTCCAAACCTGCACTACATCCATTCCGACCGATTTTACTGCACGGCCCAAATGCGTGGCCACATTGCCTGCTCCAATCAATACTGTTTTCATATTGCCTGCTTAACTTTACTACAAAAGTAAGCAATGTTTTGCAATAAGCACATGCCAACCGTTTACTTTTATAATATATTTGCTATTTGACACAACGCTTCTGACGCACTATACAAGCAAGAAACAAGGAGCAGAAAGCTCCGCTTTTGCACGCACTCCATTAGAGAAATACGCGTGACGCAGACGATGCACGCACATATTGCAGACGATGCACGCACATATTGCAGACGATGCACGCGCGTGCAGCATACGCGACACGCCATAAGCAGATTGCAGGACGACGGCAATACGGGCACCGCGGCAAAACAACGACAATGCCACCGCAATAGGTTGAATGGAACAAATTTTCCGACCCTTTTGAAAAAACATTAACCAACAAGAGCAAATTATCAACTAATATACCTATCTTTGCATATGACAAACCATAACACAGACATTGCACAATGCCGATTGGCCGAGCCGGCTACGATGCCGACAACATGGCAAATGTGACATTGAAACACTATATGCAAACCGGCCGAGCCGGCATCAACAAACAAAGCGAATACTCTTAAACATTAAATAAGAAATGAATAATACGGATTTAATGAATCACGCGGCAGACAACATCAGACTACTTGCCGTTGCTATGGTTGAGAAAGCGAAATCAGGACATCCCGGCGGAGCCATGGGCGGTGCCGACTTCATAAATGTCCTCTTTTCCGAATTCATGGTCTATGACCCCGACCAGCCGACATGGGAAGGAAGAGACCGGTTCTACCTTGACCCGGGACACATGTCGCCGATGCTCTACTCTGCCCTCGCATTGCAGGGAAAATACTCCATCGACGATTTGAAGAGCTTCCGCCAGTGGAAATCCGTCACTCCCGGACATCCCGAGAGAGACATTGTTCATGGAATAGAAAACACTTCTGGGCCTCTCGGACAGGGACACACCTATGCCGTAGGAGCCGCAATAGCAGAGAAATTTCTCGAAGCACGACTTGGCAGCACAATGATGCAGCACCGCATCTATGCATATATTTCGGACGGTGGCATACAGGAAGAGATTTCACAGGGTGCAGGACGCATTGCCGGACTGCTGAAGCTGAACAACCTCATAATGTTCTACGATGCCAACGAGATACAGCTTTCAACAGAATGCGATGTGGTGATGAAAGAAAACACCAGGCTCAAATATGAGTCATGGGGATGGAATGTATTGGAAATAAACGGCAACAACCCCGACGAAATCAGAGCCGCACTCATTCTGGCACAGAACGAGAAGGCGCGTCCCACACTCATCATCGGACATACGGTAATGGCAAAAGGTGCAGTGAAAGACGACGGAACAAGCTACGAGCGCAACGTGAAGACGCACGGTGCTCCGCTCGGAGGCGGTGCATACGAAAACACTGTGAAGAACCTTGGCGGCAACCTTGACGACCCGTTCGTGGTGTTTGACGATGTAAAGGAACTGTATGCAAAACGCAATGCCGAATTGCGCGAGATAGTAAAGGAAAGACACGCAACCGAAGAGGAATGGCGTGCTGCCAACCCCGAGAAGGCCGCCCAAATGCAAGAGTGGTTCTCTGGCAATGCTCCCAAGGTGGACTGGAGCTCGGTGGTGCAGAAAAGAGACGTGGCCACACGCGCCGCATCGGCCACCTGTCTTGGTGTTCTCAGCGAGCAAGTGCCCAATATGGTGTGTTCGTCGGCCGACCTCTGCAATTCTGACAAGACCGACGGATTCCTGAAACACACACACAACATCACATCCGACGATTTCAGCGGAGCATTCTTCCAGGCCGGAGTGAGCGAGCTTACCATGGCGTGCGTGTGCATAGGTATGTATCTGCACGGCGGTGTAATCCCCGCATGCGGAACATTCTTCGTATTCTCCGACTACATGAAACCGGCAATAAGAATGGCCGCACTTATGCGCGTGCCTATCAAGTTTATCTGGTCGCACGATGCATTCCGCGTAGGCGAAGACGGCCCGACCCACGAGCCTGTGGAGCAGGAAGCCCAGATAAGGCTCATGGAAAAACTTAAGAACCACAAGGGCAAGGATTCTGTCAGAGTGTTCCGTCCGGCCGATGCCGACGAGGCAACCGTATGCTGGAAGATGGCAGTAGAGAATATGGACACACCGACAGCACTCATTTTCTCGCGCCAGACAGTGAACAGTCTGCCCGAGGGAACCGATTATGAAATGGCAAGAAAGGGTGCCTACATTGTGAAAGGCTCTGACAACGACTACGACGTGATATTGCTGGCTTCAGGCTCTGAGGTGGCCACCCTCATCTCGGGCGGAGAACTGCTGCGCAAAGACGGGGTGAAAGTGCGCATAGTGAGCGTGCCTTCAGAAGGTCTTTTCAGAACCCAGCCTAAGGAATACCAAGAAGAAATTCTGCCGAAGGATGCAAAAATATTCGGTCTCACAGCAGGTCTGCCCGTGACCCTTGAAAGTCTTGTGGGTGCCAACGGCATGGTCTACGGCCTCGACTCGTTCGGCTATTCAGCCCCTTACAAGGTGCTTGACGAGAAACTCGGCTTCACGGCAGAGAATGTTTACAAGCAAGTGAAAGACTACCTATCCAAATAAAAACACTATCATTATGGAAACAAAAGTTATTGGACTTGCATGCGACCATGCAGGTTACGCATTGAAAAAATATGTGATGCAATATCTCGAGAACCATGGTTATGAGTATAAAGACTACGGCACATACAGCGACTTGAGCTGCGACTACCCCGATTTCGGTCATGCACTTGCAAACGCACTGACAAGTGGCGAAGTGTGCACCGGCATCGGCATCTGCGGCAGCGGAGAGGGTATGTGCATGACACTCAACCGCCACAAAGGCGTGAGAGCCGGACTGGCATGGATGCCTGAAATAGCACACATGACGAGACAGCACAACGATGCCAATGTGCTCGTTATGCCGGGACGCTTCATCGACAACAACACCGCAGGAAAAATCATGGACGAATTTTTCAGCACCACGTTTGAAGGCGGACGCCACGAGAAGCGTGTCAAGAAGATAGAGATAGAATAACACTCTGAAAAACCATACTGTTAACGGGGAGGAGCCTTGCAGACTCCTCCTTTTTCTTACACAAAAAACACAACCCATGAAAAGAACATTGTTTTCGCTCATGCTCTCAATAATATGCATGTCAGCCGTGGCCGGTGACCATTTCCTGTCCGACCCAGTCTACCGCGCCAACGTGGAGAGCATATTCACAAAACGCATCAAGACAATAGGCCAGAAATTCTACAACATCAAGGGCACAAAGGCAACTGCTGAAGAGCAGGAAGCCCTTAAATTTCTGTATGCATACATGCCGCTGGCCGACATTACCGACTACCCCACTTCATTTTATGCATCAACTGTAAGGGCATCGCTCACCGCACGCAAGGAAATGGCTTGGGGCAAGAACGTGCCCGAACTGTTGTTCAGACACTTTGTGCTGCCATTGCGCGTAAACAACGAAGCTCTCGATTCGGCACGCACGGTGTTCTACAAAGAACTGAAAGAGCGCGTGAAGGGCATGAGCATGCACGATGCCATATTGGAGGTGAACCACTGGTGCCATGAGAAAGTGACCTACCAACCTGCCGATGCGCGCACCTCGTCGCCGCTAGCAACCGTAAAGACTGCTACCGGACGTTGCGGCGAACAGAGCACATTCACCGTCGCAGCCTTGAGGGCAATCGGCATTCCTGCACGTCAGGTTTACACCCCACGTTGGGCACACACCGACGACAACCATGCATGGGTTGAGGCATGGGCCGATGGCAAATGGTATTTTCTAGGCGCATGCGAACCCGAGCCTGTGCTTAATCTTGGTTGGTTTAACGCACCCGCATCACGCGCCATGCTGATGCACACCCGTGCCTTCGGCGACTACCAGGGTCCGGAAGAAGTGATGCTGCGCACGGCCAACTTCACCGAGATAAACCTCACGGCCAACTATGCGCCTACGGCAAGTGCATATATAACAGTGAAAGACGCCAACGGACAACTGGCCGACAATGCAAAGGTGGAATTCAAGATATACAACTATGCAGAGTTCTACACTGCCGTGACAAAATACACCGATGCCCAGGGACGCACCTCGCTTTCTGCCGGTAAGGGCGACATGCTGGTGTGGTGTTCAAAAGACGGGAAATACGGCTACCGTAAAGTGTCTTTCGGTAAAGACAAGGACGTAACCGTGTATCTCGACACCAAAACTACCGACATTGGCAAGGGACAGACATACAAGGAAGATACCATGACCATCGTTCCGCCTGCGGAGAATGCGCAACTGCCGTTCGTAAGCGAGCAGATGAGGAAAGAGAACCAAACAAGATTTGCCTATGAAGATTCTATAAGAAAAGCCTACACCGCAACTTTCCTTACTGGCGAACAAGCCGCAGCAATATCGAAAGACTGTGCAGAGTTTCTTGTGAAATCGCGCGGCAACCACGAAACAATAGCCCAATTCATACAACGGCATGCCGACAACAAAGGCCGCGTGATAGCCATTCTTGAAACTCTCAGCGACAAGGATCTGCGCGACATAACCACGGAAATACTTGAAGACAACTTCAATGCAAAAACCAACCAAGTGTCGCCTCGCGTGGAAGACGAAATGATAATCAAACCATTCAAGCATTACTTCGAAAAATATTTCGACCAGAATACGGCAAAGAAATTCAAAGACGACCCACGCAAACTTGTGGAGTGGATTAAAGACAACATAAAAGTTGACTCCAAAGAAAATGCTCTGCACATAGCACAGACACCCGTAGGCGTTGCCGAATCGAAACTTACCGACGAGCGGTCGCGCGGAATTTTCTTTGTAGACGTGGCAAGAAGCTTGGGCATAGAAGCCCGTAAAGATGCCGTGACATCGAAAGTGCAATACAAAGCAAACGGCGAATGGAACGATGTATTGTTTGACAATGCCGTGCAAAGCACTGCTCCTACAGGCCGACTTGTACTTGCATACACTCCGACAGCATTCCTCGAGAACCCATTATACTACAACCATTTCACCATAAGCAAGATTGTCAACGGCAGTGCGCAACTTCTGAATTTTGAGGAAGGACAGGTTGACATGGGCAACGGCACAAGCTGGAGCAACACATTCAAAGACGGTTGCACACTCGACGAGGGCACTTACATTCTCACCACCGGCACTAGAATGGCTAGCGGAAGTGTGATGGCCTCGACACAGAGGTTTGACATAGAGGCTGGAAAAACCACCAACGTAACGCTCGACATCAGACACAGCACCGACGATGTAAACGTGATTGGATCGTTCAACAGCGAGACAATAGTAAAGACGGGCGGTAAAGATGCAAGCATTCTGTCGCAAACCGGCCGTGGTTACTTCATCGTGGGAGTGCTCGGCGTAGGCCAGGAGCCCACAAACCATGCCCTGCACGACATTGAGAAAGCCAAAGACGCATTTGAGAAATGGGGACGCCCCGTTTTGCTTCTGTTTGAAAGCGATGCCGATGCAAAGAAATTCAACAAGGAAGAATTCAAGAATCTGCCTTCAACCGTTGCCTACGCAATCGACAAAGACGGATCCGTGCGCAAACAAATAGCAACGCAGATGAAGCTGAAAAGCGAGACACAGCTGCCAATGTTCATAATTGCAGACACGTTCAACCGAGTCGTTTTCGTGTCGCAAGGCTACACTATCGGACTTGGTGAACAGATGAAGAATGTGTTCAACAAATTGTAATGAAACACACCATTATGGTTTTAGGTTATGCAATGTGCATGGCCAAAAACCATAATGGCCACTTTTAAACATTATACAATGTTAATTACAATTAAATATTAGTATCCTTTCGTCGGCACACCATAAAATATTAGTAAATTTGCAGCCGATTTAATCCGCAAAGGCATGAGAAAGCAATGGCACGAAGCCATTCGCCTTACGGAAAAACCCGTTTAATAATAATATTAATGTACGCAATCGTAGAGATTAACGGTCAGCAGTTCAAGGCTGAGCAGGGCAAGAAACTGTTCGTTCACCACATCAAGGATGTGGAGGCAGGTCAGGCTGTTGAATTCGACAAGGTACTGCTTGTCGACAAGGAAGGTTCAGTACAGGTAGGCGCACCCACTGTAGAGGGCGCAAAAGTAGTTTGTGAAGTTGTCACCCCCCTCGTAAAGGGCGACAAAGTCATCGTTTTCAAGATGAAGCGCAGAAAGGATTACCGCAAGAAGAACGGTCATCGTGCGCAGTTCACTGAAGTAACAATTAAAGAAGTTATCGCTTAAATTTTAGGAGGAACAAGAAATGGCACATAAAAAAGGTGTAGGTAGTTCTAAGAACGGACGTGAATCAGCTTCTCAAAGATTAGGCGTTAAAATTTGGGGAGGCCAGAAAGTGATTGCCGGCAACATCATCGTTCGCCAGCGCGGTACAAAGCACAACCCCGGGCTTAATGTAGGTATCGGTAAAGACGATACTCTTTACGCTCTGGTTGACGGAACCGTAAACTTCCACAAGGGCCGTAAAGACAAGAGCACAGTGTCTGTAATACCAGAGGCTGAGGCTTAAACCAAAACATACTATTCCAAACAACGCAATCCCAATTCTCTTGACGAGAATTGGGATTGTCGCTTTATTCAGTTGTGTATTTCTGTCGTATCGGTGCCAACCGATGTAAACAGGATTTCATTTACACAACGTTCCATGTCTTCCTTTTCCATAGCCCCAACAGACATTTGAGGTTGTCCTGTCAGCGGGATAAACAACAAGGCCGGTATAGACGTGATGCCGAACACTCTAGCAAGTTCTTCCTGCTTGTCGATATCCACCTTATAGACATCTATTTTGCCTTTGTATTTGGCCGCTATGCCAGCAAGTATGGGCGCTGTACGCTTGCACGGGCCACACCATGTGGCATAGAAATCGACAATGGCAGGACGCGAACCAAGAAAAGCCCAATCACCCTGCGAAGTGTAATCGAATATTCTTTGTCGGAAGTCGGCAACTGTAAGTTCGACAACTTTACCTGTCTGCGCATCATAGTGGCCTTGTTCCACCTTGTCAGCATCTTTACCATAAGCCTCAATGCGCCGTTCTTTCTGTCTGCAACTGTTAGTCAGCAGCAAAACAGAAAACAAGAGCACGACCAATCGGCATTTTTCAATCATTCCAAACAGCATCATTTGAATATTATAAACTAATCTTTCGCCTCACGAAACACTATGGCACCCAAATTCTTTTTCATTGCCACATTGCCATACCGTTTCAATTAGCCATATTATCACATATAAAAACCCTGCCAAAGAGAATTTATGCAATTCCCAGATGGCAGGGTCTTCTTATTGTCAATGTTGTTTATCTATCAATATTCTCCCCATGCCTTGATGTCAATATCCTCAAGTGGCGTGGTGCAGAAAGCGTAGATGAACGCGCTGGCAAGGCGTGAATTGGTAATCAGCGGCACATTCAAGTCGATTGCGGCACGGCGTATTTTATAGCCGTTGCTCAACTCCGAGCTTGTAAGGTTCTTGGGAATATTGACAACCATATCTATTTCGTGGTTGTGCAACATATCCAATGCCTTCAGACCTTCGCCTTCTTCCGACGGCCATAGCACATGGGTGTTTTCTATTCCATTCTCCGTCAGATATTTGCTTGTGCCTCCCGTGGCAAAAAGGCGGTAGCCGTGCTTCACCAGCATGTGCGCTGCGTCGAGCATGTCGGCCTTTTGTTTGGCACTACCCGTAGACAGAAGGATATTCTTTTCAGGAATGCGATGGCCAACAGAAAGCATACTTTTGAGCAGTGCGGTATTGGTGTCGTCGCCCAAACATCCCACCTCGCCGGTTGAACTCATGTCAACGCCAAGCACAGGGTCGGCTTTCTGCAAGCGGTTGAAACTGAACTGCGATGCTTTTATACCTACATAGTCAAGGTCGAACAAATTCTTCTCTGGCTTCTCCACGGGCAGACCAAGCATAACACGGGTTGCAAGTTCTATAAGATTTATCTTCAGAACCTTGCTCACAAACGGGAAGCTGCGGCTTGCACGCAGGTTGCATTCTATCACAAGAATGTCATTGTCGCGTGCCATGAACTGGATGTTGAACGGTCCGTTAATGTGCAATTCCTTGGCGATTTGGCGTCCTACGCGCTTCACACGACGCACCGTTTCTACATAAAGTTTCTGCGGCGGGAACTGTATTGTGGCGTCACCTGAATGCACTCCGGCAAACTCTATATGCTCAGAAATTGCATATGCAATCACTTCTCCATTCTTTGCCACTGCATCCATCTCTATTTCCTTTGCATGCTCGATGAATTTGCTCACGACAACCGGGTGATCTTCACTCACATTTGCGGCAAGTTGCAAGAAGCGGCGCAACTCGTCTTCATTTGAGCAGACATTCATGGCAGCACCAGAAAGCACATAACTCGGACGCACAAGCACGGGGAATCCGACACGTTCAATGAACTTGTCGATGTCTTCCATACTTGTCAGCGCGCTCCATTCGGGCTGGTTGATGCCATTGTTCGTAAGCATCTGCGAGAACTTGGCGCGGTCTTCGGCATTGTCAATATCCTGTGCTTTTGTTCCCAAAATAGGAACGCGTTGCTCATCGAGACGCATTGCGAGGTTGTTAGGTATCTGTCCACCTGTGGAAACAATCACGCCGTGGGGCTGTTCCAAATCGATTATGTCAAGAACACGCTCGAATGTGAGTTCGTCGAAATACAGACGGTCGCACATGTCATAGTCGGTTGACACGGTTTCGGGGTTATAGTTTATCATCACCGAACGCCATCCTTCCTTGCGAATAGTGTTCAATGCCTGCACTCCACACCAGTCGAACTCTACAGAAGACCCGATGCGATAAGCACCGGAGCCGAGGACTATAATAGAACGGTGGTCGTTTTCAAACGATATGTCGCTCTTCACGCCGGCATAAGTCACATAAAGATAGTTCGTTTGTGCGGGATATTCTGCTGCCAAGGTGTCTATTTGCTTTACAACAGGCAATATTCCATAGTTTTTGCGCAGCTGACGTACCACGAGTCCGGCCTTTGCCATACTGTGCAATTCGTTTTCGAGCCCTACGGCACGCGCAATTTGGAAATCGGTAAAGCCGTAGACTTTGGCCGTACGAAGCAGTTCCTTGTCGATAGTATTGATGTTGCAACGCTTCATTTCTTCATCAATGTCGATGATGTGCTTGAGCTTTTCAAGGAACCACTTGTCTATCTTGGTCAAATCGTGTATTTGATCAACGGTATATCCCTTGTGCATTGCCTTTGATATCACGAACACACGCTTGTCGGTAGGTTCGCGCAAAGCGGCATCGATGTCGGGTATCTCCAGTTCCTTGTTCTCCACAAAGCCGTGCATACCCTGCCCTATCATGCGAAGTCCCTTCTGAATTGCTTCCTCAAAGTTACGACCTATCGCCATAACTTCACCAACAGACTTCATCGACGAACCGAGTTCTTTGTCTACGCCACGGAACTTAGACAAGTCCCAGCGCGGTATCTTGCACACAACATAGTCAAGTGCGGGTTCGAAGAATGCAGAAGTTGTCTTGGTTACAGAATTTTTCAATTCGAACAAACCATATCCCATACCGAGTTTTGCAGCTACAAAAGCCAACGGATAACCGGTTGCCTTTGATGCAAGAGCCGATGAACGGCTCAGACGTGCATTCACCTCAATGACGCGATAATCCTCACTCTTCGGGTCGAATGCATACTGCACGTTGCACTCTCCCACAATGCCTATATGACGGATGATTTTTATTGCAAGTGCACGCAATTTATGATATTCCGAGTTTGTAAGCGTCTGCGACGGGGCAATGACGATACTTTCGCCGGTATGAATGCCGAGGGGATCGAAATTCTCCATATTACAAACCGTGATACAATTGTCGTAACGGTCACGCACCACTTCATATTCAATTTCCTTCCACCCCTTCAAGCTCTTTTCCACAAGCACCTGCGGCGAGAAAGAGAAAGCCTTTTCAGCAAGTTTATTGAGCTCTTCTTCATTGTCGGCAAAGCCCGATCCAAGGCCACCAAGGGCATAGGCAGCGCGTATAATGACCGGATAGCCCAGCTCTGCAGCCGCCTTGCGGGCATGTTCTATGCTTTCGCAAGCTTCGCTCTTGATTGTCTTCACGCCAATCTCGTCGAGCTTCTCAACAAAGAGTTCACGGTCTTCGGTGTCGATAATGGCCTGCACTGGTGTTCCGAGCACCTTTACATTATATTTATCAAGGATTCCCTTGCGATACATTTCCACTCCGCAGTTCAGTGCAGTCTGTCCGCCGAAACTCAAAAGAATTCCATCCGGTTTCTCTTTCTGAATGACACGCTCAACGAAATAAGGCTGAACGGGAAGGAAATAAATCTGATCTGCCACCCCTTCGGATGTCTGTACGGTTGCAATGTTGGGGTTTATAAGCACAGTTTCCACGCCTTCCTCGCGAAGAGCTTTCAGTGCTTGCGAACCAGAATAGTCAAACTCGCCGGCCTCTCCAATCTTCAATGCGCCGGAACCAAGCAAAAGGACTTTCTTTATATTTTCGTCTTTCATCGTAATCTTACTTTAGTGTTTCAACAAACTTGTCAAACATAAATTCGGTGTCAACCGGTCCTGAGCATGCCTCGGGGTGGAACTGGCTCGAGAACCAAGGGTTGGTTTTATGGCGTATTCCTTCGTTGGAACCGTCGTTCATGTTTACGAACAACTCTTCCCAATCCTTTCCGAGCGTCTTTGCATCAACCGCATAACCGTGGTTTTGCGATGTTATGTAGCAGTTGTCAGTGCCAACCATACGCACTGGCTGATTGTGTGAACGGTGACCGTATTTAAGTTTATATATGTTTGCGCCTCCTGCCTTTGCAAGCAACTGGTTGCCCATGCATATTCCACATATAGGTTTACGGCTGAGGCTCATTTGTTTGCGTATGATGTTCACGGCATCCTCACACATATCCGGGTCGCCCGGACCGTTAGCCAAGAACAGTCCGTCGAAATCCATGTCGGTATAGTCATAATTCCAAGGTACACGCACCACCTCGACGCCACGGTTGATGAGACAGCGTATGATGTTGGCTTTAACACCACAATCCACCAATACCACTTTTTTTCCAGCCCCTTCATTGTAGCGGATGATATCCTTGCAGCTCACTTTATCAACAAAATTCACTCCTGCATAATTGGCTTCTGGAATATTTTCCGGCTCATCATCAAACAGAATCTTACCCATCATCACGCCATGTTCGCGCAAGACTTTTGTCAATTCGCGCGTATCAACGCCCGTAATGCCCGGAACGTGTTCACGTTTGAGCCAATCCTCAAGACTCTCGACTGCGTTCCAATGGCAATATTTCTCACTGTAATCAGCTACGATTATCGCCGAGGCATATATCTTGTCGCTCTCCATGAATGTAGGAAGGCCATTTGCTTCGAATGTAAAAGGAGGCACTCCATAGTTGCCCACCAACGGATATGTAAGCGTCATGAGCTGTCCGGCATACGACGGGTCGGTAAGACTCTCCGGATAGCCCATCATGGCTGTATTGAAAACGACCTCTCCCGCAACTGGTGCCTCGTAGCCGAACGATTTGCCATGGAAACGGGTTCCGTCTTCTAAAACTAATGTTACATTTCTCATTTTGTGTCCAGGAATTTATATTTCTTTTATTTTTTATTCTTACAATCTACGGTATTTCCTGCCGGAAATACGGAAATCAATGACGTTTCTGTGGTTTGTAAACATTCTCGTAATAGTTCACAAACGACTGGTTGCATTGTTTCGTTCCGCCTGGTGTGGGATAATGCCCTGTGAAATACCAGTCGCCCTTGTGGTTGGGAATGGCATTATGCAATCCTTCAATGCTTTGGAATACGAGTTGTATAGGTGTGGTCATGCCCTCGGGACGGAGCATTTCTATAATTTTTTCGTTTATTTCCTCGGCATTGAACGGCTTGTATATGGCCCGCACGGGGTTGATCTGCTCTTCCTTGCTCTTTTGCAGTTCGGCCTTGCAAGCATCATATGTTGAAGTTATTACATCTTCCATGCCACGGTCTACGAGCAGTCCGATAGCCGCTCTGAACACGCAGAATTCTTCAAGACGCGCCATATCTATGCCATAATAGTCGGGATAGCGTATCTGTGGTGCGCTCGACACGATGACAATCTTTTTGGGATGAAGGCGGTCGAGGATGCGCAGAATGCTCTCTTTCAATGTAGTTCCTCGCACAATACTGTCGTCAATAATGACAAGATTGTCAACATCGGGCTGTATGCTGCCATAGGTAACGTCATAGACATGACTTGCAAGGTCGTTGCGGCTATTTCCCTCGGTGATGAACGTGCGAAGTTTGATGTCCTTCCAGGCTACTTTCTCCGAACGGACATAATCACTCAAAATATGTTCAAGTTCTTCTTTTGTAGGAATATGGCCAAGATTTGCTATGCGTTCGATTTTCGATTTGTTGAGATACTGCTTGAAGCCGCTCAACATGCCGTAATATGCAACCTCGGCCGTGTTCGGGATATAACTAAACACAGTATGTTCCACGTCAAAATCCACAGCCTTCAAAATTGGTTCGGTAAGCTGTTCGCCCAATTGTTTGCGTTCCTTGTATATGTCGCAGTCCGACCCACGGCTGAAATATATGCGTTCAAAGGAGCAGGCCGAATCGCCTTTCTGCTCGATTATTCTCTCTATACTGCATTCACCGTTACGCTTCACGAGCAATGCCGTACCCGGTTCGAGTTCTTTAATATCTTCTGTTTCAAGGTCGAATGTGGTCTGCAACACCGGGCGTTCGCTAGCCAGAACAACGATTTCGTCGTTTTTATAATAGAATGCAGGCCGTATTCCCCACGGGTCACGCATTGAGAACATCTCACCAGAACCAGTGATGCCGCACACAACATATCCTCCATCAAAATCGCTCATTGTGGTTTTAAGCACATTGCTCATCTTGACATGATCTTCGATATATTGTGTTATCTCGGTGTCACGCAATTCCATTGCTTTGGCTGCGATAAAGTTGCGTTCCACCTCACGGTCGAGGCGGTGCCCCATATATTCAAGCATGATATAGCTGTCACTGTAAATGCGCGGACACTGACCCTGTTTTGTAAGAATATCGAAAATTTCATTCACGTTGGTCATGTTGAAATTGCCACACAGGCAGAGATTCTTCGCCTTCCAGTTGTTTCGCCGCAGGAATGGGTGCACATACTGTATGCCACTTTTCCCGGTAGTGCTGTAACGCAAATGTCCCATGTAGAGTTCACCGGCAAACGGCAGATGTTCCTTGGCAAACGTCACATCGGCCAACTGTTCGGGCGTGAGATTGCGATAGTTCTTGTTCACCGCTCCGAAAATATCGGTCACGGCATTCTTGCCTTCTGCCCTTTCACGGAACATATATTCGTTGCCCGGCTCGCCATCAAGTTTCACGCAAGCGAGTCCAGCTCCTTCCTGTCCACGGTTGTGCTGTTTCTCCATCATCAGATAAAGTTTGTTCAACCCGAACATCCAAGTGCCATATTTCTTCTGATAGTAATCCAAGGGCTTCAGCAATCTTATCATTGCCACGCCACATTCATGCTTTAACGGTTCCACAGTTTTTTGTCAAATTATAATGTTTCGTAATTATCCTTCACTCTCTCCCACTCTTAACGGGCATAACCATGTCTTTGTTGCCCGATTTAAACACGCGTACTCAATATAATATAAATGTACACGCGTACATTTATATATAATTAATGAGCGCCGACCCAAACAAAGAAATCAACGCTCATCAATATATCATCAACGCAATATGTTTACAACCAACGATGCAATCGACGTTAAAATGCCCACAACCGAGAACCACAACGTGGTGGATGTCCCAATGGTGGAATTTCTCGCTTTCACCTTATTTGGCTCAACATAAACATAGTCGTTTTGTTGCAAATAGTAATACGGCGAATTTATGAGGTTGGCATCATTCAAATTCAGACGATGCTGCGATTTCTGTCCGTTTGCATCCTCACGAATCAAAAGCACGTTATCGCGCCGACCATACATAGTAAGATCGCCGGCTTGCGCCAATGCCTCAAGAATGCTCATCTTTTCCGAAGTTACAGGGACTACCTTCGGGCTACCAACCTCGCCGGCTACTGTCACCCGATAGCCCGACATTCTCACTATAACAACGGGATTTTCAGAGGCTGCCAAATATGGAGCTATCTTTTCCTTTATAAGTTTTTGACATTCATCTTTTGTCAAACCTACAACATGCAACGTGCCAACAACGGGGAAATCTATGCACCCGTCATTGTTAACAAGATATGATGCATTGTTTGTTGTGCTCGCGCTACCCTCTGCCGAACCTCCCGACATGCCACGATTGAGGTTAAAGGGCTGTGCGGCAGCAGGGTCTGATGTCACAACAGTAATTGTCAACTGGTCTTTAGGCATAATCTTAGCGTCGTAAAGTCCGCGTGAGCTTGCAAGGTTCAGAGTGTCGATGTTGGTAAAATAAGGGATTTTCTTAATCGAGCCACAACTGCCCATGCATAAAACCAATGCCAATAGGACAAATGGTAGTAAATACTTTTTCATAATCTGTGTTGCAACGTATAAGTGAAAATTTGTTCTGCAAAAATACTATTAATTTCTGAATTTCACAAAAATTTGCCCGACAAAATACCTGCCGTCTCACAGTCGTTTCCACGACAACGGCTACATCACAGCAAAGCCAGATACTCCGGCAAACCATTCAAAGCCGCAGTCTTTTCATGCAATGCATGTAAATTATTGCATTACAACGCACTGTCATTATTCGTTATAGGCTCCACAATTCGGGCATACACCTTTTTTCAACATACGTGTGCCACATTTACCGCAAACATATTTATAATAATTGTGATTGAAATAAGCCATCAGCGCATATACTGTATAAACTACAAGCAGCACATATCCAATATAGTACATTGTAGCTACGCTGAACACAATATAATTTATGGCACACACCGCAAACAATCCACTTATGTAAAGCGTTGCCCCTCCGAAATCAAGTTTGTGGTAAACATCGTCGATTGTAGCTATCGCTATAATTGTCATTGCCCACACCGATGCAAGGAATACCGACAATATTTTGGGAACAACAAACGGATTAAGCGTAGGATGAAAATAGAATTCCTGCCATACATCGGGAGCGAATAACTGTATGCTGGAATAGAACGCTGCAGAATATGCCACTACAAGAGCAAGCAACGTGGGGTAAAACGACTGTATATCATTGAAATGCACAATCTTGGCTTTCTTACGCAAAATATTGTGCAGGACATAACACACCGCTATCAGTATTATGACGACAAGGAAGATGAGCAAATGGATGTCGGAAAACGTCGATATAAATTGTGATATCGGGTCGTCGGGTACTACATTGCGCAACAGTACACATTCATGCACCCAACCAAAAGTGTATTGGTCGCGCGCCACCTGTATCCATACCGAATCCACCATGTCGTTTTTCAAGATGCGCATGTCAACAACAACAAGGTGCTCACCTTTATGCACAGCCAACGAATCGGTCGGCATCAGCAACACGCCCTCTTCCGGCTGTTGACACAAAAGAACCAGCGAATCGGCCTTTACCACAAAGTTATAGTTTTGGGAGTAGTGATGCGTTCTAACGAACCTGTCTGTATCATTCTCTACATTGGCATGCACATCACGCTTCACATTGCCATGACTCCTGTCATGGTAACACCCGCCGAGAATTACAGCCAGCAGCAAAACAAAGGCAACAAGTTCAATTTTCCGCATACACATTCATCTCACATCGTGAACAATTAAACGAAAGGCGAAATTTCCTCCCATCTGGAAGCACGAGAAACAAAGGCTCTTTCCAAGGCATTTTCTTTCCTTTTTTCGAGCAGAATCCAAACGCATTGCGCAGACAGTGGCGGCAGGTCATTATAGGAAAGACAGAATTTTGTTTCTTTCCTTCAGCATAGCCCAACTCATAGGCATCCGGCACTCCGCTCACTCTCTGCTCTTCATACAGTTCACGCGCAAGATGATTGGCAACATTCGCGGCATTTATAGAGGCTTCCGTTATCTTATGGTCTCCCAAGTGCCTAGCCGTTGCGGCTTTGAGAGTCATAGCACGGTTTTTCACCGGTTGCGAAACAAGATGTTCCACCACTCCACGCCGCAACTCAGCCAGCATGCTGGAAGGTATGAACATCTTCTCGCTTTCGCCTTCAAATGTCACATTCCGAGCCTTGAATATTGTGTTCCCAAGCTTTTCCATTTGCCTTACAATGTTGTCACGCTGCGGCTTCAATGCCTTTTCAAAACTTCCTTCAAGCGTCATTGTACATTTTCTGCCCATTTCATCAGCCGCACTTACACAAAGTCCATTGTCAGAACAACGCACTACGAAATCAACCGACAGACGACGGATTGCAGTTTGGCGAGACAAGACCTTTTCAAACATTTGGTCATTGTTCCTATATAGAGCCATTCCTGCGCGCAATTTCTCCGGCATTACAAACGGATACAAGCGATTGTTTTCCACGCGATTGACACGAAAGCCCTCAAGTTTATGTTCTTTATTCACAAAGCACAAACCATCGCCGTTGGCAAACACGGCTGTTCCAGCCACATTAAACGATTTACCCTTTATTTCCTTCACATAGCCTACATATTCGCCCATAGCCTTGGGAGTGTCAAACGAAGCGATGTCACGTGTCCGGCCATTGAGAAAATAATTGGTAAAACCACGATTGAAGGTTTTTTCAAGATGTGGAGTAAACGTATATTCAACTTTTCCAAACGATGCTCTCCTGTATTTGTCGGGATGTCTGCCAACGATTTCGTCCAAGCGCATGCTGTATGCCGAAACGACATTCTTCACATAGTCAATGTTTTTCAAACGGCCTTCTATCTTCAAAGACGTGGCACCTGCATCAACGATGCGTCCAAGTTCGTCAATTTGGCAAAGATCCTTCAGCGACAAGAAATAACGGTCACGGTCTATCACATTGCCGTCAGCATCGTGTAAATCGAAGGCCAGACGGCAGAACTGCGCGCACTCTCCCCGATTGGCACTGCGGCCAAAGCAACAAGCCGACGCGTAGCAAGCACCCGAATAGCTCACGCACAATGCACCGTGAACAAAAACTTCAAGTTCGACATCGGGCACCGCCTTGTGTATATCAGATATCTCGCCGAGCGAGAGTTCTCGTGCAAGTACTACTCTGCTGAAACCCAAATCGTGCAGCCATTTCACCTTCGCGGCATTACGGTTGTCGGTTTGCGTGCTTGCATGCAGTTCAGGCAACGGCCCTGCATTATTTTCCAACATTTTCACGACTCCCATATCCTGCACAAGAATTGCATCGACGCCTATCGCCGCCAAATCCATTATGAGCCTGCGGGCGTCTTCCAATTCGCCATCATATATTATCGTATTTACCGTAACATACACCTTGGCTCCAAATCCATGCGCATACTGGCACAATGCAGCAATATCATCGGTAGAATTTCCTGCTGCAACCCTCGCCCCAAAGTCGCTCGCACCTATATACACGGCATCGGCGCCATGGTCTATGGCTGCCTTTCCGCACTCTAGGTCTTTTGCGGGTGCGAGCAATTCTATCTGTCTCATAACGCCTGCAGTTACTTTATTTCGTCGATGTTATATGGAGTTTCTTGATAAATGTAATAATTTATCCAATTGCTGAACAACAAATTGGCATGCGCACGCCATGTCACCAATGGTGGTTTCTCCGGGTCGTCGTCAACATAATAGTTCTTTGGCATTTCAACATCATCGCGCTTTCCCTTGTCACGCCTGTACTCTTGGTCAAGCGTGTTGGGTGCATACTCTAGATGTCCGGTCACGAATATCTGCCGTCCGCCACGCGCCATAACCATGCTGACGCCGCTTTCTTCCGACTCGGCGAGCAATTTCAGGCGGCTGTCGGCCAATATATCCTCACGCCTTATTTCGGTGTGTCGGCTATGCGGCATACTGAAAACATCGTCAAAGCCCCGGAATATAGGTTGCCGCAAATCAAGCGGATACTGCTTGAATATTCCGAACATTTTCTTTTTAAGCGGATATTTGGGTATGCCATAATGATAATACAATCCGGCCTGTGCTGCCCAACATATATACATTGTACTCGTAACATGCGTGTCGGCCCACTTGAATATTTCTGTTATTTCATTCCAATACTGCACATCCTCATAATCAAGCAGTTCTATGGGCGCGCCGGTTATAATCATTCCGTCGAACTTCTCGTTGCGCATCACCTCAAAATCCTTATAAAACATCATCATATGTTCTATCGGAGTGTTTTTCGAAGTGTGGCTTTTGAGTTTCATAAAATATATTTCCATCTGCAACGGCGTGTTCGACAACAATCTCACGAGGTCGGTTTCAGTTGTTATCTTAATGGGCATAAGATTGAGTATGACGATACGCAACGGACGAATGTCCTGTGTCGTAGCCCGCGAATTGTCAATTACAAATATATTCTCTTTCTTCAGCAACTCAATTGCAGGAAGACGGTCTGGTAATCTTAACGGCATTTTTTATTTATAGTTTTGGAGTATGCGTTCGTAAAGCGTTTTCGAACCAAGGCGAAAAAGCACACGCACCCCATGTTTTGACAAATGCAAAGTTAATAAAAAGAAACGGAATTTATAGCCACCTCACATTCAAAAATAAGTGGCATCGGTGAACAACAGCGATTAAAGAAACGGATTACAAGGCCGTTCTATTACGCATGGGATGCGAAAAAAGTATAGAATAAATTTCTATATACGGGATAAATTAACTAATTTTGCGCTGCATTTGTGTGCGCGTCAAGCCATTGCGCACGCAAGAGATGCACATTTTAAACAAGCAATATAAAAAATCAAAACAATAATGGGAAAGACATCATCAATCAAGGAGTCAAAAGTTAACGGCCACAACGGGGCTGTGAACATGACCGAAACAATTTTCGACAAGTACAAAAAGCAGATTGCGATAGTGGTTGTTGCCATCATCGTGGTTGTTGCTGGGTTGTTGCTCTACAAAGCCTTCGTATCTGGACCTCGCGAGGAGAAGGCAAGCACCGCCCTTGCAAAAGGTCAGGAATATTTCAATATGGAGCAATTTGACAAAGCTCTCAACGGCGACGGAGCATCATATGCCGGTTTCTTGAAGATTTCGAGCGACTATAGCGGAACTGATGCTGCCAACCTCGCCAATCTGTATGCAGGAATTTGCTATGCAAACCTCGGCAAATGGAACGAAGCCATTGACAAGTTGGAGAAGTTCTCACCCGAAAGCGATGCCATGATAAGCCCTGCCGCAGTAGCCGCACTTGGCAATGCCTATGCCAATACTGGCAACATCGACAAAGCTATAAGCAAATTGCAGAAGGCTGCCGACATGGCCGACAGTAAAGCTGAGAACGGCGCAAACATGAGCATTTCGCCCACATTCCGCGTTCAGGCTGCCCAATTGCTCGAAAGCCAAGGCAAAAAAGCCGAAGCTCTCAAGGTTTACCAAGACATAAAGAAAAAATATGTGAATGCCTCATTGGTGCAGAGTTCGGAAATCGACAAGTACATCGAACGAGTATCCGAATAACCATGGCTACAGCACTACACAATCTGTCAGACTACGACGCCAACAAGATTCCCGATGCAAGCAATATGTGTTTCGGAATTGTCGTAGCTGAATGGAACACAGAAATAACCGGGGCGTTGCTCGACGGAGCCGTGAAAACGCTCGAAAAGCACGGTGCTTTGCCAGAGAACATACATGTAAAGACCGTTCCGGGCAGTTTTGAGCTTATCTACGGTGCCCACCAAATGGTGCTACACGGCGGCTACGACGCAGTGATAATACTTGGAAGCGTGATACGCGGAGAGACTCCGCATTTCGATTACATATGCCAAGGGGTCACATACGGTATTGCACGCCTTAATTCAACGAGTGAGATACCTATTATATATGGTCTTCTCACCACCAACGACCTGCAACAGGCCAAAGACCGCTGCGGCGGAAAATATGGCAACAAGGGTGACGAATGTGCCATTGATGCCATAAAGATGGCAAAGTTCTGACAAACATAAAAACTCCGCAAGGATGCTAAAAAGCGTTACCTTGCGGAGTTTTTTCTGTATATCCAATTATTGATATGGATTTACCAGACGTCAAATATCCAATATATGTGCACAATAACTGTTTCTGTTGTGCATTGCTTCTTCCACCTTGCGGTAGTTGAGTTTGTGTATGCTCACATGCTCCACAAGTTCATCCCATTTCTTTTCATTAAAGTCATTTGCAATCGCATTGCCGAGCAATAAACTGTGGAAGCTGTTTTCGCAGGGCATGGCCTGCATCACTTCAGGAAATCGGCGCAGCGACATCCCCATGAACAGATGTATGATGTAATAATCCACCAAACAATCGAAGTCGCGCCAATAAGCCAAGAGCATGTCGAGCACAGCAGCCACGTTTCTTTGGCCCGGCACGGCAGCCACAAACCATGTAGACAGACCTACTGGTTGTGCTTCGCCTCTACGGAAATAGCGAAACAGGGTGAGTTCGCTCTGCATGATGTGTTGCCAACGAGCCTTCAACTGTTTGTTTCCAAAGCCCGAACAGTAAACCGTAGCATCCATCCACACGCCGCCATACTTACGCAACACGGCCAAACGCAACAAATCGCTAAACGAGGCCGGCGGTATTCTGCCTTTGCGGTATTTTTCTATTGTCTCTTCGGGCAAGTACACCCATTGTCTGAAATTGTCCATGTCGAGCACACGCACATCATAGTCAGGCAAATGTGCACTTAGCGACTCAAGGCAGACTTTCACAATTTCGGGAGCATTGGCAAGCCCTTGAAGCCATGCAGTCCAAATAATCTTGGGCACATCATACACTTTGTCTTCGCCTTGCCCACCGTATGGCACGCTAGCAGCATAATGATCCAAAATAGGTCGATAACGCCTGACTAATATCCCATCTACCTTCCGCGTTACTGACGGATAGACTTCCTTCAGCGACTTGCCTTTTATAACGCAGCGCACCAAGGCCGCAGTAGCCGTGGGCAACACTCCCATACGGGCATACTGGCAAACAAGCCGCCAACCGCCAAACTGACGGAAACGAATGAGCAAACGGTCAAAGTCTTTCATACAGATTTCATGCTATCCTTTTTTGCACTGCACCTCTCGTGCATCAACAATTTTCTCATACCACTTCAACATGACTTTTGCTTTTTCACCCCACGACAGTTCCAACTGTCTCTGCTTGCAGTTTACAGACTTCTCTTTCAGCGATTTTCGGTCATATTCCATATCATTAAGAGCCTTGGCAAAATCGCGGACAGATTGTAAAGGATATGTAAGCGGTATTTTGCGCCCCACCTTTTCGTCTATCACCGCAGCCATTCCACAAGCATCAAAGCACACAACCGGCAAACGGTTGCTTATTGCCTCCAACACGACTGTAGACGTATCTTCACTGACACTCGTGAACAAAAACAACTGCGATTTACGCATAGCTTCAATCACAACACCATTTGATTGCTTACCATGCCACACCACCCTATCGCCAATGCCGAGAGTCTGCGCAAGTTTCATCGCTTCGTCTGTCTGCAATTTCGTTCCATTACCATAAACGTCAAGTATAATATGTGGGTTATCAGCAGCGGCCAACGACTGCAACGCCAAAGACAATTGTTTACGGAAATCAAACTTGCCGACCCACATTACATGGAAAGCCTCACTGTCAAATCGTTCTGTAGGTATATCCTCTGACAAGAAGCATCCGGTTTCCGGTATAACTACAGAGTCCAATCCTTTGTATTTTTTAATGGCACGATAGGAATCCGGAATAGAACTTATGATAACCCGAGCCGTATTAAATGCCTCATCCACACGCTTGTCATGCTTTAGTTGCCAAATATTCAAGGCATTCTTCAACCTGTTAAACAAATTCATTTTCCAACCAGCGCCACGCAAATACGCCAATGGAAATTGTTTCAAGCCCCCCACTGGCCCCCAAACAAACGGCACGCCATTCTCCTTTGACAACTTCCACAGAAACCCCGGTTCGCGGAAACCAATCATATTGAGTTGGTGAAGCACATCAATGTTTTCTTTCGAGCAGATGTCCTTCGCCATGTGATATGTCTTCCATTGCCAACGGCGATAATGCTTATAAAACCGCCAATCGCCCTGGTTCCAACACATCTTGCGAATCTCATCCGACACTGGATTATAATAGAAGTGCATGTTCTTGCCTTGTTGCAAAGTATGGGTCGCCGCCTCTATCTTCTCCCGAAACTCCCCTTCAGTAATAATATACAATTCGCAGAACTTGGCAAGATTGCTCACCCAGTTCCAAGCCATTCCCGGTTCGCTTCCCATCCCCGGCGAACAGGCATAAGCATTGATTAAAACTTTAAGCATAATATCGGTTGGACATTTTTCGGTTGTTGGCTCTGTGAAACAGTCCGTATTTTGTTATCTACCACACTCCGTGCAAGAAAGCAAAGAATGTTGTATGCAAAAATACAAAAAACATTGCGGATGAGCGAAAAAACAAGTTGGTTTGATTTTGCGGAATAGTACCAGTTAATTCTTATTTGCCATTAAGCAGGGATGTGATTACAGCTCCGCCCTCGGCAGGGAGTGTCAGTTTGAGTTTCCCTTTCTTGTCTGCCTTTACTGTGCGTGGGTTCTCCTTGTTGTTGTCCGAGAGCATCTCGAGAGTTCTGCCGCTGAGGAATGACAAGTCGAGCTGCAGAGAGAGCGTCTTCTTCTGGGCATTAATGGCGGCAACATACCATGTGTCTCCACTGCGGCGGGCCAACACGGCATAACTGCCGGGATAACCGTCTATGAAACGAATCTCGTCCCATGTCGTCGGCACATTGCGCATGAAGTCAAGTGCAAAGGCGGGCTGGTTGGTAAGGTTGGCAGGCGTAAGGGCGAAGTTCTGCACAGGATTCTGAAAGAGAATGGCTGTGGCAAGTTCAAAGCAAAGTCCCGTGCGACGCACATTGCCCTTGTCATTGTTAGGACTCATGCGGTTGTTGAGGAATGTGCCACCAAACTCCATCGAACCGAGTGTATTGCGGATAAATGGATGTAGTGCCGCATTCTGAGCCTCCATGTCGCAGAAGTGCTGCTGGAAGATGAGATTCTCTGAAGCGAGTACTGCCTCACTGCCGACGTAGTTGGGATACATGCGCTCCCATCCGCGCGGTATGGTGCAGCCGTGGAAGATCACCGTCAGACCGAAGTCGTTGGCATCGGCGAGGATATCCTCATAGAGACGCATCGTCTCCTGCTTGTCACCTCCGAAGAAGTCCACCTTGATGCCCTTCACACCGATGCTCTTGAGCCATGCCATCTCGCGGCGGCGCACATAGCTGCGGTCCATGCAGTTGACAGGCGACTGCGTGATATCGTTCCAGTAACCGCTCGAACTGTACCAGAGCAGCAGACTGACACCTTTCGATGAGGCATAGCGTGCAAGTTGTGCCATGCGCTCCCTGCCGATGTTGACATCCCATCCACAGTCAATGAGAGTGTATTGATAGCCCATGGCTGCAGCGAGGTCTATGTGGCGCACCTGGTCATCATAATTGATACTGTTGTCCTGCGAGATAATCCAGCTCCATGTGCTCTTGCCGTAGGAATAAGTCTTCGATGCGTCAAAGAGAGGATTGACGACATCCCACGCGATGGTGGTCTCTGCTATGGGCTTGAGAGTAGAGCCTACGGTGAGTGTGCGCCAAGGTGTCGAGCCTGGCAATGCGAAAGCAGGTTCCGGCGTGCCGTTGCCATTGTTTTCCTCTGCCATAGGGAAGGCTATGGAGAACGTGCCGTCAGCGGAAGCATCGGAAAGATGGGAAGCACAGTAGCGTGCATCCACTCCAGTCTCGCCCACGAGCACCCATCCGTCATTTCCTTCATGGAAGAGACAGGGGAAGGTGTAGCCGTGGCCATATTGCGAGCGCGCCGTCAACGGTGCGTCAAGATGATATTCCTCCTCATAGCTCGGCTTGGTGCGTTTCCATCCTATCATGGCGTCACTCTGCGGACAGATGAATGTGGTGGTAGTGGACGGAAAACGGAATCCCGTGGCCTCATTCATGATGCGGATGCTGCCAGTCTCGCCTGCACGTGCCACATTGTAGCGGAATGCCACGTCATTGTTACTCACATGAAAGGTGATGCTCATGTCATTGCCTTTGTTGTTGGTGACATGCAGAGTGAGGCGGTTGGCATGAACTGTGACCGAAGAACGCTTTATACGGTCGCACGAGTAGACGGTGTCTACGACAGACGTGTCGCTGCCTTTGAGAGTCAGACTGTCACGATAGTTGCCTATATTGGAGATAAAGCCCAGCGGCGAGGGAAGCAGCATCTCCTTGCCGTCGTAAGTGACATTATATTTCAGACCGCCGTTGTCATGCTTGTATATCCCTACGGCAAGACGTCCGTCGGGACTCTTTACGCTTGCATCCTGTGCAGAGGCTGCAAAGGGAAGAAGGATGAGAGCACTGCTTATTATAAAACTCTTCATAATGTAGAATTCTGCTTGTTATTACAGTTACTTGGTATACTTCTTCTGCAGACGCTCCATCTCCTTCTTAGTTACAGGAATGACCGTGCCGTGACGTGGATGGAAGTTCATTGTGACTGGCTGTGTGGCTGGCACGAAGTGACTGAGGTCGGTGGTCTCGCAGAAGTCATAGCGACCGTTCATATACACGTCATACATGAGAATATACTTGTCCTGACCGATGAGTTTGAATGTGCCTGCTCCCTCCACAGCCTGTTCGGTGAGCTGTTTGTAGCCTTCCTCTTCAGCCCAGTTGCCTGATGTGAGCGAACGAGTGGTAGCCACCTTGATGCCGTTGCCGTGACCTTCGGTCTTATAGAAAAGATGGTATACGCCGTCCTTGTAAACTATGTCGCCGTCGATGCACGACTTCTTGTCCTTAGGCATGAATAGCACTTTAGGCTCTGCCTCTATATCAGTGAAATCCTTGTTGGCATAAGCATAATAGATAATGTCTGCTCCACTGCCATACTGCATGGACCAATATATCATGTATTTTCCTGCCTCAGTGTCATAGATGGTCTGTGGAGCCCACACGCGTTTCAAGTCTTCCTGCTTGTCAAAGCGCTTTTGCATGTTTACCACCGAGTGTGTCCAGTTGACAAGGTCTTTACTCTTAAGGAGCACCATGGCACGATTGGAGTCCCATCCGTTGCCGCTCACCATGTCGGTGCATACCATATAGAATGTCTTGCCGTCCTCACCACGAAGGATGTGGGGATCGCGCACGCCACCCGTAGAACTGATTACGCGTGAGTCGAGCACGGGCTTGCCTCCATTGAGTGCAGTGTAGTTGTAGCCGTCAGGACTGAGGGCATAGCATACGGCTTCCTCGCTTATGTGGTTGCCCGTGAAATACACGAAGAGATAACCGGCATAGTCTGCTGACTTGGCAAAGGTTGCCTGCGGAACAATGCAAGACAGTACCGAAAGGAGAAGTATTGATAACTTTTTCATTGTAGAGAGATGTGTAGGTTTTTGGCTTTATTAAATTCTTATTTTACAAGGTTTCCCACCTTGAGTTTATCGCCAGTTAGGTCAACCTCAAAGAGATGGGGCACGCGGACGAACTCACCGTTGACGTCCTTATGACTGTGTATGCACATGAGTGTGCGTCCGTCGAAGGTGCGGAACATCATGCTATGGCCGTAGTTGCGGGGTGTGATGGGTTCTGCCTCTTGCGTCCAGTGGCCGTCGAGACGGCCATTGTCAGAGTAAGCCACACCTTGCACATAGTCATGGAATATCCAACTGGTCCACACGCAGCCGAGCCGCCCCGTTGCTGTGCGGAAGAGATAAGGACCGTCGGTCACGCGATTGGGCTTTATACCCTCTGGCATTTTCTCGCGACTCCAAGGAGAGTCGTAAGCACGAAACATGATGTGTGGCGCACTGCCTACAGTACCCGCTCCGATGTCTTCCTTGAGAGGAAGGTATTCCACTGTGCCGTTATTGTTTTGCACCCATTCATGGCAATACACCATATACGGTTTGCCGTCCTCTACCCAAAGCGTGGCGTCGAGTGTGAGTTTGTTTCCGGGAAGGAATAGACTGTCGGTCTGCTCGCGGTAAGGGCCATCAGGTCTGTCAGCCACAAGGACATGACAGGCGCGACGGTCAAGTCTGCGTCCGTCGGCATCGGTAAACGCCGCATCGGCATTGGTGAATGTGGCAAAGTAATAGTAGCGTCCGTTACGTTTATGGAGTTCTGCAGCCCATATCATGGGGTGATCGCCCATCCACGACTCCTTGTCGGTGTAAGCCACACGCCATGGCCCGCTCCATGTCTTGAGATCAGCACTTTTCCATAGGAGTCCGCCTGTACCTGTCATATAATAGGTATGCGATGCAGAGTCGGGAAGGATAAAAGGATCGGAAAGACGGATGGAGTCGAGGGGAATGTTTTCACGGAAATCCTCACAACGTTCCTGGGCTGTGGCTGCGAGTGCAAAAGCCAAGGAGAAACAAACAGCAACACCCTTCCTGCCATTGTGCAGGAGGGAACTGATTTTATGTGATAATGCAGTCATATTATTTCATTCTATAAACGCCGAAGAAGTGTTTGGGCAGTTCCAGCGTCCAAGTGCCGTCGGCATTGGCGGTAACTGGCATAGTATGTGGCGCGATGCGTTCTGCATCGAAACTGTTGGTGGTGTTGAGGTCATCGGCCTGCAGATAAGTGCAAGTGCCGCTCTTGGGCAACGGTTTCTTACCTTTAAAGGAGAGTGTGACGGTTACGACGGAGTCGGTGACGTTGACCAGTTTCACGATGGTTTCGCCCGTGGAAGCATCACGCGAAGAAGAAGCATATATTCCTTCCTGTCCGATAAGAGCTTTACCATTGGAAGTAGCAGAGAGAATTGTTCCTCCTGCATTCATCGCATAGAGTTGCTGCACATAGTAGTTAGGCGTACGCATAGAGCGGAGGTTGTCATACCAGATGAGGTCTGGATTCCACTGCCAAGCATCGACATGGGCGAAGAGAGGTGCATAAGTAGCGAGGCGCACCACGTCGGCATTGCGCTCGAGTCCGGTCATAAAGGCAGCCTCAGCGAGAGCTGCACGGAAATTGTTGGCCTTTCCCGTAGGATGGTCGTGTGCGGCATATTCACCTGCGAATACCTTCGGACCCTTGCGGTCGTAGTTGTCATAGCGGTTGGCATTCTTCAAGAACCAGTCGGGAGTCATGTAGTAGTGCTCATCCACAAGGTCGGTCTTGAGTCGTGTCATCTCCGGCCAGAGATAGTCAAACTTATCGTCATCAGCGCTAGGACCTGAGGAACCTACAATCTTAATATTAGGATAACGTTTGCGGATGGCCTTAACGAAGGGTTCAAGACGTTCTACATATTCTTTTCCCCACTGTTCGTTTCCGATGCCGATAAACTCCAGACCGAATGGTTCCGGGTGACCCATCTCTGCGCGCACCTTACCCCACTTGGTGGTGGCGGCCCCATTGGCAAACTCTATGAGGTCGAGAGCATCGTCGATGTAAGGCTGGAGACTGTCAACGGGCACTTGCTCATGGCTTTCGTACTGACAGCTCAGACCTACGCTGAGAATAGGAAGTGGACGGGCACCTATGTCCTCGCAGAGTTGGAAGAATTCATAGAAACCGAGTCCGTAGCTCTGATAATAGTCAGGGAAGGCGCGATACTTAAAGGTATAGTTCCATCGGTTCTCATTCAGCGGACGGTTCTCCACAGCACCGAGTGTATTCTTCCACTGGTAGCGGGTGGCCAGGGAGTTTCCTTCCACTACGCAACCGCCGGGGAAACGCATTACACCGGGATGGAGATCGCGCAAAGTCTCAACGAGGTCGCGACGGAGTCCGCCCTTACGACCTTTCCAAGTGTCTGTTGGGAAGAGCGAAACGTGGTCCACGTCGGCAGTGCCTTTCTCGCGCATAACCACACGCAAACGTGCTTTTTCTTCGGTGCGTGGAGAGGTAAAGGTGAGGGTGTATTTCTTCCAGTCCTTACCGCTAACGCTTATCTGCTGCTTGACGAGCTGCTGTCCGTCTGCACCAATGAGTTCCACATCGAGCTTGGCTGTGTTGCCCTGTGGTGCACGGCCGTAGAGGCTGAAGTCGTAGGTGGCACCGTTCTTAAGACCTATTCCACGGAAACCTTCGTTGTCAAGACCCGAACCGGTGAGCTGGCCGGAATAGGAGATGCAGACATAGTAGGGATTGCGGTCGAAGCACGGATTATCGTTGCGTATTTCCACACCTCCCACGGCAGTCCAACCTGTGAGATGTTGTGGGAAGTCAAACGAACGGTTCTTGATGAGTTCGGCATAGAGTCCGCCGTCTGCACCGAAATTGATGTCTTCGAAGAACACGCCATACATACGGCTGTCAGCCTCTGCTACAGACTTGTTTAGGTCGACATTAAGATTGACATTCTTTGTTTGCCCCCCTGATGTAAGGGCGCAAGCGAAGAGAATGGATGCGAGGGTGATATTTCTCATATTTAGGTATAGAAGATAACTTTTGTCAGAGTGTTACTTTATATATACTTTATAGTCCTTGATAGCACCGGGCACTGTACTTTCCATGCGGGGCAAGTATTGCATGCCGGTGACGGTATGCTTTGCTCCCAGATCGATGACTACTGCGTGTGGAAAATTCTTTCCCTCTACGGTGCTCCAGTAAGTAGACTCCTGAAGGTCGAAGATCTTGTCGGCAGAACGGTTTACGCCTTCCACATCCTCACTGTCGGCATAGCCTACGGTCCAAGGTTCGCGCGAGAGTCGCTCGCCGTCTTCATCGAGGAAATACAGTTCGGCTATGCAAGCGAGGTCCTTGCCGTCGATGGCATTGAGGGCTTCTATGCAGACATAGCGTCCGCTTGCCTTGTTGCCAAACTTCACTTCCTGCCATCCGTTACCCGGTTTGAAACTGCCTTGTGCCACTGGTTCGGCATCCTTGAACCTGTCGTAAGCGGCCTTGTCGGTATGTGTGAGAGGTTTCTTCACCAGCAGTTGGTCGAGGAGCGGTTTGTCAAGACCTTCGCTCTTGGCTTCCGTAGGTCCTACGACATCAAATACCAGCACCTCGTTCTTACCCTTCTTCAACCAGCATCCAGGCACATAGAGAGTCTGCTGAGGACCAATCTCCCATATACGTCCGAGGGCTACGCCGTTGACATAGACAAGTCCCTTGCCGAAGCTTGCAAAGTTGAGGAATGTATCGGCAGTCTTCTTGAGGTTGAATGTAGCGCGGTAAACGCCAGGCTGACGCTGACCCTTCTCGTCCTTCACGTCCTTGGCGCTTGCGAGCTTGCGGAATGTCATACTCTTATAGAAGGAGTAAGTGTCGTGGATGTTGTAGACAGTCCACTTCTTCAGATCGTAGGTACAAGTGTTTCCGTCAGTATCGAAACTAACCTCCACCTTGTCCGTGATACCTTTGTAGTCCTTGATGGCACGTCCGAAGTTGATGCGTCCCATTGCTTCGATGAGGATGTCGAGGCGTGCTCCCTTCTTGCAGGCAGGCAGTTCGAGTTCCTTCTCGCCGTTGCGACGGTCGAGTTTTCCGATGTATGTGCCGTCGATGAATATCTGCGCATAGTCGTGGGCATCCTTCACCTTGATTGTGGTTCCGGCAGGGATTTCAGGCAGTGTGGTGCGATAGAGTATTGATCCGAAACCCTGGTCGTAGTCCTCCATCGTCTTGATGATCTGCTCGGTCTTTGCCTCTGGAAGATTGGAGAAGAGAGGAGCCACCTCAGTAAACTCGAAAGCAGGCACCGTCATGCTCTTTATCGCAGTAGGCACTTTTGCGAGTTTGCCTCCGTCGGCATATTTTTCCATAGCCTTGCGCAATTTCCAGTATTTGTCGGTGGTCTGTCCGCTCTCGTTGATAGGAGCATCGTAGTCGTAACTTGTCACGTCGGGAGCAAAACCGGGCGAGTTGGCTCCTGCCCAGTGTCCGAAACTTGTACCTCCGTGAGTCATATAGAGACTGAAGGAAATGTTCTTCGACAGCATTTCGTCAATGTTGGCTATCATGTCTTCGGCAGGACGTGTTTCGTGGTTGGCTCCCCACTTGTCAAACCATCCGCTCCAAAACTCGGAGCACATCTTCGGTGCATCGGGGCGCACTTTGGCAAGCGGAGCAAACTGGTCGTCGATGTTTGCGCCCGTACCGAAGTTCATAGTCCATGTCAGGTCGTCCAAACCGTTGTTGAGAAAGTTGCTCGACCAGTCACACTGGAAGAGGGTCACCTTGTCAAAGCCACTCTTCTTCACTATGTCGCGTATTTCACCGACGTATGCTTTGTCCACGCCATATGAGCCGTACTCATTTTCTACCTGCACCATGATGATAGGGCCACCATTCTGTATAGTAAGCGGAGCAAGCTGCTTGCCTACTTCCTTCTCGAATATCTCCACGCGCTGCATGAAATATGGGTCTTGCTCGCGCAGCTTGATGTCTTTCTTCTTCAGCAACCACCAGGGCAGACCGCCCATTTCCCACTCAGCACAGACGTACGGACCGGGACGCACGATGACGTACATTCCGTTCTTTTGGCACAGGCGGCAGAACTCTGCCACGTCGTTGTTGCCAGAGAAGTCAAACTGTCCCTCCTGTTGCTCGTGGATATTCCAAAACACATAGAGGCACACCGTGTTCATGCCCAATGCCTTGCACATTTTTATGCGATTGTCCCAATAAGGACGCGGAATGCGAGGATAGTGCAGTTCGGCAGCTTTCACTACGAAGGGTTTTCCGTTAAGCAGGAATGTCTTGTTGCCTGTGGTAAACGTGCCGCCCTTACCGGCTGCCTGCGCCGCTGACGGAGATGCGGCAAGCATCGAAGCCAGAGCAAGAGAGAAAAGTGTGGTTGTTATCTTCATTGTTTTTTTATCTAAGTCATTATTATAACGTTATTATCTTATAAATATTTTCATATTTCCATATTTTAGGGGTGTTCTATAAATTAGCTTTGCCATATATAGAAGTTGTAAATAACGGGGTATCCCGCTGTAAAGATCTCGTTGTGACGATTGTGTGCCATATGTCATAAGCGCTTGCGGCAATTGCCATAAACATGTGTGACGAATGCCATAGACGTGTACGACAATTGTAAAAGCATCCGCGCAACGAAGTCCTGTAAACGATAAGACAGGCTTATTAAAACACATCTCCTATAAGGTTGGAATTTATAAAACACACCTTTAATCTTACCTTTGTACAAAGGTAGTAATGCTCCTTGGCATGAGAGTAGTCTCACCCGAGCAAGTGCCTACTGGGGCAAGGCTCTCTGATGACACGTCGCTCGTGCGATACATCTGCCACTGCATATCCTCGCCATTGTCAAGACGGAATGCCACAGGTTTCAGGGCCTCTGCATAGTTGATAGCCACAACTACCCATTTGCCGTCGGCATTGCGATAGGCAGAGCACATCACTCCCGTAGGGTCGTTATATCCCTCTTCAATGGTCTTGCCCTCTGCCGATGTGGCTGAGATGTCAAAGCGTTGTGCACCGGGGCGGATGAAACGGGAGTAGTTGCCCAACGCCCACATCAGTTTGGAGTCGCAGGCAAAACCACTCTTCCAGCCGTCGTTGCTGTATATGCGAATAAGTCCGTCTCTATAGTCACCGCCGGCTGAGCGCCACCAGCTCCAACTCTCTGCATTGGCATAGACGAGGTCGTGGTGAATCACGCGGGCTACATAGAGGGCTGTCTTCATGCTGAAGTCATAGCCACCGCCGCCACCAATCTCTTGGTCATTGCTCATGATACAGATTTCTGTCTGCCAAAACTTGATTCCTTTCTGCTGGCAGGCCTCCCTTACCTTCATGCGTATCTCTCGCATATAAGGGACAGGAGTGTTTGTCCAGTAGCTGTGTCCTCCTATGATGTGTGGCAATTGCTTCACATTGCCCACATAGGTCTGCACGCTGTCCTTATTGAAGAATGACTCTATCTCATATCCCCGTTGCCAGTCGGTCTCATGCGTGCCGAGCATACAGCGGTAGTCACTCGACTCATTGACAAGAATCTGAGTGCCCAACTTTTCCTTCTTCAGCGCCTTGCTCACCTCGCGGGCAGTGCGTGCCACCTCTCTGTTGGTGGCAGGCGAACCTTCCTGCTTTGGTCCTATCCAGTTCCAGTGGCCGTCAGGTTCATTGATAGGACTTATGTAGTCGATGTGTATGCCGTCATTCTGCTCCAGTCCCTTTATCGATGTGGCAATAAACTTGGCAAAGTCATCATAACAGTCAGGCTTGAGATTGTATGTTCCTCCGCGTCCTGTGTTTGTGGCAAGTCCATTCTGTGTGAAGTATACCGGGGCAGAGTTGCAGAAAGCAAGAATATAAGGCACGCCGCGCTCCTTTGCAAGACGTAGAAAACTTCGTTGTCCTTCCTGCTTCGTCCAATCATAGGTGCCGTCGGCTTTGAGGAAGCACTGTGTTCTCGTGCCCGGCTGTATCTGTGCAGCCTCGCCCTGCTCCTCACTTCCAGCTCCAAGGTTGAAGCGCCAGATGGAGAGACCTATGCCCTTGGGCTTGCCCTGTGCATCGTTCTCGGTGGAGAAGAGCCAGTCGGCTATCTGCTCCTGTTGCTTCTCTGGCCACAGACCAAGAAACTGCATGCTCCAGGCGTCGCTCGCTCCGAAATGCTGTATGTGTTGCTCGGGCGAACCAGTAAGTATGGTGTATTGTGTTGTCTGCGCGTAAGTATTGCCTGCCATGCCTATGGCGAGCATGGTGGCAAATACTGTCTTATGAAAAATAGTTGATTTCATGATATTTTATTTTATAATAAACTTCTTTCCGTTTTGGATATATATGCCCTTAGAAAGACCTTCCGTTGACTCTCCTTTGTCACGCAATCTCATGCCGTCGATGCTGTAGATGGCATCATCGGTGTGTTGGATGTCTGTCACTTGACTGATACCTGTGTTTATAGCATTATCGAAATCGACTACTACGGTCACAACGCTCTTGGCTGGGATAGCGATTAGCTTGCCCAAGCTAAAGGTGCTGTTCACGTGTTTCAGGTTTTCCGTCTCCGAGGTGCGATATACGTTGATGTCTTTGGCTTCGGTCTGTCCATCCACGTTGATGCGCACGCTATTCTGCGAGTTTTGCATGTTCACATATACCATGACCACTCGCTTGCCGTCTGCCGACATAAAGGCGGAGCCGAGCAGCTTGTTGAGGTCCTCGTCCTTGTTGGTTGTCAGTTCAATGCGCTTGTAGCCCGGGCGGATGAATCGGCTGTAGTTGCCCAACACCCAGAGGTTGGGGTTGTCGGTGATGGTTCCGCCCTTCGTGATGTCGCCGTAGCTCTCGTTGTCGTTGTCGCCCTGCGCGTTCATGCGGAGCAGGTAGAAGCGGTTCTTCTGGCTCCATTTCTCCTGGGCGAAGGTGGTCCAATAGCTCCAGGAGGCCATGTTGCCGTAGGTGAGGTCGCAGTGGATAATCTTTCCCATGTAGAGGGCGATGTCCATGTAGCTGGCAGCATCATAGCTGGAGGGGAACCCGGCAGAGGTGGAAGGGGCGGCGTCGAGCATGCTCCATTCCGTCTGATACACGTCGAGACTGTATTCTTTTGCCTTGTCCCATACGGCTTGGCGGATGTCCTTGAGGTCGGCGTTGGTGCCGAAGGTCCAATAGCTGTGTCCTGCTACGGCTTTGCGGAGATGTGTGAGGTCTCCTATATATGTAGTAGTGTTGGTTGGATTAAAGAATGCCTCTATCTGATTATTGGCACGTGCCTCCGTACCGTCCATGTAGAGGGCTTTCCATTGGCATGCCTCTGGCAACAATATCTGGGCATTTATGCCCTTGCTCTCTATCGATTCGTTAATCTGTCTTGCCAGTTTGGCTATGCACTCGTTAGCCCAAGGCGAACCTTCCTGTCCGCTTGTCCAACTATATTGTGGCTCGTTAACGGGATCTATAAGTGTGATGTTGTATCCTTCGTCTATGAAATGACTTGCTGTAGTTGTGATGAAATCGGCAAACTTGCCATAGCAGTCGTCTTTGAGATTGCTGCCACTCACCCCATTGTCGGCGTAGGCCTTTCCGTTTTTGGTGAACTGCACGGGGGCGGAGTTTGAGAACAGCAGAAAGTGGTCTACTCCGTATTTCTTGGCTTGCTGCATGAAGTATTGCTGTCCGGCCGACTTCGTCCAATCGTAGTTGCCTTTGGAGTCGAGGTAGCAATAGCCGCGCCGGGTGGCATCATCGATGCCGCTGTTGTCTCCCTGCTCGGCTGAACCTGCTCCCAGGTTGACGCGCCACATGGAGAGACCGATGCCCTCAGGGTTGCCGTTAGCGTCCATTTCTTGGCTGAAGAGCCATTTGGCAGACTTTTCCTTTTCTGTCGTAGTGAAGTATTTACCCACGAAGTCGGCGGTCCAACAGTCGCTGGCTCCGAAGTCAACGATGGTTTGGTAGGTGGTATTGGGATTGATGGTGACAGTGTAGGACGACTGCGCATGGGTCTGCTGGGCCAGCATCATGGCTGCTACCATACTTAGGATGAATGTTTTCTTCATTTTCTTTCTTCCTTGGTGGATAATAGGAAAAGGGGCAGGGCGCTTGCGCAGTCCCGCCCCTTTTGGTAATATTGAGTAGTGAAGTTTTTTACTGGTAACCCTCGTTCTGGGTGATGCTTCCGTTGCTCATGGTAATTTCCGAGTTGGGGATGGCATAGAGCAGGTCGCGAGGAGCCTGGAAATTGATGCCCTTGTTGCTATTCTCCTGCTGGTTGGATGTTTCATATTTGTCGGTAGACTCTTCGGTGTTGTACTTCACGAACGTACCGTTGGCACCAAACAAGTGTTCCATCATAGTCTTGCCGTCATCCATCTTCCAGCGGCGGATGTCGTCGAGGCGGGTTCCCTCAAGAGCCAATTCCAAGCGACGCTCGGTGCGGATTGCATCGCGGAGAGCGGTGCCTGTGGCTTTCACATCGGGGAGCTGCACGCGGCTGCGCACCTGGTTGAGTGCCCACTGTGCCTCGCTGTCCTTGCCGAGAGAATTCTCCACCTCTGCATACATCAGCAGCACCTCAGCATAGCGCATCAAGCGGATGTTAAGTGGGTTGTGGGGTGCATCGTATGGACTAGGACGCTTGTCTACTGGGATATAGAGTTTCATGTTGCAACGGCCTGACTTGTGCTTTGAGGCTGCGATGACATAAGGATTGTCCTCGTTCCATGTTGGGTCGCCAGGCACGTCGGTCTGTCCGTCGTGGAGGATGGTGTAGCGCAAACGAATCTCGTCGCCGGCATTCTTGAAGGCATTCTCTAGGTCGCTGGTAGGAAGGCCCCATGACCAGCCAGAGTCGTCGCGTGAACCTACCACTACCGAGTAGCGCTGTCCGGTAGAATACTGGGTGTCGTCATTACACTGTATCTCGAAGATGCTCTCCTCGCCATTGTCATAGTCCATGTTCCACACCTTGCTGAAGTCGTCCATCAACTGATATTCGGCAGTCTTAGCCGCATAGGAGCCACGGCAGCAGAGATCCTGCAGCAGAGGTTCAGCCTTGTCGTATTTCTCCTGATAGAGATACACCTTAGCGAGGTATGCCTTTGCAGCACCGCTGGTGGCGCGTCCCAGGTCGCTCTCACCATATTCAGACTTCTTTGGCAAGTCAGCTATGGCATCTGTCAAGTCTTGCTCTATCTGAGCATAGGTCTCCTCCTTTGTGGAACGGGTGATGCCCTGAACCTCGCTTGGCATCTTCAGTTCAAGCACCATTGGCAGACCACCGAAGTTCTTCACAAGGTCGAAATAATAGAAGGCGCGAAGGAACTTTGCCTCAGCAACGAGTCGCTTCTGGAGTTTCTCGTCAGTGAATGTCACAGCGGGAATCTTGTTGATGGCGATATTACACTGGGTGATGCCCTTATAGCGATACTGCCAGAAGTTCTGGCAGGCATTGCCGAGGTCGATGGTGTTGCCAGTAAACTGTGCTGCAGGACGATAGTCGCCCGGATCCTGAGTGGTGTTACCCATCCAGCAATCGTCGGTTGTCATGTTGCACATGTTATAGAACTTGTATATCTGCCACCAGTCACGCCCGTCGAGGTAGTTGTAGCAACCGGTGATATGCTTCTCGCATTCCTCCTCGGTGGTGAAGTAGTTGGTCATGTCTTGCTGACCGCGGATGGGCTCGTCGAGGAAGTCGGAGCATGATGTCATGCCCATTGTCAAGGCGGTGGCAAGGGTCAAACCTAATATATATTTTTTCATGATCATTATCTGTTTATATATTAATAATGTATATGTCTTATTAACTCATCTGCTTTAGAAGCTCATGTTAACTCCGAAGAGGAAGGTACGTGGGTTAGGATAACCGCTGTAGTCGATACCAGCCTCTGTTACGCCGCCACCCATGGATGCTGTTTCAGGATCTGCGCCAGAGTACTTGGTGATAGTGAAGAGGTTCTGGGCAGACAGTGAGAGACGCAAGCTGAGCTTGTTGTTGAACCACTGCTTTGGCAGAGTGTAGCCCACTTGGAGCAACTTGCAGCGGAAGTAAGAGCCGTCCTCTACGAAGAAGTCAGATACTCGCTTGTAGTTCATGTTGGCGTCGTTTACGGAGAGGCGGGGGAACTCTGCGCTAGTATTGTCTGCGCGCCAAGTCTTGTTGTATGTGCCTGCATATACATTCTGTCCGTCGGTTCCGGCATAGCGCACCTTGTTCAGGTTGTAGATGTCGTTGCCGAAGGTGCCGTAGAAGTTGGCAACGAAATCTATGCCCTTCCATGCTGCGTTGAGGTTAAGACCCACCATTAGGTCAGGGAATGGATTACCGATATTGGTCTTGTCGTTAGCGTCAATCACACCGTCGTGGTTGAGGTCTACGAAGCGGAGGTCACCAGGTTGTGCATTAGGCTGCAGGGCGGTGCCGTGCTCATTGGTGTAGCTCTTCACCTCAGTCTCGTTCTGGAAGATACCGTCGGTTACATAACCATAGAACTGGCTCAGAGACTCACCCTCGGCATTGCGCACGATGTAGTCGCCGCTGTAACTGCCGGTCCAGATGTAGTCGCCATTCAGCTTCACGGCCTTGTTCTTTACCTGCGAGAGGTTAAGACCTACGCCATAGGTAAAGTCGCCTACATGGTCGTTCCAGTTGATGCCGAGTTCCCAACCAGTTGCCTTCATCTTACCTACGTTCTCCCACATCTGTCCGTTCCACATTGGGTAACCCAGGATGAGGAGGTTGTCCTTCTTCATCAACATGTCATGAGAAGTCTTCTGGAAGTAGTCAGCAGTAATCTTCAGACGGCTCTGGAGCAGGGAGAGGTCGATACCTACGTTCCAGTCTTCCACGGTCTCCCACTTCAAGCTGGAGTTGCCGATGCCGCTCACCTCTGAACCTACCACACGGTTCCCGCTATTGCCAAATACATAGCTGCTAGTGCCGATAGAACTGAGGTATGCTGAGTTGTCGATGTTTTGGTTACCTACCTTACCCCAACCTGCGCGAATCTTGATGTCGTCGAATATCTTCTGGTTCTTCATGAACTCCTCACCAGTCAAACGGTAAGCAAGAGATACAGATGGGAATGTAGCCCACTTGTTGTTTGAAGAGAACTTGGAAGAACCATCGACACGTACGGATGCTGTCACATAGTATTTCTCTGCGTAGTTGTACATCACACGACCGAGGTAAGAAATAAGCGATGTGAAGCTGTCGGTACCAGTTGCCGCAGGGTTCTTTGTACCCGAGCTTGGATAGCGGAGGCTCTCGTCGTTATTAGGAATGCTCTCTGAGTATGCCTGTGCCCAGTAGTCCTGGAAACGCTCCATCGTGTAACCAGCCATCACGTTGAGGTTGTGCTTCTTGTTGATGGTAGTCATATAGTTCACGGTGTTGGTCCAGTTCCAGTCCACCCAGTTCTCCATCTTTCGTGTGGCATTGTTGTTCTCGTTCTGTTCCAAGTTGTCGATGAAGAAGTTCACGTTGAACGAGTCTGTCCTGCGGAAGCGTGCGTTCAGACCGAATGTCGACTTGATGGTGAGTCCCTTGATAGGAGTTAGGCTGACGAATGGAGTTGCAAGCAGACCGTATTCACTCGCACCGGAGTCCATACGAGCCATGGAAGCCACGGGGTTCCACTCCTGGTTGTTGTGGGAGCGGGCGTAGTTGCTATATGAGTTGCTGGTCCACTCACTTTGGTCGAGCATCACTGGAGTCGTAGGATCCATAGCCATGATAGCACCCATCAGACTTGGAGTGTCGTCCCACTGCTCGTAGCGAGGAGTGAAGTCGATACCTGCCTTTACAATCTTGTTGAAGTTGTACTCAGTAGAGAAACGGGCAGAGAGTTTCTGCCACTGGCCCACCTTGTACTGGGAGTCCTGCTTGTAGTAGCCGATGCTACCGGAATAAACCAGTTTGTCGTTTCCGCCAGAGAAGTTGAGGTCGTAGTTCTGCTGCACGGCCACGTCGTTGATACACTCCTTCCACCAGTCGGTATATACATCGGTGCTGCCCTTGAAAGGAGACACATTGCCGTCGTTGGTGTAGCGGGCGTCAAACACCTGCTTATATTCCTGCGAATCAGCCATATTCTGCTTCTTCAAGGTCTGAAGACCCACTGTAGCTGTCACATTGAACTTTGCCTCACCTTTCTTGCCCTTCTTGGTGGTGATAAGAATCACACCGTTGGAAGCTCGTGTACCGTAGATAGCCGATGCCGAGGCATCCTTCAACACCTGCATGCTCTCGATGTCGTTCTGGTTGAGGAAGTTGATGTTGGTGCCCACGGGCATACCGTCTACCACATAGAGAGGGTCGGAACCGTTCACTGTGGTGACA
This sequence comes from Dysosmobacter segnis, assembly GCA_963602915.1. Lineage (GTDB taxonomy): Bacteria > Bacteroidota > Bacteroidia > Bacteroidales > Bacteroidaceae > Prevotella. Next base: position 71,998 of record CAVCLB010000001.1, on the reverse strand, counting down.
CCGCGGATGATGACACGTGGAGAAGAACCAGGACCTCCGGCACCGCTGATCTGCACACCGTTCACCTGTCCTTGCAAGGCATTCATCACATTACCCGTGGAGAGCTTCTCCAGCTTGTCGCCTTTAATGGCGGAGATGGAACTGGTGAGGTCGCTTTTCTTCACCTGGCCGTAACCAATCACCACCACCTCGTTGAGGTCGTTGGCGTTGTCCTTCATGGTCACGTCAATCTGCGAGCGGTTGCCCACCTTCACTTCTTGGTTGGCCATGCCCACGTATGAGATTACGAGGGTGGCGTTCTTATCGGCATCGATGGTGTAATGGCCGTCCATATCGGTGACGGCTCCCGTCGAGGATCCCTTCACCTTGACGTATGCGCCAATCACAGGATCGTTGTTGCTATCTACGATTGTACCTGTCACCTTCATGCTCTGGGCATTCATGGTCATGGCGATGCAGGCAGCTAGTGCTGTAGCATAATATCTTTTTTTCATTTTGTTCTTACTTTTAACTATGGATGAATGTTATTTCACACGGATAATTCTTGAGCGCAAGAGGGCATAGTCGAACTCGAAGAGGTACTTGCCAGTTGCTGGCACCCTAGTCTTCTTCATGTTGTCGCCACCATTGAGTTTGTTTGCCTCATTGTCGTCGGAACCATCAAAACGCCAGTATGGCTCAGGCCACCAACCCCACCAGTGGGTCTGACTGATAGTAAACTCTATCTCTGTGCCTTCAGTGAGATCCATCTCACGATAGAGACGATATAGATTGTTTTTGTCTTGGTAGAGGATGAATGCACCTGCGTTCTGGTTGGTAGTCCAGTTGCCGAAGCCCTCAGGCAGACCTGCACCTGCGAGGCAGATTTGTGCCGGCTGTTCGCCAGAACCATCATTGAAATCTACCGTTGTCGTACCATCGAGAGTCATCTTCTTGGTAGAAGGTGTCCAGTCGTTTACAGCATATTCACCAGTCATGATATTAAAGGTAATCTCATAATAGCCCACCTTATCGAGAATGATAGGCTTGGCAGAAGCATCCTTAATGATTGAATTGGTGTTCTCATCCACACCATAGCATATAGGACCAAAAGACGTCTTCTGAGGAATGAAACGGATAGGTGTGCCAACTTTCTGGTTATAATAACGGGCACGATACTGGAACTCGCCTACATGGTCTATCAACATCGGCACACCATAGACATCACTTGTCAACTCGGCAGCAGAAGTGACATCAGCCAAATACATCTTCTCGAAATCGACAACATCACTCAATTTGATTACAGTACTATTGGAAGTCATGTTGTTTGCGCCGTCATAGAGCCGGATGTTCATTTCATATTCAGCTTCCTTCTTAGGGAACTCGTACTCTTCGGTATATTCATACTCGGTGCCATTGATTAGCACAGAGTCATACACCTCAATACCAGGAATCTCCACCACGATGCTCCGCAAAGCCTTGTTGTCGGTAGCAGTGGCGTTGACCATTAGGTAAGGCTCAGAAAGTGGAACATACAACTTGGAGTCTGGTGCATTTGTAAACTTCGGTAATGTGTAGTCGCCATCACCCTTCACTGTCACGGTCTGGGTGGTTGTCTTGCCCACCACGTCTTCCACAGTCACCTCCAATGGGAAATTGCTGTCGTCATTCCATTCGGCCGATGGAGTGTAGGCATAGTCGAGCTTGTACTCATGAAGCAGACTGTCGCTGTAAATCTCCAGCAAATCGATGGTCTTGTCGAGGAGCATTCCCTCGTTCTTCAGTCTGATTGACTTGATGCCGTCGGCATCCTTAATGTCACCTTGGATGCTGAAGCTGCGTCCCGGTTCTGCATGAATAATGTCTGATGCTAATGTAATGGTGGGTGCCTGTCCGTCTACGGTAGCGTAACTATCGTCATCGCTACACGATTGGAGCATAATTCCACCCAAAGCAACTGTTGCCCCGAGAAGGGCAAACTTCGGATTACATAATTTAAATGTCATAATACGTAGGTTACAGTTTTAGGTTTAAGTTTCGTTCGTGCACTCAACACTTTTGATGTTGCACGTCGCAAAATTAAACATAGTTATCATTTCATGCAGCAACTTATCGTGCATAAATAGGTCATAAATCGTGCAATGAACGATTTGTAACCCCAATATAGCCGATTATTTCGCCTTTTTGGTTATCTTCGCAATAGAAAACAGACAACAAGTAACTAAGAACCATTATGCATCTGTCAAGACATCTACTTGCCATCCTCATGTTGCTGTCGGCACGCGTAGCCCTTGGACAGCAATTCTCCGTTTTACCGCTCGGCACAGAGCAGGGACTCTCGTGCAATTATATCTCGGAAGCCGCCATTGACAAATACGGCTATCTGTGGTTTGCCACCGATGAAGGACTCAACCGATTCGACGGCCAACACTTCTCCTGCTATTATAAGAATAAGGTGGTGGGGCAAGGACTTTCGTCGAGCGAACTCAACTGCGTCATCGACGACAGACGGGAACCTGTGTTGTGGATAGGCACGAAGAACGACGGACTCAACGCCTTCAATTACGACACTGGCGAATTCACATGCTATCGCCACGACAGCAAAGACAACTCGAGCATTGTCACCAACGACATCACATCGATGTGTCATGGTGAGGACAACCAAATTTGGCTTACAACTTACTGGAAAGGAGTTGACATGCTCGACCTCACGACACGGAAGTTTACCCATTACAACAAAAGCAATGTGAAGGGCATGACCGACGAGCAGTTGTGGTGTGCAGTATATATGGGCAACGGCTTGCTAATGGTGGGACACGTGGATGCGGGTGTCTCCATCATCGATACGCGCAACCGCACGGCACGCAACTTCCGCCATGACGACAACGATAAGCGGAGCCTTGCCTCCAATGATGTGTTTTGTATATGCAAGGACAACAATGGCGTGTTTTGGGTGGGCACGTCAGCCGGACTCGATGTGTACGACCCGATGAACCAGTCATTCATTCATGTGGCCGACCAGCAGATAGGCAACCACCGCATCTTCTGCATCGCCCAACTCTCTGACGGACGCATCTGGGTGGGCACGGAGATGAACGGCATCGCCATAATAACGGTCAACCGCAACGCTCCCAACAGATATCACAATGCTCGTGTGGAGATGATAAAGGAGGGCGATACCGACTGCGGACTGACGGGTAACACGTTGAGAACAATCGTTGAAGACCGCTATCACAATGTGTGGGCAGGTCTCTATGGCGGTGGTGTCAATATGCTGACTAAAGTGCGACCTCCATTCAGCATCGCCAACGAAGTGGCGTTACCTAGAGGCACACGCATGACTGAAAACTCGGTCATGGCAATTGCCGTTGCTCCATCAGGACATGTGTGGACAGGCACTGACGGCGGAACGATGTGCCTCTATGACAAGAAAATGGCGAGAATGAGCACTGAAGCCAAGAATATGGGCACGAGCATACAGACAGCAACTTATGATGCCGGTGGCAAACTATGGATAGGCACTTTCAACCGTGGTGCTTTGGTGGGTTCGGCAGCCTCTATGAAGCATCTGCCAGATGTGGGCGAAGACGTCAGGTGTTTCTACGAAGACCGCAAGTATGGCACAATGTGGATAGGCACAAGCACGGGTCTATATGCCGTTGACGTGAAGACACTGCAGACGAAGCGTCATTTCGACATAGGCAACCGCTTCGTGCGTGCATTGGCGAAAGACCGCCGTGGCAACCTATGGGTGGGATACTACGGCATAGGCATACAGGTGTTCTCGCCAAAGATGAAACTGTTGGCATGGTATCGCACGGAGAACACGGGAAAACTGCATCTGCCCACCAACGCCATCGCCCACCTCTTCTGCGATTCTAGTGGACGCATATGGGCAGCATCCAATGAGGGACTCATCTGCATGGGCACCAAACCAGGACAGCAGGCCACGGTATATGACCAAGCCTCAGGACTTACAAACATACACATAAGAGCCATAACGCAAGACCGTGCCGGCAATATATGGATGAGCCACAACCGTGGCATCAGTTGCCTGCCGAAGGGTGCCGACCGCATTGTCAACTATAACAGGAAGGACGGCGTGGTGCAGACCAATTTCAATGACGGATGTGTGGCACACGATGCCCGCGGCAACATATATTTCGGTTCGGCAAGCGGTTTGTGCTACTTCTCTCCCGAGAAGGTGCTCTCGCGCCAACAGTCGCCCCGCCCCTACATCATGTCACTCTCGCTGCTCAGCAACATAGAGGAGCGTAAGGACAGTGTGATAAATCTCAACAACAGAAAGAAGATAACGCTCAATCACGACGAGAACACCTTCACCATAACCTTTAACACGCTCAACTACGCCCTCAACTCCTATGTGGAATACAGTTACAAACTGGAGGGAATACAGAACGAATGGATGATGTGCGACGCCGGACAAATAACAATGCGCGACCTACCGACTGGTTCTTACCGACTACTCGTAAGAAGCCGCATGCACAACCAGCAGTGGAACGAGGAGGTGGCTGAACTCATCATAGCCATAAAGCCGCCATTATGGTTGTCGTGGTGGGCAAAACTTATTTATGCCTTTATCGTCGTCATGGGAATCTACACGGCACTGCGCATCTACAACCGTCACTTGCGACTGGAATATATGCTCGACATGGAAAAGATAAACCATGAGAAAGACCGCAAAGACAATGAAGACCGACTGCGATTTTTCACCAACATTGCACACGAACTGCGCACTCCGCTAACGCTCATTCTAGGTCCGCTCGACGACCTGTCTCACTCTACCGACATCGCCAAGGCAGCCAAACACAAGCTGGCGGTCATCCACCAAAGTGCGGTGCGGCTGAATGAACTCATCACGCAGATACTGGAGTTTCGCAAGACTGAAACCAACAACCGTGCACTAAGGGTGCAGAAGGCAAACATCGTGGACACGGTGCATGAGATTAGTCTGAAATATGAGGAGTTGAAAAGCAAGCCTAACGTGACGATACGCTTTGTGGCGCCCGAGAATCCTATAAACATGTATTTCGACCGCGAGGTGATAGCCATCGCTGTAGACAATCTCGTGAGCAATGCCATAAAATATACCGACTCGGGCACGGTGGATATAAGTGTGGAGCGACGCCGTTCGGGCGACAAGCATCTCGTAGACATCACCGTGAGCGACACAGGCTACGGCATATCGCAGGAAGCATTGCCCCATGTCTTCGAACGCTACTATCAGGAGAACGGATCGCACCAGGCTTCGGGCACGGGCATAGGTCTGTCGCTAGTGAAGAATCTCGTCACCCTGCACGAGGGCACCATAAAGGTGGAGAGCAGCATTGAGCAGGGCAGCAGTTTTATAGTCACCCTCGACGAACAGAACATATATCCCACAGCCCTGCACGGCAAGAAAGAGTCGCCTGCAGAGGAAACGCCCCGCAACGAGAACGAAGCGGAAAGCACGGCCAACGCCGCCACACCTGGCCGCCTGCTGATGCTCGTGGTGGAGGACAACAACGACATAAGGGAATATATCACCACGTCGTTTGCCGACGAATATGACACCATAGAGGCAGTCGATGGCAAAGATGGACTGGGCAAAGCACTCGACCGCATACCCGACATCATCATCTCCGACGTGATGATGCCACGCATGGACGGCAACGAGATGTGCCGCATCCTTAAGTCTGACGTGCGCACCAGTCATATACCTATTATATTATTAACCGCCAAAGACTCGCAGGAAGCCAAGGAGGATGGTTATGATGCGGGTGCGGACTCTTACATCACCAAACCTTTCACGCACTCGCTGCTCAACAGTCGTGTTAACAATCTGTTGGCGCAAAGACGCCGCATGCAGACTGTGCAGTCGGCTCCTACTGCCGAGAATACCGCCAACAACTCCAAGGAAGACCTGACGGAGAAAAAACAGCAGTTGCGTGAGTCGCTAAATCATATAGACAAGGAGTTCTTCGACAAACTTGACTATCTGATAGGTGAAGGCATCAGCGGCGATGTGGATGTCAATATGCTCGCCTCACAACTGGCGATGAGCACCAGCACCCTGTATCGCAAGATGAAAGCCCTCACCGGAATGTCTACCAACGAGTACATACGCAAATACAAGATGCAATATGCTGAGCGCCTGCTACTCGAAGGCAAATATTCCATCAGCGAGATATCGTTCATGGTAGGCATGAACAGTATAGCCTATTTCCGCCGTTGCTTCAAAGCCGAATACGGCATGATTCCGTCGGAATATCTCAAGCAACTGAAGTAAGTTGTCTATGGTGATGTAGGTGCTGCTATAAACGAATAGCAGTTGGCCTAAGTTCAGAAATTGCAACAGAAGAATTACGCATGTGCCCCATACGCTGCATGAGCGTGCGTCAAACGATGCACGTCTGCAATGCGTATGGGGCACAATGGCTATATAGGCAAAACGGGCTTTACAATAGCATGCTTCCCACCTGATAGACCAATGCCGAAACGAGCCAGGCAAGTGCCGTTGTGTAGAAAGCCACAAACAAAGTCCATTTCCAAGATCCGGTCTCGCCCTTTACGGCGGCAAGAGTGGCGATGCAAGGGAAATAGAGCAGCACGAAAAGCAGGAAGCAATAGGCAGTGAGCGGGGTTATCCCGTCGGCCTCCATTTGTGTGCGCAAGTGTGCGTATGAACTTTCTTCCCCGTCGGCCACGTCTTCGTCGCCGGAATAAAGTATGCCCATTGTGGAGGCCACGATTTCCTTTGCCCCCACACCCGACACTATGCCCACATCAAGTTTCCAGTCGAAGCCCTGGGCACGGAACACCGGTTCGATGGCCTTTCCTATGCGCCCTATGTAGCTTTGTTCCTGCTGTTGCTGCTTGGTTAAGGTCTCGTTGTGCGGGAAATAGCCCAAAGCCCACACTATGACACTTGCCACGAGAATTATGCCTCCCATTTTCTTGAGATACTGTTTGCCCTTCTCCCATGTGTGCCGGCCTATTGCCTTGGCCGTGGGAAAGCGGTAGGGCGGCAGCTCCATTACGAAAGGCGTGTCCTCGCCCTTGAACAACCATCGGCTGAAGATGCGGCTCATTACCACGGCGGTGACGATGCCTACAAGATAAAGCGACATCATCACGGTGGAACGGTATTGCTGCGCAAACATCGTGCCTATTATCATGATGTATATAGGGAAGCGCGCCGAGCAGCTCATAAACGGAATTATGAGCATCGTTATAAGTCGGCTGCGACGGCTTTCTATTGTGCGTGTTGCCATTATGGCCGGAACGTTGCAGCCAAAGCCCATTATGAGCGGAATGAACGACTTGCCATGCAGCCCCATCTTGTGCATGAGTTTGTCCATAATGAATGCCGCACGGGCCATATATCCGCTGTCTTCCATATAGGAGATGAAGAAATAAAGGATAAGAATCTGCGGAAGAAACACTATAACCGCCCCCACTCCACCTATCACACCGTCGGTGAGCAAGTCTTTGAGCGGGCCATCGGCAAGGTTCTGTGCCACGAGTTGACCTATCCACCCCACCCCAGCATCAATCCAGTCCATAGGATATTGCCCCAGGGTGAACGTGGCCTCGAACATGAGCCATATAAGCGCAAGGAAAATGGGGAAGCCCACATATTTGTTGGTTATGATGTTGTCGATGACATGGGTCACCTGATAGGTGTCTTTCTTAGTGCCCGTGCGGTAGCCAGCTTCCTGCAATGCGCCGTGTATGAAGCCATACTTGGCATCCATGACGGCAGTCTCGGCATCTTCGCCCGTATATTTAAGCACATCGGCAGTGGCCTCGTCGCGCACCTTCAATATAGCCTCGGCCTCAGAAGCCTGGGCTTTTATAAGCCGCTCGGTATCGGCATCGCCCTCCATTAGTTTTATGGCAAGATAGCGTGTGGAATAGTGGTTGCGCAGACTGTCTAGTCTTTTCAATGGGGTCTGTATCTTTGCTATGCCCTCTTCAATGAACGGACCGTGGTTTATGTGTATGTGTCTGAACACATTGCGACGCGGATGCACACCACTTGCAAAGTCCTCGTCGTGATCGTCGTCGGCCACATCGCGCCATTTGGCGTGCCATTCGCTTATCTCGGCGGCAATTTCTGGCGGCAGAGTGCCCTTCTCGTCCAGGAAATCGGCACCCTCGTAAAGGTTGATTATGATGTGGAACAGAAGGTCTACGCCGCGTCCGGTGGTGAATGCCGTGGGCACCATGGGCACGCCGAAGAGCGTGCCGAGCTTGGCATAATCAACATTGTCGCCGCGCCGTTCGGTCTCGTCAAACATATTGAGGGCGCACACCATGCGCAGGTGCATGTCGATAAGCTGCGTGGTGAGGTAAAGGTTGCGCTCAAGGTTGCTCGTGTCAATCACGTTGATTACAACGTCGGGCGTGTGCTCTATAATCTGCTTGCGCACATAAAGTTCCTCTGGAGAGTAAGCCGAGAGCGAATAAGTGCCAGGCAAATCGACTATGTTGAACGTGTAGTCCTCAAACTCTGCATGGCCGGTCTTGGCATCGACTGTAACGCCCGAATAGTTGCCCACGCGCTCGTGTGCCCCCGACGCGAAATTGAAAAGCGAAGTCTTGCCACAGTTGGGGTTGCCCACAAGGGCCACGTTTATCACCCTGCGCTTTTTGCGCGCGGCGTCGTGCAGTTTCTTTTCCATGTCGGCAGCGGTGTCGTCACAATCCAACTGACCGGCAGCATCGGGCTTGGCAACACTTTCCATGCTCCTTGCCTCTTCTTCAGAAACGATTTCTATCATGCCTGCCTCGGCCCGGCGGAGCGACACCTCATAACCCATTATCTTATATTTCACAGGGTCTTGCAACGGGGCATTCTGCAAAACGTCAACCACCTTGCCTTTTATGAAGCCCATCTCCACAATGCGTTTGCGGAAACCTCCTTGTCCCGTGACCTTCACGATGACTCCACGCTCACCTGTCTTGAGATCTGATAAATGCATATTCAATTACGTATTGTTATTTAAGGCGTGTTCTACAAATTCCACGCACTATTAAATTTGTATTTAAGACGGATTGCTCTTTGTGTCTTTTTGTTTTTATCCTGCATCTTTCCCTTCCTTCCTCAGTCGCATAGCCCGCTATGCTCCTTCTGAAAGCAAGTGAAATCTGCTCGGCTAAAAGCCAAAAATCCATCAAAGGTAATTTATAGAACCCGCCTTAAAACAGGGTGTCAGCATCGGCCGCCACTCTATTTTAATGCAAAATTACTAATAATTATTTGCAACTGGGTGGCATATATATCCTTATCATCACGAATACCTAAAAATGATGACCCCATGCCTGACATCCGAGAGAGCCGACACGACATCTGACCACAGACCGCACGCTGTCGACAGGCCTCAAAAAACGGTTGCGAACAAGTCTTTTCTCGGATTTTATTTGTACTTTTGCCGCGTCTACGGCTACCTCATTGAAGGAAGCGACAGCCGCACGACACAATTTTCAATACATATTATGGCAGGATATTTAAGTACAGACAAAAAGAAAGTTACCGTTCCACGATTTTTCGAGATGAAAAAGAACGGCGAAAAAATAAGCATGCTCACAGCCTACGACTTCACCACCGCAACCATTGTTGATGCCGGAGGCGTAGACTCTATACTCATAGGCGACTCGGCATCCAACGTGATGGCAGGCAACGCCACGACCTTGCCCATAACGGTCGACGAAATGATTTACCACGCACGATCGGTGGTGCGCGGCGTGAGCCACGCCCTCGTGATATGCGACATGCCTTTCGGCAGCTACCAAACATCGGCAACCGACGGAATTGCAACGGCGGTGAGGATAATGAAAGAAACCGGTGTGGATGCGGTAAAGCTTGAAGGCGGCTCAGAAATAGCCGACATGGTAGCACGAATGGTTGGTGCAGGAATTCCCGTGTGCGGACATCTCGGTCTCACACCACAAAGCGTGCATAAATTCGGAGGCTACGGACTGCGAGCCAAAGACGAGGAGGAGGCACGCAAACTTCTGGCCGACGCGAAAGCACTCGACCGCGCCGGATGTTTCGCAATCGTGCTCGAGAAAGTGCCTGCCGCCCTGGCCGAACAGATAACGAGAGAAGTGAGTTGCCCGACAATAGGCATTGGGGCTGGCAACAAGACCGACGGACAGGTGCTTGTGTATGCCGACATGCTCGGCATGAACCACGGGTTCAAGCCTAAATTCCTGCGGAAATATGCCGACCTCTACTCTATCATGACCGAAGCGATAGGAAAATACGTGGAAGATGTAAAGTCAACCGATTTCCCGAACGAACAGGAGTCATATTAACAACTACAACACAGAGCGACCATGAGCACCCAATTCACGCCCACCTTCGCCCGAATGTGGCATAAAGATTTCTTTATGCTTGTAGTTGCCGAACTGCTTCTGTGCACATCTTATTATATGGTGACACCGTTCACCCCGCTCACTCTCGGCAAGTGGGCGGCTATTGCCCCACAGAACGCCGCATTAGCCCTGACCGCGCTCATCGTCGGCATCTGCCTGTCGGGGGCAATAAGCAACTGGCTCATACAACGCTACCGCCGCAACAAAGTATTCATCGTCGCAGCAACGGCATTCGGATTGCTCACTTTCGGCATTCCGTTCATCTGCCGCCAGACTGCACAGGCCGATGAAAGCATAAGCATACTGATTCCGGCAACGGCATTTGTTTTGGCCGGAGCGACATTCGGTCTAGCAAAACGTGTGGTTTCGTGCACGCTGATTATCGACAAGACCGAATCACACCACCGCACCGAAGCCAACTATGCGTCGGTTGCTGTGGCTAGAATGGCACTCGCAATAGGACCGGTGCTTTACTTAGTCATCGGCAAGACTTTGACTCCCACGCTGTATTTTGCAACCGCAGCGGCACTTGCTATAATTCCCGCCATACTGGTGCTTAGCGTGAAATTCCCGTTCCGCGCACCCGAGGAATACACCAGTATAGTGTCGGCCGACCGCTTTTTCCTTACACAAGGATGGCGCGATTTCATAGGCATAACATGTGCCACCATGCCTTTCGGAATGATATTCATAAAGGGCGAAAACGCAACTTTCTATATTATGACGCTTGCCGGATTTCTGCTTGCTCTCATTGCCCTGCGCTACAAGACTTTCAGAGAGGCTCGGTATGTGCCAGTGACTGCCCTCGCGGCATACGCAGTTGCAACAGTTCACATCCTTACATCCGACATGTCGGCCACGGCGCAATATCTCGCTCCGCTCATAACAGGCAGTACACTTGGCACAATTTGTTCGGCACAGTTGTTTCATCTGCTCTCACGATGTCAACATTGTCAGCGAAGCACGGCCGAAAGCACATATTTCCTCGCAAGCGACACGGGCATCATTGTCGGCATCACGGTTGGTACTTTGCTTCACGCTGGCGGTGCACACGCCATAACGGCATGCGTCGTAGCATGTCTTACAACGGCCATCACATTGCTGCCTTATCGCAAGATGAAGAACAAACAATGCAACAATTAAAAAATAACAAGACAATTATGATAATAGATTTCAAAAACATCGCCCCACAGACAATAGAAGGTTTCAAGGGCGGAAAGGGCGAACTCGTGGCACGCAATTTCACCGACAACGACTGCAAGATTATGCGTCAGACTCTGAAACCGCATGCTTCAACCGGCTTGCACAAACACGAAACCAACTGCGAAATAATATTTGTGCTCAGTGGTACTGCTACACTGCACTACGACGGAATAACCGAGACGGCAACGGCAGGACAGGCACACTACTGCCCGAAAGGCCATGAGCACTATATGGAGAACCTCACCGACGACGATGTGGAATATTTCGCAGTAGTGCCCGAATTGAGAACCGACGACTGACAAACGCCAACAACAATCAGGACACATGGAATATCTGCATTTTTCAGGTCTCACAATCGCTGTCAGCACATTTCTCATAATCGGAATGTTCCACCCCATAGTGATAAAGGTTGAGTATTACTGGGGCACACGCCTGTGGTGGGTCTTCCTGCTTCTTGGCATAGCTTTCATCGTGGGAGCACTGCTCATCGGCAACATCATCATATCTTCCATCTTAGGAATACTCGGCGCATCGTCGCTATGGAGCATAGGCGAGATATTCGAACAGCGCAAACGCGTGAAAAAAGGATGGTTTCCAAAGAACCCGAAACGCAAGGACGAATATGAAGACTGAACTTATTCTTGTGGGGAAAACCACCGAACGGCTCTATGCCGAGGGCATCGACGACTATGCAAAGCGCATAAACCACTATGTGCCTTTTGGCATTAACACGATAGCTGCACTCAAAAACACGCGCAACTATACGCAGGCACAGCAAAAACAGGAGGAGGGAAAACTCATCTTGAAACAAATACAACCGTCAGACATCGTTGTCCTTCTTGACGAACACGGCACAGAACGCACAAGCATGGGCATGGCTGAATGGCTGCAAAAGAAAATGCAGGGTGCGCGTAAAGTGGTATTTGTCATAGGAGGGCCTTACGGGTTTTCCGAAGAAGTCTATGCCCGCGCCGACGAGAAAATATCTTTGTCGAAGATGACTTTCTCTCACCAAATGGTAAGACTCGTGTTCACCGAACAACTTTACCGCGCCTGTACTATAATAAAGGGAGAATCATATCACCATGAATGAGATGCCGCTGAAGGCAACGGACACACAACAATGAAACAGGCAAGCCCAAAATACAAGCCGGGCATAGCCGTCATGCATCTAGAAAAATATATTATTTGGAAGGAAAAAATAAAAAGGAAGCAGTACCCCTATAAGCCGGGTTCTGTTCTCTCTTGCACGCAAGAGAGCATCTGTCATTTATCTAGACTGTGAGTCACCCCACAGTTCAAGCATTCTACCCTCCATCGTTGCACTGCGGCATCGGACGGACAACCCTCGAACGATGGTATACGCGAACTTGCAGCATCCAGTTTGTACAGCCCAACGATCACCCGTTGGCTGGTGGTCTCTTACACCGCCTTCTCACCCTTACCGCACTAATGCACGGCGGTCATTCTCTTCTACGTTCACCTGTTGTCGCCAACAGCTTCCATTTTCAGAAGTGAATTGTCCTGCGCTGCCCGGACTTTCCTCTTGACAAACATTTGCCAAGCGACAGAACCGGAGTACTGCTTCCAGAATGCAAAATTAATAAAAAAATAGCGGAATACGGCATCTTATCACTGCCAAAGTTTCAGAACAGCGACAACGAACCGTCATTCTGTCCGCCACTACTCTGTTTTGTACGATCGTCTTCGGCAAACAACAGAAGCCATTCGGTTTCTCTCGAACAAGGATTAAGGCAATAACGTCCGCGCCGTGAGGCCTTCTTCAAAAGCGAACGTGACCCGCATGTGTTGCGACGAACATATGACACGACATATTTTCTCACCGTTTCTAGCTCAATCGGGCAAAACAGTGAATTGCAGGCATTGTAGACATGAAGGACTATCTTTGACACTGGAAGCCCCTCCTGACCTGCCTCATACAACACACGCAGTATTTCTTCGTCGTAGCTCATAACCAAAAATAAGGGGAGAGTTGTAACCTCTAGATTGCAACCCTCCCCGTAACAAATTCCTAAATTGTGTTTAAGCCAAAGCGATGAGATTACCCTCACCCTTTACCTTTCCTTCTTTCAGAAGCCAGCCAATGCCGAGATAAGCCTCTTCCTTGCTAATCTTCGAGAGCTTAGCAATTTCGGCCGGACTCAAAGGCTTCTCTGATGCTGCCAATGTCTGATACACATCACCAGCGCGGAAACCCACATTCTCTGCATTTACTGCAATCTCAACTTTCTTTGCCACTGTTCTCTTCGGAGCAGCAGCATTTGTTGCTGCAACCTTCTTTGTCGCTTTTTTTTCTGCCATATTAATGTAATAAAATCAAAAATCTGTTTGCTTTTCGCACAACAGAACTTAATTCTGTCACAAAATTACACAATATTTCTCATCAACTTGCTCATTTTTAAGAGAAAAGTGCTGATTTGATTACACTCGAAAGGCTTATTGTTTGTTTTTTTGATTTAAATCAATCTTTATGCACAATTCATCAAGTTGCTTGTCGTCGATTGCCGATGGCGCATCAAGCATAACATCGCGGCCACTGTTGTTCTTGGGGAATGCTATGCAATCGCGTATTGAGTCGAGACCGGCCATTATCGAAACAAAGCGGTCGAGACCGAATGCGAGACCTGCATGAGGCGGTGCTCCAAACTTGAAAGCGTTTATAAGGAAGCCGAACTGAGCCATGGCCTTTTCGGGAGTAAAGCCAAGTATGCCGAACATCTTTTCCTGCAACTTGCTATCGTGAATACGCAAGCTACCGCCACCTACCTCTATTCCGTTGCATACAAAGTCATAAGCCTTGGCACGAACCTTCTCGGGATGTGTGTCGAGAAGCGGAATATCGTCGGGATTGGGCATCGTAAACGGATGGTGTGTGGACATAAGACGCTGTTCTTCGTCGCTCCATTCGAAAAGAGGGAAATCTACAATCCATAGACATTCAAACTTGTCTTTGTCGCGAAGTCCAAGTCTGTCGCCCATTTCCAAGCGCAGAGAGCACAACTGCGTACGTGTTTTGTTGGCATTGTCTCCACTCAGGATAAGAACGAGGTCGCCGTCGTTGGCTCCTGCCGCAGCCTTCACTTGCTGCAGAACTTCAGGAGTATAGAATTTGTCAACACTGCTCTTTATGCTGCCATCTTCGTTGTATTTTATGTAGACCAGGCCTTTGGCACCCACCTGCGGACGCTTTACGAAGTCGGCAAGTTGGTCGAGTTGCTTGCGTGTATATCCCGCACAACCGGGCACACAAATGCCACCTATATAGTTGGCATCGTTGAATACGGCAAAAGTTCCGCTGCCTTTCAAGATGTCGTGAAGCTCAACAAACTCCATTCCGAAACGCAAATCGGGCTTGTCGCTACCGAAACGGCGCATTGCTTCATGCCAAGTCATCTGCTGAAGTTTTGCAGGAAGTTCTACGCCGCGCACTTCCTTAAAGAGATGGCGAGCCATATCTTCAAACAATCCAATCACATCTTCCTGGTCAACAAACGACATTTCGCAGTCAATCTGTGTAAACTCTGGCTGACGGTCGGCACGCAAATCTTCATCGCGGAAACACTTGGCTATTTGGAAATAACGGTCGAAACCGCTTATCATAAGCAACTGTTTCAA
Organism: Dysosmobacter segnis; assembly: GCA_963602915.1. Lineage (GTDB taxonomy): Bacteria > Bacteroidota > Bacteroidia > Bacteroidales > Bacteroidaceae > Prevotella. The sequence continues at coordinate 56,797 of CAVCLB010000001.1, read as the reverse complement.
TGTCTGCGGACTCTGCGGCAGAGCGTAGAATTGTCCGGGATTCATGCGCGAAGGCACTACAAAGTCGCGTGCCCCCTCGGGAGTGCTACCGATAAGAATCGGAGTTTCCACCTCGATAAAGTCTTTCGAGTCGAGGAAATTCCTTATGAGAATTGTCATACGGTGACGCAATTCAAGGTTTTTGCGCACTGCCGGACGACGCAAGTCAAGGTAGCGATAACGCATACGGATATCGTCGCCACCATCGGTATTGTCTTCTATCGTGAACGGCGGGGTAGCACTTTCAGAGAGAACGTTGAGGTTTTTTACTATTATTTCTATTTCGCCAGTGGGAAGATTAAGGTTCTTGCTCTGGCGCTCGCTTACGTTTCCTGTCACCTGTATGCAGAACTCGCGTCCGAGTTTACCTGCCCGCGCGCACAAATCTGCGTCGTCGGCCTCATTGAACACAAGCTGTGTGATGCCATATCTGTCGCGCAAGTCGACAAATGTCATTCCACCCATTTTCCTGATGCGCTGCACCCATCCGGCCAATGTCACCTCGTGGCCGACATCAGAGAGCCTCAGCTCCCCACACGTTTTGCTTCTATACATTTCAGAATGTTTTTGTTATATTGCAAAATTACAACAAATATTTGAAACGTGGAAATAAAGTCGCAAATGTTTAGGGACTTCACATCGCGCGCATTTGTTGGAGGAGTGCTTTCTGCCGTTCGCTAAGTTTTGAGGGCAACACCACATTATATGTTATAATCAAGTCGCCCGCACGTCCCATGCCATTGTCGTAGCCCTTTCCGGGGAGACGTACTTTGGCTCCGTTCTGCGTACCTTCCTTTACCTTTAATTTTATCTTCGATCCGTTGCCGAGCTGAATTATCACTTCACCACCGAGCAATGCTGTATACATGTCAATGTCTACCGTTGCATTGGCATCACCGTTTCCGCCATGCATCGAGTCTGCGCGACGACCGCCCATGCCTCCTCTGCCGCCGAAAAGGTCTTGGAAGAAGCTAGAAAAACCACCGCTTCCGCTGGTGAAATCAAATCCGTCGAACATCGAACTGCCTCCTGCAGCCCCACCCCATGAGCATCCACCGCCAGCGCGGCCGCCGGACGATGCGCCAAAAGCATCAGCTTCGCGCCAACGCTGGCCATAGGTGTCATATTTCTTGCGTTTTTCAGGGTCGCTTATCACGTCGTAAGCCTCGTTGAGTGCCTGAAACTTGGCCTTGGCTTTAGGATCGTCAGGATGCAAATCGGGGTGAAACAGTTTGGTGCGCTTCAGATAAGCTGCGCGCACATCCTTTTGCGGAATGTTCTTGTCAACTCCCAATATTTTGTAATAATCTATGAATGCCATAATTCAACCTCCATATTTTTACCTTTTGCCATACAAATTGTGTGCCGAAAATTGCTTTTCCTTGTACATAGAGGAAACAACGCCACATATTTTCCCGACAAAACACCCTGGACATTTTTGACATTTCAAGGATATACTCATATAAACCATGTAATAAAAACAATGTCATAAGACGCAAAAAAAAGGAGAATGCAAATGCAATCTCCTTTTCCTATGTTTATGCTTTGTTTACTTTACCTTGTCTACGATAGCCTTGAAAGCTTCGGGGTTGTTTACAGCGAGGTCGGCAAGCACCTTACGGTTGATCTCGATGCCGGCCTTGTGCAAGGCACCCATCAATGTAGAGTAGCTCATGTTCTCGAGGCGTGCGGCAGCATTGATACGCTGAATCCACAATGCGCGGAAATTGCGTTTCTTGTTGCGGCGGTCACGATAAGCGTAGGTAAGACCTTTTTCCCAGGTATTCTTCGCTACTGTCCAAACATTCTTTCTTGCTCCGTAGTATCCCTTTGTGAGTTTCAGGATTCTGGTTCTCTTTGCTTTAGAAGCAACATGATTGACTGATCTTGGCATAGTTTTCTTTTTCCTTTAAATGTTTGACTAATAAAATTAACGAAGGCAGAGCAAATCGCGCACCTGCTTGAGGTTGCTGTTGTCCACGATTGTCTGATGAACCAGGTTTCTCTTCTGCTTCTTTGTTTTCTTAGTCAGAATGTGACTGTGGTAAGCGTGATGACGTTTAATCTTACCAGTTCCGGTAAAGCGGAATCTCTTCTTTGCACCGGAGTTTGTCTTTACTTTTGGCATTTTTTTGTTTTTTAAAGTTGTTATTTATTATTGTGGCAACGTATATACCTGACGTTACGCACATTTCATGTCACATTATTGTTCTTCTTTCAGCTTACGCAGAGCATCTTCGCTTATTTTAGCGTTGGCAAGAAGGCCATTGGCTTCGTTTACCGGAGCTTCAACCTCCTCAGAAACCACAGCACGCGCCTCTGCTTCACGACGCTCACGATCCATTTTTTGCTGACTTTTCTTCACCACACCCGCTTTTTTAGGTGCGAGATAGAGGAACATCTTCTTACCGTCAAGCTTCGGCAATTGCTCCACCTTGGCAAATTCTTCCAAATCGTTGGCAAAGCGCAGGAGCAGAACCTCGCCCTGTTCTTTGAAAAGTATAGAGCGTCCACGGAAGAACACATAGGCACGCACCTTGTTGCCTTCGTTCAAAAATTCCTTGGCATGTTTCAGTTTGAAATTATAGTCATGCTCATCAGTCTGCGGTCCGAATCTGATTTCTTTTATTTCCACCTTTGCCTGCTTTGCCTTCATCTCCTTGGCATGCTTTTTCTGCTGGTAGAGGAATTTGCTATAGTCGATGAGACGGCATACGGGCGGCTGCGCGTTAGGCGAAATCTCGACAAGGTCAACTCCTTTGGCCCTTGCCATTTCCAACGCCTGACGAGTAGGTATTACCATAGACCCGTCATCGCCGACGATACGTACTTCCCTTACGCGAATATGTTCATTCACGCGGTATTGGTTCTTTATTTTGTCGTTCTTCATTCAACTATTTTTGATAAGCGGGTGCAAAGTTACTACATTTCACACAATTAACAAAACAAATCGACCGTTTTTATTTGTCATTTTTCGCTATAGCTACCACATTACTCATAGCGCATCGACCGGGCCGGATGTATGTGCGACACGAGATAGCTCGGAACAACGAGCACAAGTGTGCTTACAAGCAGTGTGGCAACATTGAGCAAAACAATTGCCAGAATGTCGATTTCCACCGGCACTGTACTTACATAATATGTAGCAGCGTCGAGTTTCACCACGCCCGTGCATTTCTGCAGCACCACAATGGCCAAGGCAATGGCATCGCCTATGAGCAATCCTTTGCCTATGATAAACACTGCAAGCCACAGAAACGTGTGCCTTATGGTGCGGCTGGTGGCCCCAAGGGCTTTCAGCAGACCTATCATGGCGGTTTGTTCGAGTATTATGATAAGCAAACCCGAAATCATTGTCACTACGGCCACAGCTGTCATTATGGCAAGTATTATCCACACGTTGAGGTCGAGAAGGTCGAGCCATGAAAAAATCTGCGGACATATCTCGCGTATTGTTTTCGATGAATATGTGTTGCCATAACAGTCTTGCGTCCGGTTCACCTTGGCTACGATATTGTCTTCCACATTGTCCACTTCGTCGAAATCGCTCACCGATATTTCAGCCCCGGTAACTTGGTCGGGCTGCCAGCCGTTAAGCTTCACGACAGAATAAAGGTCGGCGTAGCACGTCACCTTGTCATATTGCGTCAGGTTCGACTGGTATATGCCTGCAATGGTGAACCGCCGCACACGCACGTCACCTCCGTCGCCTATAAAATAGGCAAAGATGCGTTGCCCACACTTCACTTTCAGCTTGTCGGCCATTATCTTCGATATGAGTATCTCGTTGTTTCCTTTACTGTCGGAAAAACGGGGAATGACACCCTCCACAAGATTTTCGCTAACAAACGTAGTGTCGTATTCCGGCCCTACACCCTTGAACGACACACCAAGAAAATCGTCGTCGGTTTTCAATATGCCCTGCTTCATTGCATAACGCTGCACATGAGCCACGCCATGCACACGGCGCAACACATCGAGCATAGAATCGGGCATTGCAATGGGACGGCTTTCCGATGTGAGAAGGGTGTTGAACTCGGCCACCTGTATGTGTCCGCCGAACCCCACCACCTTGTCGCGTATGGTGTGTTTGAAACCAAACACCACGCTTACACTGACAATCATAACAGCCAAACCCACCGCCACACCTATCGTGGCAATGAGCACAGCTGGCCGCGACACCCTACGCCTGTCGTCCTGACTGGCGTGTATGCGGCGTGAGAGAAACAACGGAAGGTTCATCTCGTTTAATCGTCTTTACGTCCGGGATAGCTTTCCAAAGCCTTGCGCAGCACCAGAAGGGCGCGTTCAAGAGCTTCTTTTTTCAGAACATAGGCTATGCGCACTTGGTTGTAACCTGCTCCTGGAGTGGTGTAGAAGCCCGATGCCGGAGCCATCATAACGGTTTCGCCCTCATAGTTGAAATCCTCGAGGCACCAACGGCAGAATTTCTCGGCATCGTCAACAGGCAGTTTAGCCACAGTATAGAACGCGCCCATCGGAATAGGCGAATACACACCGGGGATGCGGTTAAGGCCATCGATAAGGCATTTGCGGCGTTCCACATATTCGTCATACACATCGCGGTAATACTCTTCAGGGGCATCGAGCGAGGCTTCGGCCACAATCTGGCCCAACAACGGCGGCGACAGACGGGCCTGACACAGTTTCATCACAGCAGCCACCACATCTTTGTTTTTGGTGATGAGAGCTCCGATGCGTATACCGCACTCACTATAACGCTTTGAAACCGAGTCGATAAGTATCACGTTCTGTTCAATACCTTCCAAGTGACATGCGCTTATGTATGGCGAACCCGTGTATATGTATTCGCGGTAGACCTCATCGGAGAAGAGATACAGGTCGTATTTCTTCACGAGGTCGCGTATCTGGTTCATCTCCCTCCGGGTGTAAAGATAGCCAGTTGGGTTGTTGGGATTACATATAAGTATTGCGCGCGTGTGTTCGTTGATAAGTTCTTCAAACTTCTCAACCTTCGGCAGCGAGAATCCCTCTTCTATTGTTGTGGCAATGGTGCGTATCTTTGCCCCGGCCGATATAGCAAAAGCCATATAGTTGGCATAGGCAGGTTCGGGGATGATTATCTCGTCGCCGGGATTCAGACACGACATAAAGGCAAACAGCACTGCCTCCGAACCGCCGGAGGTTATTATTATGTCGTCGGCCGTAACGTTGATATTGTAACGCTTGTAATAGCCAGTGAGTTTCTCGCGATAAGACTGTATGCCCTGCGACGGCGAATAGGCCAGCACATTGTTATCAATGTGCTTGAGCGCATCGAGCCCCACTTGCGGCGTAGGCACGTCGGGCTGACCGATGTTCAAATGATAAACATTTATGCCGCGCTGCTTGGCGGCAACTGCCAAAGGAGCCAGTTTTCTGATTGGCGACTCGGGCATTTCTATTCCTCGTACTGATATTTCAGGCATTGTGTGACTTTTCTTTTAACGGCAAGCGGTGCAAAACCGCATGTATAAGCGCCTCAACGCGCCGCGTGCCATGACATAGGGGTGCAAGTTATCTGCGTGCAAAGATACGACAAATAGGGGTAAGTGCAAAATAATGCCGCGTATTTTTTGACTTGCGGCAGACGCGCTACACACCTGCAACACATGAGGCTTGCGCGTGCGGCATTTGCAGCACGCACACACCACGCACGCCACACAATGCAGGCAAGCCGCATACCTGTCGCCAACAGCCCCGTAATGCTTCGGCATAGCATACGAAAAAGACCGCCGACAGCACTCGGCGTGGCATGCAAAAGCATGTTCCACGACAGTGCCGTCGGCGGCCTCCTCACATCGGTATAAGCCGATTATTCTATAACAACCAGCGGAGTGTCTTCCATGACGCTCTCGCCCTGCTTCACGCAAATGGCTGTTACCTTTCCATCTTTTTCTGTCTCAAGGTTGTTGGCCATTTTCATGGCTTCAAGCACAACCACTATGTCGCCTTTCTTCACTTCGCTTCCCACGGCAACCTTTATCTCGGTCACAACGCCGGGCAGCGGAGCTTTCACTGCGTTGGCGGTATTTACGCTTGCGACATCGGTGGTGGTGTCGCTGCCAGACTGCGGCTGCTCAACTGGTTTCACAACCACCTTTTTCTTCTCGGGTTCGGCCTCCGGTTCCATTTCCACGTTATACACGACACCGTTGACCGTAACTTCTACTTTATTGTCGGCTACTTCGCCAATGCTCACATTGTATTTGTCGCCGTCTATAGTATATTTATACTCTTTCATCTTTACTATTGTTTTCTTGGTGTTGCTGTCATCTGAAACATACGCGCGTTCCACTGCGTCTGCCGTGGCTTTATTGTTATTACCCCAGGTTCACGGTCATGCACGTTGTTTCCTCTGAATTCATGCAATGCCATTGCTATGGCTGCATAAATGGCTTCATTCTTTTCTGTCATAAACTGCTTTTATTTTACATTGGCATGCATCCGTGTTTCTTCGCCGGCAGCGACTGGCGCTTGGTTGCAAGCTGTGCCAAGCCACGACAAATGCGGAAACGTGTGTTGCGGGGTTCTATCACATCGTCGATATAACCGTATTGTGCTGCCTGATAGGGATTGGCAAACATTTCGGTATATTCCTCTTCTTTCTCTGCGAGGAAGGCTTTCGGGTCTTCCTTTGTCTTGGCCTCTTTTGCGCAAAGCACTGCCACTGCACCGCTGGCACCCATTACTGCAATCTCCGAAGTAGGCCATGCGAAGTTCAAGTCAGCACGCAACTGCTTGCACCCCATCACAATATGGCTGCCTCCGTAGCTCTTGCGCAAGGTGACGGTAATCTTTGGAACCGTTGCCTCGCCATAGGCATAGAGCAACTGGGCACCGTGCAGAATAACGGCATTGTATTCTTGTCCGGTACCGGGAAGGAATCCCGGAACGTCAACGAGCGATACGATAGGAATGTTGAAGGCATCGCAGAAGCGCACAAAACGTGCAGCTTTGCGGCTAGCGTTGGTGTCGAGCACACCTGCATAGCACGACGGCTGGTTGGCAACGATACCTACGCTCTGTCCGTTGAAGCGTGCGAAGCCAACGATAATGTTCTTGGCAAACTTAGCCTGTACCTCGAAGAACTCACCGTTGTCGGTTATCTCGCCTATAACCTTATACATGTCGTAGGCCTTATTGGGGTTATCGGGCAGTATTTCGTTCAGCAAATCCGACTTGCGATCAATCGGATCGGTGCATTCCACACGCGGAGCTTCCTCGGTATTATTTGAAGGAATGTAGCTGAGCAGAGTCTTTATCAGTTCCATTGCCTCTTCTTCTGTCTTCGCGGTGAAGTGAGTCACGCCGCTCTTGGTGGCATGCACCGATGCGCCGCCGAGATGTTCGGAGTCGATATCCTCGCCCGTCACAGTCTTGACAACCTTCGGACCGGTAAGGAACATGTATGAAGTGTTCTCCATCATGAGGATGAAATCGGTGAGGGCAGGCGAATATACGGCACCACCGGCACACGGACCGAAGATGCCTGAAATCTGCGGAATGACGCCACTGGCAAGTATGTTGCGCTCGAATATCTCACCGTAGCCGGCGAGGGCACAGATACCTTCCTGGATGCGAGCTCCGCCTGAGTCGTTCATGCAGATTACCGGCGCGCCCATTGTCATGGCCATGTCCATCACTTTGCATATCTTCTGCGACATTGTTTCCGACAACGAGCCGCCGTTCACCGTGAAATCCTGTGCATAGAGATAAACCAACCGGCCGTCGATAGTGGCAGAACCGGCCACCACTCCGTCGCCGAGGAACTGTTTTTTGTCCATTCCGAAGTTGTGGCAACGGTGCAGCTTGAACATGTCGTATTCTTCAAACGACCCTTTATCGACAAGCATGTCAATGCGTTCGCGCGCTGTATACTTGCCGCGGGCATGCTGTTTGGCTATCGCGGCTTCACCGCCGCCAAGGCTTGCCTGCTCGCGTTTGGCAACCAATTCTTTTATTTTCTCTACTTGTTTGCTCATAATCTATATGTTATAAATATTTCTTCTTTACATTTACAGGGCGCAAAATTACTAAAAAAACAGGAAAGCATAAAGACTAATACGAAAAATAACCTTGTTTAAGACCTTCTTGCCCACAATTGACGGGACGTATCAGCTAGGGAAAGTCAGGCTCTGCCTTTACACGTCATTGCCGAAACGACTACTGCGACAGCGGGAAAAGCTTGTTTCGGCAGTCATCCCCGCAGTGCCGACGAAGGCTTACAAGATGAATTGGAACTTGGGCGTCGCAACACAACCAATGCTGTCTTTGAACGCACACAAGCCGTAGTTTGGCACGCCATCGGTCGAAGACGGACCTATGTCGAGCACCCGCAGTCCGCATTCGCGATAATGTTCAAAAAGTCGGTAGGTGAAGATGTTCATTGTGCGCAAATGCGAACAACAACGCAAATCGCCCCAATAGATTACTTGGGCTATGCCATCTGCCACATGAAACACTTGTGCTGCCGCCACATCATGTCCTTCATGGCGCATTATGAAGAAGTCGGCCGGAATAATGCGGATTGTAGAAAGTACGTCATTGAGCGACATGCGCAGAGGATAGCCATGTTCCTCACGGTTGCACCGTATGACATTGTAGGCCGCCACAACACCTTCTACATCAGCAGAATCGACATGAACAAATTCCCATTGCTCGGTCATGGCACGATGAAGTTTATTGCGTGCGGTAGGATTGGAAACCGTATCGTAGTTGTCAAATAATGCAAGTGGGAAATGGTAATTAAGGTCTATGTGGTGAAGTGCGCCTTTCCGCGACAACACATTGACAGAATGAGCAATAAGTCGTGGTTCATAAAATGTGGGAGGAAGTGTGATGCGCACTTTCATTCCACGTTTTTCAGCATAGCTGCGCAATGCGTCTACAGTTTCGTCAAGGCATTCAAGGCTCGGATTCTTGCGCTGCGAAAAGCCTCCGAAAGGGGCAGAAAAAGGCGACAGAAGCAAGCCGTTGCGCTCGCCCAGCACCAAACCGAAGCGCACCTTACCGTCTTTGACAGCGAGAAGGAAATGCACAGCGTCGGCTTTTGCCGCATTCAGCGCCGCAAAATCTGCGGTGTTGTAGGCATGCATGTGCGTCAATGGCTGCACGGCATATTCTTCGCGCGTTACCTCTACTATTTCAATCATGGGCGGAAAGTGTTTATTGTCGTTACTATTTCTTCGCGTTCTTCGTCGGTGAGCACCTGACTCACAGGAATACTCAGTTCTTCGCGGTGTATGCGCTCGCTTATAGGAAAGCTCAGCCCCCCCCACTCCGCATAGCAACGCTGGTGATGTGGAGCTGTCGGATAGTGCACGTCGCAACCTATGCCCTTGGCCGCGAGCCACTCACGAAGCGCATTGCGATGTGGCGACATAAGCGGAAAAATGTGGAACACACTGTTTTCCCAATACTCACGCGAGGGAACAGTCACAGCATCATTGTTTATATTTTCTATATAATAAATGGCATTCTCGCGCCGTTTTGCGTTCTCCGCGTCAAGATAAGGCAACTTTGCCGACAATACTGCGGCCTGCAGCTCGTCAATGCGGCTGTTTACGCCTTTGTGCGAGAACACATATTTTCGTTCAGAACCATAATTGCCGAGTGCACGAACCATTTCGGCAAGTTCTGCATCGTCGGTGGTCACTGCACCGGCATCGCCCAACGCGCCAAGATTCTTGGTTGGATAAAAGCTATGTCCCGCCGCATCGCCTAGTGCCCCGGTCTTTATTCCGCCGAAGCTACACCCATGTGCCTGGGCATTGTCTTCTATAAGTTTCAGATTATGACGCTTGCACACCTCGCCAATAAGCGGAGAGTAAGCACAACGTCCATACATGTGCACAATCATTACGGCACGGGTGCGTGGCGTAACGGCAGCCTCAACGAGCACATCGTCAATCTGCAGAGTGTCGTGACGCGGCTCAACAAGCACCGGACGCAGTCCACACCGCGACACTGCTATCATTGAAGCAATGTAGGTATTGGCTGGAACTATCACCTCGTCGCCCTTGGCCATTACTCCCATTTCAATGTAGGCGCGCAATATCAACGTCAGCGCATCAAGTCCGTTGCCGCATCCCACACAATAGCGTGTGCCGATATATGCGGCATAATCACGTTCGAAACATTCGGTGGCATGCCCTTTCAGAAACCAACCGCTGCCCACTACGTCATCTACAGCCTTCCTCACTTCAGTCTCATGAAGCGCAGTTATCTTTTTCAGATTGACAAGTTCAATCATTATCTACATACCGTTTAAAGTCTGAATAATCGCGCACATAGTCGCTCTCTTCAAATGGTTCAGAAGCCAACACAAGGCAAACCGCCCCCGACGAGAAATCGTCTAGCGTGCGCCACACGCCAGTTTCCACGAGCAATCCCTGATAAGGGTGGTTCATATGGAATGTCTCGCGGTTGTGGCCGTCGTCAAGCGTCACCGTAAAAGAGCCTCCAACAGCAACGATAAATTCACGGCAGTGCTTGTGTGCATGCCCTCCTCTGCTTTCGCCGGCCGGCACATCATACACCCAATACACGCGTGCCACGTCAAACGGAATGTTGTTCATACCCTCGGCCACGGTCAGGTTGCCTCGCGGATCGAATATTTTCGGTAAATCAATAACTTTTCTCTGCTTTTCGTTCATGATATATACGGTTTGTTTACACAACGCGACACCTTTTTATATATAGGCATCACAAACCATTGTCTCAATGCCCATGATACGGCCACAGTAAATGCAAACGCAAGAGCATAGGATATGCACATCATTGCAATGTTGCCCCACGGAGCCACAAAATGAAGCGTTACGCGCATCACGATGCGGTGGGTGAGGAAAATTTCGAAACTTATTCCACCTAGCCAAAGCATAGGCCGTGTATGCAAAAAGCGCGACACCAATGCACGAGTATTGTCGGTTACGGCAAGAACATAAACCACCAACGGCATCACCAACCAGAAAAGCATGGCAAGACGGAATGTCTTGCTCACGAAATAATAGGCAACACACGATGCAGCAAGCAGCAGTATGGCCGCCAATTCAACCATGTTTGCTTTACACACTTTCGATTCGACAAGACTGGTGCGTAACGTTTTGGAACGCCGCGAACGATAGAATCTGAACATGGCTATGCCCAGTGCGAAATCGATGGAGCGCAGAAGCGGATTGGTGTAGAGCTTACTATTAAGTTCATTGTCGGGCACTTGTAACGCAAAAACCACATATGCAGCCAACACTACAATGCCCACAGCGCACAAAGTGCGCACCGATGCACGGGCGACAAACTTGTATAATGGCTTGAATATGATGTACAGAAACATCATGTCACACAGAAACCACGCTACACCGTTGGCTACATATATGTAGTTTTCAGACATAGTCCATGTCTGCACAAGCATTATTCCCGACAAGATTTGCCACACAGTATAGCCCATTCCGAGCCTCGCATCAAACACGACGGCAATGACAAGCAAAAGAATGTGTAGCGGATAGATTTTGGCAAGGCGTTTCGCCATGAAACTGCGAGTGCTGAAACTGCCATTGTCGATTTTCTCTCCATAGCCAAACGAAAGCACAAAACCGCTGAGGACAAAGAAAAAAGCCACGCCAGCCTCTCCTCCATAGTCGAATGCTGCGCCATTTTCCACAATGGCACAATGCGACAAAAAGATAAGAAGCACGAAAATGAAACGCGACGACTGCAGTGTCTTTATCGTTGTCCTCTTGCTTGGTTGTAATTCCGTCTGCATTTCTGTCATTTTATAACGGTTGCCGCCAGACGCTTAGCCTTGTCACGCAATGCCGTTGTGTCGGCATCAGGATCGCCATAACAAAGCACCACACCCATGCGACGTTTCACGTGCTGTTGATGTTTTCCGAATATTCTCACGCGTGTATAATCCTCGCGTAACGCATCGAGAAGGTTGTACTCTGGGTCATGGTCAGCTTCCTCTTTAGCGAGCACCACGGCACTTGCCCCAGCGTGTTCGAGGTGAATGCCGGCAATGGGCAGTCCCATCACAGCACGGAAATGAAGTTCAAACTCAGAAAGGTTGGTAGTATGACCAAGCGTCACCATACCCGTGTCGTGCGGACGTGGCGAAAGCTCTGAGAAAATCACTTCGCCTTGCTTTGTGAGGAAGAACTCCACGCCCCATATTCCAGCACCGGTAAGGGCACGCGTAACCTTTTCGGCCATTTCCTCAGCCTTGCGCAACTCATCGTCGGGCAGACAGAACGGTTGCCAACTTTCACGATAGTCGCCGTCTTTCTGAACATGTCCTATTGGCGGGCAGAACAATGTCGGGCCGTCTTTCTGCGTAACTGTCAGCAGAGTGAATTCTGAGTCGAAATGAATGAATTCTTCTATAATTATCTCTTTTACATCGCCACGGCTTCCTTCCATAGCTGCATCAAAGGCAGCGGCAAGCTGACTCTCATCGCGTACGATGCTTTGGCCGTGTCCTGACGACGACATAAGAGGTTTGATAACGCACGGAAAGCCGATTTCCTTGGCGTGTTCACTCAATTCATCAAGTGTCTTAGCATAGAAATACTTTGCGGTGCGCAGTCCAAGTTCCTTGGAAGCGAGGTCGCGTATGGCCTTACGGTTCATTGTGTAGTTCACAGCGCGCGCACTCGGCACCACCTGTATGCCTTCACGTTCGAAATCGAACAATCGTTCGGTGCGTATGGCTTCAATCTCCGGCACTATTATGTCGGGACGATGACGTTGCACAACTGCCGACAAAGCATCGCCGTCAAGCATGTTGAACACCTCACACTCATCGGCCACCTGCATGGCCGGAGCATTTTCATATCTGTCGCATGCAACGACATATTGTCCTGCACGTTTTGCGGCGATGACAAATTCCTTGCCCAATTCGCCCGAACCCAATAGCAATATTTTTTTCATGTCAATAGACTTTAACTCTTTTCGTTTGCCCTATGCAAGCCAATGGTTATGCCCGCAGTGGTGCAATGCTGTATGCAAAACTACTAATATTATTTCACTTAGCCAAGTGTTTCACGCTGTTTATAGGCGTGTTCTATAAATTCCACGCACAGTTAATTTTTATTTTAGTCAGATTATTCTTTGTGTCTTTTTGTATTTATCCCGCATTTTCCCTTTTCTCCCTTAAGTTGCATAGCCCGCTATATTCCTTCTGAAAGCAAGTGTAACCAAACTCGGCTGAAATTCCAAAATCCACCAAAGGCAATTTGTAGAACAAGCCTATACAAAGATAGCGGCAAACTTGATTTTTTCTTATTTCACAGGCGCATAAATCGAGATTTATATCTAAATTTGCACGCCACAAACAGCACTGTCTCACCATGCACGGCACATTCTGCCGGTGTTCAAAGACTGTTTTTTCCACCCCTTAACATAAAGAAAAACGACGATAAAATGATAGTCTGCATAGCCGAGAAACCGAGTGTCGCAAAAGACATAGCACGCATTTTGGGAGCCACCAAGAGTTGCCAAGGATATATGGAGGGCAATGGTTACCAAGTGACATGGACATTCGGTCATCTGTGTACCCTAAAAGAACCCAACGACTACACCGAGCAGTGGAAACACTGGAGCCTCGGGGCATTGCCAATGATACCTGCACGCTTCGGGATAAAGCTTATCGACGACGATGGAATAAAACGGCAATTTGCCGTAATAGAGCGTCTGATGCAGGCCGCCGACAGTATCGTGAACTGCGGCGATGCCGGACAAGAGGGCGAACTCATACAACGTTGGGTGATGCAGAAAGCACGGGCGAAATGCAAGGTGAAGCGACTTTGGATTTCGTCGATGACAGACGAAGCCATACGCGAAGGCTTCAACTCGCTCAAAGACCAGGAAGAATACCAATCGTTATACACCGCAGGTCTGAGCCGCGCCATTGGCGACTGGCTTCTAGGCATGAATGCCACACGCCTATACACGCTGAAATACGGGCAAAACAGGCAGGTGTTGAGCATCGGACGCGTGCAGACTCCCACGCTGGCACTCATTGTAAACCGACAAAAAGAGATAGACAATTTCAAGCCGGAACCTTTCTGGGTGCTCTCTACAATATACCGCGACACGCTATTCACCGCCACCAAAGGCAAATTCTCCACAAAAGAGGAGGGCGAAGAAGCCTTTGCCACAATTGCCGGCAAACCGTTTACCGTGACCGATGTGCAGAAAAAGAAAGGCAGCGAAGCCCCGCAGCGCCTTTTCGACCTCACCTCGCTTCAAGTGGAATGCAATCGCAAGTTCGGTTACAGTGCCGAAACCACGCTGAACATAATACAGGGGCTATACGAACATAAGCTTACCACCTATCCGCGTGTAGACACCCAATATCTCAGCGACGACATCTACCCCAAGTGTGCAGGCATACTCGGCGGTCTGCGTAGTTATGAACAGCTCATACAACCGCTTGCCGGAAAGGCTCTACCTAAGCCGAAACGTGTGTTCGACACATCGAAAGTCACCGACCACCATGCCATCATTCCCACCGGTGTTCCGGCCACCCGGCTCACCGACATAGAGCGCAATGTCTACGATCTCATTGCGCGCCGCTTCATTGCAGCATTCTATCCCGACTGCAAGTTTGCCACAACCACCGTCCTCGGCACCGTTGAAGACGTGGAATTGAAGGCAAGCGGCAAGGAAATATTATCGCCTGGATGGCGCGCCGTTTACCAGAACGGCAACTCCGCAGCACAAGTACAGTCTCTGCAAGATGCCGACGAAGAGGCAAAGAAAGCCGATGAAGAACGCACTCTCCCCACATTCACGCCCGGCGAAAACGGTCCGCACACGCCTACGCTCACCGAGAGAAGCACCACACCGCCCAAATACTACACCGAGGCGACACTGCTCCGCGCCATGGAAACGGCAGGAAAATTCGTAGACGACGAGACATTGCGTGCCGCACTCAAAGAAAACGGCATTGGCCGACCGTCATCGCGCGCCGGAATTATAGAGACTTTGTTCAAGCGTCATTACATAAGGCGCGAGCGCAAAAACCTCGTAGCCACAGCCACGGGCATCGAACTCATCGACACCATACACGAGGAACTGCTGAAAAGCTGCGAACTTACGGGCATTTGGGAGAAGAAACTGCGCGACATTGAGCACAAGAAATATGATGCGGCAGAATTTATCGACGGTTTGAAACAGCAAATCACCGAAATAGTCAACGATGTGCTTCGCGACAACAGCAACCGGCGCGTGACCGTTACAACCGACGACGATGTGAAGAAGAAAGCACGCAAAAAACCTGCCACGGCAAAGAAAGCGACAACGTCTCCGCGCAAGACAACAGCAAAGACCGACACGAAAGCCATATCAAACAATACCTTGGCGGCTGATTCTGCCAATGAAATCGTTGGCACTACATGCCCTTTGTGCGGCAAAGGCAAGATAATAAAAGGCAAGACAGCATACGGATGCAGCGAATGGCGCAACGGATGCACCTACCGCAAACCGTTCTGACACATTGCAACAGCAACGCATTATACCTACATTGTCGGCATTCTGCACGCCATGCAACACAATAATACAAGAGAAACGTCGTTATCTTCTTTAGATGACGACGTTTTTACATATATGGCGGGTTCTATAGATTACCTTTGATGGATTTTTGAATTTTAGCCGAGCAGATTTCACTTGCTTTCTGAAGAAGCATAGCGGACTATGCGACTGAGGAAGAATGTGAAAGATGCCGGATAAAAACAAAAAGACACAAAGAGCAACCTGTCTAAAAGTACATAATTAACAATGCGTGGGATTTATAGAACACGCCATATAAACATCAGCAAGCAACGTGAAGAAAAGCAAAACACAATATTTGGCACTCATCCTTGTCGCAGCAACGGCATTGCTCTTTTCAGGATGTGGAGCCGACAAAAACCTGAAAAAGGGCGAGAAATATCTTGCGCTAGGAGAGTATTACGATGCCGCAACACAATTCAAACAGGCATATAGCCACACTTCACCCAAAGAGCGCGAAAGGCGCGGAAAGATTGCCCTTAAGATTGCAGAATGCAACCGCCGCATCAACGCCACGCAAAAAGCTATAGCGGCCTACAGCAATGCCATGCGCTACGGGCAGGCCGACAACACGGCACGGCTCGAATATGCAAGGCAACTGCTTAAAAACGGCAGCTACAAACAGGCCGAGCAGGAATTCAAGGCCGTGCTCGACTCTATGCCCGACAACAAACTCGCGCGCAATGGACTGTACTCGGCGCAACGTGCCCAGAAGATGAAAGACGAGGGGTCGCGCTACACGGTGAAACGCATGGACGTGTTCAACTCACGCCGGGCCGACTATTCGCCGATGCTTGCCGGCGACCAATATGAAATGCTCTACTTCACATCAACGCGCAATGAGGCGCAAGGCAATGAGGTGAGCGGAATAACGGGAGCTAAAAACGGCGACATTTTTGTGTCGCAGAAAGACGACAAGGGACACTGGGGCAAACCCGAAGCCGTGAGCGGCGGACTCAACACCGAGGCCGACGAAGGGGCAAGTGCACTATCGCCCGACCAGCGCACCATGTATCTCACGCAATGCCTCACCGATGCTTCCTATCCGCGCTATGCGCAAATAGTTACTTCAAACCGCGCCGATGCAGCATGGGGAAAAGTAACCACGCTCGAAATCACACGCGACACATTGTCGAGTTATGCCCACCCTGCCATTTCGCCCGACGGCCAATGGCTCTATTTCGCATCGGACATGCCGGGAGGATTGGGCGGACTTGACATCTGGAGGGCACGCATAACACCTGCCGGACTAGGTGGTGTGGAAAATCTCGGCGAACCAATTAACACGCCGGGCAACGAGGAGTTTCCCACATTCCGCCCCAACGGCGACCTTTATTTTTCAAGCGACGGACATCAGGGCATGGGCGGGCTCGACATCTTCATAGCTACGGTTGGCAAAGACGGGAAATACCACATCGAGCACCCGGGCTACCCTCTCAATTCGCAGGGCGACGATTTCGGAATGACTTTTGAGGGTGTGCACAACCGTGGCTTTTTCTCATCAAACCGCAACGACGGCCGGGGCTGGGACCATATATACAGTTTTGAAAACCCGGAGATTGTGCAAAACGTGAAAGGATGGGTGTATGAACAAGACGGCTACGAACTTCCTGCCGCACAGATATATATGGTAGGAAGCGACGGCACCAACAAAAAACTTGGCGTAAAAGGCGACGGTTCGTTCGAAGCCATCGTAAATCCTGGCATCGACTACATCTTCCTCGCCACATGCAAAGGCTACCTCAACCATAAAGAAGAGCTGCAGGTGCAGCCGGTTGAAGAGTCGAAAGAGCATGTATTGCAGTTTCCGCTGGCATCAATCACGGCTCCTGTGCTCATCGACAACATCTTCTACGATTTCGACAAGGCAACGCTGCGCCCCGAATCTACCACTGCCCTCGACGAACTGGTGAAGCTGCTTAACGAAAATCCCAACGTCACCATTGAGCTAAGCGCACACTGCGACTACAAAGGGTCGGCCGAATACAACAAGCTTTTGGCACAAAGACGAGCCGAAACCGTAGTGGAATATCTTGTGGCCAAGGGCATTTCACGCGACCGACTGTCGCCTGTGGGCTACGGCAAGGAAAAGCCAAAGACCATAAAGAAGAAACTCACCGAAAAATACAACTGGCTGAAAGAGAATGATGTGCTCACCGAAGAGTTCATAAAGAAGCTCGACAACGAGAAGCAGGAAATATGCAACCAGCTCAACCGACGCACCGAATTCATCGTGTTGCGCACCACATACGGAATGTTCGACGAAAAGGGCAATCTGAAAAAACAGCCCAAGAAACCGGCAGAAGAAACGGGCAAGACCGGCAACATAGACAACGAAGATTTCTATATAGAATAGGTGTGCCGCAGTATTTTCCGTTCGCTGAACTGCCAAGACACCAGTATTTGCAAAAAATGACATATCAACAAGACACATGAAACGACTTTTAATGATTTTTGTCGGCATGGCATTTGCCTTGCTGACTGCCGATGCACAAGAAGCATTGAAAAGGGTTTACGACGAAACCATTGACCCTATTGCACAGATTGACGATGCTGTGGCCAAGGCCAAAGCCGAAAACAAGTTTGTTGTTTGCCAATTGGGCGGCAACTGGTGTCCTTGGTGTCTGCGTTTTGCCGATTTCGTGGAGAAAGACACAACTGTGAACAAGACCATGAACGAGAACTTTGTCTACATCCACGTCAACTACAATCCCCGCAAGTCGGCAGGCAACGAAGCGGCACAAAAGGCCGAAATCCTATTGAAACGGCTTGGCAATCCGCAGCGGTTCGGTTTCCCCGTGTTTGTAGTTTTAAACCGTGAAGGCGAAATAATACACATCCAGGATTCCAGTTTTCTCGAAGAAGGCAAGGGATATAGCGAAGAAAAGGTGCTCCGCTTCCTTAAGAACTGGACACCAAAGGCATTAAAAGAGTAAAAGGAAATTATTGGAGTGCCCAATACAAAGCCCCCAAGGGCAGGTATATAACGCGAAACATATCCTACGGCAGCTTCTCGAAGAACGCCGACACATTTTTTACTGGTGTCCGGTAGAAACTTTGCAGCAAGCAAGTCCCGTAGGGACGACAGACTATAGCACAGGGGCTTGCCCCTGCGTTTATTGTTTTCTATAAATTTGCCCCTGTAAGGGGCGCATAATTCATTGTTATGTTGAACTCTGCGCCCCTTACAGGGGCAAAATATGATGATGCTTAATAGATAGGGGCAAGCCCCTATCCTATAATATTCGCCCCATACTGGGGCATTGAAGTGCTAACCATACAGTAAGCAAAAGTAAGCCCTGTGTTTTCAAAAGTCTTATAAAGACCCAAAATTCCACGTTTAACAATATTGGACCAACTTTTTACCCAAACTTGAGCACATTTATTTTCCTTTCACACTGCGCCTTGTGCCTTTCACAGCCTCGGCTTCCATCGGGTTTTCTGGCCAATAATGTTTTGGGTAACGGCGTTTCAATTCCTTGCGCACATCAAAATAGGTTGAGTGCCAGAAACTTTCCAAATCCTGCGTGAGCTGCACCGGTTTAAATCCCGGCGACAACAGTTCGAGCAGTAGTCTGCAACGTCCGTCATCTACGCTTGGCGTCTGTTCCATTCCGAAACACTCTTGCAAACGCACGCTGACGACCGGTGCCGATGCCCCCTTGCGGTAGTCTATGCGTATGTTGCTGCCCGTGGGCACTTTTATATGCGTTGGCGCGATCCGGTTTATAGTTTGCTGCAAATCATAAGGAACAAGTGCCCACACCACTTCTTCCGTGTTTATTTTCTTCAAGGTCTGCGTGTCGGTTGCCATACGGCCATTGCTTTCCAAATAAAGCGGCAACCAACTGTCGGCCGAAGCCAACAACGTCGGTGTCGAGAGGTCGGGGATTTCCAGTTCGGGATGCCACTCGGCAACCGTAGCCACTCGGCTTTGCAGGCGTTCCACAGCATCGTTCCAATCGAGCAGACTCACCCCGTTTTTCTTCACGGCATCGCACACTATCGCAGCCACCATGTTCTTGTCGGCATTCTGCATGGGTTTGCTGTCGGCCACTAGTCTTCCTATGCGCCACTCATGGCGTTGCACCACACGCCCGGACTTGCTGTCCCACGACACATTGTCATATTCGCCCACTATCGGCGAGCCCGATTGCACTATGGAGCCAATGTCAATCGGTGCAGAAAGGAACACACGTCCGCCATTGGCCGACATATTGAGCGAAGCCACGGCAATCCATTGGTAGGCCGATGCCGAGTCGTCAGGCGCGACACGCACATCGCCCCCACCCGACAGCCGGTAGAGTCCGGCAGTGTCTGAAGCCTGCGCCACACGTTCGGGCCATGCGTATGCCACGAGCTTACCTATGTCATAGGCCGACACCGCACTGTTGTCAACCTCGACATGCGCCATGCGGCGATAGTCGTGTGCTATTTGTTCGATGCGCGTCCAACGTCCCAACGAACGGCGCATTCGCCCGCTACGCAACGAAGCAATGCGCAGAAGCATGTCAGAGTCGGCATTGTCGGCCATTGGGTCTTTCTCCTCCACCAAGGCAGCGATGTCACAAGCAAGACATTTCAACGCATCGTCGTCGGCCTCAAGTATCATCCTTGCAATGCGCGGATGACACGGCATCGTGGCCAGACGCTTACCAAAGGCCGTTATATACCCGTCGGTGCCCACCGCCCCGAGCGACACAAGCAGGTTGTGAGCCTTTTGCACGTTGGCTTTCGGCGGCAGAGTGAGCCACGGCAAGTTGTATATGTCGGTTTCGCCAAAGGCAAGAATGTCGAGCAGCATCGGGGCCAGGTCGGCCTCCAAAATCTCCGGCACGCGTTTTTCGTCCATTCGGTGATCGGTGGCAAGCGTCCAAAGCCGATAACAAATGCCGTCGGACACACGTCCGGCGCGCCCTCTGCGTTGTGCCGCCATGTCGCGGCTTATGCCTACGGTGGCAAGGCTACTGAGCGATGTGTGCGGGTCGAACACCGGCTTGCGGCATAGGCCGGAGTCGACGACAACCCTCACGCCCTCAATAGTGAGCGAGGTTTCGGCCACGGGAGTGGCAAGAACCACCTTGCGGCAGCCATGCCGCGAAGGCATTATGGCCTGCCGTTGCTTTTCGGGCGGTAGATTTCCATATAGCGGCATTACTGCCGTAGGAGCGAGCGAGTCGGCAAGCAGCTGCGCGCACCGCTCTATCTCGCCTTGTCCCGGCAGAAAAGCAAGTATGTCTCCCCCATGTTCGGCGTGCGCACGACTTATGGCCACGGCCACAGAGTGTGCAATGTCGGTTCGTTGCAGGTCGGTTTCGGCATAAACGGTCTGCACGTCAAACATCCGTCCGGCACTTTCTATGGCCGGAGCACCAAGAGCCTTGCAGATGTCGGCGGTATCGATAGTGGCCGACATCACCACTATTTTCAGGTCGGGACGTATGAGCCGTTGTGTCTGTCGGGCGAAAGCGAGAGCAAGGTCGGAGTTGATGCTGCGCTCGTGAAACTCGTCGAACACCACGATGTCAACGCCATCGAGCGTGGCATCGTCAACAATCATGCGCGTGAGAATGCCTTCGGTGAGCACTTCTATGCGCGTATTGGCCGACGCGCAACTGTCAAACCGCACCCTATAGCCCACAGTTCGGCCAACAGGCTCATGCAACATTTCGGCCATGCGGCAAGCCACCTGTCTTGCGGCAAGCCGCCGTGGTTCGAGCATGAGTATTTTTCCGCAACCTTCAATGCCCGACAACATGGTGAGCGGAAGCAGTGTTGATTTTCCTGCTCCCGGAGGTGCAGTCACCACCACCGTGTTGTTTGTGGCGAGGGCATCGTTAACGCGTTGTGCTATCGATGCGGCTGGCATTGCGGCATACTGCCGAAGAATACTTGCAAGAGCGTCGCTGCTGGATGAAATTTTGTTGTCGGCCATTATCTTGTGTCCTTATTATATACTAAAACCTTTGTAACTGCAAAATTACTATTTTTTCATCAGATACGTTCATGCGCCTATGCAACAGCCTTTGTACACGGTTTGAAAAGTGCAGCATTACTTGCATGCACACGGCACAAGCATTTGCTGCAATTCCACGGCACCCACGTGGGTGCATTTTCAACGCATCATGCCCACGTGCTGCATATGATGCACACACGTGCAGCACATAAAGCACAATTGTGCACCACACGCTACAACTAGCCAATGCAGGCATAGAAGGCAACAAACGAAGCACACAATGCCCCGAAAGGAAGTCTGAAACAACACAAAACGAGCATACTGACACACAATAACCATATTGATAATCAAAGCATTACAGAACCATGATACAAAACACACATGTTTTTGAAACAAAAGCTACATTTATATAAAATGTATTTTCTACCGCTATTTTCCTTTTGTTTATAACTTTGCAGCCGAAACTTAATCATGCCAATCAAGCAAACGAAGACAACAACTTTAAACTTCAAACAATAAACTAAAAACATCCACTTATGGGGAATTTTCAAATTAGGGAAGGCTGCATAAACGCGCTTTTATGCAAGATTGCCTTAACGGTTTTATTGCTGTTTCCGGCAATGAACGTTCTGTCATCAGGCGAGCTGCATGCAAAACCTGTCAACGGCAAAGTTATTTCGGCAACCGACAAGGAGCCGCTCATCGGCGCATCGGTTGAAGTGCAGGGCCGCAAGGTGGCCACCGTGACCGACATCGACGGCAATTTCACAATAGATGCCGAGGACGGCGAAATGCTAGTCGTGTCATACATCGGCTTTGTGCAACAGAAAGTAAAAGTGCACGGAGCGTCTCTCGACATCTCGCTGCAAGAAGAGTCGCACTCACTCAACGATGTAGTAGTGATTGGCTATGGTGTGCAGAAGAAGAAACTAGTGACCGGAGCCACCGTGCAAATAAAGGGCGACGACCTTGCAAAGCGCAACACTGGCAACGCCCTGCAAGCTATGCAGGGACAGACACCCGGCGTGAACATCATATCGGAGAGCGGACAACCGGGTGCCGACATGAAGGTAATCATACGCGGTCAAGGGTCGAACACCAACAACAAGCCGCTTTATGTGATTGACGGAATACCAGGACTGGACATCACGACGGTTAACCCGTCGGACATCGAGTCGATTGACGTGCTCAAAGATGCCGCTTCGGCCGCCATTTACGGTGCACAAGCCGCCAACGGCGTGGTTATCGTTACCACAAAAAGCGGAAAGAAAGGACACGCGCAAGTTACATTCGACGGTTATTATGGTTGGCAGACTGTTGCCAAGAAAGTGAATATGCTCAATGCCAAGCAGTATATGGAACTGATGGACGAGCAGAACATCAACTCAGGCGGTGCTGCCTACGACTGGAACTCGATTGCATCGATACACGACTCCAACAGCAATGTGTATGACACCGACTGGATGAGCGAGATGTTTCAATCGTCGGCACCCGTGCAGAACTATTCTCTCGGCGTGAGCGGCGGCAACGAAACCTGCACCTACGCCGTTTCGCTGGGCTACTACGGACAAGACGGCATAGTGGGCGGAAAGCGAGCTTCCAACTATGAGCGTTACAATTTCCGCTCAAATCTCGAACAGAAAATCTACGGCGACATATTAAAGATAGGTGAAAACCTGTCGTTCTCATACACAAAGAACCGCTCTGGCATAACCGGCAACATGTATAACAACAAGCTGCGCGGTGCCTACTCCACGTCACCGTTACAGCCGGTATGGCTCCAGCAAGACGGACGCGCCGACCTGAACAATGGTTACAGCTACTCAACAGCAAGCGACTGGAACCAATATGACGGCAACCCGGTGGCTAACCTCTACCGGGGCAACAACCGCACCGATGCCCAAAACTGGATTGCAAACGTGTATGCAGAACTGCAGCCAATAAAGAATCTGCGCATAAAGACACTTGTCGGCTTCAACCACAACTCAAATGCCTACCGCGCCTACAACCCCGACTATGTGTCGACAACCAACGACCAGCGCACATCGGGACCGACCGTAGACCAGAGCATGTACAAGGCTTGGACGCTGACATGGACAAACACTGCCATGTATGACTGGAAATGGGGCGGAAACGCACTCAATGCCATGATTGGTATGGAAATAGAACGCTCGCAGGGCGACAACCTAAGCGGCAAAAACGTGCTCCTTTCAATCTACGATAAATGGAGCACCGCCTATCTGAGCAACGACCGCAACGGGCACACTGGCGAGACTTTGGGATACCCGGCAGAAGACTATCGCAGAATTTCTTATTTCGGTCGTATCGGCTGGAACTATCAAGACAAATACATGGCAAACCTCACCATGCGTGCCGACGGCAGCTCCCGCTTTGCAAAAAGCCACCGCTGGGGCTACTTCCCTTCGGTTTCTGCAGGATGGGTGGTGTCGAGTGAAAGCTTCATGGAGAACACACGCTCATGGCTCGACTTCTTGAAAATACGCGCAAGCTGGGGACAGGTGGGCAACAACAACATCGACCCGTTCCTCTATGCAGCAACCGTCACGCTCGACGGAGCTGGATATAATTTCGGAACTGGCAAGGGTTCGACGCTCAACACCAACGGAGCAATTTCCGACCGCTTGGGCAACGACGACCTGAAATGGGAGACATCAGAGCAAACCGACCTCGGCATTGACGCTCGTTTCATCAACTCACGACTTGGACTTAACTTTGACTGGTATTACAAAAAGACTAAAGACTGGATTGTGCAAGCCCCTATTCTTGCCACTGCCGGCGCAAAAGCACCATACATAAACGGCGGCAACGTGACCAATCAGGGATTTGAGCTCGGACTTAGCTGGGACGACCACGTAAACGCCGACTTCCAGTACCATGTAGCAGCCAATATGGCCTACAACAAAAACGAGGTGAACGAAATACCAACAGAGGGTGGAATAATCCACGGATATGGCAGCAACTCAACCAACGCAAACATCATGTACAACAACCAGCCGGAATTCTTCCGTTGCCAGAACGGGCACGCCATGGGCTTCTTCTGGGGGTATAAGACAGCCGGTGTGTTCCAAAACCAAAAGGAAATCGACGACTGGAAAGCCGCAGGCAACGGCACATTGCCCAACGTTGCACCGGGCGACTTGAAGATAGTAGACCTTGACAAGAACGGTGTAATAGACGACAAAGACAAGACCGACCTCGGAAACGGCATCCCGAAATTCAACTTTGGCCTGAACCTCGGGTTCAACTACAAGCAGTTTGACTTCTCGGCTACGCTCTCGGGAGCAGCTGGTTTCAAGGTGGCCAACGGCGGCTACCGCAACTGGGGCAACAGCTACAAGAGCAACTACACCACGACATTCATCAACCGTTGGCACGGCGAAGGTACAAGCAACAAGTTGCCGCGTCTCACCAACGACGACAAGAACTGGACAAATTTCACTGACATATACTTGCAGAACGGCGACTATCTGCGCATAGCCAACATCACAGTGAGCTACGATTTTGCGAAACTCATCGCAGTAAAGGCCATATCGCAGGCACGCCTCTACTTCCAAGTGCAGAACCTTTACACGTTCACTTCATACGACGGCATGGATCCCGAAGTGGGTTTCGGTGAACAGACGTGGATGTCGGGCATCGACACGGGTACTTATCCGCACTGCCGCACATTCATTGTGGGTGTAAACTTGAAATTCTAAAAACCAAAAAACGAACATCTATGAAATCGAATATAATCATCTTGAGTCTTGCCTCGGTGGCATTGTCGGCATGCACCGACAGTTTCCTGGACACCTCGTCGAAGACAAGTCTCAACACCACAGTTTTCTATAAAACCGAATCGCAGGCCGAATCGGCAGTCGTGGGCTGCTACGACCAATATCAGCGCACCGTGTCGAACGGTTCGTGGCCCACTCTCTACCAAGCAGCCGAAACCATGGGCGACGATTGTTTCGGCGGCGGTGGCTCAGGCGACATGAGCAACCGACTGCTCGACCGCATGGACTGCACCATTAAAAACGATGAAACCAACATTTTCGGCGGCATCTGGTCGGACTATTACAAGTGCATATACAACTGTAACCTGCTTATAACCCAGCTCGACAACATAAGCTGGACATCGGCCGACGACCGCGCAGTAATAGAGGGTCAGGCACGGGCAATACGCGGACTTGCATACTTCGACCTTGTGCGCATGTTCGAAAACGTGCCTCTGCTCACCGCCCCGACACGCGACATCGTGCCGCAAGCCAATCCCGACGATGTGTACAAGCAGATTGTGGAAGACCTGAAATATGCTGCCGACAACATCCCTGCCAACAAGTTCACCGACAATAGTGCTACACTCGGCCACATAAGCCGCTATGCAGCAGCTGCTATGCTGGCACGAGTATATCTCTTTTACGACGGAGTGTACAACGACAACCAGGGCAAGACAATGCCCGGAGAACTGAGCAAGGCCGACGCATTGAACTATTGCGAAACGGTTATAAAGTCGGGACTGTATTCACTGGAGAGCAATTTTGCCGACCTCTGGCCGGGAGCAAGCACACAGAAATCGGCAAAGGAAATGGGACGCAAGACAACCTACAAGGAAGACTCAAAGGAAATTCTGTGGGTGGTTAAGTTCAACAACGACCAAAACTGGAGCAACACCAACTACAACGGCAACCGCTTCATAATAAACATTGGTATGCCAAGCCTCAGCGTTGCACCTTACAACTTCGGTTGGGGAGCCTGCCCCATTACCCCGTATGCGCACTCATTGTTCAGCAACGACGACACGCGCGGAGAAGCTACGGTGATAAACACGCGCAACCTTATTGACGACAACGGCAACACAGCCTATTCGCAGCAAATAGGCAACGACGTGGCCGACTTCACAGGATACACAATAAAGAAATATGCTCCGCTGTGCTTTGCCGACGGCACATCGATGCCGGTAGCTGAAAGCGATGTCACCGGAGCCAATTTCATGACTTCGCAAGACCAGGACTGGATTCTTCTGCGCTACTCTGACGTATTGCTTATGGCAGCAGAACTTGGCAGCCAAAATGCCACGAAATACTACAACGAGGTTGTGGAGCGTGCCTACAAGAGTCACGACCATGACATCAGTGCCGCACCTGGACGCGAACTCATATGGCAAGAACGCCGCAAAGAATTCATGGGCGAGGGCATTCGTTATTTCGACTTGCGCCGTCAGGGACTCGATGCCTTTGTCAAGGCCATAGCCGGACAAGCCAACGACAACGGAAATGTAAGCGGAACGCCATCGGAAGTGTACACCAACAAGCAGAAAACTACGATTGCCGACTCTTTCAAGGAGCAGAACATACGCGAAAAGCGAGGCTTCTGGCAAATACCGAGCAGCGAGATTTCGCTTTCAGGCAACACTTACAAGCAAAACGCAGGTTGGTAAATGTAGTTATATATTAATTGTTTCATGATGAAGCCGGTGGCGGCAAGACTCTCAATACACGGGTATTCGGTGCTTTGCCACACCGGCTTTTATCTGAAAAACGTTTATCCTAAAATAACATTCTTTTTACAATATACGCCAAATCAGCAAATCTCAGCAAAGAAAACATTTCAATATACAAACAAAAACATTATATTTGTGTGCCGAAACAGCCACGACTATACCACACAACCATAAATCTGTATTTAAGCCATGCACCGAACCGTTTATGACACAAACACATTGCGCACACTCATCGCCACACTTGTCGCGGTGTGGGTATGCTGCACGTCAGCCGCAAGGAATATGGAATTCAGATGCCTTGACATAAGCAACGGTCTTGCCGACAGCCATATAAGCTGCATAACCAAAGACCGCCAAGGGTTTCTGTGGATTGGCACTGCGGCTGGACTATGCCGCTACGACGGGTTCAGATTCAAGAATTTCTACTCGAATCCAACTGACAAATCTTCAATATCAAGCAATCAGGTAAACGAAATACAGGAGACAGCCGACGGAAAACTGTTGGTAAAAACCGACAACGGATACTGCATATACAACCCCGACACCGAAAGTTTCGATCAGGACATAACGGCATGGATGCGCGACAAAGGCATGAGCGGCAAGCCGAACCGTATTTTCATCGACTCAAAAGGCGATTTCTGGGTGGCTGTAAACGGCAAAGGCTGCTACTATTACTCCCGGGAAAAGCAAAGCACATATCTGTTCGCCATTGAACAAAATGCCGACTTAGCCAATTCGGGATATGTCACCGACATAACCGAACGCGGCAACTCGCTCGTTGTTTCCTACAACAACGGCTTGCTTGTAAGGCTCGACGGCAAACGACACAAAGTAGTGTGGACAAACCGACACCTTGCCGAATGCAACAAATACCACAAACACTACTACCGCACATATATCGACAGTCAATACAACTATTGGGTGAGCAACCACTCTACCGGGCACACATGGGTGTATTCTTCCGTACAAAAGAAATGGTATGACTCACCGTCGGCCTTTCTCACTTCACTCGGCATCAGCATTGACAAGCACGACTTCTTTGTTAACGACATAAAAGAAGATGCGCAACACGACCTCTGGATTGCATCAGAACGGCACGGACTGTTTGTGACCAACATCGCAAAACGCATGCTACAAAACCATACCCACATCAACGACAACTCCAATTCAATCCCCGACAACAGTCTACGCTGCATATATATAGACCACTCTGATGCCGTATGGGTAGGTTCTTACAACAACGGCGTGGCTTATTACTCGCCCACACTGTCACACTACCCCACGATTAAACTCGGCGATATTTGCACCATATCCGTTGACCGCAAGGGCAACTACTGGTGCGGCACCAACAACAACGGCATAGTTTGCTACCAACCCGGCACCGGTGCTACCCAACACTATGGCATGCAAGAAACCGGTCTCGGTTCGGATGTGGTAGTAAGCAGTCTTTGCGCTACCGACGGAACGTTGTGGTTCGGCACATATAACGGCGGACTTGCCCACTATTCCAATGGCAAATTCACTGTCTACCGCACCGCATCGGGCCTCGCCAACGACTGTGTATGGTCACTGGCAGATGACAACAAGGGCAATATAATAATAGGAACGCTCGGCGCCGGAGTGCAATGTCTTAACCCACGGCGTGGAGTGTTTGCCAATTACGACACGTCAAACTCCGGCATACAGTCTGATTATGTATCGTCGGTGAAGGTTGACCGCCAAGGCAGATACATCGTAGGACATTCAGTTGGCATCACAATTATCGACCCAAAGACACGGAAATCGACCAACATCACCACGGCATCGGGCGCGACGGGCTTTTCCAGTTCTGCCGTAAACGACATATGCATAGACCGACGCGGACTTTTGTGGAACGCCAACATGTCTGGTCTTGACGTCTATGATTTCAAGACACGCAAGGTGACACACATATTCAACAACCCGCAAATGGCATGCGCGGTAGCCGAAGATGCCTTCGGCAACATATGGGCTACACTGCCCAATTGCGTGATAAGGGTGAAAGTGGGCTACAAGTCAGGCGAATATACATTTTTCACAAGCAGTTTCGACGAACTCGACGGACTGCAGAAGCGTAGGTTCAACTACCGCAGCATAAGCAAGACACACAAAGGAGAAATCATAACAGGAGGTCAAGACGGAATAAATGTAATTCCGTCGGGCAAGACATACCCGAATACAGTCAATTCAAAGGTACTGTTTTCGGGGGTGGTGCTCTATGACCATCTTCTCTCGGTGGGCGAGAAATACAATAGGCGCACAATACTCGACAAGGCCGTAAACGCCTCGCACGAGCTACACCTAAACTACGACGAGAATGCCTTTACCGTGCTTCTCGCGTCGGACAATGTAACCATTCCCGAAAAGAAACATTTTCTCTACCGTCTCAAAGGATTTGCCAACGACAAATGGTTTATGACCGTTGAGTCGCAGCCAAGTGTCACCTACACCAATCTGCATCCCGGCAAATATGTTCTGCAAGTGCGTGTGGTGGAAAAGGATGGCCGAGTGAGCAGCCAAACCGAGGAA
This sequence comes from Dysosmobacter segnis, assembly GCA_963602915.1. Classification (GTDB taxonomy): domain Bacteria; phylum Bacteroidota; class Bacteroidia; order Bacteroidales; family Bacteroidaceae; genus Prevotella. The sequence continues at coordinate 27,182 of CAVCLB010000001.1, read as the reverse complement.
ATGACCATCGTCGTCAACCCTCCGTTGTGGCTTTCATGGTGGGCCTACATCATTTATGCGGTGCTTGTAGCCGGAATTGTATGGCTTGTGTGGTATCTCACCATACACCGGCAAATGACCCGCATGCGTATTGAACAGATACAACGCGATGCCGAACGCAAGCGCAAACTCGACGAGATGAAGCTTTCGTTCCTCACCGACATAAGTCACGAACTGCGCACCCCGCTGGCTCTAGTAATATCGCCGATAGAGAAACTTGCTGCCAGTGAAGGCGACGACAAGAAGCGATCGACACTCGAACTTGTGTTGCGCAACGCCAACCGACTGCTGACACTGGTCAACCAGACGCTCGATTTGCGCAAGATTGAAACGAGAAGTCTGGAATTGGAAACCAAGAATTCCGACATAGTGAGATTTGTGTCTGACACAACGACTGCATTCTCGCAGCTGTCACAAAAGTCAGTAGACTTTGCTTTCCACGCCGACACCGACGCGATTAACATACCGTTTGATGCCGACAAAATGTCGAAAGTGCTCAACAACCTCCTTTCCAATGCCGTGAAATTCACTCCGGCAGGAGGAAAGGTTACTGTCAGCGTAAGGCTAAGGGACGCTTATATGGAATTGCCCATAAAGACAAAACAGGTGGCGGAAATAGCCGTGGCCGACACGGGATGCGGCATAAGTGATACCGACAAGTTGCACATATTCGACCGGTTCTACCAAGTGCACAACCACATGGACAATGTATTCGGCGGAAGCGGACTTGGACTGAACATTGCCAAGGAATATGTAGCGATGCACGGAGGCCGCATATCGGTAACAGACAACACAGAGAACGGCGGCAAAGGCACTGTCTTTACGGTGATGTTGCCGGTGGTGGAAGATGAAACCGAGACCTCGCCGGCAAGCGACAATACCCCCACCGGGCCAACACAATACGAAGCCGACTCCAACATGCCTATTTCCGGGCAAGGCAAACAGAACCGGAAACGGGAAGTGCTCATTGTAGATGACAGCGAAGACTTTCTGTCGTTCATGTCGGAAATACTCTCCACGCAATACACCGTGCGCACCGCCACCAACGGGAAAGAGGCTCTGTCGGAAATAGCCAAGCACCGTCCCGACGCCATTCTGAGCGACGTGATGATGCCAGTAATGGACGGAAACGCACTGTGCAAGGCAGTGAAGGAAAACCGCAAGACCAGTTCTATACCGTTCATTATGCTCACCGCGCGCATTACAACCGAATGCAAGATTGAAGGATTTGGCTGCGGTGCCGACGAATACATAACAAAACCGTTCAATCTCGACTTGCTCAACATGCGCATATCGAAGCTAATCAAGTCGTGTTCGTCAAACGCCACGAAACAAACCATTGTCCAGACAATAACCGAAGAGCAGGTGGTTTCGGCCGACCAACAACTTGTTGACCGCGCAACGGCGTATGTAGAGAAGCGGCTGTCAGACCCCGACTTGTCGGTGGAGGCACTCAGCGAGGCTCTTGGCATGTCGCGCGTGAACATGTACAAGCGCATACTTTCGGTTACAGGAACCACTCCTTCGGAATTCATACGCAACATACGGCTGCGCCACGCAGAACAACTCTTGCGTGAAGGAAGCCTGAATGTGAGTGAGGTGGCCTACAAAGTAGGCTTCAACCAACCGCGCAATTTCTCAAAATATTTCAAGGAATTCTATGGCATACTGCCTTCGGCACTAACGCGGAACGACTGAATCGACATTCGGAAAGAACGACATACCTACACATACTGATTGAACAAACAATTCACAACATAAAACAAAAACCAAAATGAAGAAAACCAAAATCATGCTATCCACATGCCTCCTGCTGGGGGCATCAGCCTCATTCGCATCGGGATACACCGACACTGGACGTGGCATAACACTCAATGTCAAAAACGCAGGTGCCAATGGTGCCCGCATTGTCAGTCTCGAAGTGATGAACGACAACATTATTCGCGTGCGGGCAACACGCGACGAGGCTTTCACCAACAAGAAAAGTCTGATTATAGTTCCGCAAAACGCTAGCCCGAAATACACCGTAACAGAGAAGAAAGGGGTGATAACGCTGAAGGCAAAAAACGTGAGCGCGACAATAAACGAGGCCACGGGCCACATCACTTTCTATGACGCGAAGGGCAAACTGTTGCTTAACGAAACCCGCGACGGAGTGACATTCAAACCGTATGTAGTGCCCACAAGCGACATAGGCGTAGGCACGCTCACCGATTCCCAGCGCAAAGGATGGTCGTGGAACGCCACTTTCGACAGTCCTGCCGACGAGGCTTTCTACGGACTGGGCCAACATCAGGCCGACGAATGGAACTACAAGGGCAAGAACGAGGAACTGTTCCAATACAACACAAAAATTTCTGTGCCCTTCGTCGTATCAAACAAAAACTACGGACTGCTTTGGGATTCCTATTCGCTGTGCCGTTGGGGCAACCCGAATGCATACCGGCAGCTGGGCGAAGAGTTCACCTTATATAATAAGGATGGCAAGAAAGGATGCCTGACTGGCACATACTTGCAGGCCGACGGAAAACGTCTGCAACGCGATGAGGATTCCATCTACTACGAGAACAGTGCCGAAGTGAAGCGGCTTCCGAAGGAAATAAACTTGATAGGAGCAAATGTAGTTTATGAAGGCGAGATAGAACCGCGCGAGACAAGCAATTTCCAATTCATCCTATATTATGCCGGCTACATCAAAGTTTTCGTAGATGGCAAGGAAGTAGTGCCCGAACGTTGGCGCAAAGCATGGAACCCCAACAGCCACAAATTCGCCATACGACTTGAGAAAGGCAAGCGCGTGCCCATAAGAATAGAGTGGCAACCCGACGGCGACGTGTCATATTGCGGTTTGCGCGTGGCAACACCCACGACCGATGCCGAACAGAACCGCATAAATATATGGAGCGAAATGAGCCGCGACATGGACTACTATTTCATCGCAGGCGAGAACATCGACGGCGTGATTTCAGGCTACCGCACGCTCACCGGCAAAGCTCCCGTCATGCCGAAATGGGCAATGGGATTCTGGCAGAGCCGCGAACGCTACCGCACATCCGACGAAATTGTGCAGACACTCGGCGAATTCCGTAAACGGCACATACCCGTTGACAACATCGTGCAGGACTGGAACTACTGGAAAGACGACCAGTGGGGAAGCCATGTGTTTGACGACACGCGATACCCCGACCCTCAGGCAATGCTCGACAAAGTGCATGCCATGCACGGACGTTTCATGATTTCGGTGTGGCCCAAGTTCTATTGCAACACCGACAACTACAAGGAACTCACGTCAAAAGGCTGGATGTACACGCTGGCCGTGAAAGACTCGCTGCGCGACTGGGTGGGTCCGGGCTATGTGGCAGGCTTCTACGATGCCTACTCGGCAGGTGCGCGCAAGATGTTCTGGCGACAGATGAACGACAACCTGTTCTCGAAATACAACAAAGGCATAGATGCATGGTGGATGGATGCATCTGAACCAAACGTGCGCGACTGCACGCCCTTAGGCTACCGCAAGGCTCTCTGCGGCCCGACGGCACTCGGTTCGAGCACCGAGTATTTCAACGCCTACTCAATAGTGAATGCCGATGCCATTTACAACGGACAGCGCAGCGTTGACAACAACAAGCGTGTGTTCCTGCTCACCCGCAGTGGTTTCGCCGGACTTCAGCGTTACAGCACCGCATCGTGGAGCGGCGACATAGGCACACGGTGGGAAGACATGCGCGCACAAATGACTGCCGGACTCAACTACTCAATGTCGGGCATCCCCTTCTGGGGCATGGATCAGGGCGGATTTTCGGTGGAAAGCCGCTACGAGAAGGCCCAGGGCCTGTATGACAGGACTGGGGAAGAGAACGAAGACCTTAAAGAATGGCGCGAAATGCAGACACGCTGGAACCAGTTCGGCTGTTTCGTGCCCCTCTACCGCACCCACGGCCAGTGGCCTTTGCGCGAGGTTTGGAACATAGCTCTCGAAGATCACCCGTGCTACAAGTCTATCGTCTACTACGACAAACTGCGCTACCGCATGATGCCTTACCTTTACAGCATCGCAGCATGGGCAAACCTGAAAGACTACACCCTGATGCGCGGTCTTGTAATGGACTTCGCTTCCGACACAAAAGTGAACAACATAGGCGACCAATGGATGTTCGGCCCTGCATTTATGGCATGTCCCGTGGGCTACTACAAGGCACGCTCACGCGAAGTCTACCTGCCCAAGCAGTGCGGATGGTATGACCTTTACACAGGCAAGCACTTTGCCGGAGGCCAGACAATAGTGGCCGACGCACCATATGAGAAGATTCCCGTGTTTGTGCGTGAGGGCGCTATCGTGCCGTTCGGCCCTGAAATTGAATGGAGCGACGAGAAACCGGCCGAAACGATAAACCTTTATGTGTACACCGGTAAGGATGCCGAATTCCTGCTGTATGAAGACGAAGGCACAAACTACAACTACGAGAAAGGCAAATACGCCACCATCAACATCAGCTACAACGAAGCATCGAAGACACTTACACTGGGTAAGCGCAGCGGAGAGTTTGACGGCATGCTGAAACAACGCCGTTTCAACATCGTAGTCGTATCGCCGACACACAGCCAGGAACTTGACTTCGACAAAGCACAAGGCAAGCTCGTGACCTACAACGGCAGTGAGACGAAGGTGAAACTCTGACTTCGCTCTGCCCAGACAATGATTTAGAACCATGCGGAGAAAGCCCTGCGGCCACCGTGTTGCGTATGGAATACGCGCATGCTGCACACGCGGCATACATGCACACCATATGCGGTGCACGGCATTCCACACACGCTTCGGCGGCCATGGGGTTTTCTTTACACTGCTAATCAGCAATAACACTGAAACAGAACACCCTATCTGCAAAAACCCACATAACATGAAGAATATCTTATCGCTCATAATCGCGGTCATAATGTCGTTGGAGGCCAATGCCGAAGTGCGCAAGAACTTCGATGACAACTGGCGTTTCACACTCGGCGACTCAGTCCAAATGGCAATGGCCGACTATGACGACACGTCGTGGCGACTGCTCGACTTGCCGCACGACTGGGCAATAGAAGGCGATTTCCTCGACTCCAATCCATCGGGAGCCGGCGGCGGAGCCTTGCCCGGAGGTGTGGGATGGTACAGGAAGCACTTGCACATAGACCGCATAAAAGACAACACAACCCGTTGGTTCATCGATTTCGATGGGGTTTACATGAACTCCACGGTGTATATAAACGGCAAGAAGATAGGCACACGCCCATACGGATACAGCAGTTTCAGGTATGAGCTCACGCCGTGGCTCAACAACGACGGCGACAATGTAATTGCCGTGCGTGTGGACAACAGCGACCAGCCCAACAGCCGTTGGTATAGCGGTTGCGGCATATACCGCCATGTATGGATTACACAGGCCGCACCCGTGGCCGTGGCCCATTGGGGCACTTTTGTGCATCCTACGGTGCTTTCAAACGGCCAGGCGCGCTTCAAGGTTGACGTGACGCTCGAGAATGCCACCGCGAAGAATGTGCGCGCAAAGGTGAAGAACACCGTTTTCGACCAGAACATGAAGAAAGTGGCATCGTCAGAAAGCTCTGTCACGCTGAAAGCACAAACGTGCGCAAACTACAAGGCCGAGAGCGACGGCATAAAGAAGTTGCCAGTCAACACACAGACATTCACCATGCACGACCCGAAACTGTGGACTTTGGATTCTCCATACATCTACACTGTTCAAACAGACGTCATTGTAGGGGGTAACGTGGTGGACACATATGTCACGAAAACGGGCGTGCGCACATTCCTGTTCAGTCCGTCAACGGGGTTCTCGCTCAACGGCAAGCCCATGAAAATAAACGGCGTGTGCCAGCACCACGACTTCGGATGCCTCGGCGCAGCGTTGTCAGAAGACGCGCTCTACCGCCAGCTGCGCATGCTGAAAGATATGGGTGCCAACGCCGTAAGATGCTCACACAACCCGCCTGCCCCCGAACTTCTGGATATGTGCGACACCATGGGCCTCATTGTCATGGACGAATCGTTTGACATGTGGCGCAAGAAAAAAACACAGAACGACTATGCCCGATATTTCAACAAGTGGTATGAGCGCGACCTTACCGACCTTGTACGCCGCGACCGCAACCACCCGAGCATACTCATGTGGAGCATTGGCAACGAGGTTTTGGAACAGTGGTCGCACGCCGATGCCGACACTTTGTCGCTCGAGCAGGCCAACCTGTTGCTTAACTTCGGGCACGACGCATCGACATTGGCCAAAGACGGACGTATGAGCGTAAACTCGGCACTCACACGCCAGCTTGTAGACATTGTGAAAAGCCTTGACACATCGCGCCCAGTAACGGCAGGATGCAACGAGCCCGATCCCAACAACCACCTCTTCAAGAGCGGGGCTTTGGACATCGTCGGTTTCAACTACCACCATCAATACATAAAGGATGTGCCGCAGAATTTCCCCGGCAAGCCATTCATAATGACCGAAAGCGTGTCGGCACTGCAAACACGCGGCTACTACAAGATGCCGAGCGACTCGGTGATTGAGGCTCCCGACGCATGGTGGAAGCCATATACCGACCCCACCTACAGTTGCAGTGCCTACGACAACTGCCATGTGCCTTGGGGATCGACACACGAAGCAACATGGGATGTGGTGAAACACACTCCGTGGTGTTCAGGACAATTCATATGGACGGGTTGGGACTATATAGGCGAACCTACACCCTACCCTTACCCGGCACACTCGAGTTATTTCGGCATAATCGACCTTGCGGGATTTCCGAAAGACGTGTACTACATGTACCAAAGCGAATGGAGCGACAATACAGTGCTTCATCTGTTTCCGCACTGGAACTGGCTTCCCGGCCAGGACATCGACCTTTGGTGTTACTACAACAACGCCGACGAGGTGGAGCTTTTCATAAACGGACGCAGCCAAGGCGTACGCCGCAAAGCCGACAGTCACCAATATCATGTCATGTGGCGTGTGAAGTTTGAGCCGGGCACGGTGAAAGCCGTGTCAAGACGGGCAGGCAAGGTCGTGGCCACGCAGACAATGCGCACTGCCGGAGCGCCCTACCGCATCAGACTCACTCCCGACCGCAAGTGCATGCAGGCCGACGGAAAGAGCCTTGTGTTTGTCACCGCCGAGGTGGTTGACCGTGACGGCAACCTGTGCCCCAATGCCATGAACGAGATATATTTCTCCACCGACGGCTATGCACGTATTGAAGGCGTTGACAACGGTTTCCAGGCATCGCTCGAAAGATACAAGGCCAACAACCGACGCGCGTTCTACGGCAAGTGCCTTGTCGTGCTTAGGGCAGGAAAGGATGCCGGAAAGGCCACACTCACTGCAAGGGGCTTTGACTTGAAAGAGGCAAAGACTGTCATCGACGTCAAGCCATGCAATTAATAGAAAAATCTAAAAACCATTATACAACAATATGAAACCATTTGTTTTAACATCTGCTTTGCTCATTGCCGGTGCAACAGCACTGATGGCACAGACCAAAACTCCGGTGTATCTCGACCCGAACGCACCGATGGAAGAACGTGTGCACGACGCACTGTCGCGCATGACAACACATGAAAAAGTGGCAATACTGCATGCCCAAAGCAAATTTTCATCGGCAGGCGTGCCGAGGCTGGGCATAAGGCAACTCATGATGAGCGACGGACCTCACGGAGTGCGTGCCGAGGTGGACTGGAATTCGTGGAACACTGCCAACTGGACGAACGACTCCATCGTGGCTTTCCCCTCACTTACATGCCTCGCCGCAACATGGAACCGCAACCTGAGCGCAACCTACGGAAATGCCGTAAGCGAGGAATTTGCCTTCCGTGGCAAGGACGTCTTGCTCGGTCCGGGCACCACAATATGCCGTGTGCCACTCAACGGACGCAGCTTTGAATATATGGGCGAAGACCCTTATCTAGCCGGAGAAATGGCCGTGCCATACATAAAGGCGGCACAAAAGAACGGCGTGGCATGCTGCTTGAAACATTTTGCACTGAACAATCAGGAAATAGACCGATTTACAGTGAATGTGAATGTGGGCGAACGCGCGTTCCGCGAAATCTACATGCCGGCATTCAAGAAATGTGTGCAGGAAGCCGGGTTGTGGTCGATAATGGGTTCCTACCCTCTGTGGAACGGCGAACACCTTTGCCACAACGACTCACTTCTGAACAAGGTGCTGAAAAAAGAATGGGGCTTTGACGGGTGCGTGATAAGCGACTGGGGCGGAACCCACGACACTTGGCAGGCTGCAATGAACGGTCTTGACATTGAAATGGGCACCGACACCAACGGAAAGACCGAAGACCACAGCAACGGATACAACAACTACCGCCTTGCCGACCCGTTTGAAAAGCTCATAAACGAAGGCAAGATTCCGATGAGCGTGCTCGACGAAAAGGCAGGACGCGTGCTCCGACTGATTTTCCGCACGGCCATGAATCCCAACAAAGCAGTGGGTTCGCAATGCTCTGAAGCACACTATGACGCTTGCCGTGAAATAGGCGAAGAAGGCATTGTACTGCTTAAAAACCAGCAAGACATACTGCCGTTGCACCCTGAAAAATACCGCAAAATACTTGTTGTGGGCGACAATGCAACACGCAACATGAGCGAGGGCGGCGGTTCGTCGGAACTGAAGACGAAACGCGACATATCGCCCCTTGAAGGGTTGAAGGCTATATATGGCGACAAGATAGAATATGTACAGGGCTATTATGCAGGCAGACCACTGTATGACGCTATCGACCCCATTGACGGAGAGAAACAGGCCGAACTGAAAAAAGAGGCTCTTGAAAAAGCGAAAGGTGCCGACTTGATAATTTTCATTGGCGGACTCAACAAGAACTGGAGACAAGACTGCGAGGACGGCGACCGCGAATCGTATGACCTTTCCTACGGACAGAACGAACTTATAAGCGATTTGTCGAAAATACAGAAGAACATCGTTGTGGTGACATTCGGCGGCAACGCCTTCGCCACTCCATGGATTAACAACGTAAAGGCAATGATGCACTGCTGGTATCTCGGTTCGATGTCGGGCATGACACTCGCCGAAGCAATCTCTGGAAAGATTAACCCGAGCGGCAAACTGCCCGTGACTTTCGCCAAGAAGCAGAACGACTATCCGTGTTTCATCAATGGAAAGCGCGGCTATCCCGGCGTAGACAAGCAGGTGTATTACGATGAAGGCATATTCGTTGGCTACCGTTGGTTCAACACCAAGAACGTACAGCCGCAGTTCCCGTTCGGCTACGGACTTAGCTACACAACATTCAAGTATGGCAAACCGCAGCTTTCGAGCAAACAGATGACAAAAGACGGAAAGATAACTGTATCTGTTCCGGTGACAAACACCGGTAAAGTGGCAGGAAAAGAGGTTGTGGAACTGTTCATTGGCGAGGAAAAATGTGTGGAAGAACGCCCTAAGAAGGAGCTTAAGAATTTCGCCAAAATCAGCCTCGAACCGGGTGAAACCCAGACTGTCAGCTTCGACATAACATGCAGCGACCTTGAATACTGGTCGACAAAGACACATGAATTTACCGCGACTCCGGGCCGTTTCTTCGCCTATATATGTGCGAGCGAAACCGATGTACGCGCAACTGCCGAGTTTGAACTGAAATAACGGCACGCAAAACATTCGGCCCATTTGCCGAAAATATGCACAGAAAGACAAAGGCTGGCTTCGTTTTGAATGAAGCCAGCCTTTGTTAGATTATGCAAAGAAGCCTTGCAATTAAGCCGCAGAAATTAATAATTCTCGGCTTTCAGCTCGAAATAGCTTTTCGGATGCTTGCACACGGGGCACACCTCGGGAGCTTTCTTGCCCACAACGATATGTCCGCAGTTGCGACACTGCCAAATGCAGTCGCCGTCACGAGAGAACACTATGCCCTCCTCTATGTTTTGCAACAGACGGCGGTAACGCTCCTCGTGGTGCTTTTCTATTTCTGCCACGCCGCGCATTGCAGCCGCGATCTCGGGGAAACCCTCTTCCTCGGCATCCTCAGCCATTTTAACATACATGTCAGTCCACTCATAGTTCTCGCCTTCGGCAGCTGCCTTCAGGTTCGACATGGTGTCTTTCACAGCACCGCCTTCAAGAAGCTTGAACCACATCTTTGCGTGTTCCTTCTCGTTCAGCGCAGTTTCCTCAAACAGGGCGGCAATCTGCTCATAGCCTTCCTTGCGTGCTTTCGATGCGAAGAAAGTGTATTTGTTACGGGCCTGTGACTCTCCAGCGAATGCCTCCATGAGGTTTTTCTCTGTCTTTGTTCCTTTAAGATCTTTCATATTCATAATGTTTTATAAGGTTTTACAATCTTGATTTCAGACGTTTTAAACAACACTCGCAATCAAACATACCATTGAATGAAACCCTTTTACGGCTTGTCTCCACCCCACCGCACATCTGATTACGGTTGCAAAGATAGCAAAAGCTTTCGTAAACAAAGAATTTAAAATTGTAATTATTCCAATTTTACGTTTTATTTGCATTTTATTGTGATTTATACGACACATTTCTTGCAGAATTTTTACAGACACATTTCTTGTTGAAAGAAAAAAAATATGTAATTTTGCAATACACTATACGATTATAATTTTAACGTTTTAGCATATGCTTACACTTAAACTCATCAGTGAGGAAACTGAACGCGTTGTCAAAGGCTTGAAGAAAAAGCACTTTGAGAATGCTGAAGAAGCAATAAACAAGGTACTCGAAATCGACAAACGCCGCCGTGAAGCGCAACAGAAACTCGACAGCAACCTTTCGGAGGTGAAGAAATTGTCGTCGCAAATAGGCATGCTTATGAAGCAGGGTGCCAAAGACGAAGCTGAGAAAATAAAGGCAAACGTAGCCGAACTCAAAGAAAGCAACAAAGAACTTGAAGAGAACGAAGCCAATGCAAAGAAAGAATTGGAAGCTCTTCTCTGCACCATACCCAACATCCCCAACGACGACGTGCCGGAAGGAAAGGATGCCAGCGACAACGTCGTGGTGAAAGAAGGCGGAGAGATACCCGAACTGCCTGAGGATGCACTGTGCCATTGGGACCTGTGCAAGAAATACAATCTCATCGATTTCGACCTCGGTGTCAAGATTACGGGTGCAGGTTTTCCTGTATATATAGGTAAGATGGCCCGTTTGCAGCGCGCACTTGAAGCCTTCTTCTTGGAAGAAGCGCGCAAAAGCGGGTATTTGGAAATACAGCCTCCGTTTGTAGTGAACGAGGCTTCTGGTTATGGAACTGGCCAATTGCCCGACAAAGAAGCACAGATGTACCAGTGCCAGCTCGACAACCTATATCTTATTCCTACGGCAGAAGTGCCCGTGACAAACATCTTCCGCGATGAGATTATCGACGAGAAAAACCTTCCCATAAAGCGATGCGCTTACTCTGCATGCTTCCGAAGAGAGGCTGGTTCTTACGGAAAAGATGTCCGTGGCTTGAACCGTCTGCATCAGTTTGACAAGGTAGAGCTGGTGCGCATTGACAAGCCGGAGCATTCCTACGAGTCGCTCAACGAAATGTTGGAGCACGTCGAGGGCCTTTGCAAGAAGCTGGAATTGCCCTACCACATTCTGAAACTGTGCGGCGGAGACATGAGTTTCACCTCTTCTATATGCTACGACTTCGAGGTTTGGAGCGCAGCGCAAAAGAGATGGCTCGAAGTTTCGTCGGTTTCCAACTTTGAAAGCTACCAGGCCAACCGCCTGCACTGCCGTTACAGAAACGCCGAGACAAAGAAGATAGAACTGTGCCACACACTCAACGGTTCAGCATTGGCACTTCCACGCATTGTTGCGGCCATTCTTGAAAACAACCAAACTCCCGAGGGTATAAGAGTCCCGAAGGCTCTTGTGCCTTATTGCGGATTTGAAATGCTCGACGATAAGAATTTCTGACAAGACCATATTATGGGTGTCTGGAGACAAAAATCCCCAGGCACCCATTTTGTTTTCAATGCCTTTGCCTTACCGCCATGCCGGAAATAACCTGACAAAAAGACTCAAAATACATAACACCATGAATAAGATAGTAAGAAAAGAACGCTTTTCAGAGAAAGTGTTTCTATTTGAAATCGAAGCTCCGCTAATTGCCCGAAGCAGAAAAGCTGGCAACTTTGTAATAATAAGAATAGGTCGCAACGGCGAAAGAATACCGCTCACGATTGCCGATGCCGACACAGAGAAAGGGACGATCACGCTAGTCGTGCAGAACGTTGGACTTTCATCATGCAAGTTGTGCTCGCTTAACGTAGGCGACTACATAACCGATGTTGTCGGTCCGTTGGGAAATCCCACCGAAATAAAGAATTTCGGCACTGTCGTGTGTGCCGGTGGCGGTGTAGGAACAGCCCCTATGTTGCCTATCGTCAGAGCATTGAAGGCTGCCGGAAACAGGGTGCTCTCGGTTATTGCAGGCCGCAACAAAGACCTTGTAATACTTGAAGACGAGGTGAGAAGCAGCAGCGACGAGCTCATTGTTATGACCGACGACGGTTCGTATGGCGAAAAAGGCGTGGTGACTGTAGGCATTGAGAAATACATCAACCAGGAGCACATTGACAAAGTATTTGCCATTGGCCCTCCAATCATGATGAAGTTCTGTTGCCTGCTCACCCAGAAATACAACATACCTACCGACGTTTCGCTCAACACAATCATGGTTGACGGAACGGGAATGTGCGGAGCATGCCGACTTTCAATCGGTGGCAAGATGAAATTCGTGTGCATAGACGGTCCGGAGTTTGACGGAGCACTCGTTGACTGGGACGAGATGTTTAAGCGCATGGGCACATTCAAGGATGCCGAACGTGAAGAAATGGAACATTTTCAGGAGCACATTGACAGTCTGTCAGAAACCGCCAGCGCCGAGAGTGAGCCAGAACCAATGGACGAACCGCCGGTTGAAGACACTATAGAACAGCTCACCGACCGCAACGCCCAGTGGCGTGCAGACTTGCGCAAAGCGATGTCGCCCAAAGAGCGGAAAGCCATAAGTCGCGTAAAGATGCCAGAGCTGGATGCCGCCTACCGTGCCACGACACGCACTGAAGAAGTGAACAAAGGTCTGACAAAGGCCATGGCCATGACCGAAGCCCACCGTTGTCTTGACTGCGCAAAACCCACCTGCGTGGAGGGATGCCCGGTAAACATCAACATACCGTCGTTCATCAAGAACATAGAGCGCGGACAATTCCTCGCAGCAGCAAAAGTCTTGAAAAGCACATCGGCTCTGCCGGCCGTGTGCGGACGCGTGTGTCCGCAGGAAAAGCAATGCGAAAGCAAGTGTATACACCTGAAAATGAACGAACCTGCCGTGGCAATAGGCTATCTCGAACGCTTTGCTGCCGACTACGAACGCACAAGCGGCAACATAGCCACACCGCAGAAAGCCGCCGACAACGGCATAAAAGTGGCCGTTGTGGGGTCAGGTCCGTCGGGACTGAGCTTTGCAGGCGACATGGCAAAGAAGGGTTACGACGTGCATGTGTATGAAGCTCTGCACGAGATAGGCGGAGTGTTGAAATACGGAATACCCGAATTCCGACTGCCCAACCGCATAGTAGATGTGGAGATAGAAAACCTCAAGAAACTTGGAGTGAAGTTTTACACCGACTGCATCATAGGAAAGACCATTTCAATAGACCAACTTGAAGACGAAGGATTCAAGGGAATATTCATAGGTTCGGGTGCAGGTCTGCCCAATTTCATGGGCATCAAGGGCGAGAACTCACTCAATATAATGTCATCCAACGAGTATCTCACAAGAATAAACCTTATGGATGCCGCAAACCCACACACCGACACTCCGATAAACATAGGCCGCAAGGTGCTCGTAGTGGGCGGAGGCAACACGGCCATGGACTCATGCCGCACCGCGAAACGACTCGGTGGCGACGTGACACTGGTTTACCGCCGATCGGAAGCAGAGATGCCCGCGAGACTCGAAGAGGTGAAACACGCCAAGGAAGAAGGCATAAATTTCCTCACACTGCACAACCCCATAGAGTATATAGCCGACGAGAAGGGAGCCGTGAAGCAGGCCGTGCTGCAAGTGATGAAGCTTGGCGAACCAGACGCAAGCGGCCGCCGAAGCCCCGTTCCGGTTGAGGGGGAGACGCTGACACTCGATGTCGATCAAGTAGTGGTGGCCGTAGGTGTGTCGCCCAACCCGCTTGTTCCGCGCTCGATAGAAGGTCTTGAGCTGGGCAGAAAGAGCACCATTGTCGTGAACGACTGCATGCAAAGCTCGAAACCCAACATTTATGCCGGAGGCGACATAGTGCGCGGAGGAGCAACAGTAATCCTCGCCATGGGCGACGGAAGACGTGCCGCTGCAAACATGGACGCACAACTGTCAGGCAAGCAATAACCAACATACAGTCTGCCACACTTTGCCGAACATCAGCAGACGTATTCCTACAAATGCCTGTGTCACCCATTGAAGTGGCACAGGCATTTACTTTATGGCCCTAGGCCCGATGCGCGTTTGCTAAACGTATGCAAAAATGCCGACGGTTGCAATTAATAGCCGTTAATATACAATTTGGTTGTGTTAAAATGGAATAAAGATTACTGACAAATTGTCCCGTTAACAAATATTGCGCATATATTTGCACCAACATTAAAGACTTGCGGAACACAAAATCCGCACAGTAAAACGAACAAGAAATAAAATAATATAGCAAATGAAAAAGTATTCAAGAATTGCATTAGCTACGGCATGCGTCTTCTCAATTGCATTGCCGTCGAGCCTGCCAACCACCGCAATGGCAAGCAACACACCCGCAGCAATAGCCGGACAACCAATCGATCTCACCTACGCAGCAGAGAAAGCTCTGCCTACTGTAGTGCACATTCTAAACACACGCAACTCAAAGATACAGACAGTTGAAGTGGAGAGCGACCCGTTCAGCGATTTCTTCTCCGACCCGTTCGGATTCTTCAACTCTCCCGGACAAGGTAAGGGAGGCACAAGAAAGCGCAGCGTGCGCACACCGAAACAACAGGGTTCCGGTTCGGGTGTGATTATTTCAGCCGACGGTTATATCGTAACCAACAACCATGTTGTGGAAGGTGCCGACGAGCTCACCGTCACCCTCAACGACAACAAGGAATATTCGGCACGCATCATCGGTACCGACAAGACCACCGACCTGGCTCTGATAAAAATAGACTGCAAGAACCTTCCGGCAATAACCATAGCCAATAGCGACGACATCAAGGTTGGCGAATGGGTTTTGGCCGTGGGCAATCCGTTCAACCTCACCAACACCGTGACTGCCGGCATCGTGAGTGCGAAGGGAAGGTCGCTCTACCAAAATGGCGTGGAGTCGTTCATACAGACCGATGCCGCAATCAACCGAGGCAATTCGGGCGGTGCTCTGGTCAATGCACGCGGCGAACTCATCGGCATCAACGCCATGCTCTACTCTGAGACCGGTTCTTACAGCGGATATGGATTTGCCATTCCGACATCAATCATGAATAAGGTGGTTGACGACCTCAAGAAGTTTGGAACAGTGCAGCGTGCCATTATCGGCATAAGCGGACAGGACGTGAAGAACTATGTGGATGCACAGAAAGAGGAAGGCAAGGATGTTGACCTCGGAACGATGGAAGGCATATATGTAGCCAAAGTGTCTGACGAAAGCGCAGCTCAGGAAGCCGGACTGAAAGAGGGCGACATAATCACGTCGGTAGACGGCCAGCAGGTGAGCAAGATGGCCGAGCTTCAGGAAATAATTGCCAAGAAGCGTCCAGGCGACAAGGTGTCGTTGACCTACCTGCGCGACAAGCACAAGGCCACGAAAACCGTCACATTGAAGAACGAGCAGGGCAACACGCAGGTTGTGAAAAAGGCCGACCTCGACGTGCTGGGTGCAAACTTCCGCGAGATAACCGATGCGCAGAAACGCCAATACAACATAGCATACGGTCTTGAGGTGCTCAAAGTGAACACTGGAAAACTGAAGACCGCCGGCGTGAGCAAAGGATTCATCATCCAGAAGGTGAACGACACGAGCGTGAAGACGATAGACGATCTGCAGAACATCGTGAAAGAAGCCTCAACAAGCAAAGACCCGGTGCTCTACATTCAGGGCATCAACCCGAGCGGAAAGAAATCATATTTCGCCGTTCCGTTGGAAGAAAGCTAAGACCGAGACGGGAAATTTTGACTCTAAATGTCGCAATATATGAAAAGTTGTGCGGGTGTAAACCCTCACAACTTTTTTCATGTCAACCGCGAAATGTAACAAAATATGCAGTTGAATATTTGTCATTCTAAATATAAATAGCTAATTTTGTAATATTATCAAAATCCCTTATCCAATGAGGCAGTTGAAAATAACCAAGAAATTCACCAATTGCGAGAGTGCATCTCTTGCTGCATATCTGCACGACATAAGCCGCGAGAGCACACTTTCGGCTGATGAAGAGGTGGAATTGGCAAGACAGATAAAGCTTGGCGATGCCAAGGCACTGGAGAAATTGACAAGAGCCAATCTGCGTTTTGTGGTTTCTGTGGCCAAGCAATACCAAAATCAAGGATTAAGTCTGCCCGACCTCATCAACGAAGGCAACATAGGTTTGATAAAAGCCGCCGAAAGATTCGACGAGACACGCGGTTTTAAGTTCATCTCTTATGCCGTGTGGTGGATACGCCAAAGCATTGAGCAGGCACTCGTAGAGCAGGGAAGAATAGTAAGAATCCCCGCCAACCAAGTGGAGACAATGCGCAAGATAAAACGCGAGATGCACCGTTTCGAACAGGAAAACGAGCGCACACCAAGCATTGACGAGCTTGCCGACAACATCGAAATCCCCAACGGTAAGATTGAAGAGACACTGCATTACGATGCCAGGAAGATTTCGGCAGATGCCCCCGTATCGGGCATTGACAATGCCACAGCGCTGATTGATACCATACCCAACCAGTCACCTTCTACCGACGACGAAATGGTTATGCAGTCGCTGAAGGACGAAATCGTGAATGCCATGCAAATTCTGAACGACAGGGAGCGTAATGTGCTTGAAGCATTCTACGGCATAGGGCAGTCAGAACTCACAATGGAAGAAATTGGTAATAAGTTAGGGCTGACACGCGAAAGGGTGAGACAAATAAGAGAACGCGCAATAAGAAAACTCAGGAACAACACCAAGAACAAAGCATTGAAATCATATCTTGGCAGATAACATCAAAACAAACATGAACATTAAAAAACTTTTTGTCTTAATACTGACACTGATTCCTGCACTCACGCAGGCGGCGAACAAGCAGGAGAAGCTTTATATGTATGGCTTTGCCGCATCATTCAACGACTCCACCGTTTATTTCACCGACATTATGGAAGTCGATTCGGCCTGGATAGATGCCAAGACGAAATTCCTGTATAGCCGTGAAAACTATTCCTACCAGTTCCGCGATTTCCTCAAAAGGCGCGGCGTTGACTACCCTACTTGCGTTACCACCTATGCACTTACGCGCAAGGCCGTGGAAAAGAAATATTTCTCGATGAAGAAACGCTACACGGACAAGGGCAAATACGACATAAAATACGTTGCCGCAAATGAATTTTCCTTCACACCGATAAAGCCGGAGGCTAACGAAATAGCCCCGAATGAAAAAGCAGTGAAGGAAAAGGCTCCGAAGAAAAAGAAAGGCCAATAAACACTTTTCTGCAGACTGATGAACAGCATCCCTACACAAAACACCGACAATGGCTATACTGACAGCGAAAGGACAACGGCAGAACAGTTTTATTCCATCGCCGATTTGTGTATAAAAATAAAATTTGTGGGCAACAAGAACAATGAGAACGACTTGTTGCCCTCATTTCGTGTGTTCAGAACAGACACTCCAGCATCTGAAATATTGTTTTCGCTGACCGTTGACGACGACCTGCGCCCGATAAACAAGAAATATCGTGAAAGAGTAGACACATTCGACACCGGCAACGGCGACACCGTTGTCGATAATGTAAACGGCGGTGGCTATCAGTTCATTATAAAGGATGTGAGAAGGCGTAACTGCTGTTTGCTGCAAGCAAACGGCGATTTCTCTGAATGTTCATGCGCCCTGAACGGAGACAAGTCCATGAGGGCATTCGGGTTGAACAATGCCATAATGATGGCTTTTGCATTCAGTGGCAGTTTCGTCAACACTCTCCTCATGCACGCTTCGACAATAAGACAGGGCACATGGGGTTATGCTTTCACTGCAAAAAGCGGAACGGGAAAAAGCACACACACAAGTTTGTGGATGGAAAACATACACGGTTGCGATCTCTTAAACGATGACAACCCTGTCATTCGCATCATAAACGGCGAAGCATACATTTACGGAAGTCCGTGGAGCGGCAAGACACCATGCTACCGCAATACAAGAGCCAGACTTGGAGCGATAATAAAAATAGAACGTGCAAAAGAAAACCATATAACCAAACTTACGCCCACAATGGCTTTTTCGCAAATTCTTCCGTCATGTTCAACAATGAAATGGGACAAAACTGTGTTCAGAAACACATGCGACACGGTAATAAGACTCATCGAACTGTCGCCTTCAAACTATACGTTGGAGTGCCTACCAAATAAAGAAGCCGCCATATTATGCCATTCGACAATAAAGAAATAAAACGCATCCATTTTCAGAACGAGGTGCTGATTCCCCAAATAATAACCTTACTTGACAGTGGCCACACCGTAACACTCATGCTAAGGGGAATAAGTATGCGTCCTTTTCTTGAAGACAACCGCGACAAAGCTCTGCTCAAAAAAGCAGAGAAATTGAAGGTGGGCGATGTTGTTTTGGCCGAAATATCAGCCAAACGTTATGTGCTGCACAGAATAACCGAAATAGAAGGCGAACGTGTTGTACTAATGGGCGACGGCAATCTTGGCACAGAGCAATGCCAAATATCAGACATACACGGATATGCCGTAGGCTTTTACAGGAAAGGACGGAACAAAATGGAGCGCACTGATTCGGTAAAATGGAAAACTTATTCATTCTTATGGATGCATTTGCGCCCCATAAGGCGTTACCTTTTGTTCTTGTACCGCATTACAAAACGTGTCGGTAAAAGAAAATAGCAAACAATGCCGGAAGTCTTCTCTCCGACGCAGAATTCACCGGCTTCCGATATAAAGGAACACCATTCCTATTATCACAAGCAGCACATCCAACGCCTTGGCTTTAAGGTTTTTCTCGTGGAAAATCATTGCTCCAAACAGAAAACTTACAACCACGCTTCCCCTTCTCACCATTGAAACCACCGCAATCATTGCCCCTGGCAAACTCAAGGCGTAGAAATAAAGGAAGTCGGCCATACTGAGAAACACGCTTATAAGAACTATGCTCCAACGCCAACGGAAACGCGTTCCACTCCGCCTGCCGGGAAGCCACACCGCAATTATTGCCGTCCCCATAACAATACATTGGTAGAAATTATACCAACTTTGCACTGCCATACGGTCGAGCCCCACTCCACCATCTTGCGGTGAAGCCATCAGATATTTGTCATACAACCCGCTTATCGCGCCAGTTATTGCCGCTCCGAGAAGAAAGAAAATCCATTTATTGTGTTTGAAGTCGATGCCTTCGCTCTTGCCGCTTTTACCGAGCAAGAACAACGACACGATAGCAATAATGACACCAGCCCACTGATACACATTAAGATGCTCACCGAACACTAACATTGCCCCAACAAGTACAAACACGGGACGCGTGGCATTTATAGGGCCGACAATGGTAATGGGCAGGTGTTTCATGGCAAAATAGCCCATTATCCACGAAGACAACACTATACAGCTTTTGAGCAATATGCGCAAATGAAGGGCAATGCCATAATGCCCAATATGAAATTGTGTGCCATCCAAGACGTGTGTGCAAGACGACAAGATAATAAACGGCATGAAAATCAAGCTGCACAGCAGCGTGTTAAGAAACAGAACGGGCAATACATCATTGTTGTTAAGCGCGCTTTTCTTACTTATATCATAAAAGCCCAACAATGCTGCCGAAAGGAAAGCCAGCAACAACCACATACAATCTTTATTTCAAAAGCTTCAATACTCTATTTTCTCTAAGAACAAGGCATTACCCGGCATACTCTCACCTGCCCTCGAACGGTTTCCACTCGCAACCACCTTGTCAAATTCATCCAATGTCAGTCTGTGACGACCTATTTCTACTAATGTCCCGACAACGGCCCTTACCATATTGCGCAAGAACCGGTTTGCCGAAATAACAAAATGCCAGTGGGTTTCGTCGTCGTTTATCCAAACTGCTTCCGAGATGTTGCATATCGTTGTTTTCACATCAGAATTGCTCTTGCAAAAAGCCCCGAAATCCTGCACATCAAGCAGATGTGCAGCCGCTTTGTTCATCAATTCGAAATCGAGGTCATAGTGCAATTCACAAGAATACTTGCTTGCGAACGGGTCTTTACGAGTGTGTATGTAATAATGATAGGTGCGCTTGGTGGCACTAAACCGTGCGTGCATGTCTAGGTTTACGGCATACACCGAGTAAATGGCAATATCATGCGGCACTATACGGTTCATACGGTAAGCCAATTGCCCGCAGTCTATCAACTCGTCGGTATCGAAATGAGCCACCATCATACGGGCGTGCACGCCTGTGTCGGTGCGCCCTGCACCCACGACAACAGTTTCCTTGCGCAGAATTTTCTGCAACGCATTCTGCAACTCGGCCTGGACGGTGTTGCCGTTGGGTTGTATTTGCCAGCCATGATAGCGTGTTCCGTCATAACAGAATTCAATAAAGTAGCGCGACATTACTTGCGTCCTCCTTTATGCGAACCAGAGCGTGAGAACAACTGCCGGTGAAATTTGTCTTCGGCCTTTATTATCTGCAGGATTTTTGTAGGTGATAGCACTTTGAGGAATTTGCTGTGATATGTGCTTTGTATTTTCTTTATTGCAATTTCGTTGGCATCATGCTCCCTTATTGCCTTTTCACAAGCCTTATTGTCGGTGGCCTTTGTGTTTCTGAACAAATCTCTGTCTTTCTTGAAATACGTCATCTGCTTTTTGCGCATTTCCCTGTACAGAGGAAAGAATTTGGTTGCTTCACTCTGCGTAAGTCGTGCTTCGGCAGTTATAAACTTTTCCAACTCGGCCTCAAACCGAGCTGGATCGAACTTCTTGTTGCCCTGCGAGAACGAAGCAGACACAGACAACACCGACAATATGATTATGATTAAGAATCTTTTCAAGGCTTTTGATTTTAATAATTTGACACCAGTGCGTATATATCGTCATTGTCAAGCATCGTATAGTCGGCAATGCTCTCCATTGA
Source organism: Dysosmobacter segnis (assembly GCA_963602915.1). GTDB lineage: Bacteria > Bacteroidota > Bacteroidia > Bacteroidales > Bacteroidaceae > Prevotella. Next base: position 5,767 of record CAVCLB010000001.1, on the reverse strand, counting down.
ATGGTCGTCAGACAATCCCGAAACGCTGCCCTTGGCCACGGTGGCTTCGGCATCGTAAGCAGAATGCACATATATTGCAGTGCTGACAGCGAAAGCGCACAAACAGGCTGCAAGCAGCAAGGCTTTTTTGTATTTACTCCATAGCCCGTAAGGTTTCAAGGCCTGCCTGTTGTCAGTATGGGCCATTATTTGGTTGGACAGCCCTTCAAAATAGCCTGCCGGAACCTTGAATGGCTGGTGCTTTCCATATTTTTCTTTAATGAAGGAATCTGTTGACATATTTATTTTGCATATTTACCTGTTAGACGTAACAATGTGCCATTGGTTTAACCACGTTCTTTCAAAAAACCAGTTATCTTTCCAACAGCGATATGATAGCTTGCCTTCAACGCACCTTCCGAGGTGTCCAGCAGTTTGCTCATGTCCGAATATTTCATTTCTTCAAAATATCTCAGATTGAACACCACGCGTTGCACGTCGGGCAGCCGGGCTATTGCCTCTTGCAACAAGGCCTGAGCTTCGTCGCCGTCGAAGAATTCGTCGGCCATAAGCATGTTGGCCACCGAGTTGTCGCCGTTGGTCGATGCTGCTGTAACCATGTGTTTCTGTTTGCGCAGGAAGTCCAATGCCTCATTTATTGCAATTCGGTAGAGCCAAGTGGATATTTTAGATTTCTCGTGAAAGTCGTCAAGATTGTTCCATGCCTTTATGAAGACGTTTTGTAGAACATCGTTTGCATCGTCATGGCAGAGCACGATACGCCTTATTTTCCAATACAGTGTTTCACTATATCGGTTCACTACATCCGAGAAATATTTTTGCCTTTCCGTCTTCATTCCGTTGCCAATGGAGTTAAAATCTTTACATGAATCCGGTCAGACGGTCATATAACAATTGGTCGTAACCATACACATCAGGATACACCTGCAATGTACCGTTCACGTCAGGATACATTGTGTAATATGTGATAAACACTGGGACGTTTGGATTTACGCGCAAGCTCCCTATCGGTTTCTTCTGTTTCACACGACTCTCACCGTTTCCTGCGTTTCCGTTACCGCCATTGTCATCGTATGTCATTGCATACTTGATGTCGCCAAGAACATCAGTGTCGGTTTTCCCAAGCATAAACACAGCCAGTTCGTAAGGTTTTTCAACCCTTACGCATCCGTGCGACACGCTCCTGTCAGCCTTTGAAAACACCCCGGGGTTTGACGTGTCATGTATGAATATGGCGCAATCGTTATCAAACCTGAATATTACACGACCGAGCGCATTGCCCTTGCCTCCGCGCTGAACGACACGGTATCTCTTGTCAAGGAGCATGACGCCCGATACCGACGACGGTTCTACACTTTTTTGCAAAGTGCGATCGTATATGTAATAGTTGTGGCTTTCAAAATAGGAATTATTCCCGGCATGCTGCACGACAGATTTTTTCACGATACTTTTCGGAATTACCCACTGTGGATTGAAATCCATCCTGAATATCTTGCTTGTGATAAGCGGGGTTTTGGTGTCAGTTGCCCCATATCCGATGCGCATCGTAAGACACTGGTTGTTGTCTATTGCCCACAAATGACTTGAAGGGATGTTGACGAGAACATACTTCTTGTTGTCCTGCGGATAGTCATAGAGATTCCACCGGCTTCTCTCCATATTGCACAGCACAAGCTTGCGTTCATGGGCATTGTTGCTGCCGGCAAGACGCTTTTCAAGTATGCTGAATAGATTGTTGTGCGGAGAAGAACTGTGCAGGAATGCCCCGGCAGACTGTGGACTGTGCAAGGCGGCGCATGCCTCAGAATAGAAAGCATTGTCAGGACGTTTTGTCTTTACGTCGTACAACACACGATAGCTCACCCTTACAGAGTCGCTGTCTCTCACATCTACACTATTAAACAGCTTTGCTGGGTTCACAAAGCCGTAACGCTGGCCTATACAATATCTAAAATATGCCTTTGACAAGCTATATTCCAACCGTGCAAGGATTTCGTTTACATCACCCCTACCCTGCCCATATTTAATATTACGGGCAACAACAAGACATTCCTTTATTGCCGTATAACAAAATTTTTCTTTGTCGAAACCCATTCGGGGAATGTTTTCCAAATATGCCAACACACTGTCGGCCTTCGATGTAATCCCCGATTTGGTTATCCATAAAAAAGGTTTTCCGTCGGAATAATATTCCCTTATGAAACGGTCGAGCTTGCTCACGTCCTTGTCAGCCGCTAAAAGTCGGGATATATTATGCCTTATGGCCGGTGCATCGACCGCATAACGAGAGTCGCACAAACCGGCGAAACTGTCCAATTTGATTTCTTTTTTGTGTTGCTTATTTTGGCACGAAAACAACAATGCTGCAACGAGCATTGCAAATATATAACGCACTATTGCCAAACGACTTATTGCTTTATCACGATTTTACGCACAACCTTACCTACTTTCAGAATGTAGCATCCCTTAGGCAAATTTAAATCAAAGCGTTTGTCATTGCCTTCGACCTTCACTTTAAGAATGCAATCACCGGTAATTCTGTAGACAGAAAGCACCAAACCGTTGCCACCGCTCACATGCACAGACGATTCCACAACCGAAATCGTCACGTTCTGCGTTTCGGTATCAATCATTTCCACCGCATTACTGCTGTTGGCAGATGCCGTGTTTATACCGAATGTCAGTATTGAGAATAATATTGTAAGGACGAATTTTGTCATAATTGCATCGTTTGTTTCTTTGTTACGGCAAAAATAGCCATTTTTATTTGAATGAGGAAGCAGAAAGATTACATATTGCTTTTCTATTAACCATATTTAACTACACATCTACAATAATGTTCTCGTCGCTCAATATTGTATTTGCAAATACTGATTTTGCCTCTTCGAGAAGTTCGCTTTCATCATCATATTTTGCGCTGTAATGCCCAAGCACAAGTTTGCCCACTTCGGCATCTTTTGCCACTTGTGCGGCCTGTGCCGCAGTAGTGTGACAATAAAGCTTTGCCCGCTCAATGTCTCGGTTCAGGTATGTGGCTTCGTGATACAGAGTGTCAACGCCGTGTATCATTTCGCTCAACTGCGGCAGATATTGCGTGTCGCTGCAATAAGCATAGCTGCGTGCGCTCTGGTTGGGCACCACAAGCCTTTCGTTCGGCACTACATTGCCCTCGTCGTCAATCCAGTCGGCCCCGTTTTTAATATTGTTTATTTGCGAAACGGGAATTTTGTAGAAGTCGATCATGTCGCGCCGGATGTGTGGCAGCAAAGGTTTTTCCCTGAACAGATAGCCCGAGCAAGGCACTCTGTGCCGCAAAGGTATGCTCTCAACCGTGAGGCTGCGGTCTTCGTATATCACTGCCTGCTTTTTGGTGTCAACTGCATGAAATTCTATTTCATACTCCAAACCATTGCAGAACTTGTCTATCATCACTTTTAGCACATCCTCCAAATCCTTTGGTGCGTATATAGCCAAAGGCGCGGTGCGTCCGAGCATTCCGAAAGTCGAGATAAGACCAATCAGTCCGAAGCAATGGTCGCCATGTATGTGCGTGATGAAAACGGCACTAATTTTTGTGAAACGCAGCCTCGCACGCCGCAGTTGCACCTGTGCTCCTTCGCCACAATCAACCATAAACAGTTTCTCGCGGATTTCCACTACTTGTGACGAAGCATAATGCCTCATGGTGGGCAATGCGCAGCCGCACCCCAATATGTGCACTCTGAATGGTTCCATAACAATCAATACTGTCGCTTGAAAGCGTATATTCCTTTTCCGTTCTCAATATATAGGGAATCAGCCCCTAGATTGTATATCACGAAAGTGTCGCGGTTAAGCACGAGGTTTCCATTGAAAATTTTCCATGTTGTCCATGGTGCTGTTTCGGCCTTGACGCTTGACTTTACCGTTCCTCCCTCTTCGAGTTCGAAATTTCGGTCGATGCTTGTCCAGTGACCGAGCAACGAAGTCAGGTTTATCACCTTGTCGGCCACCGCTTCGCCATCGCATTTCGTCCCGACAACCGCCACATGGTCGCCGGCCATCAGTCCGCCCTGCACATCGGTCGGGACATCGCCTTCATCATTTATAACATAAGTTATTGTGTCTCCATAGTCGGTGACAAGTTGCAGACTGTGCATCGACGTGCCCTCACCACACACTCCATACACCGTTGTGTCGGCAGCTTCAGCGGCTTCTTCTGCCTTTTCTGCATGCGACTTTGCCTTTCTTTCACCGCAACCTGTTGCCAAAAAGACTATTGCGGCACATGATATAAAGCTAGCCAACAGTATTTTCGTTTTCATATTCATATTTTTTATTGTTCACTTTGCCATGGTTTTACATTCCGGGCGGCATACGCCCTGACATCCACCAAGCATCTTCTCATTTCTCCAACGCCTTGGCTTCATTCCACAACTGGTCCATCTCTCCAAGCGTCATATCCTTCAACGGCTTTCCTTGCTTTATGCTGTGAGCCTCGATATAGTTGAAGCGTCTTATAAACTTTTGGTTAGTCAGTTCCAGGGCATTGTCAGGATTAAGATGATACAAGCGTCCAGCATTTATCAGACTGAACAGGAAATCGCCATATTCAGAAAGCGATTTCTCACGGTTTCCCTCACGCAGTTCATCCTCAAGTTCGCTAAGTTCTTCTCTCACCTTACCCCATACGTCACCTTTGTCTTCCCAGTCGAACCCCACGTTACGGGCTTTGTCCTGTATGCGGTAGGCTTTTATGAGCGACGGCAGGGCCTCGGGCACACCCGACAACACGCTTTTGTTGCCGTCTTTTTCCTTCAGTTTTATTTGTTCCCAGTTTTCGATGACATCCTGTGCCGTTGAAACCTGAGCCGATTGTTCCTCAGTTTCTTCACCATAAGGCAGCGGTTTAGGGTCGGGGGCACCCACCTGCGAGGGATGATAAACGTGCGGATGACGGAATATTAGTTTGTCGGTGAGTTTCTGGCACACGTCAGCAATGTCGAATTTGCCCTGTTCGTCACCAATTTTCGCATAAAAACAAATATGCAGCAGCACATCGCCCAGTTCCTTGCAGATATTGGCGGTGTCGTCTTTCATAAGGGCATCACACAACTCGTAGGTTTCTTCTATTGTGTTCGGACGCAGACTTTGGTTTGTCTGTTTCTGATCCCAAGGGCATTTTACGCGCAATGTGTCGAGCACGTCAAGCAACCGCCCGAAGGCTTGCAGTTTCTCTTCTTTTGTATGCATACGCAAATTCATTGTCTACAATGGCCGTCACGCCTGTTTAACGGGAAAATGTCCGGTCGTCGGCCTTGCGTTGTTGTTTATCTATGCAAAAGTACATCTTTTATACAGAAATTCAAATTTTTGTGCGAATGTTTTTCGGGTCATCTGCTATTGAAGCCAGCTTCGATGACCGATGAAGCCTATTGCAGATTTGCCCCAAGTGCATCTACCATGTAATTTGGAGCGGATTTGCAACCATTTTCCATGTAAATCTGTTAAATGTTGCTCATTTGGAAAAGATTTCCGACCAATTCTTCTTTCGTTGAAATAAAAGTTCTTATTTTTGAATTTTAAGTTTCACTTTTGACTATGATAGTGATGCCAGATTGTAATGATACCTAAAACAAAAAAATGATAGCAACTGGAATATACGAACAGATAATCAACCGCCTCTTCAAACAGAAACTAGACCAAGTCGATACTGAGCGTTTCTACATAGGGAAGAAGGCAATATCCAAAGGAGATGCTGTAAATATTTTGAGCAAATATTTGCAAC